>JBKJNY010000228.1:0-28924 GCA_046593355.1 Pirellulaceae bacterium | reverse complement strand
TTGGGGCGTTCCTTCCACCAGGTGATGAAGCGGACGAACTGCTTGACCGCTTCCTCATAGGCGCGGCGGCCTTTTTCCGCGGTGGCGAGCTCTGCTTCGCCCAGCACGCCGGTTTCGGAATAGCTGCTGGTCCAGGAGATGACGGTCGAGGGGCCAGCGCCAAACAGGTCCACCCACATGAAGGGACTCTGGTCCTCGTGGAAGCTAATGTCACCGCTCTTGATCAAGTCCTTGCGGACGTTGTCGCCGTCCAGATAGAGATAGAGCGAAGTTTCGAGCTCGCAAGCATGGGCGCAGCCGCCGGGGAATTTGCTTTCGCGCCAGCTCGGCAGAAAGTCCTTGTCCACGGTCAACAGGTTCCACCATGCGGTGCAAACGCACTCCGCGTCGGTTTCCAGATTTGTGCGGCGAGCCACCAGGTCCAGGTTCGGCATGTTCGAGCCGTGGCCGTTGAGCAGGATGATCTTCTTGAAGCCGTGGTACGCCAGCGACTTGGTGATGTCGAGCACATGATGGATGAAGTGCTCGAAGTCGTTGTTGATCGTCCCCGGAAAGTCCATGACGTGCCCGGTATAGCCGTAGGCGACGATGGGGAGCACGAGCATCTTGTCGGGAATCTCCAGCCCCGTCCCCTTGGCAATCCCGCCGGGGCAAACCAGGTCCACATCCAGCGGCAGATGAGGCCCATGCTGCTCGACGGCTCCGCAAGGAAGGACGCAGACCTTGCCGAGGTCGATGGCGTCGTTGATTTCCGGCCAGGTGAGCTTTTCGTAGCGATACTCGGTGGCGGCGCGGGAGGTCATGATGGCTTTTCTCCGAATGACGAAGTCCGAATTCCGAATGACGAATGTGAAGGCGTCTTTTCCCACCACTTCCATTCGTCATTCGCCATTTGAATTTCGGAATTTCCCCCTACATCCATTCTTGCACCAGCGGCGTAATGACTATCTCCGGCACATGCGCCCTTGGATGAAGCAGGACAATGGCGAGGACGAGTTGGGCGACGTCTTCGGGCAGGAGCATTTTGGCTTTGCGTTCGTCGCTGACCGGCGCGGGACGATGTTCGAGAATGGGAGTGTTAACTTCGCCGGGGTAGACGTTGGTGATGCGGATTCCGTTGGGGATTTCCTCGCTGCCGGCGGCGATCCCCAGGGCGGTGACGGCGAACTTGCTGGCGTTGTAGGCGATGCCGCCCAGGGCCCCGGCCCGTTTGCCGGAGGTGGAGGAGATGTTGACGATGACGCCGTCTTTTTTCTTCCGCATCTGCGGCAGGACAAAATACATGCAGTTGTAGACGCCGGTCGCGTTGACCTGCATGACGTGGTCCCACTGCTCGGGGGTCATCGCGGCCATGCTGCGAGTCTTGATATTGATGCCGGCGGAGTTGACGAGGAAATCGAGCGGGCCGAGCTCCTTCTCCTGCCAGGCGAACAACTTGAGGACGCTTTGGCGATCCGCCACATCCACTTCGTGCGTCAGCATCGGCGGCTGATGCATCCAAGCCCCGGCTGCTTCGCGGAGTACTTCGCCGCGGCGGCCGGCGATAGCCACGCGGCAGCCTTCGGCCGCGAGCGCCTGGGCGATGCCGAGCCCGATCCCACTGCCGCCTCCCGTTACCAGAGCCGATTTGCCTGCCAGCTTCATGTGAGTTGCTTTTGAAATGCGATGATGTGGCTGAAGAAACCACTATCGTAGGATGGCCGTTCCAGGCCGTCCAGAACCGGGCGGAGGGTTCAACACTAGCCCGACTCGCCAGTCTTTGTTTTTCGCTTTGGGCCTATGAGATAAGATGCCCCCCGGCTTGTCCGGGGGGAGTTTCACCACCCACCTAGAAAACCGGAAGCAAGATCCGCAAGATGCCGCCGGGTTCATCCCGGCGGAGTTTCACCTCATACCTCGCGCTCGATGTTGAGGAAGTGGGTGAGCCTCCCCCCGGACAAGCCGGGGGGCATCCCAGCGACATTTCTTGCTCTTTTTCTAGGCTGAAGGTGAACCTCCGCCGGGATGAACCCGGCGGCATCCCGACTCCAAACTGCCGGCCGATTGGCCTCAGAAAAATCTTGCCGACCCACTTGATAAGTCATGGGCAGCGGCCTCAAAGGCCACGACGGACAATGAAGAAAACAACGGTCGTTGCAAGCCAGACCCATGCCGAGAGACTTATCTTTCCTTCGCGCCGTGGTGCCACGCTGTACCAGACTGCGAGAATGAAAGCGACGATGACAATCGGGGGAGTCGGGGAGATTCCAATCATGCCCCCAATTCTACCAGCCCGCGTAGCAAAAAGCCTCGCCAGCGTGACGGGGCTAATCCGGCTACGCCAGCAAGTCGTTGAACGTCCACAACCGGGGCGTGATTCCAGAGGCCCTAGCGGGCGTCACCCGCATTTCCCCAGGCCGCCAGCAAGAGTTGAAGTAGGTGACGTGGAGATTGCACTGCGAAGCGGTAGCCGAGCGCAGCCCGTCGGCCCACGATTCTTCGAGCGCACCCTGCGTGACAGCGCCACAATCTCGCCCTGAACCGCGAAGCCGGTAGTGGTACAAATTGAAAATCCTTGATGCCTAATAACTAGGGACATACAGGAGCGATTCCAGTTTCCAAGCACTCAATAAACTGCCGCAAGTGTTCTGCCGAGTCTGGAAATCCAGCAGACTCATACCGTTCCGCAAGGGATGTCGCGAGCTTGATAAAGTCCCCCCAGGTTCCGTCGCCCGGCATTGCACCGTTGTTGCTCCTCTGGAAAAACTCGTCGAAGAGTTGATAAATATCTCGGTGCATCTTTTCGGCTTCCGCATCACTCATACTCTCTATTCTACCCGCGCAGCAAAAAGCCCCGCCAGAGTGACGGGGCTAATCCGGCGACGCCAGCAAGTCGTTGAACGTTCACAACCGGGGCGTGATTCTAGCGGCCCTAGCGGGCGTGGTCCGCATCGTTCCTGGCCCCCCGCAGAAGTTGAAGTAGGCGACGTGGAGATTGCCCCGCTACAATAGACTTTCATGAAGGACAGCCTGCGGAGCCTGATGATTGCAAAGGTTCTCCAGATAGGAGCAATTGCTGCCTTGGCGGGCTGGTATCTTTACCTGCTGGTGACCTGGGGAGCCCGCTGCCACTACGTACGTCCTTACGTCTTGGTCTACTCGGTCCTGGCCATCGCGACTGCCGTCGCCGCGAGCACGGCAACGCTCCTGCTAACGCGACAGAGTTTTCCGCGTGTGCTGACGAGCACGGTGATTATGCTCTTTTGCACTGCCTTTGGCTGCTGTCTTGGGGACCCGCTCACACAAGGCTCCTATGATCACGGAGGTGGTGAGTCCGAGATCGGATGGCTGACAGGTGGAGTCATCGGGGCGCTCGTCGGTTGGGCCGCAATGACTGCTTGGGGAAATGTGCGCAATGCACCGACCTATGAATCAACGGATAAAACACCCAGTTCCGATGCGCCACCTCCTCTCAAGCCAACCCCATGAAATTCTCCATCCGCGACCTAATGTTCGTGACGGTGATCGCAGCCCTGGTCGTAGCGTGGCGGCTTCATTATCAGGCCGTTGACGCAGGTCGGCGTGCAGCCATTCTCTCAGCGGAGAGGAGCAGGTCAGTGCTCGCGACTGCAAAGCTTGAGTGTGAGCAACTGAACAAGGACGTAGAGTTCTTCAAAGACGCGACTGTTGCGGCAGGCGTGCTGGTCCATTATCACCGCAAAACGCACGACGTGGATTGGAAGGTGCTCGACGAGCCAATTCCTGCAGAATGAGCCATTCTAAATCCGCCAAAGGACTAGCGCGATGAAGTACAGCCTGCGAAACCTGATGATTGGGGTCTTTATCGTCACCAGCGTGCTATTCGTCTATTTTCGAGGGTGCGGGCAACATCCCGTGGTGAGCGTTTCGGCCAAAGTTGAAGGCAATGACGTGGTGTTCCATATCCCCCATTATGACGTCAATGGCCTTCTCGGTTTTGAAGTTGCTGACAATCAGGGCGTGGTTTTGTGGCGAATCAAGTTGCCATATGAAAAGGGGCACGCGATCACTTATGGTGTACTTCCGCAGGGCGGCAACATGGCTGCACGGCAGGAGATTCCGCCGCCCCCCACCACTCCCTCGCCGATACGCGGCAAGACCGTTTTCGTCCGAGTCGAGTACCAATACGATGCAGACTTCGCGGCGAGCATAGGCTCCATCCAACAGCAATTGACAATCCCGTAGCCCCCATGAAATTCTCCATCCGCGACCTGCTGCTGGTGACGGTGATCGTGGCCGTCTGCGTGGCGTGGTGGCTGGATAGGTCCAGGCTGGCGGCAGAGAATAAGCGACTAAGAGTCGATCACGGCTTCTTTGGGCAAGCAAAAAGCGGGGTAATCGATTGGGTGCCCAACTCTTCAGAACCCGCCCCGAATCCGGCTACGCCAACAAGTCGTTGAACGTCCACAGCCGGGGCGTGATTCCAGAGGCCCTAGCGGGCGTGATCCGCATCGTTCCTGGCCCCCCGCAGAAGTTGAAGTAGGCGACGTGGAGATTGCCCCGCTACAATAGACTCCCATGAAGTACAGCCTGCGGAGCCTGATGATTGCCGTGCTGGTGCTGCCGCCACTTATTGCCGGCGGAGTAACTATCGCCACGCGTCTATTTGCAGAACCCGACCCCATGCCTTCAAGCTGGAGCGGCGTGGATGACGTGCAATACTTCGCCCCTGGACCTGAATTCAAATTAAGCCGCGAAGCCACAAGCCTGAGAGCGTTCAAAGAAGAAAAGGAGCGGTAAAGACAAGCATTTTGCCCGATGCCCCCATGAAATTCTCCATCCGCGACCTGCTCGTATTGCCTGCCCTTGGATTATCCCTATTGCTTGGCGTTGCAATATCGCCCTCTGTGGCTCGTCCAGTTCGTGACTGGACGCAGCAAGAGCTTTTCGATGAGGCGGATACTGTGGTGGTCGCCACTTCTTCTGAACCGAGGAAAACCGAAAACTCCGATGCCTTTCTGCCAGAGTACCTTCAGCAATACGAATCCGAGTTAGATGTGGAATCAGTCCTTAAGAGTAAAGAAGGCGAGCCAGTGATTCAAGATAAAGCTAAGAAGAAGGGGATCAAGTTCGTCCATTTCCGCTACCGGGCAGATCTAAAATCGACGCTGGGAAATGGTCCGTCCTTCGCCGTTATGGGGACGGCGGCCGTCTCAGTCGCGCACGGCGCGCCAACCAAGCCCCAGTATCTACTTTATCTCCGCAAGCGGAAGGACGGGAGATATGAGCCGGTCTCGGGAAACATGGACCCTGTGGATTCCATTGTCCGGCTCTTAGTTTTTCCCGAGTTTGACCCCGCACTAAAATCCGATAAGGCCCATAAGTGACGCCACCTCATGAAATTCTCCATCCGCGACCTGCTGCTGGTGACGGTGATTGTGGCCCTGGGGGTGGCGTGGTGGTTGGACAGGAGCAGGCAGGCAGCAGAAATCAAACGACTTCGGAGCACGATGGATGACAGTGGGCCCCCTATAAGTTTTTCGCTTACTTGGCCACTGCGCAACTCTCCAGCACCCGCCCCAAATCCGCCCAAGAATTCAAATTAGGACGCTACCAACCACGAACCCGAAGTGGCAGTTTTGATGTTGCGCTGGCACTGGCATTTGTCTGGATTTGAGCCACGGAGTGGCGGTACGAAATAGCCGTGGGCGTAAGCCCACGGAATTGCGACGGAAAGACTTCTGAAAGCCCCGAGGCGGCGGTACTCCGGTGCGGGGAGTGCCGCCCCTGCGGGGCTCAGGATGGGAATTGTTGCGTTTTCCGTGGGCTTACGCCCACGGCTACTCAATGCCGCCGCTTCGCGGCTCAGGAGAGTTTACGAACGATAGCGCAACACCAAAACTGGCGCTTCGGGTTAGTGTTCGGGTGCAGCCCAGCGCCGCAGGGCAAGAATATTTGGCGGCACCCCTTGACGCATGGAAACAATTGTATACAATACGGGAACAGGCGGCGGAGCTGCGCGCGAGGCTAAGGATGGTATGCTCTCTGACAATTTGGTCGTAAGCGTAGTCCGCTCACTCCGTGAGCGGACAGGCCAGCACACGGAGTGTGCTGGCTACTAAGGGAAGAAAACGTGCCGCTAAGAGGCTGGGCGATTGTGCAAGTGTGTTTGAAAAACAGCTTATAAAATCGCTGATACATCCCCCGGAATGGGGTGGGTTGGGCGGTATCAAGAAAATGGCTGCGGATGCCTGAAACACGCCGTGCATTGTGGCGGAAGTCCCTGCGGGACCATGGTTTGCAGGCGGACGGTTGATGCTGATACAGGCGAAAGGTGTATCAGAAAACCGGTATCAAGGAGCGTGGTTCAGCCGCTTATAGGGCGGTGACGAGGGAAGCGAGGTCGAGGAGGAGTTAAGGGAAAGGATTTGCCCTGGCAAGCCCCGCCTGCCAAGGCGCACGTCACGCCGCCGCTCGCGCTCCGGGCAGCGCCTTCCCCTTGAGCTGGTAGACGTATTTCACCACTTCGGCGACGGCGGCGTATTGCTCGGCGGGGACGGGGTGGTTGATGTCGACGTGTTGGTAGAGCGCGCGGGCCAGCTCTTTGCGTTCGACGATGGGGATGCCGCTTTCCAAGGCCAGGCGGCGGATCCGCTGGGCCAGGACGCCGGCTCCTTTGGCGATGACGATGGGAGCGGCCATTTTTTCCGGGTCGTACTGCAAGGCGATGGCCAGCTCGGTTGGGTTGGTGACCACCACATCCGCCTTGGGCACCGTGCTCGACAGCCGGCCCATCACGAGCTGCCGCTGGACTGCCTTGCGGCGGGCGGCGATCTGCGGATCCCCTTGCTGGGTCTTGAGCTCCTCGCGCAGTTCCTGCGTGGTCATTCGCAGGTCCGTTTCCTGCTTCCACCAGAGAAAGCCGTAGTCGAACAAGGCCAGCACGAGCAGGGCCGCACCGATCTTTAGGCAGGTCCAGAACAGCACGGAGAACATGTAGGCCGCGATTTCTCCCGACGACTGGTCCATCAGCAGCATCAGCCGCCCGCGCTCGCCCCACAGACTCCACGCCGCCACGACACAGACGACGCCGATTTTGAGCAGCCCGAAGCCGAGATGCACGGCCCCGGTCATCGAGAAAATGCGCGAAGCATTCGAGAGGGGATTGATCCGTTGGATATCGAGCGCAAGTTTCTGCGGCAGAAACAGAAAGCCGACTTGCCCCATGTGGACGAGGATGCCGGCGAGCATGACCAGGCCGAGCACGGGGACCAGCGATTTGCCGAGCTCCCAGGTGAGTTGGAGGCTGCGGTTGGCCAGATCCTGGCGGTCGAGACGAAGCCAGGCCTCGCCGCCCAGATGTTCCTGTGTCACGCGGCCCATGCTCTGGGCCATCGAGTTGCCGAAGTAGCCGAGAATCAGCACGGCTGCGACAAGCAAAGCGGCGGACGCCAGGTCCTGGCTTTTGACGATTTGCCCTTCCTCGCGCGCCTGTTGGCGGCGATGGGCAGTTGCTTCGTGCGTCTTGTCGCCAAATTCTTCAGCCATGCGTCAGTTCAAGGTTGGTAGTTCAAGGTTCAAGGTTCAAGGTTGGAATTCAAGGTCGTCAACTTTGAACCTTGAACTTGGAACCTTGAACTATTTCCCGTTGATGAATACTTGCGTAATGTGCTCGACAATCCCCGTCGCTTCCTGCTGGAATACCCAGGCGGCTGAGCCGAGGGAGAAGGCGAGGATGGCCGGGGCGATGAGGGCATTGAGGTTCAGGCCGATGGCCAGAGAATTCAGTTGCGGCAGCGTGCGGCTGATGAGCGCGATGATGAGAATGGCGAGGAGCAGCGAAACCATCACGGGGGCCGACGCCCGGATGCCGGTCTCGAAGCTGTGGGAGGCGACGGCAGAAAGAGCGGTGGAAAGGTCGCTCGGGAGATGCCCTGAGCCTGGGGGCATCCATTCAAAGGAGCCGAGCAGGGCGTCCATGACTTCGCGATGGCCGCCCATCAGGAAAAAGATGGAAAGAGCCAGCATTTCCAGCAAGTTCGAGAAGATGGGGACCGTGGTGTCGAACGTCGGGTTCACCACGTCGGCCAGCGACATCCCGCTCATCTGGCTGATCACCTGCCCGGCCATCTGCATCCCGGAAAGCAGAATCATCACCGCCCCGCCCAGCGCCAACCCCAGCACGGCTTCGCGAGCCACCAGCAGACCGAGATCGACCAGGTTGCCCGGCTGCGGAATGGAAAGGCCCCAGTGGAGCGGCGTGATAAGCAGCGAAATGGCGACGGCGAGCAGCGCCCGGACTTGCAGCGGAATGGAATTCGACCCCAGCACCGGCAGCGTCATGAGGAGCGAGCCCACGCGCGTCAGCACCAGCACGAAGACCAGGAACTGGCTGAGGTAGGTGGTGAGAAGCTGGGACATGGGGAAATAGTGAGTGGTGAGTGGTGAGTGGTGAGTGGTGAGTCGTGAGTCGTGGCGGGCAGCACGATTTCTACTCACCACTCACTACTCACTTACTCACTCATCCTCCGGAAATCGTCTTCGGAATGTTCGTAATCAGCAGCTCGGAGTATTCGATCATTTTCTGCGTCATCCAGGGGAGGCAGAGAAGGAGCGCGATGAACATGGCGACGATTTTGGGCACGAAGGCGACGGTTTGATCCTGGACCTGCGTGAGCGCCTGGGCCAGGCCGATCAGCAGGCCGACCGCCATGCCGACGAGCAGCAGCGGCGCGCCGAGCAGGAGCGCGGTCGTGATTGCCTGTTGCGTCAGGGAGATGGCGTCGGAAGGGTCCATGGGATACCTGTAGGGTGCATGAGCGGTAGCGAAATGCACGCGGGAACCGGATGTCAAACCAGAATAAGCATGGGAAACAGGAAAGCGTTGGTTTATGATGCTGTCTGTGCCAACCACGCGTGCATTTCGTTGCACTCATGCACCCTACTTCTTCGGTCAAGGCGGCGCGCCGAAGCTGGCGAGCAACATGCCGACGACGAGGTTCCAGCCGTCGACGAGGACGAATAGGAGTAGCTTGAGAGGGAGCGAAATCATCACCGGCGGGAGCATCATCATGCCCATGGAAATGGTGACGCTGGAAACGACGATGTCGAGAATCAGAAACGGCAGATAAATCTGAAAGCCGATCAGGAAGGCGATTTTGAGCTCGCTGAGCATGAAGGCGGGAAGCAGCGCCTGGAGCGGGACTTCGTCGTAGGTTTCGGGGACTTTCTGCCGCTGTTCTTCGGGCAGGTAGTCGAAGAACAGCCACACGTCGCCCGAGTTTCCGGCTAGGTCAATCTGCCGGCTCATGAACCGCTTGATGGGGAGGACGCCGGCATTGAAGGCTTCTTCGGGCGAGGCGATCTCCCCTCTCGTGTACGGGCCGATGCTCTCGCTGTAGACCTCGGTCCAGGTCGGCGTCATGACGAGCAAAGTCATGAACAGGGCCAGCGTGGTGAGCACCTGGCTCGGCGGCAGTTGCTGCGTGCCCAAAGCTTGCTTGAGCAGGCCCAGGACCACGATGATGCGGACAAAGCTCGTCGTCATCAGAAGCACGGCGGGGGCCAGGCTGAGGACAGTAAGGAGCAGCAGAATCTGCAGCGACGAGCTCAGCCGCTCCGGACTGGTCCATTCCTCGGGGCCGCCTTTGAGAATTTCGGTGACGGCGTCACTGGTCGGTGGCAAGGGCGGGCTGGGAGGAACGACGCTGACGCCCGGAGAAGTATTCGATCGTCCGCCCGATTGCCCGGCCGCCTGCGGTGGCAGGAACGCAGCTAGCGCCAAGATGGCGCAGGCCATCCATTTCCAGCCGGTAGTTTGCAGGCGAGGTTGCATGACGTTAGGCCCTGGCAGGGGCTCGAGTGCGGGTGGTCGCCGTGGCGGCGGCGGGAGTGCGGCGATTTCCGTCGACGAAGCTGTTCGAGGTTCGTTCGCCTCCGATTTGGTCCACCAGGCTGCGGAACGATGCCGTCGCGCTGTCCGGCTTCTGGCGACGGCAGAGATCGCTGAGACGCTCGACTTCGGCGGCGGAGGTGATTTCAGTCAGCGTCCGCGCTCCTTGCGGCGACAAAGCCACCAGCAGCAATTTGGCGCCAACGCGCACCAATTGCATCTGATGCGCGCCTCCGAGCGGCGTGCGTCCGAGCAACTCCACGGCCTCTTTGGGCAATGCCGCCGTTCCCGCGGGGGCGAACCGGCGAGAGAACCAGACGAGGACAACGAACAGGCCCAGGACGATTCCCAGACTGCCCACCACGGTGGTGATGGCGCTCGTCGGGCTGGAGGCGGCGGGGTGAGCGAGGTCTTTGGTCGTTGATTTTTCACGCGGAGCCAAGTGCAGGCGCGCGGCCGGTGGAGCTTCCGTGGACTGGGCAGCTTCATCGGCGAACGCGGCGGGCTCAATCACGCGGCGCGACGGCGGGCCGTAGGCGCTGGTCCGCTGCGAATCCTGCGCGGCGGCGTTGCCGGCCGCCGTGGCGAGGAAGAGAATCCAGAGGAGATGGCGAGGAAGCATCCGTGCTTTCCGGGTATTCCTCACGCTCCGCGTGAGGACACTTCCGCTCACGGAGTGAGCGGACTACTTTTTCATCACGCGGAGCGTGATGAGTACTTTATTTGAAATCATCGCCCGCCAGCAGCTCGGCCACCCGAATGCAGAAGTTGTCGTTCATCACGAGAACCTCCCCGCGGGCGATGAGCCGCTCGTTCACGAAAATGTCCACCGGGTCGCCGGCGAGTTTCTCCAGCGGCACCACGGCTCCGCGGCGCAGTTTTAGGACGTCTTCCAGGTACATCTGCGTCCGCCCGAGTTCAATCCGCACGTCCAGGTCGACGTCCTTGAGCAATTCAATAGTCGCTTTTTCGCCCGAGGCCGGAGCGCTGTTGAAATCCCGCAATGAAAACGGGGAAATGCCGCTGACAGCGGGGTCCACCGGCTGGTCGACCGAAGCGATGGCCTGCTCGGCCTGGGCTAACAGGTAGTTGATGTCATCGCCGATGAAGTCGGCTGGGGTGGTTTCGCCGGCTGGGAAAGCGGGCCTCGCCCGAGTGGCAACGGCAACGGTCCCCTCATGCTCTGCCGCGGCAGCAACTGCCGGCCCGCCGGCATTCGGCGGCGGCCTGCCAGTGGGAGCAAGCGGGTCCGCAATCCCCGCTGCCGCCTGCGCTTCGCGGAGCAGGTTTTCGATTTCGTCGGTGTTGAGCTTACTCGGCTCAGCCATGGAATCCGTTCCGGGCGAAAGTCAAAGGGGTCGGGAGTCTTTGGCGGCGATGGTTTGTGCCTCGCGGAAGTCTAATGCCGCCAAAGACTCCCGACCCCGTTGTTACAGGCTTGTGTCAACGCTAGCAGCTACTGCTCGATGAAGGCGAAGTCGCTGAACACGACGGTCCGCAGCATGGGCTTCCCCAGCAGCTCGTTACTTTTCGCCAAAATCTTCCTTTTGAGCAAGGCCAAACCGGGGTCGGAAAGGTCCGCCACCTCGGATTTGCGGATCTCAAAGATGATCTGGTCCCGCAGGCGGTGCTCGCATTTGGTGTACAAACCCTCGAACTCAAGGTGCTCCTTTTCGGGCACGGTGCCAATCAGATGGAAGTTGATCCGCATCGTCAGGTTTTCCACCGGCTTATGGACGATGACATTGAACTTGCCGAGTTCCACTTCGGCGTCGTGTTCGGCGGAGTGTTCGCCTTGGTGCTCCTCTTTCCCCTTTTGGCCGTGCTCGCCGGGGGTGGCGTGCTCGCCGGCGGCGGCGTGCTCCCCCTCTTTCTTCTTCGCCCAGCCTTCCAGGTCGGAAGTGCTCGGGATGAGCAAGTACGCAACGGCGCACTCCACCAGGATGACGGCGCTAATGAAGACGGCTATCAAAATCGGCTTGAGCATGATGGTTCTCGCGGTGGAAGGCGGCGGGCCACGCAGCAGTTGCAATGCAAGCGCAGCCCTGCCGCAAAAATATAGGTCATTAGCCGGAGGATTGAGGTCCAGATCGCCCTAAAGAGTCCAGCCTCACGACTGTTACAGCCGTTACGTCCCTTACGAGCTTCACCAACTCCAAACGACCTACTCCTCCGTTCTCAGCGACAAATACCGCGCCAGCACCTGCGGCAATAACTGGCCAATCGGCTGGACCTCGCCTGAGCGAGGCGCTCCTACCTGCTCCGCGGGCCGTAATGGACAGTCAGCGGCAGGGGGCGAGTAAATCCGCAAGGGCGCACGCGATCGGCGGGAGTTTCGTGGAGGTGTGCGGCGGACGGGAAATGCGGCGAGCATCGGTGTATCTCCTTTCGCAGGGTAAAACCTGATGACTGTACGCATTATTACGTTATATGAACATAAGTCAATACATGGACGAATGATTTTTAGGTCGGAGAAGGATTTGGCGCGAAAAAGTGCGAGTTGGGAGCCAACCGGCGGAGTTTTTTTCGCGAGCCCGAAACGACTCGGCGACTTCCTCCGTCTTAACTTCCAGACAAACGTATGTTTGCTCAGGCTTTTCGCGGCCTTTCCGCCCGCGCCGCCGCTTTTTTCACCGGAGTTCGTTATGCGTAAGTCGTTGCCTCTCAAGAACATGCTGTTTTCCGCCGCCGTCGCTGGTGGCTCGCTCGCCGGGCTGTTTGCCTATCCAGACGACGCCCTGGCCCGTGTGAAATTGATTACTTTGCCCGTCCGGGAGCGGGTGGAAATCCAACTCGACAATGCCGCGGCCACGCTCGTGGAGGAAGAGCGGGTGGTGCCGCTGGTGAAAGGGGAAAATCAGGTCGATTTCTCCTGGGCCAATACGCAAATTGACCCCAATACCATCGTCTTCCGGGTCATCGCCCCGGTCGGCGAGAAAATGATCGACGTGAAGGTCCTCTCCGTCAGCTATCCCCCCAATGAGGCGGCTCTTATCTGGGCGGTCGGCAGCAGTGATTCCGGCAGCGTCCGGGTCAGGGTCAGCTATCTGCTCGGCAACCTCAACAAGAGCTTCAATTACCGGGCGGTCGCCTCCAAGGACGAAACCTCGCTCACTCTCTCCCAATACATGCGGCTGCAAAACTTCGCCAACGAGTCCTTCGGCAACACGGGCGTTTGGGCCGGTTTTGGCAAGCGGTTCCTCAAGCCGGTCGGCCTGAATGAGACCAAAGAGATGCTGATGGAGAAGTATGAGAAGGTGCCGATTAAGAAGACCTATACCTGCAATCCGGCGGAGTTCGATTACCTCGACCGAGCCCAGAACAAGCTCCGCGTGCCGATGCACTACGTGCTGAAAAATGACAAGGCGAACCACCTCGGCTTGGCCCCGCTGCAATACGGCAAGGTCCGCATCTTCATCGACGGCGGAGGCGAAGGTTCGACCGCCTTCCTCGGCGAGGACTGGGGCAAATTCACGCCGATGGACGACGAAATGAAGCTCTATCTGGGCGTGGCTCAGGACGTCGTCGTCAAACGGACCATCGACAAGAACGAAAACAAGCGGGTCGGCGGCAATGTCTTCAATCAGGAAATTGTCCTGAAGTACGAGATCGAAAACTTCAAGGACCAGGCTGTCACGCTCGACATCGTCGAAAACCTGCGGCACATCCGCAACGAAGTCCGCGGCGACACCGGCCGCGACGTGGAATGGGAACTTGGGAAGCTTACCACCTTCGAGGGCGGTCCCGACAAGGAGAAGAGCACCTTCGACCAGATTGTCTTCCACGTCAAGCTCCCGCCGCGGGCCAAAGATGGCAAAGCCGATAAGAAGGAGCACAAGCTGCATGTGATCCTGAAGAACGAGTGGTAATCGCAACGCTTTAGCCACTCAAACCAAGGAGATCATCATCATGCAATGCCTATCTACATCCTCGTTCCCACGCTCCGCGTGGGAACGCACGTCCCGGACGCTCCTGCGTCCCGCCCTCGTCGCGCTCCTCGCCGGCATCTGCCTGCGATCTGCCCACGCCGAAAACGTCGATCTCTCGACTGTCCCTGCCCGGAGCACGGTGCAACTCACGATCTACAACAGCGAAGACATCACCCTGGTCCGCGAAACCCGCGCGGTGACGTTCAAGAAAGGAGTCAATCCGCTGCAGTTCTCTTGGGCGAACACCCTCATCGACCCCACCAGCGTCGAGCTCAAATTCCTGACCAATGCCGACAAGCTGGACGTGCTCGACACGACGTTCCCCCACGCTAAGCCGCAGATGCTGTACTGGAACGTAAACAGTGAATTTGACGGCGAAGCGAAGATCCAGATCACCTACTTTACCAGTGGCATCACCTGGTCGGCCGACTACCTCTGCATCGCCGACAAGGATGAGAAGGAAATGTCGTTTGAAGGCTTCGTCCGGGTCTTCAACAGTAGCGGAGAAGAGTATGAAGACGCGCAGGTCCGCCTCGTGGTCGGCAAAATCAACCTCGTCGAGAAAATCGCCCAGCTCGCGAACATTCCGGTTCCCCAAGTCGCCGCGATGAATGCCGAGAAGTTGAGCGAATCGAGGCGGACGGTCCTCAGCGCCACCTTGGGCATGGCCGGAGGGATGCCTGGGGGGGGTGGAGGCGGAAAGGCAGAAAAACCCAAGGAGATCATCAAAGAAGGGCTCAGCGAGTACTTCATCTACACCATCGAAGGGACCGAGACGATCAAGAACGGCTGGAGCAAACGGATGCGGTCATTGGAGGGACAGAAGATTCTCTTCAAAATCGAGCACCGCTACCGTCCGCAGGAATACGGCGAGCAACTGGTCCGGCTCTACCTGCTGAAAAATGACGTCGCCAGCAAGCTCGGCACTACGCCGCTGCCGGATGGAGTCGTTCGCGTCTTCCGCGATAACGGCCGCGATGGCCTGTCGTACCTGACGCAGCAGGCCACCAAGTACATCCCCATCGGCGACAAAATCGAGCTCAACCTGGGCCGCGACCCGGAAGTCATCCATGAGCTGATCAAGCTCCGCACCTTCTGTACGGACCTCATTCTGCAAATCAACGGAACCAGCGAATTTCGCAAAATCGGCGGCGACGGCGCGTTCAAGAAAGAGAACGCCTCCCTCGTCGGCTGGGACGACCACGAGATCCTCACCGAGAGAATCCGTAACTACTCCAGCAAGCCAATCAACGTGGAAATTCGCCGCACGATTCCCGGCCACATCATTTTCAAGAGCTCGCTGGAACCTAAACTCCACGACTATCAAACCGTCGAACTGCACACCACAGTCCCCGCGGGCAAGAAGGCAGACCTTCTCTTTGAGATCGTCCGCAAGCAGGGAACCAGCGCCAAGCAGAACAACATCACGCTGGAAAAGGCGGAGGTGAAGCCGTGAGGTGCCATCAGCGTACGATTCTGGCGGTAGCGCTCCTCGCACTGTGCGTCGCGCCTCTTCGCGCCGAAAACGTCGACCTCTCCACCGTCCCCGCTCGCAGTTCCGTCCAACTCACGATTTACAACAGCGAAGACATCACCCTGGTCCGCGAGACTCGGGCGGTAACGTTCAAAAAGGGGGTCAACCCGCTCCAGTTCTCCTGGGCCAATACGCTCATCGACCCCTCCAGCGTCGAACTCCAGTTCCTGACCAGTGCGGACAAGCTGGAAGTGGTCGATACGACATTTCCGCACGCCAAGCCGCAGATGCTGTACTGGAATGTGCAGAGCGAAATGGACGGCGAAGCCAAAATCCAGATTACTTACTTCACCAGCGGCATCACCTGGTCGGCGGATTACCTCTGCATCGCGGATAAGGCCGAGAAGCAGATGAGCCTGGAAGGCTTCGTCCGAGTCTTCAATAGCAGCGGCGAAGAGTACGAAGATGCCCAGGTCCGTTTGGTCGTCGGCACGATTAACCTCGTGGAAAAGATCGCCCAACTCGCCAGCATTGCCGAGGGCGACGTCAAAAAACTCGATAACGGCCGGCTCAACGAGCTGCGCAAGAAGGCCACGCACGAGTTTTTCGAGCGGGGCGAAGCGAAGATGAAAGAAGCGGACAAGTCCGGTGAGGATCTGGCGGAAAAACAGATCGTCAAGGCAGGGCTCAGTGAGTACTTCATTTACTCCATTGAAGGAACCGAGACGATCAAGAACGGCTGGAGCAAGCGGATGCGGTCTTTTGAAGGAAATCAGGTTCCCTTCCAGATTGAATATCGCTATCGCCCGCAGGAGTACGGCGACCAGTTGGTGCGGATGTATCTGCTCAAGAACGACGTGGCCAGCAAGCTCGGCACCACGCCGTTGCCGGACGGCATCTTCCGCGTCTTTCGGGACAACGGCCGCGAAGGACTCTCCTACCTGGTTCAACAGACCGTCAAGTACATCCCCATCGGCGACAAGATCGAATTGAACCTCGGATCCGATCCCGAACTCCTCTTCGAGCTTCGCAAGCTCAAGGTCCGCCGCGACAATCTCTGGTTGCAAGTCAACGGCAAGAGCGAGTTCCGCAAAATTGGTGAGGACGGTGTGAAAGTCGTCGAGAACTCCTCGCTCGTCGGCTGGGACGACCACGAGGTCTACTCGCAGCGGATTCGCAACTACAGCGGCAAGGACATTAACGTGGAAGTCCGCCGCACGATTCCCGGCCACGTCGTCTTCCGCAGCCTGCTCGAACCCAAGCTGCACGATTACCAGACCGCGGAATTCAAAGCGAAGGTGCCAGCCGGCAAGACCGCGGACCTGCTGTTTGAAATCGTCCGCCATCAGGGACGCAACGCCAAGCAAAACAACATTACCCTGGAAAACGCGGAGATCAAACCGTGAGTAGAATGAATGCGACGAACATCACGCGTGCATTTCGCTGGCGCTCATGCACCCTACTGGCAATCGCCTTCGTCGCTGGCGGTTTCACGCCCGCCCGCGCCGAAAACGTCGATCTCTCCACCGTCCCCGCCCGCAACAGCGTCCAACTCACGATTTACAACAGCGAAGACATCACCCTCGTCCGCGAGACTCGCACGGTCACATTCAAAAAGGGTGTCAACCCGCTGCAATTCTCCTGGGCCAACACGCTGATTGATCCGTCGAGCGTCGAGCTTCAGTGCCTGACGAGCGCCGACAAGCTGGAAGTCGTCGATACGACTTTCCCCCACGCCAAACCCCAGATGTTGTATTGGAATGTGCAAAGCGAAATCGATGGCGAAGCCAAGATTCAGATCACCTACTTCACCAGCGGCATCACCTGGTCGGCCGACTACATCTGCATCGCCGACAAAGACGAGAAGCAGATGAGCTTTGATGGTTTTGTGCGCGTTCACAACAACAGCGGCGAGGAATATGAGAACGCCCAGGTCCGCCTGGTGGTCGGTACGATCAACCTCGTCGAGAAAATCGCTCAGCTCGCGCAGATCCCGATTTCGGACGTCGCCAAAATGGATGGCGATATGCGCGAAACCTACCGTTTCAAAGCCGCCAAGGACGCGCTGATGCCCGCCAACGGTCCCGCTGGCGGTGCTGCCCCCGCCCCCGAAGCTGCCGCTCCCAAGGAGATCATCAAGGAAGGACTTAGCGAGTATTTCATCTATACCATCGAAGGGACCGAGACGATCAAGAACGGCTGGAGCAAGCGGATGCGGTCGTTCGAGGGGCAGACCATCGCCTTCAAGATCGAGTACCGCTATCGTCCGCAGGAATACGGCGAGCAACTCGTGCGGATGTACCTGCTGAAGAACGACAAGGAATCGAAGCTCGGCACCACGCCGCTGCCGGACGGCGTGGTGCGGGTCTTCCGCGATAACGGCCGCGACGGTCTGTCGTATCTCACGCAGCAAGCCGTCAAGTATATTCCCATCGGCGACAAAATCGAGCTCAATCTGGGAGTCGATCCGGAGGTCATTTTCGAGCTTGTCAAGCTCCGCGTTTTCCGCAGCGATTTGATCCTGCAAATCAACGGCACGAGCGAGTTCCGCAAGATCGGCGGCGACGGAGCATTCAAGGAAGAAAACGCCACCCTCGTCGGCTGGACCGATCACGAGATTTTCAGCCAGCGGATTCGCAACTACACCGGCAAAGACGTCAACGTCGAAGTCCGCCGCACTCTCCCCGGCCATATCCTTTTCAAGAGCCAGCTTGAGCCGAAGCTGCACGACTATCAGACGGTGGAGTTCAAATCGACCGTCGCCGCCGGCAAGAAGGTCGACCTGCTGTTTGAGGTCATCCGTCTGCTAGGAATCAGCGCCAAGCAGAATAATGTGACGCTGCAGGACGGCAAAGTCGCGCCGTAGGCGGGAAAACTCGTCTTGGTGGCGGCGTTGCCACGGACTTATAATTGGGGTGGCACGCCCACGGCTTTGCGTGGGCGTGTCGAAGTAATAGCGAATGCCGCTATCACGCCCACCCAGAGCGGTTGGCGTGCCACCCGACAAGCACGGAGGCTGGATTATGAAGACGGGACAAATGCTGTTTGTGGCTTTTGGCGGCATGTTGCTGGGCGCTGCCGGCACACTGGCGCTGCAGACCGGGCTATTCCATTATGAGGTGTCGCTGGATATCCGTCCCCGTGGCCCGCTCACCGTGCCGCCCCCCAGCCTGCAGGCCAGCACCAGCGATCCGTACCTCGGGCAGGCCCTCGTTCAAAACTGGGAACCAGCGCCGCCCCCCTTGGAAAGCCTTCCCCTGGCCATGCCCCCCCTCGACGACCAGCAGATTGCCGAAATCGTCTCCCTCCGTGAGCAAATCGGTCCAACGGTCTCGCAGAAGCTAACCGGCCTCACGGATTCTCAGCGAGAGGAGGACAACGAGTCCTTTGCGGACCACCTCCGCGCCGCCGCCGGCGTCAGCGATTCCTCCAGTCTGTTGCCTGAACAAGAGGCCAGTGCGCCGGCTCCTCAGGCGGACGGCTCTCTGGCCCGCGGCCTGCGCGAAGCCCAGCTTCGTTAATCTTAGCGCCCCCTATCGCAGCCATTTCCCGCCAAATTAGAATAATTGGTGGGATAGTCTATCCCGGCTGCCGTTCGCGGCGCCGCTGATTTGCCGAAGAGAATGAGGCGTCCTGGTCTCTCCTTTCCGCCCATCTAGCGCGCGCTCGCCGTAGGGCGCTTGTTTTTCGGCTGAAACGGGGCGTTTGCCTCTCGCCTCCAGGAGTTTGTCATGGCCCGCAAGGGAGATTTTACCGAGATACTGCTCCGCCGACGCCTGATCGGGCAGGATCAGATTAATGAAGCCCGGCAGATGTCCAAGGACACCAATACGTCCTTGCAGGACTGCATCATCAAGCTCGGCTACTGCTCCGCCGACGACGTGATGCGGGCGGTGGCGCAAGAGCACGGCCGCGACTTCGTGAACCTGGCCGAGGTGGCAATTCCCGAAAACATCATCGAGCTCGTGCCGGAATCGGTCGCCCGCGAAAACAACGTGCTGCCCCTCTCCGAGCACGAGGACTCGCTCAAAGTCATCATCAGCGACCCGTACGACATCGACACCATCGAAAAGCTGCGGTTCATTCTCAACCGCAAAATCGACATCGCCCTCGCCCCGCGCGACCGGATTACGGAAGCCATCAACAAGTACTACACCCAGGTGGAAGGTGAGTCGGCGGACTCCGTGCTGCAAGAGTTCACCGATACGGCCATCGACTTCACGGAGACGGAAACCCAGTCGCAGATGTCCTCCCAGGACTCGGTGGACGAGAATAGCGCGCCGATTGTCCGCCTCGTCCAACTCATGATTAGCGAGGCCGTCCAGTTGAGGGCGTCCGACATCCACGTTGAGCCGTTTGAAGAGGTGGTGCGAATACGCTATCGCATTGATGGCATATTGCACAAGCGCGATAGCCCGCCCCGCCGTCTCCTGGGGGCGATTATTTCGCGCATAAAAATCCTTGCCAAAATGGACATCGCCGAGCGACGGCGACCCCAGGATGGACGCATCAAGATCACCGCTGGTGATAAAGACCTGGACTTGCGGGTTTCCGTTATCCCCACCAACCACGGTCAGTCGGTCGTCATGCGGCTGCTCGATAAGGACAATATCAAGGTCGGGACGCGCCAATTGGGCTTGTCGGAAGACAACTTTAACCAGTTTCAGAGCCTCCTCCGCCGGCCCAACGGCATTATTCTGGTCACGGGACCGACTGGCTCCGGCAAAACCACCACCCTCTATGCCGCTCTGAATGCTCTCAACCGGCCCGACCGGAAGATCATCACGGCCGAAGACCCCGTGGAGTACTACCTTCCCGGCATTAACCAGGTCGAGGTCCGGCACAGCATCGGGCTCGACTTTTCCCGCATCATCCGCTCGATGTTGCGGCAGGCTCCCAATATCATCCTGGTGGGGGAAATGCGAGACTCGGAAACGGCCTCGATGGGAATTCAAGCTTCTTTGACTGGACACTTAGTTTTTAGTACACTGCATACGAACGATGCGCCCAGCGCTGTGACGCGCATGATCGACATGGGGGTTCCCGGCTATCTGGTCGCAAGTTCGGTCATCGCGGTGCTGGCGCAGCGGCTAGTTCGCGTGGTTTGTGCGCGTTGCAAGCATCCAATCCAGATCCCGGAAAGCGTGCTGAACGATGCGGGAATCACCCCCAAGATGGCCGCCAAGGCCCATTTCATGAAGGGAAAGGGCTGCGGAAACTGCAGCAAGAGCGGCTACCGCGGCCGACTTGGCATTTTTGAGCTGATGATGATCAACGCCAAGATTCGGGAGATGATTTTCCAGAGCCAATCCTCGGTCGAAATCCGCAAAGTCGCCATTAGTCAAGGCATGAAAACACTTTACGTCGACGGCATCTACAAGGTCATCAAGGGAATCACCACTTTGGAGGAAGTATATCGCAACGCCAAGCGGACCGAGCAGGATAACTTCTAGTTCCGATAATCAAGGATTTTTTCGCCCCCGTTTTGCTTTTCAATCTGGGGACGCCAATAATCAGGGTGCTTTGGGAGCCATATTCTCATCCATTCCGCTTCCAAGCACGCAAAAAAGAGGCAGTTGAAGACGCGGTTTTTTCTGGATTCTTCTTATCACGAGGCAATTGCGACAGGGTCCAGAACCAGATTTTGCCCGGAACAGGCAACTTTGCAGATTAAGCCGTGGGGAGAGGCTCGCTCTTTCCACGGGACGCAATAATCACACTCTTCATCCGTCCAGCCGGCATTGGCCCGCGCTATCGGGTGCTGCTTGGAAAGACCGGCGATGGCCACGATTCTCATTGATAAACTCTTGCAAGCCTGCGTGAAGCAGGGGGCCAGCGATATTCATATCGTCGTCGGACAGCCTCCCGTTTTCCGCCTCCACGGCCGCCTGCGGAAGCTGGAGACCAAGACCCTCGAGCCGGACGACACCGTCGCCCTGATGAAGAGCATCGCCCCCGAGCGGAGCCAGCGCGAGCTGCAGGAAAAGGGAAGTGCCGACTTCGGCTTCGCTTTCGGCGACCTGGCTCGCTTCCGCGTCTCCATCTTCAAGCAGCGCGGCCATGTCTCGATGGTGCTGCGTCAGATTCCCAACACCATGCTCACCCCCGCGCAGTTGGGACTGCCGGACGTGGTGACCAAGCTGGTGCTCCGCCCCCGCGGCCTGTTTCTGGTCACCGGGCCCACCGGCTCCGGCAAGAGCACCACGCTGGCCACCCTGGTGAACTACATCAACGAGAATGTGGATCACCACATCATCACGATTGAAGATCCGATCGAGTTCTTCCATTACCACAAGAAATCGACCGTCAACCAGCGCGAAATCGGCGTGGATGTCCCCAGCTTTTCCGAAGCCATCCGCCGCGCTCTCCGGCAGGATCCGGACGTGATCCTGGTCGGCGAAATGCGCGATCTGGAAACCATTGAAGCCGCCATTACGGCCGCCGAGACCGGCCACATCGTGTTCGCCACGCTGCACACCAACAGTGCCCAGGGGACCGTCAACCGCATGATCGACGCCTTCCCCGGCAACCTGCAGGATCAAATCCGCACGCAGCTTTCCACGTCGATCATCGGCGTTGTCGCCCAGACGCTGCTGCCGAAAATCAGCGGGGGACGCATCGCGGCCTACGAGATTCTCATCGTCAATCCCGGCATCGCCAACCTGATTCGCGAAAACAAGACGTTCCGCATCAACTCGGCGATTCAAACCGGGGCTAAATTCGGCATGCAGCTTTTGGATGATCACCTCTTCCGCCTGTGGAAGGAAGAGAAATGCACGATTGAGGACGTCTTGGTCAAGGCTCACAACGGCGACGAGCTCGCCAAACGCATTGTCAACTTTCAACGGCTCGGCATGGACGAACCGCTGCCGGCGAATCCAGAAAACGATCCGAATCAAGGAAAACGCCCGCCAGGGCATTAGAGCAGGAGACAGGGGACACTAACCCGAAGCGCAAGCGAGGGAAAGCAAGGTTTCACCAGGCAATCATCATGGCTATCCGCAAAATCGGGCAAATCTTCGTCGATATGGGCTTCGTCACCGACGACCAGCTCGGCATGCTCCTGGAAGAGCAGCAGACCCGGCCTGGCACGCTCCTGGGCAAAATTGCCCAGGAAATGAACATGCTCAACGAGGAGCAGATTGTTCAGGCCCTCTCCGAGCAGATGGGAATGCAGGTCGTCGAGCTGGGGGACATCGGTCTGTCCCACGACGTGCTCAAGAAAATCACGGAATCGATGGCCCAGCTCTACCGCGTGGTGCCCGTCGCCTTCGAGGGCAACCGCCTGACCGTGGCCACCTGCGACCCGCAGAACATCGTTATTCAGGACGAGTTGCGGCAGATGTTGGGGTTTGACGTGCGGGTGGTGATCGCCACGGAGACCGACATCAAGAAAGCGCTGGACCGCTGGTATGCTTCCGATAAGGACACCATCGAGAAAATCACCCAAGAGTTGGAAGATGATCCCGATTTCAAGCGCGCCATGGCCGCGGCGGAATCCGGCGGCGCGACCGACCTGACCAGCATCGAGGCCCTGGCTGACAGTGCCCCCGTCCGTAAGCTGCTCAACATGGTGCTGCTCCTCGCCATCAAGGACCACGCCAGCGACGTTCACTTTGAGCCCTTCGAGGACGAATTCCGCATCCGCATCAAGGCCGACGGCGTGCTGTTTGAAATGGTCCCGCCGCCGCGGCACCTGGCCTTCGCCATCACCACTCGCATCAAGGTCATGGCCAACCTGGACATCGCCGAGCGCCGCCTGCCGCAGGACGGCCGCATCGAGCTTTCGGTCGGCGGCCATCCGGTCGATCTCCGCGTGGCCGTGCTGCCGACGATGTTCGGCGAAAGCGTGGTCATGCGAGTGCTCGACCGCAGCGTGGTTTCGCTCAACCTGGCCAAAGTGGGAATGGACCCGCACATCCTCAAGCAGTTCCGCGAGGTCATTTCCCGCCCCAACGGCATCGTGCTCGTCACCGGGCCGACCGGCAGCGGCAAGACCACCACGCTCTACTCCGCGCTCAGCGAGCTGAACAGCATCGAGGACAAGCTGATCACCACGGAAGACCCCGTGGAGTACGACATCGACGGCATCATCCAGATTCCCATCGACCACGAAATCGGCGTCACCTTCGCCGCCTGCCTGCGGTCCATCCTGCGGCAGGATCCCGACATCATCCTCGTGGGCGAAATCCGCGATCTGGAAACGGCGGAGATTGCCGTCCAGGCCTCGCTCACCGGGCATATGGTGTTCAGCACGCTGCACACCAACGACGCTCCCAGCACCATCACCCGCATGAAGGACATGGGAGTCCCCACGTTCCTGATCACCGCCACGGTCGAGGCCATCCTGGCCCAGCGCCTGGTCCGCCGCGTCTGCAGCCAGTGCCGCGAGGAAGTCGAGCCGGCCGAGGAGATGCTGTACGAAATCGGCCTCACTCCCGGCAAGCTCAACGGCCGCAAGTTCTACCACGGCCGCGGCTGCGACGTTTGCAATAACACCGGCTACAAGGGGCGGGTCGGCCTGTTTGAATTGATGATTATAAACGACGTGCTGCGCGAAATGATCATGCAGAACGCCTCGATCGACGAGCTCCGCAAAGCTGCCATAGGCTTTGGGATGGTCTCGCTCCGCGATGCGGGCCTGGCCTTCTCCGCCGAAGGCACCACAACGCTGGATGAAGTAGTCCGAGAAACGATTTTGGAAGCATAACGGGAAACAAATTCGAAATCCGAAGCACGAAATTCGAAAGGTTGCATTCGAATGTATTTGTTTTGGATTTCGAACTTCGGATTTCGAATTTAAGACAAAACGCCGCCCTCTCCTACGGGACCTAACCCATGCCTACCTATCAATTCGAAGCGATGGACGCCACCGGCGCGGAAATCCGCGACCAGATTGATGCCGCGTCCGAGGAAGAAGCCCAGCAGACCATCCGCCAGATGGGCTACTTCGTCACCAAGATCGCCGTCAAAAAAGCGGCGGCGGGGACCGCTCGCGGACCAGGCGGCAAAAAACGCCGGTCCTTCACCATCGGCGGCGGCGGCAGCAAATACCTCTCCCTGTTCACCAAACAACTCTCCATTCTGCAGGACGCCGGCCTCCCCATCCTCCGCAGCCTGCGGATTCTGGAAGGCCAGTGCAAGCCCGGCCGCCTCAAAAACTCCCTCGGCGACGTCGGCGACGAGATCGAAGCCGGCTCCACCCTCTCCGAGGCGATGGCCAAGTCCCCCAAGGTCTTCAGCCGGCTCTACATCAACATGATCAAGGCCGGAGAGGCCGGCGGCGCGCTGGAGGTCATTCTCCGCCGCCTCAGCGAGTTCCTCGAGCGGTCCGAATCGCTCAAACGCAAAGTCAAGGGGGCCATGATCTACCCCGTCGTCGTGGTCGTCGTGGCCATCCTCATCTTGTGCTTCATCATGATCTGGATCGTCCCCGTCTTCGACAAAATGTTCATTGAGTTCGGCCTCAAACTTCCCGTCGCCACCGTCATCCTCATCAACTTCTCCCGCTGGGTCGTCGACTACGGCTGGTTCTGCATCCCGCTCATTCCTCTCTGCGCGTGGCTGTTCCTCAAGTTATTGCGGAAGTTCAGGCACGGCCGCATGGGATACGACATGTTCGTGCTGCGGCTGCCCATCATGGGAATGCTCATCGAAAAGAACACGATGGCCCGCACTACGCGAACATTGGGCACCCTCGTGGCCAGCGGCGTCCCCATTCTGGAAGGGCTGACCATCACCCGCGAGACCGCCGGCAATGCCATGTTCGAGCGGATGTTCGCCAGGGTCACCGATGCCATCCGCGAAGGCGAAACCATCGCCAAGCCGATGAAGGAAAACTCGCGGCTGGGCTTCCATCCCATTGCGGCCTTCCTGTGGTTTGTCATGGGCGCGTTCTTTCCGCTGGCCGTGCTCTGCCTGCCGGGCGTGGCCACGGCGGCGGGCGGCCCCCTGCCGTTTGTGGGCGGGGCGTTCGGCCTCGGCATCATGTGCATCCTGTGGTATCTGCTGCAGATGAACACGCGGGTGGCGGACGACCTGGTGGTCAACATGATCGACGTCGGCGAGGAAACCGGCGAGCTCGATACCATGCTCTACAAAGTCGCTGACGTCTACGACGAGGAAGTCACCACGCTCACCGACGGCTTGATGAAGCTCATCGAACCTTTGCTGATCGTGTTCCTCGGCGTCTGCGTCGGTTTTATCGTCATCTCCCTGTTCATGCCGCTCATCGGCCTGATCCAGGGCCTGGCGTAAATAGTAGCCCGCACACTCCGTGTGCGGGAAGAAGGGGTCGGGAGTCTTTGGCGTCAAAGACTTCGCAAACAGAAAACGCACATCCGCCAAAGACTCCCGACCCCTTCGCGTGGGAGATCGGGAACCAGTTGTCCGTCCGGCCAAAACAAGAAGTAAACGCTGTTTTTTTAGGAGTCCCTCACATGTCCCTCCATCCCCGCCGCTCGCGCGGTTTCACGCTGGTGGAAATCCTGGTCGTGGTGGCCATCATCGTCATCCTCATGGCCATCCTCATCCCCACCGCCATGGGCATGATCGCCAAGGCCCGCGCCGCGGCAGTCGGCGTGGAGCTTAGCCAGCTCAAGACGGCGCTGGAAGAATATAAGAAGGAGCATGGGGACTATCCGCCGAGCATGGGTGGCCCGCCTTCGCAATGGATTCCCGCCAATCGTTACAGCACCATCGCCGAGCGGCATCTGCTCCGTTGCTACCCTAAGATGTTGCCGGGCCAGAAGGACTTTTTCTATGGCTCGATCGCGCCGCAATTAGGTAACGATGAGGCGCTCGTCTTCTGGCTGACTCTTATTGCCAACGATCCTCGCGAGCCCTTCAAAAACTTGACCATCGTTGGCGGCAATTTGGTTTTCACACCAACCCCTGGTTCCGCGCCTGGATCCATCGGCGTCTATCCGGGACCGTACCCCCGCTATGTCCATTACGAATTTGATGAGCGCCGGATTCGCACGCTGGATAACGATGTCCTACCCTCCTACGAAGCACTTTATTCCCGGCAAACTCCCTATATCTTTTTCGACAGCCGCACCTATCGCTTGCACATGCGGCAAAACACAGCCGCCCTCGGCGTTTGCCAGCCGTATAACGACTACGCCAAGGTGCAGCAGTCGCTCACCAGCCCCGTCAATGCGGACACCACATTCGTTAATCCCAATACCTTTCAGATTCACTGTGCCGGCCAGGACGGCAACTTCGGCGGCCTGGCGACAGCTGTGAACCCGGTCACCTTTGCCTGGCTCAATGGCTGGCAAGCCGAGGTCAAGACCTTTCCTAATATGACCGGCCGCACCAACGAGGAAGACAGCGACAACATGGCCGACTTCACCGAAGGCCGCAAGTTGATCGACCACCGGCCGTAAGGAGGACGAGCGTCCATTCTTACACCACGGAAAAACCATGAACATCCCCACAAAATCGCGCCGGCCGGCCTTCACGCTGATCGAAATGACCATCGTCATGGCCATCATCGGCATCCTGGCGGCCATGGCCATGTCCGTCTACGCGACCGCCCTCTCCCAGTCCAAGGCCCACCGCACCCGCGCCATCATCGCCAAGATCGACCAGCTCATCGGCGAAAAGTACGAAAGCTATCGTACGCGGCAGGTGCCGATACGGATTCCGCCGGGAATGACGCCCTATAACGCCGCCGTCTTCCGCCTCAATGCAATCCGCGAGCTGATGAGGACGGAAATGCCGGACAGGATAACTGACATTACTGCCGGTCCGGCTTATCCTCCCATCATTCCCTCGGCCAATTACCCGGTGTATGCCTTCGCCGCGTTACCAACTCGTCCATCGCTCAACAAACAATACCTGCGACGCGCCGCGTCGAATGCAAATGGCATCGATAATTGGACCACGCCCAACGAAAATGCCGAATGCCTGTATTTGATTCTGGCGGCGATGCGGGACGGCGATAAGAATGCACTCGATTACTTTTCGCCGAGTGAAATCGGCGACGTCGATGGCGATGGCATGAACGAGATTCTTGACAGTTGGGGGCAGCCTATTGCGTTTCTCCGATGGGCGCCCGGTTACCGAAACGATATTCCTCCATACGCGGTCACTCCGCAATCTGTCGCCGATCCAGATCCATTTGACCCATTGAAGGTCGACCCTCGCTGGACAAATGGCTCGCCGTTCACCCCTTTTGCGTTGAAGCCCCTGATTTGGTCCGCTGGACCTGACAAGAGGCACGACATTGGCGTCGGAGGTCCCAACGCCTATACGCCACTGACGACCCCTCCTAACGATCCATTCGTGGGTGGTGGTGTGATCGGCTCGCAGTTGGACTCAAACGGTGACGGCTCTCTCGATTACACCGACAACATCACGAATCACGACTTGGAGGCGAGGTAGCATGTCCCTCCATTTCCTAGTTCGTAGTAACCCGCTTCAGCGGGTTAACCGGCTGAAGCGGGTGACTACCAGCGGTTTCACGCTGATGGAGATGCTGATCGTCGTCGCCATCATGCTGCTGCTCGTCATCGCCACGCTGCCGCGGATCAAGTATGCCCTGGACGAATCCAAGGTCCGCGAATCCTCCCGCCAGCTCAATTCGTACTTCGCAATGGCCAAGTCCCGCGCCGCGTCCACCGGCAGATCCTGCGGCTTGTACATGCAGGTCGAGGCGCTGCCGACTGGGGGCGCTCAGTGTACGCAGTTGTATTTGGCTGAAACGCCTCCGGCGTATTCGGGCGATGTACTCGAGGATCAGGTGTTCGTTGGGGCCTCGTCGAATTCGCCCGCCGTGTTCGATAGCGGCCCGGATTACGACGAAAACTACCGCGGAACCTGGTGGCAAATAAATTTACCGAATAGCTTCGCGACTTTGAATTATCTCTTGGCGGACGAGGCTCCGCCGTATCCCAAATTCAAAATGCAGTTCGATTATAAAGGGCCGTATTTCAACGGCATCCAGTACAACGGCAACTACTATGTGATCGGTCCCAAGTTTCCCGACAGTCCCTCGACTCCCATTGCCAATCGCATCCTCCCTCCCGGTGCTGGAGCTGCTCCCCCGGTCAGCCGTAAATACCAGATTGTTCGCCGTCCCCGCCGCATCGGCGCACCCCTGGCCCTTCCCCGCGGCACCTCGGTAGACCTCAATTTTTCGGGCATGGGTGCCAATGGACTAAGTTTCAATGGAACCCTGCAGTCCATCTATGTGATGTTCAGCCCGACCGGGTATGTCGAGAGCGTCGCCATCGATGGCACGCGGTACGATGCCCAGGGCACCCTCCACTTCCTGGTCGGCCGTCCCGAAAAAGTGCTGGTCTACAACGCCAATGCTCCCTGCGCCCCAGGCACCAACATTGTCGATAACAATGCCCTCTGGGTCAGCGTCGGCCGGCTCACCGGCTCGGTGGTCACCACCGATAACGCCCCCGACCTCAATCAGCCGCTCACCAGTCCGAATCAGACCTTGGCGGAAGTCCAAAACTTCGTTTACATTGCCCGCGAATTCGCCATCACGCAGGACGTTCGAGGGGGGCAATGAATATGCACATTTCGACTCGCATTCGTTGCCGTCAAAAAACTGCCTGGGTGGCACGCCCACGGCTTTGCGTGGGCGTGGACCAATCGCTTAGCCGCCGCGTCCACGCGGTGCTTTTCCCCGCGTGGACGCGGGGGCTAAGC
>JBKJNY010000158.1:0-58122 GCA_046593355.1 Pirellulaceae bacterium | reverse complement strand
ATAGAACATGTCCCCCGCGGCATTGGCCCCGATGCCGCCCGGCGAGCGGATGCCGCTACACGTAGGGATGACTTTGCCGTCGGGCGAAATTCGCAGACACCAGCCGCGATATTTTTGCTCGCTGGTGAACGATCCGGTGAGACAAAGGACGACCCAGATATTGCCGTCCTTGTCGAACTTGGAACCAAAGGCGTACTCGTGATAGTCGCCGGTAATTTCCCAGCCGTCGCTGACGTTCTCAAACAGGTCCGCCCGGCCGTCGTTATCGACATCCTTCATCCGAGTCACTTCGCACCGCTGCGTGCAGTACAGCCAGCCATCCCTTTCCGCCAGGCCCAGCACCTCATGTAATCCGCTGGCGAATTTGGTGAACTCCACGTCCGTCGGCGGGTCGGCCAGCGGCTTATCGACGACGAAAATATCTCCCCGGCGGGTGGAAATCGCCAGCTTGCCGCTCTTCAGCAGTTCCAGCCCGCCGGCTTCCAGGTTCACATGCTCGGGAATGGGAAATTCGATGAGCTTGTAGTAGTCCTCCTCCTTGGGCTGCTGGGCAATCACGGCAGAAAAAGCAACGAGCAGTGTCGCACCTGTCAGAAAGTGACGGAGAATGGAAAGCGGGTTGCAGAATGATGGAAGCAGAATCATGGAAATATCGGCGAATAGAAAAAATGAAAATACGCGGTCGCAGCGGGAGTGTACCCTCTTTGGCTAAATGATTATTATTCTGCTTTCATCATTCTGCTTCCCTCTTTGCACGGGCGAGTAAGGTCACCATTCGAACTCCTGCGTGATGCTCGCTGCCTTGCCGTCGAATGTCACCGGCACCAGCAATTCCTGCTTGCCGTTATTCTCGCGCACCAGCGGCTTCCGCTTGGAGCCGATTTTCATGGTCCACTGGCCGTCCATCTTGTAGCTGCCACCGCCCGTTTCCTCAATCTTCCCCACTGCCGCGGCGCGGAAATAGAGGTTTGGGATTGGCTTCTCAGAGACCAGCGACAGCGTCCGGCGAAACACGTAAACATCCGCTTCGCCGTAGGGAACGGGAGCGTCGACGATTTTGATTTCGCCGAAACTATACTCAAACGTCGGCATCCGCTTCGGACCTAGGACATATCCGCCGAAGCGGTATCCTTGCTCTTTGGCAGGAACGCCGGGCCAAGGTGCTTTATCATTTTCCAGTGCGGCAAAGGGCACGCCGTCCGTCAGCTTAACGACGTTATCCCCCAGCGGCGGCTGGAATCCCACGCCGCGCCCTTCCCAGTGGCGGGCGGCGTCCATGAAGGCCCCTTGCCAGATCAGCGCCAGCCGCAGGTTGTTGGCGTCGAAAGCCAGGTTGAGCTTCTCGGGATAGCCGACGCCGATCGCCCGCGGTCCCGCCCCTTCGATGAAATTGCGGTACATAATGGCTTCGTCGTAGGCAATCAGCTCAATCGCTCCCGTGACGAGGCCGACCGGCAGAACGGCTTTGTCGCCATCCGCCAGGTAGGCCCACATCGCGCGGTCCTGCTTGTCCACGCTTCCCTCCAGCACCGTCGGCAGCGTGGTCTGGCCATCGGGGAAGACGTTGGGCATCCGCGTCCCCGGCCGATAGGCCTGCGGGGCCTGCATGTAATGATGGAACCATTCCGGCCGCAGCCGTTTGGTCATCGTAGTGAGGCTTAGCGCCTGGATGCCCGTCGATTTCTTGTCCGCGAACGTGTGGCACTTGATGCAACCAAAGGCTTGCCCGCCCACCAAACGGCGGCCGGCGGCTTTGAATTTCTTATCGCTGTCTTCAACGTCGAGCTTGGGAACAGGCTTAAGTCCATTCTTGTCCGCTTCGTCGAGCGCGGTGACGAGCGAGCCGACGTTGGCCATGCCGAACTTCGGCATCCGGGTGAACATGTACGGCCGGTCTTTCGCCCCTTCGTTGAATACTGTCTGCATCCATTCCGGCCGCAGCTTGGCTCCCACGCCCGCGAGTGGCGGCGGCAGACGGCCTTCGTCCCCCATTTCCGGCATGTCGGATTTGAAGTGTGGATTGCGAGCTTCTTCCACGCCGCCGAGTTGCCCGCGCGAGTGGCAAGCCACGCAGTTGAAGCGGACGAGGTTTTGCGAGATTAATTCTTCGCTTGCCAGTTTTCCCACCAGAGGTCGCCTGGGGGGACCGTTGATTCCGGCAATCGCTGCGGTGATAGACTGCTTCTGCTTTTCGTTAAGAGCGTAGATGGGCGTCTTTGCAGGAGCATCCTTCAAACAGCCGCCGTTGCCCTTCAACTGAGCCAATGTGGGCGCAGTCAACTTCGAGACAATCTGCTGGCCGTCCTTCTTGAGGTTATGGCACGACGCACAGCCGAGCGTGGTGAAGTATTCTTTCCCCTTGGCAGCCATGTCATTGTTGACGACAAAAGCTCCCTCCTCCGGCTTGTCGGACTTCTTGGCCGGAGGCGCGGCAACGAGCGTGTCCAGCTTCTGCTGCGGCTGTCCCTCCGCCTGATATTCCACTTGCAAGGTCTCTTCTCCTCCTTGCTCAAAATACTCCACCGCCACGGCGTGCAGGCCGGCGGTGATTTGCATCTGCTTGCGCTTCTGCTGGAAGGGGTGAATGCCGTCGTTATCGATGACCAGCTTGCCGTCGATGAAGAGCCGCGACCCGTCGTCGGAGCCGATGAGGAACAGGTAGTTGCCGGCTTTGGGAATGTTGATGTGGCCATCGAAGCGAAGCGCGAAATTGTCCGTCTTCTTCGTCACACCAACATCAAAGCCGCCCGCTTCGCCCACTTCCTTCGGCGTCAACTTGCTGAAGTCCGGGAGGCGGTCCCACGACCCGTCATAGAGCGCGAATTGCAGCCCCGAGCTGATGTCGAGATCCTTGAGCAGGAATGAGGCGATGTCCCGCGCGTCCTGCGGCTCCAGATTGAGATGCGGCATGCGTCCGCCGGGACGGACGGCCAGCGGGTCGGCCAGGAATTGCGTCAGCCCCGGCACGGTGTACTTACGGCTGGGTGTCCCAAGGGGAATGGACGTCGGCAGCGGATCCTTCGGCGAGTCTTCCTTCCGCGGATCGTGGCAGGCCAGGCAGCCAATGTGGTGATAGAGATTGTCGCCGCGATTCACGCTTTGCCGCAGAGCCGCCGCCTCGCCGATGGTCCCGGTCGTCGCCAGAAAATGAACAATCGCCTCCACCTTCTCCTTCCGCTCCGCCTCTGGCAGACCGGCCAGTACGTTCGGCATCGTCGTCCCTGGCTTGATCGTCTGCGGGTCGGCCAGAAACTTGAGCAGATAATTCGGCCGCACGCGGCTGCCGACGGTATCGAGCACCGGTGCCTGCTTCTTCTGCACGTACGTCTCTACGACCTTGTCCACCTGATGGCAAGACGTGCAATTCAGCTCTCCGAGCAGGAGTTGGCCGCCGACTACCAAGTCTCCCTTCTCTCCCGCATGGAACCGCTCAAATCCAATGACGCGGGGATGAGCGTCGGCGGTGAATGCAACACAAGTCCAGGCGAAGGCCAACACCGTCAGCAGGCAGCCGGGCGCAAACTTGGCAAGCGGCATTCAGCAATCTCCAGGCGAGGCAGACCGAGGCGGGGTTCTAAGCGAGGGGGTCGGGAGTCTTTGGCGGCGGTGATGTATCTTATTGAGAAGATTTCACCGCCAAAGACTCCCGACCCCTTTGCGGCGGGCACCCAGTTATGCCGCTTTGCCGAGGGGCGTGTCAACTACAGATAGAGAGCGCCCGCTAGCCGCGTTGACAGCGGCAGCGGATAAATTCAAAATACACAGCTTGGCGGGGGGCGGCCCGGCCGAAAGGACAAGCCTTGGTGCTTGTCCGATTGTGTTTTTGGACCTGCTGAATTCTCAGACTGATTTCTCCAAATCTTCCTCACTCGGGATTCCTGCCTTGCTGCAACCCGTTCAAAAGGCTGATGTGCTGATCGAGGCGATGGGCTGGATTCGCCGCTTCCGCGACAAGATCACGGTCATCAAGCTCGGCGGGAGCGTGATGGAAGATGAGAACGCGCTGCGGCATACGCTGGTCGATATCGTATTCATGGAAACCGTCGGCATGAGGCCGGTGGTCGTCCACGGCGGCGGGGCGGCTATTGACCGGGCCATGGATGCGGCCGGCCTGGTCCCCAAGAAAATCAAGGGCCGCCGTTACACCGACGATGTGACGCTGGAAATTGTCGAGCGGGTGTTGGCGTACGAAACGAACGAGCGACTTGCCCGGCAGATTGAAGAACTCGGCGGGCGAGCGATGCCCCTCAACTTCCGCACGACCAATGTCCTGTTTGGCGAACGAATCATGCTGCCGGGAGACAAAGGCGAGCAAATTGATTTGGGCCATGTCGGCAAAGTGACGCGGGTGGATCGCGGAGTCATCGAAAAACTTTGCTACGCCGGCCAGGTTCCCGTTATCCCCTCCATGGCGCTTGCCGGTAACGGCGGCAAGCTCAATGTCAACGCCGACACCGCAGCGACCGCGGTCGCCCAGTCGCTGGGGGCGGAGAAGCTGATTTATATGAGCGATGTGAACGGCGTCCGCCGCGACAAGACGGACCCCGCCTCCATCATCCACTCCCTCACCGACGTCGAGGCCCGCGAGTTGATGCGCATCGGCGTGGTCGACGCGGGCATGATTCCCAAAGTGGAAGCCTGTCTGGAAACGCTCGACCGGGGCGTCCGCAAAGTCCACATCATCGACGGCCGCGTGCGTCACTCGCTGCTGCTGGAGATTTATACCACCACGGGCGTCGGCACCGAGATTATGAAGGCCCCCACAGGGTAGGATGGGCTTCCAAGCCCGTCCCGTTTAGTTCATTTTCAAGACCGCGAACCAATTTCCGTTACGATACGTCCTTGCAACTTCCCCTCGCCCCGCACGCCGCGGGGCGTTATTGCTTTTGTCGCCAGGTGAATTTCATTTTTGGGCAGGCTGGAAGCCTACCCCACTAAGGAGAACCCCATGCCCCAGATTGCCGGCCTGAGCTCCGCCGAAACCGTCGAGCTTTTCAAACGCTACGTCATCGGCAATTACAACCGCTATCCGGTCAATCTCGTCCGCGGCGAGGGCTCGCTCGTTTGGGACAGCGAGGGGAACCGCTACCTGGATTTCTTTCCCGGCTGGGGGTGCAACCTGCTGGGACATTGCCCGCCGCATGTGGTGCGGGCGGTGCAGGAGCAGGTCGCCACGCTGATTCATGTGCCGAACACCTGGCACATGGACGTGCAGGGGGAATGGGCCCGGCTGCTCTCGGAGCGGAGCTTCGGCGGGCAGGCCTTCTTCTGCAACAGCGGCACCGAGGCCAACGAAGCCGCCATCAAACTGGCCCGCCTGCACGGCAAGGGCAAATACAAAATCATCACTTTTACCGGCGGCTTTCACGGCCGCACGCTCGGCGCTCTCACCGCCACGGCCCAGCCGAAGTATCACGAGGGGCTCGGCCCACTGGTGGCCGGCTTCAGCTACGCGCCGCACGGAGACCTGGCGGCGACGGCGAAGCTGATCGACGACGACACCTGCGCCATCATGGTCGAGCCGATTCAGGGGGAAGGGGGCATCCGTCTGCCGCCGGAAGGATTCCTCCCCGGCCTCCGCAAGCTGGCGGACGACCACGGCCTGCTGCTCATCTTCGACGAAGTGCAAACCGGCTGCGGGCGGACCGGCGAGTGGTTCGCTTACCAGCATTACGACGTGACGCCGGATGTGATGACGCTCGCCAAGGCCCTCTGCGGCGGCATCGCGGGCGGGGCCATGCTGACCACGCCGGAGATTGCCCCTAGTCTCCGCCCCGGAATGCACGCGGCCACTTTTGGCGGCAATCCCATCGCCGCCCGAGCCGGCATCGCCGCGATTGAGATGATTGAACAGGATGGACTGCTCGACTCCGCGAAGCAGCTCGGCGCACTCTTCGAGCGGCGCTTCCGCAAGCTGCAACAGGAATGTGACCTGGTTACCGACGTCCGCGTCGTCGGCACGATGGTTGGCATCGAGCTGGCCATCGACGGCACGCCGGTCGTCAAAGGCTGCCTGGAGCGCAATCTGCTCGTCAACTGCACTCACGGCACCGTCATCCGCCTGCTGCCGGCCATGAACCTGCCGGAGGACCAGGCCGAAGAAGGCTGCGACATCCTGGCGGAAGTCATCAAGAGCCTGCCGCGAAAGTAGTCCGCTCACTCCGTGAGCGGACATGCCTTCGCACGGAGTGTGAAGGCTACATTTCTTGGAACCATGCGATGAAACATATCCTCACCCTCTTCGAGCTCTCCACCGCCGACATTGAGCGGATCTTCGCCATCTCGAAAGACTTAAAGACCAAGCTCGCCCAAGGAATTCGTGAGCCGCTCTTGCCCGGGCGCGTGATGGCGATGATTTTCGAGAAGCAGTCGCTCCGCACGCGCGTCAGTTTTGAGACGGGGATGGCTCACCTGGGCGGCTCAAGTCTCTTTCTCGGGCAGGATGTCGGCTTTGGAAAGCGCGAGTCGGCGGCCGACTTTTCCCAGGTGCTAAGCCAGTACGTGGATGTCATCGTCTGCCGCACGAATGCCCACGCGAAAATTGAAGACCTGGCAAAATACGCCACCGTCCCCGTCATCAACGGCCTGACCGATTCCGCCCATCCTTGCCAGGCCCTGACCGACCTGTTCACCCTGCAGGAGGTCCACGGCAAACTGGCCGGCAAGCGGCTGGCCTATGTCGGAGACGCCAACAATGTCGCCAAGAGCCTCGCCGTCTGCTGCGGCAAGCTGGGGGTCGAGCTGGCTATCGCCGCGCCGGCCAAGTACCAGTTCGACGACGGCTTTCTCGCGGAGCTCAAGCGGGAAGTGCCGCAGGCGAAGGTCATTCAGACCACGCACCCCGCGGACGCGGTGAAGGGTGCCATCGGAATTTACACCGATGTCTGGGTCAGCATGGGTCAGGAAGCGGAAGAAGTAGAGCGGAAGAAGGATCTCGCGCCGTTTCAGGTCAATGCAACGCTGCTGAAGCACGCCCCCGCAAACGCCATTTTCCTGCACTGCCTCCCCGCCCGCCGCGGCGAAGAAGTGACCGACGAAGTCATCGATAGCCCGCAGTCCGCCGTCATCCCCCAGGCTGGCAACCGGATGCATGTGCAAAAAGGGCTGCTGGCCTGGCTGCTGGGGGCAAAGGTCTAATCATGCGTGCCGCCAACGAACTTCGTCCCGTCAAAATCAAACGCGGCTACACCCGCATGTCGCCGGGGAGCGTGCTCTACGAAGCGGGGAACACCGTGGTCCTCTGCACCGCCAGCGTGGAGAAGAAAGTTCCCGACTGGCTGGCCGGAAGAGGGAAGGGCTGGATCACGGCGGAGTACAACATGCTGCCGCACAGCACCAGCCCGCGAAAGGCCCGCGACAAGGGTGGCAAAGTAGACGGCCGCACGACGGAAATCCAGCGGCTGATTGGAAGAAGTTTGCGGGCGGTGGCTGATTTGCTGGCTCTAGGCGAGCGAGCGATCAACGTCGATTGCGATGTGCTTCAAGCCGACGGCGGCACGCGGACCGCGAGCATCACCGGGGCGTTCATCGCGCTGGTCGATTGCCTCCGCAGCATTCAAAAGGACTTGCCGGACCCCAAGAAGTTCCCGCTCACCGGCAGCGTCGCGGCAATCAGCGTCGGTATCGTCGATGGCAAGCCGGCGCTCGATCTCGACTATAAGCAGGACGTGGATGCCGACGTGGACATGAACGTCGTCATGACCGGCAACGGGCGGTTCATCGAGATTCAAGGGACCGGCGAAGAGGCGACGTTTGGGGATGACGACCTGGCGGCGCTCCTCAAACTGGCGAAGATTGGCATCCGTGAATTGACCGCGATTCAGAAGAAGGCGTTGGGAAAGGCGTGGCCGTTCTCGTAGCGGCTCGCGTGCAAGCTGTTTGTAGTAACCCGCTTCAGCGGGTTAAGTCACGCCATCAACTCCGCAATCGCTTTCCCCGGCCGCACAAACGTCGGCCGCCCGCCCATATCCGGCAGCGTTTGGTGCTCCGGCACGCCGAGCAAATGGTAGACGGTGGATACGAGGTCGAGCGGCGCGACGGGGTCGGATGCCGGGAACGCCGCCTGCTTGTCGCTCTTGCCGTAGACCATGCCGCCGCGAACGCCGCCGCCGGCCAGCACCGTGGTGAAGCAGCCGGGCCAGTGGTCGCGGCCGTCGGCACCCGCGCCGGCGTCGCTGTTCCGCTGGCCGACCTTGGGCGTGCGGCCGAATTCGCCGGTCCAGACCACCAGCGTTTCATCGAGCATGTTCCGCTCGGTCAGGTCGTCGAGCAGCGCCGAAAACGCCTGGTCGGCAGGAGGCATGAGCCGCGATTTCAAATCGATGAAGTTGCGGCTGTGAGTGTCCCATAGAATACTGACGTTCTTGATCCCCTCGCTGGGCCAGTACACAGTCACCAGGGGCACGCCCCGCTCGATGAGTCGCCGAGCTTGCAGCACCGATTGGCCGTGGCAGTTCATTCCGTATCGCTCGCGGACCTTCTGCGGCTCTTCGGCGAGGTTGAAGGCCCCTTTCTCCATCGCGGCACTCGTCAGCAGTTGGAAAGCTCGTTCATTGTTCTGGTCGCGCGCTGCAAGATTCGGTGATTGCCCCTGGCGAAGTTGCTCGTCGATTTGCTTCAGCAAGCCGCGTCGATCTTCCAGCCGCGTGATGGAAAGCTCCGGCCGAAGCGTCATTTCGGCGATGCGGTAATTCTTGCCGATCGGGTCGTTATCAATGATCAGCGGGTCGAACACCGGCCCCAACCAGCCGCCGAGCTGCCCTTGGCTAGATTCCAGAAATCGGGGCACGTCGTTCTCCGGTTCCGGCTTGGGACGCAGGGAAACGAACGGCGGCAAAGGTCCGCGGCCGCGGCCGAGCTTGGAGAGGACCGCGCCGATGTTGGGCCACTGCCCGCGGATTTCGCCACTCTGGATGGGTGGCTGGCCGGTGAGCATAAAGCTGGTGCCGGTGGTATGGTCGGCGTTGTTGTGCGTCATCGAGCGGATGATGCAGAGCTTGTCGGTCCGCTGGGCGAGCTGCGGCATGTGCTCGCAAATCTGAATGCCCGGCACCTTGGTGGCAATCGGCTTGAACTCACCCCGAATCTGCTCCGGCTGGTCGGGCTTCATGTCCCAGGTATCTTGATGGGCCGGCCCGCCCCACATGAAGAGCAGGATGCACGCCTTGGCCTTGCCAAACGTCTTATCGTCCACCACCTCAGGCGACTTCCCCGCCAACAGTTGCGGCAGCGTGAGCCCGAATAGCCCGGCGGTGCCGGCGCGAAGTATCTCCCGCCGAGTGGGGCCGCGAGATCGATAGTAGTTAGGGCACGCGGGAGAGAGCATCTTGGCAAATCGGGTAACGAGAACTGGAACAATTCCAGCGTAACCCAATCCACTGGCCCGCTGCAAGATTAGCGAGTGCTCGTCGTGCTCACGCTGGGAGTATCAGCGGCCGCTGCGCTGGGTAACGCGGGACTGGATATCGCGGGGCCGGCCGCGGAACGCTCGCGCAGCAGAGCGTCATGCACCTCTTTGCGATGGACGGGGACGGTCGTGGGAGCTTCAATCCCCAGCCGCACCTTGTCGCCGCGAATATCGACAATGGTGAGGACGATATTCTCCCCAATGATAATGGATTCATCCCGCTTCCGTGACAGAACAAGCATACCCACACCGCTTTCTAAAAAACTTCTCCTCCCGTGATGTTGAGGGATTCTACGAAGAAAGGCAGATTCTTTTATAGGCGGTCCCGCGCCATACACCCTGAGCATCGAGGCACAGTGGCGAAAGGCACGCCCAGATCATCCGCCGTAACTCACTTTGCAGCAAGTGTTTACGCACATTATCTGTGGTAAAGAAAATGCCGTCCATTCCTGAGTCCAAATCCCGTGCCAATCCGTGACTCCTGCTGGACACATGGGACCGGCAGGCCGCATTCCCGATAACTCGTCGCTGCCGCGCTGTGGAGCGGTTACATTCTCGGTTATGAATCGACAATCTCTCCCATCAGCCGTCGTCATACTCTTCAGCTCTCTCACCGCGCTCGCCCTCGAGCCGCTGCCGAACAAGCTCGTCGTCCTCACCTTCGATGACGCCTCGAAGTCTCATTTCACCGTCGCCCGGCCGGTGCTCCTCAAGTACAAATTCGGGGCGACATTCTTCGTCACCGAGGGCTTCGACTTCCAGGACAACAAGCAGGACTACATGACCTGGGAGGAAATCGCCCAGCTGCATAAGGACGGCTTTGAAATCGGCAACCATACGCGCGACCATCTGGGTCTGACGAAGGAGAACGTGCCGAAAATCGCCGAGCAATTGCAAGCAATCAACGCCCGCTGCAAAGAGCACGGCATTTCCCCGACGACTACCTTCGCGTGGCCGGGGAACGCGCTCTCGATGGAAGCGCTCGCCCCGCTCCGCAAAGAAGGAATCCTCTTCGCCCGTCGCGGCGGAGCCCCGGAATTTGAATACAAGGAAGGTCGCGGCGTCGGCTATGAGCTCGGCCTCGATCATCCTCTACTCATTCCCAGCGCCGGCGACGCACGCCCGGACTGGACGCTCGACAACTTCATTGCCGCGGTTGAAAAGGCCCGCTACGGCCGCATCGCCGTGATCCAGTTTCACGGCGTCCCCGACACTGCTCACGCCTGGGTCAACTCGTCGCAAGAGAACTTCGAAGCTTACATGAAGTACCTCGCCACGCACGGCTACACCGTCATCGCCATGCGCGACCTGGCGAAGTACGTCGATCCGAACATCCTGCCCGGCGACCCGCAGGGAGCCATCAAAGACCGCCAGGCTCGCATTGCGGCTGGCAAAAATCTGGAAAACTCTCGCCTGCCCAAAAGTGATGCGGACCTGAAGTACTGGCTCTCCATCATGGCCGCCCATGAATTCACACCGGTTGAAATATCCGCAGCCACCGGCTTAACCACGGAGGAGATTGCCGCGGCTATCAAGCGACTGGAGGTCAGCCCCGCAAGAGCTGGAGGGAGCATGCAGTCGCATCTTCTCGTTCTTCCAAATCCCGGCGGCCGTCATCCGCGCATCGGCTTTCTCGAAGGGGCCATCCGCCCGCAACGGGAAACCAAGGTCAGCGTCTTCGCGCCCTGGAAAGACGGCGGCTATGCTGTGGCCGACGTCCCGGAAGCCATCTGGGTAAAGACCGGCGACAAGCCGCGAGAACTGCTCTACCTAGCTCACACGCATGTCCCCACCATTTGGGACAAGCAAAATGTCACGCTTGAGCCGCTGGAGTGGACGCCACCAGCAGACGATGGGTCCATTCGCATGGAGCGGAATCTTCCCAATGGCGTTGCTTTTGGAACCGTCGTCACGCCAACCCCCACCGAAGTCCGCATGTATATGTGGCTGACCAACGGCACCCGTGAGCCGCTCAAGGGGCTGCTCGTCCAGAACTGTGTCATGCTCAAATCGCTCCACGGCTTCGAGCAACAGACGGCAGACAACAAGGTGATTCAGAAGCCCTACGTCGCCTGCCGCAATCCGGCGGGGGACAAATGGATCATCTCCGCCTGGGAGCCCTGCGTCCGTCCCTGGGGAAATCCTCCTTGCCCCTGCCTCCACAGCGACCCGCAGTTCCCCGATTGCGATCCCGGCCAAACCGTCCGCCTCCGGGGCTGGTTATCGTTCTATGAAGGGAAAGACTTGGCCGCCGAGCTCAAGCGAATCGACGCCACGAAGTGGCAAGGCGAGCGGGGGGCGTCAGCCCCCTGATATTTCGGAATCAGGCTCAATACGCGTCTTCGCGAGTGGATAGTATCAGGGGGCTTACGCCCCCCGCTCGCCAATAACACCCACTTCCCAGCGAATTACCTCCCATGATCATCTCCGGCCTCTCCGGCAACGAAATCTACTGCCTTGCTCAAAAAGGTCTCGTTCCCGGCAATATTGTCGTCGGCAACAGCGTGCAGTCGCTGGGCTTTTTCGGCGGAATTTCCCGCAGCTTCCAAACGCTCTCCGGCGGCGAGATTATCAATCTCACGCAGCTCATTACGGAGGGGCGTCACGCCGCCATCGGGCGGATGGAGAAAGAGGCGCAGGACAAAGGAGCGCACGGCGTCACCGGCGTCATGTCGGACCTGAAGAACCTCAGCGGCATGCAGGAGTTCATCGCCATCGGCTCCGCGGTCAGCGGCCTCCAGCCGGGCGGAACCTTGTTCACTACCGCCTGCACCGGCCAGGACCTGTACTGCCAACTGGACGCTGGCTATGAACCGCGCCACTTCGTGATGGGAAACATCGCTTACGCGCTGGGCATGGGGCGCGGCATCATGGGAGCGATGCGGGGCTTCGCCGGTGGCGAGGTGGTTGAATTCTCCCAAATGTACAACCACACGCGGCACCTGGCCCTGGAACGGCTGGAGCGGGAAGCCCAGGAGCGCGGGGCCAATGCCGTCGTCGATATCCACACCAAAATCCTCCCCATCGGCGTCGGGGCCCGCGAGATGCTGATGGTCGGCACCGCTTCGTTCAATCCGGTGCTCGGCAAAGGCCCTCGCCCCGTCACCAGCGAGCTGACCGGCGAAGAGCTTTGGAACCTGACCCAACTCGGCTATCAACCCCTGCGGCTCTTGCTCGGCACCAGCGTCTACTCGCTCGGCATCAGCCGCGGCATCGGGGCGTTCTTCAGCGGCCTGGCCCGCGGCGAAGTGGACAGCGTCACGCGGCTCATCTACGACGCCCGCAGCAACTGCCTGGCCCACATCCATGAGGAAGCGACCTCGATCGGGGCCGACGCAGTCATCGGCGTGAAAGTCTACATCCACGAAATCGGCAGCAGCTTCGTGGAAGTCATGGCCATCGGCACCGCCATCAAAAAGAACCCCGGCGTCCGCACCCAGGCCGAGCAGCTCATCCCCCAAGCCATCATCCGTGACCGCGACACCTTCATCGACGCCACGCACCAGATGGCGGGCAGAGACCTGGAACGCAAGTAGGTAGGGTAGGAATCCAGCCTGCCCAGTTTCCTTCGGAATCTATTTGCTGCACCGCAGCGACCTGCCTTTCGTGGAAATCTCGCCTTGTAAGTTCGTATTTTGCGAACTACAATCCAGTTTTCGGCCGATATGAGTAATCCACCATGCGGGTCATCTCGAGGACTCGACTGCGACATTTTTGGGAGGCTCCGGGCCATTCCGGTGCAGAAGGACCGTTGCGAGCCTGGTATGGCCACGTCAACAGTAAGACCGTCGCCTGGCATTCGTGGTCAGACGTCACACACGCCTTTTCCCACGCGAGCCTGGTCGGAAGTTGCGTCGTGTTCAATATCGGCGGAAACAAGTTTCGCCTGGCGACGCGGATCCTGTATGTCCGTCAAAAGGTATTCATCTTGAAGGTGATGACCCACCGGGAGTACGACCAGGACAAGTGGAAGACGGATTGCGGCTGTTTCGCACCACCTCCATTCGCCAATCAACCCTCGGATGCCCTTCCCAAGAGGCGCAAAGCGAAGTGAACTATGGCCACCAAAACGAAATTCAACTTGCGAGACGAGCACAGAGACTCTTACCTCGGCCTGATTATGACTTTCCCCCTTGCGTCAATTTACAGCGACGCACATCTTGTGGCGGCACAGAAAGTCATGGATCGTCTACTCGCAAAAGGAATTCTTGATGCCGGTGAGGACATGTATCTCGATGCCCTCAGCGATCTCGTCGCCGCCTATGAGGATGAGCATCACGCGATTCCGCCCGCCTCGGACGCGGAGTTGCTGCTACACCTGATGGAATCCAAGGGGATCAATCAGGCGCAGTTGCACCGCGATACCGGCTTACCCAAGTCTACCATTTCCGAAGTCCTAGCCGGCAAAAAACAGTTCAGTCGGCAAGTCATTCGCAAGCTGGCGGACTATTTCGATGTGGACGTGAGCGTGTTAGCGGGAAATCTCTAGGCCCGCTACGCAGTCTGCTTGAGCGATCCCTAATACGGCGGCAGCAGACGACGGAAGCCGTGGAAGAGGACGATTGCAGCGAAGCAGATGTTTCGGACAAGTATAAGCGGCCAGAGGCGATAAGACGGTCCAACGGGCCGGTGGGAGACATGATAATCCGCGAGTTGGTCCGCTAACTTCTTCATATGCGAGCCTCCCAATTCCCATTCTTCGGGCCAAGCAATATCAGGCCAGCGTGTTCCCACTAGCCCGCCGACAATCGCACCGACGGTGTCGGTGTCTCCTCCCAGGCAGATCGCTGCTTCCAGGGCGGTGCGAGAATCTTGCCGGTAGCGGAGCCAGCAGAAGATTGCGACAGGAACTGTGTGGTTCACAAAGCCGCTAACGCCGCGCTGCAAACCAAGCTCGTCCGCGAACGACTCCGCCGCCGCACCTTCATTCGCTCGCTGAACCGCCAGCCTGAGTTTGCCGGCCAAGTCTTCGTCCCGAATGAAGGGGATCGCAATCGCCAGGTATTCGACGCTTTGGAAGATTTGGTCGCCGTGAGTAATGCTGTACTTCGCCGCCAATGCAACTGCCATTGCTCCCTGCTCGGCGCGAGGGTCGGTGTGCGTGATGCGGGATGAAGCCTCGACGAGTCTCCAGAGCTTCGCATCATCGCGACATTCATAAGCTCCAAGAATGGCCGCTCGCATTACCGCCCCGTTACCGGCAGAAAAGACGCCGCTTTTCGTCGGCGGAAAGCCCAGCCACAACTTGAGGCACGCGCGCAACGTTGCCAGGCCAGTCCCTGCTGGAAGAGACAATAGCCACCACCGCAAACGCCAGCCGAGCGAGCGGCGGAACTTGTCGACATCGCCTCCTGACGCGATGAGTGCTTGCGCCGTCATCACGGCATGGTCGGTATCATCACTGACCATACCGCGGCCAAAAAAGAATCGGTGGGTCAATGGAGGTGGCCCGAACATCCTCTCCGCGCGTCGGCGCGATAGTCCCTCCCGCGGCAACCCCAGCGCATCGCCAATGGCCGTTCCCATCAAGCATCCAAAAAAGCTCGCGGCGAGCGTGGTATCAAGTGGCACGACTCGGCTCTCATCGAACTGGACAGTTAGGATAAATGTACACTTTTGTATAATACCCTAAAAGTTCCATGCATAGGGGAGAAGTCCTGCGGTGGGCAGACGGATAGCTGGATGCTTAAGTGGCACAGAACACCTCCGTCCGCCGCTCGTTTGGCATGGGGCACGATGCGGTTCACGGAGGCTGGCAACGAGGTTGCAGCGAGTTATAAGTCCCCGATTCCGACTGACCTGGGCGTGAATCAGCCGAAGGCGGAATTAGTTCTACTGTATCGAGTTGCCCGCGCTCCCACTGCCCGTTGTGCGAGCAAGCGAGACGCATGCACAGCATGTAGTGGTCAGACATCGAACTCGATACAGTAGAATTAGGAAGAAATGAATCAACTGGATTCTCCATAAAGCAAGTGGTAGAAAAGAGTTGCGTCAAGCTTGTTGTGTAAAAATGCCCTGAAAACTGATCTCAAAAAAGTGAATCAAACCCGATGAAATCGGACTTATCGCGCTCATAATCATCCCAACGATGGCGGTAGATTTTCGGCGGAGCAAAGTAGAATTTGTTGACCCTGGGCAAGTTGGGCAAGTACAATGAAGGGCTAACGGCTGATCGGCTTAAAGTGGGGTAGGCTTCCAGCCTGCCCAGATACGTGCCTGGGCAGGCTGGAAGCCTACCCCACTTCATGCGGGAAGAATTTCGCGTGCAATTGGCGATTTACTTTTATGACCAAACTTGAAACACGCCTGTCGATTGCTTCCCGTCTTGCCGTCCTGACATTGCTTGGCTTTTGGTCCGCGGCGTCAATCGCCCAGGATGCCCAGCCCAAGCGGCCGCTCGCGGCGGGGATTCTGACGGTCATTCCCCCGGATCCCGAGGAGAATGAAACCTGGCATGGTCCACTGCCTCTGGTTGAGGTGCCGATCAATATCGCGGACCTGGACTATGAACCCAACTTCGAGCAAAAGTCGGCGACCGTCTTCGAGCGGTCCAAGGGAGTGACCCTCCGTCGCGGCATCTGGAACCTGGAATTCGCCTTCAAGCCGATGCGGATGATTTATGTGGACGTGCCGCAAGTCAGCGGCAAGATGCAGCGGAAGCTGATCTGGTACATGGTTTACCGCGTGAAAAACAAGGGGGGCCATTTCCAGGTGACCGAGGAGAAACCGCTCGTCGCCGATGCCATCCCGCACACGACTTTCAAAATGAAACCGGTCATCGAGTTGACCGAAGGAAAGCTCGGCCCCGACGGCGCGATTGTGAAGGACGACATGGGCAACCCCGTTCTCCAGCCGGTCAAAATCCGCTTTCTGCCGCACTTTGTGTTGCAATCGAAGGAATACAATAAGGAGTACCTGGACCGGGTCATTCCAGCGGCGCTGGCCCCGATCAAGGCTCGCGAATTCCCCGACGAAAAGAATCTCAGGCTGCACGATTCGATCTCGATCAGCTCGGTGGATATTCCGCTGTCGGACGAGCGAATCGACAAGAGCGTGTGGGGCGTGGTGACGTGGGAAGAGGTGGACCCGCGGCTGGACTACTTCACCGTCTATATCCAGGGGCTGACCAACGCCTTTAAGTTCGAGGATCCGGCCGGGGCTTTCAAGAAGGGTTCTCCCCCCGGCACCGGCCGCAAGTTCACCGTGAAGACACTGCAAATGAATTTCTGGCGGCCGGGCGATACCGTCGAGGAACACGAGGAAGAAATTCACTACGGCGTGCGGCTGGACGCGGATTCGAACCTGAAAGAAGGCATCTACTCGGAGTTGCAAAAGCAGATCTTCACCGAGCACGGGATCGATAAGCCTCTTGACTCCCTGTGGATCTATCGGTAGCTTTGATGGTTTCCCGGAAAAGGGGTCGGGAGGGGTTTTTGCGGCTGAAAACTATCGGCTGGCAAGAATCTCTTCCGCAAAACCCCCTCCCGACCCCGTCGATTTGGAGCTTCCGAGATGGCGCATAAGAAAGGTCAAGGTTCTACCCGCAACGGACGCGACTCCCAAGGCCAGCGCCGCGGGGTTAAGCGGTTCGGCGGCGAGGCGGTGACTGCCGGCACGATCATCGTGCGTCAGGTCGGAACGGTGTTTCATCCCGGCCGGAACGTCGGATGCGGCAAGGATTACACGCTGTTCGCCTTAATTGACGGCAAAGTCAAGTTCGATCAGGAAGGCCGCCGCGTCAACGTGCTGGCGGCGGAAGCGAACTAGCCGGCTGATTGCAGTACAACTTGCACGGACGCTCTCCGATTGTGGGAGCGTCTTTTTTTTGTTCTTGAAAGTACTCCTCACGCTCCGCGTGAGGGGTTCATCTCGCGGAGCGAGATGAGTACTATTCTTGTCCTACCATTTATGTTCGTTGACCGCGTACAAATCGAAATCCAAGGGGGCCGCGGCGGCAATGGCTGCGTTAGCTTCCGGCGCGAGAAATATGTTCCGCACGGCGGGCCGGACGGCGGTGATGGCGGCGACGGCGGCAGCGTGATCATCGTTGCCAAGAATGGCGTTAACAATCTCTCGGCCCTCGCTCACCACAAGCATTGGAAAGCTGACAGCGGCAACCACGGCAGTGGCAATGGGCGTTTCGGCAAAGGGGCAAAGGACATGACAATCCTGGTGCCCCCCGGGACGATTCTCTACGACGCCAAGGACGGCTTCATCCTCAAGGACCTGACGCAAGACGGCGAGAGCGTCGTCGCCGCTCACGGCGGAGCCGGCGGCCGAGGGAACCTGTCATTCAAAACCTCCGTGAACCGAGCCCCGCGCGAGGCCCAGCCCGGTGGCGAGGGGGAGCGCCGCAAGGTCATTCTCGAACTCAAGGTCATTGCTGACGTCGGACTGATCGGCAAACCCAACGCCGGAAAAAGCACGCTCCTGTCGCGTCTCACGCGGGCCAGGCCGGAGATTGCCGACTATCCATTTACCACGAAGTACCCGAACCTGGGCATCGTCACCATTGATCAGGACCGCTCGTTTGTCATGGCCGACATCCCGGGGCTGATTGAAGGGGCCCACTCCGGCGCCGGGCTCGGGCACGAGTTTCTACGGCACATCGAGCGGGCCGGCATCCTGGTCCACCTGGTCGAGCCGATGCCCATGGATGGCAGCGATCCGCTGACGAACTACCGCACCATCCGCGACGAGTTGACGCAGCACGACGAGAAACTCGGCGAGCGGCCGGAGATCATTGCCGTCACCAAAGCCGAGCTGCCAGGATCGGCCGAGTTGCAAGCGCTGCTGGCGGAGACGACGGGTAAAGAAGTGTTGTTGATTTCGTCCGTGACGGGGCAAGACCTCAACATTCTCACCCGCACGATCGCCAGCGTGCTGGCGGAGCAGAAAGCCGCAGCGGCCGCCCTCTGAGTAGGGTGCATAAGCGCCAGCGCCATGCACGCGTGGACAATCCCGTGAGCAGGGTGCGTTAACCCGAGGAGCGGCTTCATTCCCGCGTGCATTTCGCGGAACTCATGCACCCTACAATCGGCACCCGCGCAAAAAAAAAAGCCCCCGGAAGCAACGGGTCCCAGGGGGGCTGAGGACTTCGTTGTTATCCGGGAGCGATTGGACGGTCAGCGGCAGCGCATCCTTGCGCGCCGTGCCCGCGGGCCGACAAACAGTTTCCGCCAGATCCCTTCGCCTCCATGCGTTGGAAACCTCGCGTGGTCCGCAGAGACAAACTCCCAGGGAAGCTTGCTCCAGATGCGGACTCGGCTGCGTGCCGGCGGTTGCGTGATTTGTCTTCACTCGCGGGCCTCGTTCGCCGCGTCAGTGATGGGGGGAGAATATGCCATCACGAAAAACGGGTCAAGGTCGATTTTTTGCCGGAAAACAGGGCGGTTTTGCCGCAAGAATGGTGTGGCTGGAAAAATGACACCAGCCTGCTAGTTCTTCGGCGGGCTGTCGCCGTCTTCCATTCCCTCGATATACCGCCGCAGCCGCTCCAGCTCGTCGGTCACGTCCTTCAGCCGGAGCATGATCTGCACGCGCTTGACGAGCTCGATCTTGTTGACTGGCTTGGAGATGAAGTCGTCCGTGCCGGCTTTGACCGCCCGTTCGATGTCGCCGGACTCGTTAAGCGCGGTCACCATCAGCACCATGATTTTGCGTGTCGCCGGGTCGGCTTTCAGTTTCTGGCAGACTTCAAAGCCCGAAAGCTTCGGCATCATCACGTCCAGCAACACCAGATCCGGCTTGAAAGACTTCACCTTGGCGAGCGTGTCCTGCCCATCGACGGCCGTTTCCACAATGCAATCGATTTCCGCCAGGTACGCTTCCAGCAGCTCCCGGTTCGGCGGGTTGTCATCGGCGATTAAGATGCGGCTGGGCATGACAATCGTTCAAAGTTTGAGGTTCAAAGTTCAAAGTTAAGTTCTAAGTCTAGGGTTTGCGAGAACATCGTCCAAGATCCACAGTTGACAACCTCGTCCAACCTTGAACTTTGAACTTGGAACCTGAAACTCAGTCTTTCTCCAACGACTCAATCGCCTCCTGCCGCGATCCGAAGATGCCCCACAGCTTGTCGAAGCGAGCGATGCCGAGAACTTCGCGGCCGATCTGGGAAGCATTGCAGACGGCGAGGGTGCCTCCCTTCTGTTGAACCCGCTTCCACATTTGCACCATCCAGTCCAGCAGGGTGGAGCCGAAGTAAGGGATGTAGCCCAAATCCACGACGACGTCCTTCACGGCCTGGCCGTCGATCGTTTGCAGAATGCGGTTCCATTCCCCCACCAGATCCCCTTCGGTGAAGCGGCTGAACGTGAACAGCGGCGAGACAATCAGCGTCTTTCCTTCCTGTTCCAGCCGAACGTGTTTCCCCTCGCTCATGCAGAAGCTCCTTCCGCCAAGGGATTAGTCTTCACCATCGTGACCTCGTTTCCCGTCGTATTAAAGCGGATCTCATCCATGAAAGTCCTCATCAAGAGCAGTCCCCGGCCGCTGATCTTTTCCAGATTGGCGGGATCGGTCGGATCGGGAAGCTTGGATGGATCAAAGCCCGGCCCTTCGTCCCGGACGGTGAATGTCCCGGTCGCTCGGGAGATGGCCAGTTGCACGCGCAGGCGGCGTTTTTGCCAGGGGTCGTTGGTGGTGCGGTGGGCCAGGAGAGCAGCGTAGGCTTCCGAGTCCCCCTCCCGCTGCTCGGAAGTTATTTCCAGGTTGCCGTGGAACATGGCATTGCGGAGGGCTTCCTCCAGCGCGATGCAGACGCGGATGACGTCCGCCTCGTCGCACAACCCGATGCTGATCACAATGCTCTGCACATAGCTGATCAGCGTGGGGATCATGTCGGCGTCGTTGGAGAGCAGGAACGTGAACCGTCCCGTTTTCAGGCACTCCATCAGCCGCTGCCGGGAGAACAGGTCGCGGGTCATGGCCAGCACGTCCGTGACCGTATCGACCAGCAAGTGATGCAGGGCCGTCTTGGGAACGTAGCTGGCGGCCCCGGCTTGCAGAGCCTTCACGGCGATGTCTTCGCTTCCTTTACCAGTCATCAGGATGACGGGAACCTGAGGGTACTGGTCGACAATGGCGGATACCAGCTCCAGGCCGTTCATCTCGGGCATCACCAGGTCCGTGATGACGAGGGCCGGCGGGCTGGTCTGCACCTTCCGCAGAGCCTCCTTGCCGTCGGCGGCAAAGTCCACCTCGATACCCGGAGACTTGGCCAGCAATCCGCCGACGAGACGGCGGTCCACTGCCGAATCATCGACCACCAAAACTGTTGGCATAACTGAGTTCCTCGGGTTCAGTGTTCTTCGGTTCCAGTCCGAAGGTTGGTGAGAGAGGTTTAGACGGCCGCGGTTTCCCGCCGCATGAAGAGCGTCACTTCGTTGCCTACATCGTTGTACGTCACCCGGTCCATGAACGCCCGCATGAGCACCAGTCCGCGGCCCCCCCTGGACTCCAGCGCACCGGGCGTCGGCGGGAGAGCTTGATTGGCATTCTTGAATCCGTTGCCACCATCGCGGACCACAAAGGTGGCTTCCTGCAGATTCATGCTTACTTGCACGAGAATGCGACGGTCACAGTAGGGGGATTGCATCCGCCGCTCGAGCACGAGTTGCATCAGCTCGTCGTTCAGGTCGCCGCGCACGTCCATAGCCTGTGCGTAGGTCAATTCCAGATTCCCGCGATACAAGGCGTTTTGCACGGCTTCCTTGACGGCGGCTCCCAGGCGGAAGCGGCCGGTGGCGTCGGTCAATCCCATGCCCGCGGCCATCTGCTGAATCAGGTCCACCAGCGCGTCGACCAGCTCCGGATCATTGTCCAGCTCAAAGTCGAACTCGCACTCATGAAGGCAGGCAATCAGCCGTTCGTACGTGTGGTCGGCTTGGGCGAGCGACAACGCCTGGCTCACGGCATCCAGCAGGCATTCCCCTAATTGGGGCTTGGGGACATAACTGGCGGCTCCGCGCTGCAGCGCTTCGACGGCCAGTCCTTCGCTGCCGTGGCCGGTCATCAAAATGATGGGAATGCCGGTATGATGCATGCGCACCGCGGACACGAGTTCCAGTCCGTTGCGATTGGGCATCTGCAGATCGGTGACAATGATGTCGGGCGGGGCCTGGCGGATTTTCGCCAAGGCATCGGCACCATCTTCGGCGAACTCCACCAGATAGTTGGACTCCCGCTGCAACAGGCCGCCGACGAAGCGGCGGTCCACGGCGGAATCATCGACAACAAGTATTTTGGCCATGACGAATTCTCCCCGTGCCAGCTTGCTCGGGTCCGTCCGTGGCTCTCCCCGGCTACCGCGGTCCACCGCGGCCTTGGACGTAGTCTAGCAGAATTGGGTGGAGCTTTGCCAACTCCTGCCGCAGCAAAAGAAAAATCTCCTCGGCCCCGTCCAGAGTCTGTTCCTGCCCCAGTTGCTCCAGTCCATGGGCCCGGTCAAACACCGATTCGGCCTTGAAATAGCGCATGGAACCCTTGATGGTATGGGCCGCCCGCCCCAGCAGCTCGAAGTTGGAGCCGTCGATGGCTTGGCGGATTTCCGCCACTCGCCGCGGCTCTTCTTCCAGGAAGGCTTCGACGATATCCCGCAAAAGCGCGTGGTCGCCGCCGCAAGTCTTGAGCGCTTCGTCCCAGTCCATGACCCCTTCGGACGACTTATCCTCCCTGTCGTAGGAAATGATGCGGCTGACGGACTCGCTCAGCTCGTCCCCCACCACCAGGCGCATCGCCGCCAGAAGTTGCCGCTCCCGGATCGGCTTGGAGACGTATTCATCCATGCCAGACGCCAGGCAGCGTTCGCGGTCTCCCTTCAAGGCGTGCGCGGTCATGGCGATAATTGGGATGTGGCGGCCGGTGGACTTCTCGCGCTCGCGGATTTGCCTCGTTGCCGCCAGGCCATCCAGCTCGGGCATTTGCACATCCATCAAAATGATGTCAAATCTGCCGCGGCCCAGAGCGTTGATCGCTTCCCGGCCGTTGTTGGCCACCGTGAGCTCGTGTCCGTGCCGCTCCAAGAGCCCGACCGCTAATTTCTGGTTCACCAGGCTGTCCTCGGCCAGCAAAATGCGCAAAGGCCGGCTTGCGGGCGGCTCTTCGTCCAGCACGTTGCCGGAATCCTCGGCTTCCTTCCCGCCGAGCGCCGCCACAATCGCGTCGAACAGCTCCGATTGCTTGACCGGCTTGAGCAGCCGTTGGGCCACGTGGTACCTGTCGCACTTGCGCGAATCATCGGAGCGCTCCCCGGAAGTCAGCACGATGATTGCCGTCTCCGCCAGTTGCGGCTCCTTGCGCACCTGTTCAATCAAATCGAAGCCGTCCCTGCCCGGCATATTGATGTCGGTCAGCAGCAGCTCGTAGCGCCGCCCGGCAGTGACAGCTTCGCGGAGCAGTTTCAAAGCTTCCTCCACCGAACTTCCCGCGGTGGGTATCATATCCCAGGAGGTGACGACCTCCTCCAAAATGCGGCGGTTGGTCGCGTTGTCGTCGATGATCAATACGCGGGTGCCGCGGATGGCGGTGCGGTGAGGGGCCTCTTCGTCGCGGGGCGGGTCGGGACATTCCTCCAGGAAAACGTTGAAGTAGAATCTGCTCCCTTTTCCCAAGTCGCTTTCCACCCAGACCCGCCCCCCCATGATTTCCACCAGGCGGCGGACGATGGTCAGTCCCAGGCCGGTGCCGCCGAATTGCCGCGTGGTGGAAGTATCGGCCTGCTCGAAGGCTTCAAAGACCTGGTCAATCTTGTCCGGCGGAATGCCAATGCCCGTGTCGCGGACGCAGAACAGCAGTTCCCATTTGCCGTCTCGCTCCGCCTGCATGCTGAGCTGCACCACCACTTCTCCCAGGGGCGTGAACTTGATGGCGTTGTTCGCCAGGTTGATGGCCACTTGCCTCAGGCGGCCAGCATCGCCCAGCACCCATTCCGGCACGTCGGAGTGAATGTCCAAGGCCAACTCCAGTCCCTTGGCATGGGCCCGCAGGGCCAACGACTTGACGGCATCGCCGATGCATTCCCGGATCCGCAGTGGCATGTTTTCCAGCTCGATTTTGCCGGACTCGACCTTGGAGAAATCGAGAATGTCATTGATGATGCCCAGCAGCGATTCGCCGGAGAGGAGCACCATCTTCAGGTACTCGGTTTGCTTGGGATTGAGCGGCGAATTGAGGACCAGCTCGGTCATGCCGATGATGGCGTTCATCGGCGTGCGGACTTCGTGGCTCATGTTCGCCAGGAACTGGCTCTTGGCCAGATTGGCGGCATCGGCTGCGTCCTTGGCGACCTTCAATTCGTGTTCGGTCTGTTTCTGCCGCGTGATGTCCACCACAAAGCAGATGCATTCCGTTTTCGAGCCCTCGAGCATCGTCACGCCGACGAGGATGGGAACCCGGTGTCCGTTCTTGTGGATGTATTCCTTCTCCCACGGCAGGCACATGCCGGTCTCGCGGAGTTGGGCCACCGCTCGTTCATCGCCGGCTTTCTGGTCGGCGGGGGTGATGGCGTCCCAGCGGAGCTGGCCGGATTCGAGCTCTTGCCGGGTATAGCCAATCATTTCCAGCAGAGCGTCATTGGCTTCCAGAATGCGGCCGCCGAGGTCGGCCACGAGCACGCCAAAAAGCGGCGACTGCACGAGCTTGCGAAAGCGGGAATCGCTCAACCGGGCGGCGTTCTCCGCTTCCTTCCTGGCCGTCACGTCCCAGAACATTCCTTGCACACCCACCGTTATACCGCTGGCATCCTGCACGCGCGCCTTCAGGACTTGAATGTACAGCCGCCGGCCGTCTTCGGGATGGATGTATTCCTCGACGTCCTCGAACGACTCGCCGGAGCTCAACACCCTTTCGTCATCGCGGCGATATTTTCCGGCCTGCTTGGCAGGGAAAAAATCGAAATCGGTCTTCCCCAGAATCTCCTCCCGCGGTTTGCCGAGGGTCTCGCAAAAGAGCTTGTTGGCATCAACAAAGCGGCCCCGCAGATCCTTGCGAAAGACGTTCAGCGGCAGACTCTCCACCAGCGATTTGTGAACGGCCATCGTATCACGCAGGGTGGCCTGTGTCCGCTGTTTCTCCACCACCTGGGCCTGAAACTCCTCATCACTCTTGCGAGCCATCCACTGGGGCAATAACGGAAACAGGGCCATGACCGTTCCCCAACTGAGAATGGCCATGCCGACTTTGACGACCAGCGCCAAACGGTAGGCCGGCCACCAGAAGGCACACGCATCGAGAAGATGCACCACGCTTCCGACCACCAGAAAAGCCAGGAACCACCACAGCCAGGGGGGGAAGCTCATCTTCTTGCGCCGCAGCACATTGAGAATGATGAGTGCGGGGATTAGCGCGAGCGCCAGGCACGTCGCCAGATCGGCGGCGATGTAGGCGAGCCCCATCGACGGCGACCACGGCGAGCCTTCATGCCACCGCCGGTCAAATCCTTCGGTTTCTAAGAGTCGGGACCAGAAATCCCCCATGCAGCGCTCCTCCCCCGCGCTTGAGTGTAGCCGCGTAGCTAGCGAGGGGCAAGTTTTAAGTAGATTGACCTTTGCATTCATCAAGTTCCTCGCCACAATCCCAGGCCATGGACGGCACTTCTCGAGCTCGGGCCTGGCTGATTCTCTTGGCGCTGGCCGGAGGTGTGCTGATATTCCAGCTCGTGGAGCGTTCCAAGGGCTGGACCGCGCGGTCTCGAGCGGAGCTGCTCGGCAAGGAACTGCTGGACGCTCAGACGCCGGAGCAGGCGAAGGCCATCGCGCGGGAACTCGGAGCGCTGGATGAGGCGGCAGTCCCGACGCTGGTGCGAGCGCTTGTCAGCGAAGAACCGTTCGTCAGCGCGGCCGCTGGAGAAGAGATATCTCGCCGACTGGCCGCCTGGCGGCAGTTGCCGAGGAAGACATCGGGGACGAAGGTGCAGTTGCTCGCGAAGGAGCTAGCCCAAGAACGCGAGTCAATTCCGCCGGAGCACCAACGAACGGCCAGACGATGGGCAGAGGCGATTCTGCTCTGGCCGCTGAAAGGGAGCCAAGCCGACGCCGCTGCGATCCTGGCGGATTGCGAGGCCCTCTTGGAATTGCCGCAGCCGGATGAGGAACTTATTGCCGAGCGGCTGGCGCGCTTGAAAGAGCCGGCGAAAGACCCGGGCCAAGAGAACCCACTCGAGGTTCAATTGCCGGCGGAAGTAGTTACGCCCGACGACACCGCCAATTTGCCCCCCATCGTTTCCCCGGAAGATATTCGCCCGCCTGCAACGAACTCGGGATCAGTTGGGGACACGGACTCTCCCGATCCCACACAACTTCCGCGCCATCCGCGCGAACCGCGAGGCATCTACGTCCCGCGAGCCCGACCCATCGAAGACGCTGCGCCCCTCAGTGAACCCATGATTTTGCCCGCTGAAGAGCCGCGGCTCTTGCCCCCCGTAAAGGCCTCGGCGGCGGCGGCGGTGGAGCTCAGGGCACTGCCCGAAATCGAAGTGATGCGCGACCTGCACTCCGACGATCCGGCCACAGTAGCAGCCGCGGAAAGAGAGCTGACTCGCCGCGGCTATCGAGCATCGCATGTGTCCCTCGCCCGCCAACTTACCGATCCCGATCCGGCGGTCCGCGTGCAGTTGGTGCAGTCGCTCCCTCGCGCCCACGGCATCGCCCCGCGCCGCTGGCTGTTGCGACTGAGCGAGGATCCCGACGAAGAAGTCCGCTCCGCCGCGCAGAGCATTCTGAGGACCAGCCAGGATCCGGAGCTGTTGCAGAAGGTTCGCTGACGTGGGAGCCCGAGAGTCTTTGGCGTCACAGTTTATGCTTTACTGATTAGTCTATGACGCCAAAGACTCCCGACCCCCTCGTTCCGCTCGTTGGCCGGCTGGCACCGTCTCCCACGGGGGCGCAACATATCGGCAATGCCCGGACGTATTTGCTCGCCTGGCTTTCCATCCGTTCCCGCGGCGGCAGGCTGATCCTGCGGATGGAGGACATCGATTCCCCCCGCATCAAGCCAGGCGCAGAGCAGCAAGCGCTGGACGATCTGCAATGGCTCGGTCTGGACTGGGACGAGGGGCCGGACGTCGGCGGACCGCATGCACCGTATGTGCAAACCCAAAGGCTGGAGAGTTATCGGGCAGCCTTGGAACAACTCCAGACCGCCGAACAGGTTTACCCTTGCACGTGTACCCGCAGCGACGTGGCGGCAGCCGCCAGCGCGCCGCACCTCGGGCAGGAAGGACCGCGGTATCCGGGCACTTGTTCCGCCCGCCGTGCTATCGACGCCGAAGAGCTCGCGAGGATGGGAGTGGCATTCGCCTGGCGGTTTCGCGCATCCTCCATCAGGCATGAACTATACGATCTTGTTGCCGGGCCGCGACGCTGCAACGTCAGCGAGGAGCTGGGCGACTTCGTGGTCGCCAAAAGCGACGGTTCGCCGGCGTATCAACTGGCGGTCGTGTTGGATGATCGGGCCATGGGCATCACCGAAGTCCTTCGCGGCGACGACCTTCTGCCGAGCGCCTTCCGGCAACTGGAGCTGTACCGGTTCTTCCGCTGGCAGTCTCCCACATTCGCGCACGTTCCTCTGGTCGTTGGCGAGGATGGCCGCCGCCTGGCCAAGCGGCATGGCGACACGCGGATTTCCCTCCTGCGGGAAAAGCAGGTGCCAGCAGCAAGACTGGTCGGCTTGCTCGCGTGGTCCGTCGGCTTGCGGCAGACGACCGAGCCATTGATGCCACAGGAGCTTCTGGTCGATTTCACGCTCGACAAGCTCCCGCGGCAGCCGTTCGTCTTCACGGCGGAGATGCTGAGCCGCTTGCTGGCAACACAAGCCTGAAGCACGAGAGAGTGAGCTTAGCCGCCGCCTCCAGGCGGTGCCCTCCCCGCGTGGACGCGGGGGCTAAGCTTCAGGCTGGTGTCGAGCGAGGCAACCTACATCACCGCGAAATAGTTCTCCACCGCCAGGTCAAAGTACTCGCAGCTCATCCGCGGCGGCAGCTTTTTATAGAAGCAATGGTTCTTCACCTGGGTCAGCAGGTCGCGTGGCTGGCAGGCGCGGAAGGGGCGGTTCTTGGCTTGGTAGTGGGTCTCGATGAGATAATCGACCGCGCACTCATCATACTCGAAGCCCAGCTTGGGGCACATCAATTTGAAGAGGCTGCGGAATTCGTCCTCGCTCGGATTGACGACCTCGATCTTGTACGGAATTCGGCGGAGAAACGCTTCATCCACCAGATCCCGCGGCTCCAGGTTGGTGGAGAAAATGATGAGCTGGTCAAAAGGAACCTGAATCTTCTTACCGTTGGGGAGGTTGAGGTAGTCGTACCGTTTTTCCAGCGGCACGATCCAGCGATTGAGAAGCGAATCGATGCTCATCTTTTGGCGACCGAAGTCGTCGATGACCAGCGTGCCGCAATTGCTCTTGAGCTGCAGCGGGGCCTCGCTGATGCCGGTGGAGCGGTTGAGGCAGACTTCCAGGCTCTCCATCGTGAGCTCGCCGCCGACGACGATCGTGGGCCGGCGAACGCGGACCCACCGCTGATCAATTTTGGACGCGTTCCAGAGCGTTGAATTGGCCGGCGGCGGCGCTTCCTCGTGATTGACCGGGTCGAACAGGCGAATGATCTCGCCATCGATGCCGATGGCCCGCGGAATCCAGATGAACTGGCCGAAGGCCCGCGTGACCCGCTCGGCAATGGTCGTTTTGCCGTTGCCCGCGGAGCCGAACAGGAACATTCCGAGGCCGGAGTTGATGGCCGGACCGAGCCGGGTGAGCATTTTTTCGCTGACAAGGATGTCGCTGAAGGCGTGGTTCAAGTCTGCTTCGGTGGGATGCTGCCCGGTCAGCGACTGGGCCTTGACCCCGGCAATGTAATCTGACAACGAGACGGGAGCAGCTCCGTAATAGGTGCAGTGGTCGAGAAACCGCCTGGCGCGTTCCCGCCCCAGGTCGGTGAGCTGGTAGACATAGTCGTTCATCGGCGCGGAACCGCGGTAGCCCAGCAACTGATCCAGTTTCAGCTGCCGCATGAGCTGGTCGAGCAGGACGAAGGGCATGCGGATTTGCTCGGCGATTTCCCGCCCGGTCATGTCGCCGCGGGCTAGCAGGTACTTGAGGATCAGCGACTCAATTTCGGTGTCCGTCAGGCCCGCTTCGCGGATCGAATTGGGTTCGATCGGGATGAAGGCATCCAGAGGAGCATGGGGGCCGGTCCCCTTTTCGATCGCCGCGGGCTGCCCGGCCGCCTCCGCCGACGGAGACGAAGTCGGCGCTGCCTTGCGCGTGTCGGGCGCGGTCATCTGCTGGATGCGAGACAGCATCTCGGCCAATTTGGCATCCTGCTCGTTGCCGAGGGGTTTGGCGTCGTCGTTCGCCGGAGGCCGTGTATTTCCCGCGGCCCAAGGGTCCGGTTCGACGGTCGTGCTCCGTTTGGCGCTGAGCAGGCCCAAGATCGCGGTGGAATTGTCGGAGGAGGAAGTCATAGCGGAGCTGCTACAGAAGGTGCGAGGAGTGGAGGCAACTCCGGAGCATGGTTCCGGTCGCCACGGCAAATCTACGTTGCCAGGGACGGGGGTCAAACCGTCATCACAGTCCTTCCGTCCGTCACAAGCCGACCTGTTTGGCTTTTTCCCGCGACCAAGGCGAGGATGTTGACCTATAAATCTTGTGCGGACCGTAATCCTTGGCAGAGGCGTCGTGGGATGAACGAAACCACTTCCGAAGCCCCTGTCTTTGCCCAGGACATTCCGCCCGAGCGGCGAAAAGCCCTGGAGCGATTGTTCAAGCTGATCGGCTCCGTCACTTCGCTGCCGACGGTGGCGCAACGGGTGCTGGTGCTGACCGAAAACGAGTCCACGTCGTTCGAGGAGCTCCGCGACGCGATTCAGAGCGACCCCGTGCTGGTGGCGCGCATGCTGCGGCGGCTCAATTCGTCGTACTTTGGCCTGAACCACAAGATCGCCGACGTGCGCACGGCGGTGAACCTGCTGGGAGTGCGGGAAATCCGCAATCTGGCCATCACCGTTTGCATGTCCAAGATGTTTGAAGGGGACGGCAGCCATGGCACCTATTGCCGCGAGCTGCTCTGGTCGCACTCCGTGGCGGTCGGCGTGTGCGCCCGGCTGGTGGCGCGGGTCTGCGGGCGGGGAATGCCGGGCGAGGCGTACGTCGCCGGCCTGCTGCACGACCTCGGCCTGATACTGCTCGACCAAACCCTGCGGCGGCACTTTGTCCGCGTACTGGAGAGAATCAGCCCTGAAGTTTCCACCTGTGAAGCGGAAATCAGTGTATTCTCGTTCGACCATGCCACACTGGGCGGTTATGTCGCCCAGCGGTGGAACTTTCCCGAGCAGATTGTGGACGCCATCACCTTCCACCACCACCCGCTCAGTTACCAGGGGCCGCACCAGGAGATGGTCTATCTCGTCGCCATCGCCAACTTCCTTTGCAGCCAGGCCGGGCGGACTTCGCTGGGCGTGCATAACGTCGCCCCCCCGCCGGATGAAGTCTACAGCCGGCTGGGGCTGGACCAGATATCGCTCAAAATCATCGAGTCGGAACTGGAAGCGAAACTCGACAATGCCGAGGCACTGGCCACGTCTTCCTAGGACGGCAAAACTGTAGCCACGTCCGCGGCGGAATCTTCGGCATATCCGGCACAAATTGGCGCGGTGATGCACCCTCGCAACGGCGGCTGTTGCCAAATGGCACCATGTGGCCAATTCGCATGGTAGGCTTGAGAGCGCGGATTCCCCCTGCGCGCTCCGCGAACCGGGTGAACCATGTCCATCTCCTCGTACTTCCGCCTGGCGATCGTGTTGCTGCTTGCGGCAGTCGGCTGCGCTCAGGTGCGCCTGCCGGCCATCGATCCATCGGGTCAGCGGATATTCAGCGGGGGCAGCACCACGCTCGCCGGGCCGGACTGTCCGCTCTTCACGCGCCCCGCCGCGGCCACGATGGCTCCCCCCGTAGCGCTCGGGCCCGCCGTGAAGCCACCCTGCAATCCGCCCGTCGTTGCTGTCCAGCCGATAGTCGCGGTCCCCATCGTCGCCGTGCCTGTGGTGGCGGTTCCAGTTGCACCCATCCAGCAGCCCCCCTGCGGCCCGCAGAGTTGTCCCACGGGTCCGCAACTCAAAGTCTGTCCCGCACAGCTCGTCGCGCCCGTCGGCAGCGAAGTCATCGTCACCGCCGGCCTTTGCGGACCGAGCGGCTATTTCGTCACTCGGCAGCCGCTGGAATGGATGCTCGCGCCGGACGGCGTGGGGCAAATTGTGCAAGTCGGGAAGGAGACGAGCAACAGTTTCGCCAGCTACTTCCGCGGCACGCCGCACAAGGTAGCGCCGAACTATGTACGGGCTCACACCTCCACTACTTCGCAAGTCATCACGCGCGGCACCCCTTCGAGAATGGACGACGTGGCCCTGGAGAAAGGCCAAAGCTGGATCAGCGTCACCTCGCCAACGGAAGGAACCACCAGCATCACCGTCTGGGCTCCCGCCGAAGGGAACTGGGAGAAGCGGCGGCAGACCGCGACGATTCTGTGGGTCGATGCCAAGTGGAGATACCCGGCTCCCGCCATCGTCCGTTCTGGTGCGGGAGGCCGGCACATCCTCACGACCAAGGTCACTCGCGGCAATGGCGCGCCGATTCAGGACTTCATCGTGCAGTACGAAGTTCTCGAAGGGCCCGAAGCTGGTTTTGGAGCGGCAGGCCAGAGGACATTCAACGCTCCGCACACCGGCGGCGGCAACTATTCCGCGGAACTGCTTTCCAAATCGGGCCAGTCCGGCGTGACAACCGTCGCGGTGCGGATCTTTCGGCCGGCGCAGGGCAACTTCCCGGAAATGCTCGTCGGCCAGGGTCTCACCTCGATTACTTGGAGTTCCCCTGGGCTGCACGTCCAGGCGGTAGGCCCGGAGGTCGTGCCGCTCAGCGGAACCGTCAATTACCAGGTGAAGGTCTATAACTCGGGCGACGTGGCGGCCCGCGATGTGAAGCTCAGCTTCACGCCACCCAGCGGCGTGACGTTCCTGAACGCTACTCCCTCTCCAGGCACGTTCGGCCAGATGCTGCAATGGCGGCTGGGGGATTTGCAGCCGGGAACTGCCACGGTGATCGATGTCAACTGCCGGGCGTCGATGGCCGCGGACATTCGCGCCAAGTTCCGCGCCGAGAGCGCCGAGAAGCTGGTGTCGGAGTCCAATGTGAACACCAAGGTTTTCGCTTCGGCACTTTCCGTTAAATCGACCTCTGCCGCCCGCGTGGACGTGGGCCAGGAAGTGCAATTCAAGGTGGAGGTCACCAACACCGGCCGCACGCCATTGGCGAACGTCACCATCACGGACACCTTCGATCCCGGCCTGACTCACACGGCAGGCGAGGTCAGCCCGATCGTGAAATCGCTCGACACCCTCGCCCCCAATGAAACCAAACGCTTTGCCGTCACCTTCCGCGTTGATCAGCCGGGCAAGCTCTGCCATCGCCTCGACGTTCAGGCGGACGGCGGGCACTCGGCGGCCACCACCGGCTGCGTGGAAGGGGTTGCCGCCGCTGCCGTGGCGATGCCCAAGGTCTCCGTCTTGGTCAGTGGGCTGCGGAGGGTTGAAGTGGGCAAGAAGGCCCTGGTGCGAATTGAAATCAAGAACGGTTCCACCGTGCCGCTCACCAATCTCCGTCTCGCCGCCAGTTTTTCGGGCAGCCTGGCCGCAATTCAAGCTTCCGGGGGCGCTCCCTTGGATGCCGAGGGCCTGAGCTGGCTGATACCGCGGCTGATTCCCGGTGAAGCCGTCGTCAAGGAAATTGAATTCGAGGGTGCTGCCGTGGATGCCAAAGCCGTGGTGAAAGCCCGGCTGACTTCGGACCAGGCCGCGGCTCAATCCAGTGAAGCAATCATCAACGTCGCCGCCCCCGCCATCACGCCGCCGCGCAACCCCGGCGCGGGCCTGCCCGGCGCGGGCGTTGAACCGCCCGCCAATGCCGGCAACTTGAAAGTAAACGTCGCCGCCCTCAACGAGCCGATCGGCGTCGGTATGCAAGTGACGTACCGCATCGAGCTGGAAAACCAAAGCAAGCAAGCGGACGACGACGTTGCCATCACGCTCATTCTGCCGGAGGGCCTGAAATTCAAGAGCCTGTCGCCCGGAGACAAATACCCCGTGGATTCGTCGTCGCTGGGAAAATACGAAATCAGACCCGTTCGCACGATCCGGGCGTCGGAAAAACTCACCCCCCTGGAACTGAAGGCCACCGGTGAAAAAGTCGGCGCGTACAAGGTCCAAGTCGAGGTCCGCAGTAAGCGGAACCCCAAGGCGATCGTCACGGAAGTCACGACGCGGGTGAATTAGCCGAGTGTCATTTGCGACACGCATCTTTTCCTCCACCCTCCTGCTACGAAGGGCATTATTCAGGTTTCTCAGCTCGTATTTTCGTCGGCGTGTGAATAAGTGGCTTGCCGTAAGTCCATTCCGAGAGGGCGTTTAGGGTGTGTGATACGACCGCAAGCCTTATTCACTTTGGAAAAAATAGCGACTGTATTTATTCATAATTAGGTATGTGTATGTGCGTAAGTCGTTGACTTCATGCGGTTTCTGTCGACGACCGACCGTGAATAATGCTGGCTCGGCCCCACCTTATAAGCTCCTTTTTTATTCACGCCACGCTAGGCGACGCAGCATAAGTCTTTGCTGGTTCATATCTTGCGAGCCGGCCAACGCCGCGACGCCGCCAAAGGTGATAAGTCGTCCTGGGGCGAGACCATCTCACAGGCGGAAACTCCACACGACCCCGCTCTCCGCGCGCGAGAGTTCCCAGAGACTAGATGCGCGGTATCGATCATTTGTTCACTAGTATATAAGAATATATTTCCCTTGGCGCGGGTCGCCGTTTCCACGGCGGTAAGTACAATTCTCCCATGCCCCGCTTTGTCATCCTTCGCCACGAATTGCCCCCCGGGCACGACCGCGGTTCGCACTTCGACCTGATGCTCGAAGTTGGCGGAGCGCTGCGAACGTGGTCTCTCCCCGAGCTGCCGGCCGTTGGCAAGGTCATCCCGGCCGAGGCGCTCTCCGACCACCGTCTGGCGTATCTGGGTTACGAAGGTCCGGTTTCCGGCAATCGCGGCAGCGTCAGCCGCGTGGAAGAGGGCGGGTATGAAGTGGTTGAGGAGGCCGGCGGCCTGCTGCGAGTTCATTTGGCCGGAAGGAACCTGCGCGGACTTTTGGAGCTGCGGCAGGGGGAGAATTCCGCGGCGATGTGGGCAGTGAGCTATCAAGGTGGGGCAGGCTTCCAGCCTGCCCAGAAAAGTGTCTAGCCCGCATTTGCGGCGAGCGGCCTGCGTAAGCTGGCCGGTCATTTCGAATCGGCGAAGAGATTCTCCCCGGCATGCGGACTTATCGGCCAGCTTACGCAGGCCGCTCGCCGGTGAGAAAAAGTGCTCTGGGCAGGCTGGAAGCCTACCCCACCAGGCCGGTCACCGCTTCCGCAGCAAAACGGGCGCGTAGCCAATCGCCACGCCCAGAATCAGGCCCACAGCGTGGGCGGTGTTGGCGACCCGATCCTTCATGATTCCGCCGAGGAGCGCGTCGAAGGGCGGAAAGTCGCGGAGGATGCAGAGGGCAAACCAGACCATCATGATGAACACCGTCTCCCTGGAAATGGTGAATCCCGCGGAATTGTCAAACTTCGCCTTCATCCAGACATAGCCGAAGGTGCCATACACGACCCCGGACATGCCCCCGAACAGCGCCAGGCTTTCCGGCAGTTGAAGCTGCGCGAATAGGGACTCGCCTAAATTCGAGGCGATCGCCAAGACCAGGGCCAGGAGCAGAAATCGCAGCGAGCCCCGGCGTTCCTCAATCTGCCCACCCAGCACAAACAGGGCCCACATGTTGAAGACGAGGTGCATCCAGCCGTAGTGGATGAAAATCGGCGTGATCAGGCGCCAGACCTGACCCGCGAGAATACTCGTCCAGAAGTGCGGCTGATCGGCGATATGCTCCGCGGTAAATAAAATCGGATCAACGAACAGCAGGTTCCGCAGAATCGCGTTGTCGCCGGCGTGATCTCCACTATTGGTGAGAATGGCCACCAAAACCGAAGCCGCAATCATGGCGAGCACGGCCGGGCAGCGTTTTCCGATCCCAGTCCCGCTTCCCCATCGTCCTCGCATTTCCACCACTTTGGAGGTTTTCTCGCGGCGGCGGCGGTCCTCTTCGCGGCGAATCGATTCGGCGGACTGTTCCACGCCCTGATACCGCGGATCGCTGGGCGACTGCTGAAAATGGACGAGGATGTCCTTTGCCTTGGCCAGTTGGTCCTCGTCCCGCACCCAGAGGATGTGCCCCGCTTTGTCGGACTCCACATGCGAGGCAATCCGCTCCGTCACCAGGTACGCCGCCAGCTTGCGGGCGGTGGTTTCGGATTGGAGGATGGCGAGTTGACGCATGGGGACTCAGTTCAAGGTTCAAGGTTCAAAGTTCAAAGTTCAAAGTTCCAGGTTGAAGTTAGACCAATATAACTTTGAACCTTGAACTTTGGACCTTGAACTGGCTTTACACTCCGCCAATCCCCAGCTCCCGCAGCCGACCTTGTTCGAGGAGCGACTGGGAGACTTCGACCTCCGCGTAATAGTCGCGGCGGACGAGGAGGCGGGCGGCGGCTTCGTCGAAGAGGCCGATGACTTCGCGGTGGAGCTGCAGGGCGGAGGCGGTGACCTGGGCCGTGATGGGGCCTTCCACCGTGTCGCGGACGGCGGCGGCTTTGTGCGGGCCGAAGGCCAGGAACAAGCAGCGGCGGGATTCCAGAATGGTGCCGATCCCCATCGTGATCGCCAGCCGCGGCACTTTGTCCTCGCCGCCGAAGTAGCGGGCGTTGTCCCGAATGGTCTCGCTGGCCAGCGTCTTGAGCCGGGTGCGGCTGCCGAGCGAAGAGCCAGGCTCGTTGAAGGCGATATGCCCGTCGCTGCCGACGCCGAGGATCTGCAGATCAATCCCGCCGGCATCCTTGATTTTCTGCTCGTAGAGCCGGCAGTGGGCCTCGAAATCGAGGGCCCGGCCATCGGGGACATGCGTGCGACTGGGGTCGATATTAATGCGTGAAAACAGGTTCTGGTTCATGAAGAACCGGTAGCTCTGCGGGTGCGCCGGCCCCAGTCCCACGTATTCATCCAGATTGAAAGTCGTCACCTGCGAGAAGTCCAGCCCTTCTTCCCCGTGCAGACGGATTAGCTCTTGATAGAGCAACAGCGGCGTACTGCCCGTGGCCATTCCCAGCACGCAGTCCGGCTTCTTGCGGACGAGCTCCGCGACGAAGCGGGCCGCGCGGCGGGACGCTGCCGCGGAGTCGGGCTGGATGATGACACGCAAGGAAATCGCTCCGGGAATTGACGGCAAGCTGCAATGTCTTTGTACCGGAAATGTCCGGCAGGTCCAGCGGGGCGGCTTGTCTATTGAACCTTAGGCCCGCCGCGGCGATAATGCCAGCAGGAAGGTGATTCAATGACGCTTACCGCAGAACAACTTTTGGCCGCCTCCCAGGGTCAAAGCGTCCGCTTCAGCCAGGACGGCGTTGAGTTTGTGATTGTCCGCTCCGAAGTGTTCGCCAAAGTGAGCGCACTGCTGGAGCCGGACCACGAGGAGTTGCGAATGATGCTGGCCCGGTCTTCGGAAGGGAACGGCTGGGACGAGCCCGGCATGGAAGCCTATGACACTTATCCCACCCAGCCATGAAGCGCGGCGACGTTGTTCTCGTGCAAGTCCCCTTTGTGGGATCCTCTGGTGCGAAGATCCGGCCGGCACTCGTCGTGCGAAGCGATATAGAGTCTTTGCAGATACGCCGAAGGCAATTTGCACATGAAAGAAGCTGCTCTTAAGTCGTCAGTGGCCTTGTTGGGACCACGCCAGTTCTCGCTGCGGGAGTTGATGCTGCTGATCCTGGTCCTAAGCGTCCTATTGGCGATAGGCGTCTGGTTTCGTTCGCTGGTGAGAGGGGCTCGAATGGAAGCGGTGCGTATTTCATGCGGCGGCAGACTCAAGCAGATCGGTGTCGCGCTCAGTTGTTATCATGACGTTTGGAATTCGTTCCCGCCCGCCACAACAACCGATTCCCAGGGTAAGCCGCTCCATAGCTGGCGAGTCCTTATTCTGCAGCAATGTGAGCAGCAACCGCTCTATGATCGGTACGACATGTCGGAGTCTTGGAACGGTCTAGAGAATAGGCTGCTTCACGAGATTGACGTCCATTTTTGGAGCTGCGCAGACGATTCATCCAGCGCGGCGGGAATGACGAACTTCGTGGCGATCACCGGCCCCGGCACCGCCTGGCCAGGTCCCAACCAGTCATCCCGCATCAGCGACTTCAAGGATGGACCAGGCAACAGCATCATGGTGGTTGAAATCCGCAACTCAGACATCCACTGGATGGAGCCGCGGGATCTGGAAATCCGCACTCTCAAATTCGCCATCAACTCGGATGCCAAGAACTCCATCAGCAGCCGGCATTTCGACGGAGCGATTGTGGTATCCGTCGATGGCGCCGTCGAGTACTTGAGCAATCAAGAGACGGAGGCACGATTGCGGAAAATGGTGCTCATTGCGGACGAAAACATGGACGGCGCGGGGAACGTCCAGAAATGAATCCTTGGGACGTACCTTTTTTCGGACCTCAACAATGTCAGTTCTCCGTCATCTTTTTCCGCGCGATCTGCGTAAACCACATCAACCGGCCCAAGAGGCGGAAGTAGAGGATCGCAAGAAACACGAAGAGTACCGCGGCGATGGCCGCCATGAAAACCAGCCCGGTGCCTTCCATCTCAATGCCCACTTCCACCAGGACGGCCCCCAGGGAAGCGAACAGGAAAAAGAAGAAGGACAAAATGTAGAACGTAATCCAGCCGTCGCCATGCGAACGGAGCGATTTGAGGACTGTGCCCGAGATGAGATAGACCAGCGAGCTCTCCGTCATCATGGAAGTGAAGAGGATGGGGAATATCGCCAGGAATGAGACCAGCGGCGGGAACGGGGCGAACCACTGAGCCCCTACCGCCAAAAACATGCTGGCCATGATGACGCCTGGCATCGCGGCGAGGGCCCCGGCGACCGGAATGTACAAAGCCGAAAGAATCCATTCCGTCACGTTCCAATCCGGCCACGATTGCACTCGGTCATCGCCATTGGCGGTGTCCGCGGCAATCGCCAGCAAGCAGGGGGAGAAGCTGATGAGGACCAGGAAGGCTAGAATTGCAAAAGTCAGGAAAGTGACAATGGCTGTCATTTGCTGGCCGCTGTCGGGCTGAGCCAGAATTGCCGCCTTCCCCAGGAGCGATAGCACCACCGTCAGCCCGACGCTGTAGGCGGCTACGCGCACCAGCAAGCGCGGGTCGGTGAAGACTCCGAAGATTCCAATGTAGAACGGGCTTTGTTTCCAGGCCCCTGGGGCACGTGGATTGGCGATGAATCCCCACTCGGCATCGTTCCAGCCGGCCTCTTTCCGCTCTTCCCGCTGCGGCGGGGGAAGATCGGGAACCTTGACTTCCGTCTTCACTTCAATCCGCTCGACCGGGGCGCTAAGGACCACTTCCTGGTCGTCGAGATCGTCTTCTACATACGCTACCGCGGTTGCGGCATGTACGGGGCGTGGCGCGGCCAATGGCGGGGGGAAGAGCGCCTCCAGCATCATCGGGTCGACCGTGGGCGAAGGAATGGACGTTGGCGCGCCCGCCCCCTGCGCCGGCTGCTCCTTCCGAGGGGGCGCTTTGGGATCGAGCAGTTTCAACTCCGCATATTCGCCGCGAGCCTCCACCATCGGTTTGTAAGCGGGCCGCTCACCGGGGTCGCTGAGCTGAAATTCCTCCATCTCGGCAAGCGTCTTTTTCTTGGGCGGCGGTGGACCGACCTTGGGGGCCTTCACTTCCACATCGGTGAAACAGTCGGGGCAGCGCAGCGTCTGGCCAATCTGACTTTCCCTGGCGTACATCCGCGTGCCGCAAACATGGCAGACCACCGCGACCTCCACCGGTTTGGGAGGCGGGGGCGTTGGCTTCAGAGGCGGAGGCTCTTGCCGATGCGCCGGTTGCGTGGCGGTATTGGCGGCGTGAGTGGGTGATTGGAGAGGAGCTGGCGGGGGCGAAACCGCCAGCGGTTTGGCGACGTGTGGTTGAGGCGGCGCAGGTCGGACAGGCGTTGTCGAGGAAGCGGTCGCCCTTGGACTTGCCGGCGTGCTCAACGGGGTTCCTCCCGGTAGCGGGAAACTTCTTCCGCACTTCGGGCAATTGCAAATCGAGCCGGGAGCCAGCGGGGGAGCCTTGATGCTCCCCTGACAATGCGGACAAGTGATTCGTTGCGGAGTGCTCATCGCCCCCTATTCTACTCGTCCCGCGGTCCCTCGGCAGAGTCCATTCCACGGAAAAAGCCTTCGCGAAGCAGGTGCTCCGCGAAGGCTTTGGCGTTACGTTTTCAGCCTACCGCACTCAGTAGCCTGCACACTCCGTGTGCAGACCGTCCGCTCACGGAGTGAGCGGACTACGATTAGTGGCGGCGGGCGTTGAAATCCAGGAACCACCAACCGTCATCCCATTCCAGGCAGACCCGGCGCCAGCCGAGCGGAACCTGGGGATAGGGATAGAACGGGCCGATGTAGGGCCAGGCGGTGGGGGAGTACTGTTTGGGGTACGTCACAGCCGCATAGTTGGGGTGCGAGGCGTAGCTCGGCCAGGAATAGCCGGGCATGTTGGGATGGTCATAGCGAGCGGCAGCCATGCCGGTCGCTCCGCCGCCGGAAATCGGCATCGGGCCTCCGCCGGCTCCCTCTGGACCTTGGTAGGCGATGGTGCGGGCCGGGCCGTACGCCAGGGGAACCTGGGTGTTCGACCGGGCATAGACATACGGCATCGGCTGCATCTGCTGCATCTGGCGCGCCGCCATTTGCAACTGCTGAGGAGAAAATTGCATCTGCTGCGGGGCCAGTTGAATCGGCTGCGCGGCCAGCGGTTGCGGCTGGGCCGGAAGGGGCTGCAACTGGGCGGGGGCGGGGAGTGGAATGGGAGCGGGCACCTCGTAGGCATTCACTCCTGTACCCACTTCGTGCGCCACTGGCGTGAAGGCCTGTCTGACCGGCGCCGTTTCGACGCTGAGGTCATTCACGACTTGCTTCACCCCTTTCACGCGGCGGGCGATTTCAAGCGCCGTGGTCCGCTGGTCGTCCGAGGAGACGCGGCCCGAGAGCCAGACCGTTCCCTCTTCGACGTTGAGCTCGATGTTGAAGCCCTTGAGCTTGCCGGACTTCTTTTCGGCGCTCAGCTTCTCCACGATGGTCTTGGCAATTTGCTGGTCATTGCCCAGCACAACCGACGTTCCCAGCGCGGCCAGCGCAAGGAATGTCAATCGGAATACGTAACGTCGCATGGGTCCCCCCTCCTGAGGATGAAAATGCGTGTCCTGGTGCATACCCGCGTGGGTTCCCGGCCGGGTCTGGATCGTCCGGACGGGAGCGGGCGCGAATCTTTCGGAGCACGAGCGCGAATTGGGTAGCGTGTCTGAACTGGATTGCCTAGGTGCGACGGCGGCTTGATGAGCCGCGGCCCTGGGTACATCTAGGAAGCGAACCGGTTCGGACATGCCTGCCCGATAATACTTGTCGGAAGGCGGCCCTCCCAAATGGTAGGATTTTTTCGATTTTACCGGCCCTTTGGATGGAAGGAATCGCAGCGGAATCGCCGATTGCACCGCCGCGCGTAAAGGTTTAACGGCTAGAGGGTTTGTGCGGGGCTAGCAACAGCAAAAGACGAGCAGAGGGGATAACCGCGGAGGACGCGGAGGTGCGCAGAGGGGAGACAGAAGCGATGGTTGCCTGCCGTCATTATTCTGCCCTCCATTATTCTGCCGTCCTCTTCTCTGCGCCCCTCCGCGTCCTCCGCGGTAATTCCCCTTCTCTTCCTCTCTTCGCCGAACCAATCGCAGAAGACCCGCGTCCTACCCGAATTGCGTAATTTCCTCTTGCGCGGTTTACTGGCTACGTCCCTTCTTTCCCCCTCTCCCCTTGGGAGAGGGCCGGGGTGAGGGTGTATTTGCCTTGACTTCTCGGCCTTCAACGCCCGCCCATCATGTTCAAACCGGTCCCCGCCAACGCCTCATTCCCTAAGCTGGAAGAAGAAGTCCTGAAATTCTGGGCCGAGCGGAAGATTTACGAGCAGTCGCTGGCCAGGCGGGCGGGGGCTCCGCGGTTCGTCTTCTACGAAGGTCCGCCGACGGCCAACGGCATGCCTCACCCTGGCCACTGCCTGACCCGGGCCATCAAGGATCTCTTCCCCCGCTACCGCACCATGCGGGGCTACCTCTGCGAACGCAAAGCCGGCTGGGACACCCATGGCCTGCCGGTGGAAGTCGAGGTCTGCAAGGAGCTCGGCATCCACGCCAAGGAGGAAATCGAAGCCTACGGGGTCGAGAAATTCATCCACAAATGCCAGGAATCGGTCTGGCGGTACATGAAGGAGTGGGAACGCCTCACCGAACGGATCGGCTTTTGGATCCGCCTCGACGAGGCCTACGTCACCTACCACCAAAGCTACGTGGAAAGCGTCTGGTGGTCGCTGAAGAATTTGTTCGACCGGGGATTGCTCTACCAGGGGCACAAGATCGTCTGGTGGTGGGCACAGGGGGGAACGGCGTTATCAAAGGGAGAAGTCGACCAAGGTCGTAGAGAGGTCGCCGATCCGAGTGTCTATGTGCAATTCCCTCTACTTGATGACGCAGGTAAGAAGACCGATACGTCATTGCTTGTTTGGACAACTACACCTTGGACGCTGCCGAGCAATCAGTTCGCAGCTGTTCGCCGAGATTTAGAGTATGCGACGGTTGAGGATGCCGAGACTGGGCAAAAGATGGTGATGGCGGCGGCGCTGGTCGAGACGATTGCTGGGAAGGTGAAACGGGAATTGAAGGTACTTTCGACGTGTAAAGGGTCGGACCTCGTTGGGAGACGGTATCTGCCGCCGTTTGACTACTATTACAAAGACGTTCTCGAGTACGGAGAGTATCTTAGCTGGGATGTGCAAAAGTTTGATTCCGAAGAAGCCGAAGGAAAAGCATTTCGAGAACTGAGAGAGACGTGGGAACAAGAGCTTCGCGACGGTGGGGCTTGTGACTGGCTCAGGTGGTGGCGTGTCCATGATGCGAGCTTTGTGACAACCGACTCTGGCTCAGGTATTGTTCATCTCGCTCCCGCTTTTGGCGAAGCCGACTACGCATTGCTAAGTGAAATTATTGACGAGGTAAGTTCCTCTGGAATCGTCTGTCTCGGACCAGGTTTGATTTGCCCCGTTGCTCCTAATGGTAATTTTCGTCCTCCAGTAGTTGACTATCAAGGCCGGTGGGTCAAAGACTGCGACAAGGATATCACCCGTCGGCTGCGTGATGAAGGGAAGCTTTATCACCAAGAGCAATACATCCACGACTACCCCTTCTGCTGGCGGGCGGACGAAGACCCGCTCATTCAGTACCCGCGCAAGAGTTGGTTCATCAAAACGACGCAGTTCAAGGAAGCGATGCTCGCCAACAACGAGCAGATCAACTGGCTGCCGGAGCATATCAAGCACGGGCGGTTCGGCAATTTCCTGGAATCCAACGTCGATTGGGCCCTCTCCCGTGAGCGCTACTGGGGAACGCCTCTTCCCATCTGGGTTTGTGACAAGACTGGCGAAAAGGAAGCCATCGGCAGCTATCAAGAATTGCTCGACAAGAACGGCGTCACGGGCACCGAAGTCTGGGACGTCGCCAAGAAAGCCAAGCCGAGCCTTCCCGAAGACCTGAAGGTCCATAAGCCGTACATCGACGCGGTCACTTACGATTCCCCTTTCGCCGCCGGCGCGAAAATGCGCCGCGTGACGGAAGTCATCGACTGCTGGTACGACAGCGGCGCGATGCCCTTCGCCCAGTGGGGCTATCCGCACCAGAACGCCGACAAATTCCACGAGCAATTCCCCGCCGACTTCATCAGCGAAGCCCTCGACCAGACGCGGGGATGGTTCTATAGCCAGCTCGCGATCAGCACGATGCTCTTCAGTGGGGTAGGCTTCCAGCCTGCCCAGAAAAAGGAAACAGGAGACAGGAGACAGGAAACAGAAAGCACTCCCTATCCTCATCCGTTCAAGAACTGCATCGTCCTCGGCCTCATGCTCGGCGAGGACGGGCAGAAAATGTCGAAGCAGAAGCGGAACTACCGCGAGCCGGGGGAGATCTTTGACAAGTTCGGAGCCGACGCCCTCCGCTGGTACTTCTTCGCCAACCAGCCGCCGTGGACGGGCATCCGCTACAAAGAGCAGGCCATCAAAGACAGCATCCCCGAGTTCCTCCTCCGCCTCTGGAACTGCTACAGCTTCTTCGTCATCTACGCTAACATCGACGGCTTTGATCCGTTGGCAACGGACGGCCGCCGCCCAGTTTCGCAGCGCGGGGAGCTTGACCGTTGGGTGCTCAGCGAGCTCAACCGCACCTGTGCCGCGGTCGTCGAGCGGATGGACGCCTACGACAATTTCGAAGCCTGCAAACGCATCAATGAATTTGTCGACGCCCTCTCCAACTGGTACGTCCGCCGCAGCCGCGACCGTTTTTGGGCAGCCGACAAAGAGTCACCGGAGAAGCTCGATGCCTATTGGACACTCTACGAGTGCCTGCTGACCACTTGCAAGCTCATCGCTCCCTTCACTCCGTTCCTCGCGGAGACTATCTGGCAGAACCTAGGAGCTAACATCGAACAGAGCGTCCATCTCTGCGACTTCCCCACCGGCGACGCCGCAACGGTCGATGAAACCCTCTCCGCCCAAATGAAGCTCCTCCGCGAGATCGCTTCCCTCGGTCTTTCCGCCCGCATGGCCAACAAGCTCAAAGTCCGCCAGCCGCTGGCCAAGGTGGAAGTGATTCTCTCCGACGCCACGCACCAAAAATGGCTGCAAGAGCACAACGAATTGCTCCGCGATGAGTTGAACGTCAAGCAAATCGACTACGCCACCAGCGCCGACCAATACATCACCTACCTCGTCCAGCCGAACTTCAAGCAACTTGGCCCAAAGATCGGCAAGCTGCTCCCCGGCGTAAAGGCGGCGCTTGGCAAGGCGGACGGCGCAGCACTGTTGGCGGAACTCACCGCCACGGGGAAAGTGACTCTCGACATCGGCGGCGAAAAGGTCGAACTCGACAACGAAGACATCCAGGTCCGCCTGCAAGCCAAACCCGGCTGGGCGGCAGCACAGGGGAGCGGCTGTGTAGTTGTTCTGGCGACCGAACTCACGCCGGAGCTGCTCGCGGAAGGCCTTGCCCGCGATGTCGTTCGGCTCATTCAGGATCGCCGGAAGGATATCGGCCTCGACTTCACCGACCGCATCGAAATCGGCATTGTCGGTGCTTCACCAGAGCTGCAAAAGGCGATAACTGACAACCTGGCACACATCAGCGGCGAAACGCTGGCGGTGAAGATTGTCTTTGAAGCTTTGCCCGGCGCTCCAGGCATTGAAACCGAACTTGGCGACGAGAAGCTGACGCTCTTTGTGCGCAAGGTGGCCGGGAATGGTTAAGCCTCTCCGCATCGCCGTCCTCATCTCCGGCGGCGGGACGACGCTGCGCAATTTGATTGCGAAGGTGAGTGAGGGAAAACTGTACGCGGAGATTTGCCTGGTTGTCTCCAGCAACCCAGCGGCCAAGGGGCTGGAGCTTGCGAAGGAGGCGGGAATCAAGACGCTGGTGGTGGAAAAGACGAACGAGCTTTCGGCCGAGGCATATAGTGAAGCGACGTTCGGGCCATGCCGAGAGGTTGCCGCGAAGGCGGTGGTCATGGGGGGCTTTCTCAAGCATGTGCTCATTCCGCCGGACTTCGAAAACCGCGTGGTCAACATTCATCCGGCACTGATCCCGGCGTTCTGCGGCAAAGGGATGTTTGGCCATCATGTGCATGAAGCAGTGCTGGCGGCTGGTGAGAAGACGAGCGGCTGCACGGTGCATTTCGTGGATAATGTCTATGACCACGGACCGGTCATCTTGCAGCGGAGCGTGCCGGTTATGCCGAAGGACACACCGGAATCTCTGGCGGCGCGTGTTTTTGAGGCCGAATGCGAAGCGCTACCCGAAGCGATTAATCTGATAGCGGCAGGGAGAGTTTCCGTGCATGGCGGCAAGGTAATTCTGGCATAATTCACGCAGTTAAGGCGCAATATCGCAATTTACAATCACATAAAGCTTTTGCGTGTTTGATGTTACGCTGAACGATAATAATCTTTCTCATTGCGATAGATTTCTTTCACAGCCTCCTTGCATTCTCTCCATCCGCCGCGCATAATTAGGTAACTTGCGGGGAGTTTGCGGAAGGATGCTAGCGTGCTAAAACAATCGCTCACTGAGGACAGGCGGAGCCGGCTGACGGAATTGGTGCGGGTGCGGGGGTTCGCGTCGCTGCCGGATTTAGCGGACGAGCTGGCGGTGTCGGAGTCCACGGTTCGGCGTGACCTAGACTATTTGGAAGAAATTGGCGTGGCTCAGCGGACGCATGGGGGTGTCTTTTACACCGGGCCGTCTCCCAAGCTCGCCCATTTCGACCAGCGACAGTCCCTCAACTGGGACCGCAAGCGGCGAATTGCGGCCGCGGCGGCCCGGCTGATTGAGGACAGCGATACGATTCTGCTCGACGGCGGCAGCACCACTTACGAGCTGGCTCAGCTCCTGGTGGGTCGGCCGCTGCAAGTGGTGACGAACTCGCTGCCGGTGGCCAACCTGTTCACGTCCAGCGACGCGGACCTGGTGCTCCTCGGCGGTTACGTCCATAGCCGCACGGGGGTGACGCTCGGACCGTACGCGAACCAGATGCTGACCGGATTGAACGTGCGGCGGGCGGTGCTCAGTGTTGCGGGGGCGAACGAGCGGGGATATTACAACAGCAATTTGCTGCTCGTCGAAACCGAGCGGGCGATGATGGCGAGTGCGGAGGAAGTGATTGTCGTGGCGGATAGCACGAAGTTCGGGCACACCAGCCTGGCTCTCCTCTGCCCGCTCGATGAGATCGACGTGCTGGTGACGGACGCGGAAATCGCCCCTGAGTGGCAAGCGCGCCTGGCGGATGCAGGCGTGAAAGTTGTGACGGCGGAGCCGGGCGAACGCAAACAGTTGGAAATGGCTTCATGAGCGCGGCAACTCTCGACCGGACGGTCGTCGAACAAATCGTGCGGCAAATCGTGCTGGCCCAAAGCGGGGCTTCAGCCAAGGGTTCTTCGTCTGCAAATGCCAGTGAAGCATACAAACCGAATTTGATGGTCAGCATCTCGGCTCGTCACGTCCATCTGACGGATGAACACGTGGAAATCCTTTTTGGCCCCGGCGCGAAGCTCAATATCGATAAGCCGCTCTATCAGGACGGCTTTTACGCGGCAGCGGAGCAGGTGATGATCGTCGGCCCGCGGCGGCGGATGCTGCCGACCGTGCGAGTCCTCGGCCCGACGCGCAAATTCAGCCAGGTGGAGCTCGCCTTCACGGACAGCATTTCGCTCGGCATCGACGCCCCCGTCCGCCATAGCGGCAACATCAAGGGAACGCCCGGCTGCGTGCTCGTTGGCCCGAAAGGGGTCGTCGAGCTGCAAGAAGGGGTCATCCGCGCGGCCCGGCACGTCCACATGAACCTCCGCGACTGCGAATACTACGGCGTCAAAAACGGCGACCTGATGAAGCTGCGGATCGAGAGCCCGCTCTCCACCACGATCTACGAAGACCTGCTCGTCCGGGCCGACAGCACCAGCAAGCTGGAAGTCCACATTGATACGGATGAAGGAAACGCCTGCTTTTTGGATGCCGCGACGAAGGTCGAGCTGCTGAAGCAAGACGGCGGCTGCGGATGCAAGCACTAACCGGAGAAGTGTTCAGTTTTCAGTGTTCAGTTTTCAGTTGGGGAACTGGACACTGGACACTGAAAACTGAAAACTGAAAACTGAAAACTCACCCTTTTCTTCCTCGGAGTAACTCATGGCAAAGACCATCGAAGCACTCGGCATGATTGAGACCAAGGGCTTCATCGCCCTGGTTGAAGCGACCGATGCCATGCTGAAAGCTGCCAATGTGCAGTTCGTCGGCTGGGACAAGGTCGGCAGCGGGCTGGTGTCCGCGTTTGTAACCGGCGACGTCGCCGCGGTGAAATCCGCGACCGACGCCGGAGCCGCCGCCGCCGGGCGGATTGGCGAAGTCGTCAGCGTGCAGGTCATTCCTCGCCCGCATGAAGACCTCGGCGTCGTCCTTCCGCCAGGGCTCAAACGGGCCAAGGCGTAAAGTATTCCTCACGCTCCGCGTGAGGAATCTTCGCACTTCACGCCAAGCGTGAAGCCGGTCATCACGCGGAGCGTGATGAGTACTATTCTTGCATTCACCACAACACAATCTCACCATGAACACAGCAATCGGACTTCTCGAAACTAAAGGGCTCATCGCCCTCGTCTCCGCGACCGACGCGATGGCCAAAGCCGCCAACGTGCAAATCATCAAGCGGATCGGCATCGGCGGGGCGCTGGTCACCACTATCGTCAGTGGCGACGTCGGCTCCGTCCGCGCGGCCGTGGAAGCGGGGGCTCAGGCCGCCCAGCAAGCCGGCGAGCTCGTCGGCAGCCACGTCATTGCGCGTCCGGCGGAAGGGCTGATGGAAGCCTTCATGGCGTAAGCGTTCGTAGTAACCCGCTTTAGCGGGTTAGCGCTATGCACTTAACCCGCTGAAGCGGGTTACTACCAACTATGAAAATCCTCGTTGCCAACCTCGGCTCGACCAGCTTTAAGTATCGCCTGTTCGATATGAACGGCGAGCGGCAGCTTGCGCGCGGAGGGGTGGAACGAATTGGCTCGCCGGAAAGCTCCTGCTTCGTCGAAATCGGCGGCCAGCGGCAGGAGTTGAAGTCGCGCGTCCCCGACCACGCAGCCGCGGTTCGCAAATGCCTGGAGCAACTGACGGACCCCAAGACCGGCTGCCTGAAGGACGCGGGGGAAGTCTCGGCCATCGGCTTCAAGGCGGTGCATGGCGGCAGCATCAGCGGCGTGCAGCGAGTGACCCCGGAAGTCCTGACCGCGATGGAAGCCATGAACCAGGTCGCCCCGGCACACAACCCGCCCTACATCAAGGCGATGCGGCTCCTCGCGGAGAAGCTGCCGGAGATTCCGCTGGTGGCGGCGTTCGAGACCGGATTTCATTCAACCATCGAGGACCGGCTGAGGTTCTATCCCGCGCCGTATGAATGGGGCGAGAAGCTTCACATCAAACGGTGGGGGTTCCACGGTGCCAGCCATCGCTACATCGCCATACGCACGGCAGAGCTACTTGGTAAGAGCGATCTGCGGATCATCTCCTGCCACCTCGGCGGCAGCAACAGCCTCTGTGCGATTCGCGGCGGGAAAAGCGTGGCGACTTCGATGGGAATGAGTCCGCAATCGGGACTGCCGCACAACAACCGCGTCGGCGACTTCGACCCATTCGCCCTGCCGCTGATTATGAAGGCGGAAGGGAAGACGCTCGATGAGGTGCTGCACACGCTGGCGGAAAAAAGCGGCCTCCTCGGCCTCTCCGGCGTCAGTGGCGACATCCGCGACTTGGAAGAAGCGGCTGCGAAAGGAAATGCACGTGCTCGACTTGCGCTCGACGTTTTCACCAGCGAAATCCGCCGGCATCTCGGCGGCATGTTGGTGGAACTCGGCGGAGCCGACATTATCGTCTTCACCGGCGGCATCGGGGAGAACGGCACGCATATCCGTTCCGCAGCCTGCGCAAATCTGGAGCAGTTCGGCATAATTTTGGATGCTCAGGCAAACGCTTCAGCCAAGGGGGAAGGCAAGATTTCGGCCAAGGACAGCCGCACCCAGATTTGGATTATCCCGACGAACGAAGAATTGATTGTCGCCCGGCAAAGCCAGGCCCACCTGGAGGGGAAATAGATGTTCGTCGCCAAAGTCACCGGCTCGCTGATTTCGACGCAAAAGGTCGCCTCGATGAAGGGCTTCAAGCTGCTTGTCGTCGAGCCTTACCGTGTCGAGCCGAGCAAACGCTTAAGCCTGGTCACCACCGGCCGTACGTTTGTCGCTGTCGATACGCTGGGAGCCGGCGTCGGCGACTACGTCCTGCTGACCCAAGGCTCCAGCGCGCGCCTGACCCTCGAAACCAAGAACATGCCCATCGACGCCGTCGTTGTCGGCATTGTCGATTCGGTCCATGTGGACCAGGCCGAAGTGTACAGCCGGAACGAAAAATAAGAACCAAGAGTCCGATATGCAAATCAACGAATCCCTTATCCGCAGCGTGGTTGCCCAAGTCCTGGCCGAGGTCGGTCGCGGGGCCAATGTAGCGCCCAAGTCCTCCGCGGGCCGCTACGGCATCTTTCACGACGTGAACGAGGCGGTTATCGCGGCTCGCCATGCTTTTGAGCAGCTCAGCGAGCAGGGGCTGGAGCAGCGCAAGAAAATCATCAGCCATATCCGCCGCATTTCCATCGATAACTGCGTCGAGCTAGGCACGATGGAGATGAACGAGACCAAGATCGGCCGCCTGGAGCACAAGATTGAGAAGCTCAAGACGCTCGGCGAAAAGACTCCCGGCGTCGAGTTCATGCGGAGCGAAGTTTTCAGCGGCGACCACGGCCTGGCGGTGATTGAACACGCTCCCTTCGGCGTTATCGGCGTCATCACGCCCGTCACGCACTCGCTGCCGACCATCACTGGCAACGCGGTCAGCATGATTGCCTCCGGAAATACGCTAGTCGTCAACCCGCATCCCAGCGGCAAGAAAGTGGCGGCCGAGGGAGTTCGCCGCTTCAACCAGGCCATTTACAACGACGTCGGCATCGACAACCTGATTTGCCTCATCGCCGAGCCGACCCTCGAATCCGCCAATGCCCTGTTCGCACACCGTGGCATCAACCTGATTTGCGTCACCGGCGGCCCCGCGGTCGCACGGGCGGCTCTCAACAGTGGCAAACGGGCAGTCGTCGCCGGCCCCGGCAATCCGCCCGTGGTTGTCGATGAGACCGCCGACCTCGATCGAGCCGCCCGCTGCATCATCCAGGGGGGTGCCTACGATAACAACCTCCTTTGCATCGCGGAGAAACAAGTCTTCGTCGTCGACTCCGTCTTCGACAAGATGCTCGCCGCTATGGAGCGGGCCGGCGCGGTGCGGCTGAATGCCCGCGAAGTCGATGCCCTGACCAAGGTGGCCATCATCAAGGTCGGCGAAGGGGAGCACAAACACGACGCGCCCAGCAAGGATTTCCTCGGCCAGAACGCGTCAGTCCTAGCTCGCGGGGCAGGCAAGAGCGTCCCCGACAAGACCGAGCTGCTGTTCGGCGAGACCGACTATCAGAACCCGTTCGTCCCGGTGGAACAGATGATGCCGTTCATCCCTTTCGTTCGCGTCCGCGACGTGGACGAGGGGATTGCCAAAGCGAAAGAGTCCGAGCACGGCTTCCGGCATACGAGCATGATTCACAGCCAGAACGTCCACAACATGACCAAGATGGGCCGTGTCATGGACACCACGCTGTTCGTGAAGAACGGCCCCTGCATGGCGTCGCTCGGTCTGGGTGGCGAAGGATACCTGTCGTTTTCCATCGCTGGGCCGACCGGCGAAGGAGTGACGACACCGCTCACGTTCACGCGCGAACGACGCTGCTCGCTGATCGATGATTTGTGGGTTCTAGGGAAATCGTCGGTCTAGGACAAAACAATGCAAGTTGGCCTGGTGGTGGGAACCGCGACCTCGACCGTGAAGCACGCCACGATGCACGGCCAGAAGCTGCTCATCGTGCAGCCGCTAATGGCCGATGGCAAAACGCCGGATGCCGACCCGCAAATTGCGGTGGACGCGGTCGGGGCCGGAATCGGCGAGCGGGTGATGATCAGCAGCGACGGCAAATACATGCGAGAGATTTTGAAAACCGACGCGACACCGGTTCGGTGGAGCGTGATTGGAATATGTGATTAGAGTAGGCCGTCACTCCGTGACGTGCCAGGTTTGATTTGGATTTCATGAGCGACATCGACATCGAATACATCGTCCGCGAAGTCATCCGCCGCCTCACCGCGGCGGCTGCCGAACCTTCGCGGAGTGATGGCGATACGGTGAAGCTCACGGAGCGGCTGGTGACGATGGCCACGCTCGACGGCCGGCTGGCAAACGTCAAACGGCTGATAGTTGTGAAGAAGGCGGTTGTCACGCCGCTCGTCAAGGACGAGTTGAAGAAGCGCAAGATAGCCCTGAAATATGACCAGTAGTAGAACAAATTGAACCATGCGTATCGCCAAAGTCATCGGCACCGTCACCCTCAGCCAGTGGCACGAGTCCTTCCAGGGCGCGAGCCTGCGGCTGGTGGTGCCATTGTCATTGGCGGAACTACAAGGCGATGAGCCGCAGGCGGACGAAATGGTGGTTTGGGACGACAACGGTGCAGGAGTCGGCAGCCTCATCGCCATGAGCGAAGGGGGTGAAGCCTCTCAGCCGTTCCGTCCCGCGGAGAAGCCGGTTGACGCCTATGCGTCGGCGATTTTGGATGAAATCAACCTCCAGTAGGGTGCATGAGCGATAGCGAAATGCACGCGTAAAACCCAATGCTCAATACTCACAAAATCAAGCAAGACATCTGCGAAATCGGCCGGCGAATTTACGCCAAGGGCTTCGCGGCTGCCAACGACGGCAACATCACGGTCCGCGTTGGGGACAACGAAGTCCTTTGCACCCCCACGATGCACTGCAAGGGTTTCCTCAAGCCCGAAGACATCTCCACGGTCGATATGACCGGCAAGCAAATCGCCGGAGCGAAGAAACGCTCCAGCGAGGCCCTGTTGCATCTGGAAATCTACAAGCAGCGAGCGGATGTGAAGAGCGTGGTGCATTGCCACCCGCCGCACGCCTGCGCCTTCGCCGTCGCCCGCGAGCCGATCCCGCAGTGCGTGCTGCCGGAGGTGGAGGTTTTCCTCGGCGACGTGCCGATTACCAAGTATGAAACGCCCGGCGGCCAGGCGTTCGCCGACACCATCCTGCCGTTCGTCAACAAGACCAACGTCATTATCCTGGCCAACCACGGTACGGTTAGTTACGGCGAGAACGTGGAGCGGGCCTACTGGTGGACCGAAATCCTCGATGCCTACTGCCGCATCCTGTTGCTGGCCAAGGGACTGGGCAGGGTCAACTACTTCGACGAGACCAAGGAGCGGGAGCTGCTCGACCTCAAGCAAAAATGGGGCTGGTCCGACCCGCGGAACACCGAGGAATACAAGAACTGCGACGTCTGCGCCAACGACGTCTTCCGCGACAGTTGGAAAGCCGCCGGCATCGAGCGGAAAGCTTTTGACGCTCCGCCTCCGATGGGGCCTAACGCCAAACAGGCGGCTGTTTCGAGTGGCTCTGATAAAGAGGCACTCGTGCAGATGATAACCCAGCGGGTGATGGCTGAATTGGCAAAGAAGTAGACCCGTGGGGTAGGCTTCCAGCCTGCCCAGAAAGATCTTTTTTGGGCAGGCTGGAAGCCTACCCCACCTAAACTATGAAAGTCTCCATCATCGGCGGCGCTGGCCTCGTCGGTTCCTCCGCGGCGTTCGCGCTGCAATGCGGCGGAATCGTCAGCGAAATCGCCTTGCTCGACCTCAATCTCGATCTGGCGGGCGGACATGCGCTCGACCTCCTGCACGGCACGCCGAGCATCGCCGACCAGGTCATCGTCGCCGGCGGCTATGAGCATGTGCCGTCGTCGGACATCATCTGCATCACGGCTGGCCTCCGCCGCAAGCCGGATGAAAGCCGGCTGGATTTGATTAACCGGAATACGGACCTGTTTCTGGGAATCCTGGCGGACGTGGCGAAAGCCGGCATGAAGAAGGACGCGATTGTTCTCGTCGTCAGCAACCCGGTGGATATCCTCACGTACGTCGCCGCCGACCGGCTGAGCTTGCCGGAGTCGCAGGTCATCGGCCTGGGGACGCAGCTCGATACCATCCGCTTTCGCAGCCTCATCGCCCAGCACTTGAAGGCTCCGCCGACGCAGATCAACGCCCTGATTCTCGGCGAGCACGGCGACAGCATGGTCCCCATCTGGTCCAGTGCCGCCGTCGCCGGCCTGCCGCTCGAAAAGTTCCCCGGCTGGAACGTCCGAGTGGCCGACGAACTGTTCACCCGCACCAAGGGGAGTGGGGCCGAAGTCATCAAGAAAAAGACCGGGGCCGGCTTCGCGGTCGGCATCGCCATCCGGGACGTGATTCACTCCATCGCCCTCGACCAGCGCCGCATTCTGCCCGTCTCCACGGTGCAAAACGGCTGCTACGACATCCGCGATGTGGCGCTCAGCGTACCCACCGTCGTCGGCCGTGGCGGCTGCCTGGCCCGGCATCAAATTGATCTCTGGCCGAAAGAAGTTCAGGCCCTCCGCAAGAGCGGCCTCGTCCTGCGGCAGACGCTGGAGACGGTGCTGGGGCGGATTGGGCGGATGAAGAAGTAATCGGGAGCGTAAGAGCAGTCTTGGGGTCGGGAGTCTTTGGCGTCACAAGAATAACCACTGCCATTCACCTCATTCGCCAAAGACTCCCGACCCCCTGACGTCGCCGCCCGGCAATCGCACTATCGTAAACAAGATCCCGGTGGCGCTCGGATGACGGGCGTTTACGCAGTTGCCACCCCAGGGGGTCGGGAGTCTTTGGCCGCGGCGTTTTCTTTGGTGGACGGTCGGTTGGTGCCAAAGACTCCCGACCCCGCGCTACGCCGCTCGCCGCATCTGTTCTCGACGGGCCAGTTTCTTCAGGCGGCGGCGCTCGGACTTGGAGAGTTGCTCGTCCGAGTCGTCGTCAGATTCCTCGTCATCGTCCTCATCGTCGTCCTTCGAGACCGATGAAACTGCAAATTTGCTTGCCAGAGGACCGGGCTTCAAGCTTGGTTGCGCTGCCGGCCTGGGGGACGTCAGCGTTGCTTTGGAAATGCCCGCTTTGGAATCCCTTGACGAATTCGAGCTGGAAGCCGCCGCAGGGGCAGCGGCGGGTTTTGCGGATTCCTGCTGATCGCCAGCTTCATCCGCTTCCTCATCATCTTTGCTGACCACGGAGAGCTTGGGCTTGCTCTTCTTTTTCTTCTTGCCGTCCTTGGCCCGCAGGCGGAGCGGCAGTTTGCCGGCGGCGTCGAGGCAGACGTGGCGGGCGTATAGCGCGAGCGTGGCAATCACGGCGACGTGGGCGACGAGCGTGACGGAGCTGACAAACACCGTGGAGACAAGCTGGCTCGTGATGGTCCACAAACCGAGAGCCGCCATCCCCGCCACGAGGTACAGCACCGCGGCCACGGCCAGGGCGCTAAAGGCCGAAAGCGAGTGCCACGTCTCCATCCCCAGCCGCACGGCAAGTGCGCCAAACACCAGCAGATAAACTCCCAGCCAGCAAAGGTCCGCGAGCTGCGGCGTGCCGGCCAGCATCGCCAATCCCGCCCCAAACGCATGATGGATGCCGCTGGCACAGTCCAAGCTTCCCCACAGCAAAGCCGCCGCCGTCCACAGCCAAACCCGATAGCGGCCGCTGTAGTCGTCCACGCGGTGGCAGCGGACGCTCAAAATGACGAGCGACGCCGCGCTCCCCAGGGCCAGCAAGCAGGCTCCGTACCACGCCCCCACATTCCCGCGGCTGGCAAGATCCAGGGCGGCGAAGCGCTGGGCAATCGGTTGGGCCGCATTCCCCCAGCTACTTGTTTCGAGCTGGATGTAGAGGGTCTCCAGGGCCGCAACGCCGGTCAAGGCGACCAGGACAATCATGGTCACCAGAAACGGGCGAACCGGAATCAGCTCGGTGATGCGGGGCTGGCGATCCTCGAGCACGGCCTCGCTGTAGGCGCGGAGCATCTTTTTGACGCTCGATGGGCCTTCCGAATCGATTTCGGGCTCGGACGACAGCTCGTCCCTGAGGACGCGCCGGCGGCGGTCGTCGAGCTGGCCGCGTCGAAAATCCATTTTCGCGTAGGCAGGTGAGAGGAGCCGCGGGCAGGAAGGCAGCGGCTGGCGGGCAGAGGTTCCTTCCCCAAGGTTCGGCACAGCGAGGAGCCCCGCTGTACTTTCGCGGAGGGAAGCGGAAGGGTCGGTAATCAAACACTAACCCGAAGCGTAAGCGAGGGAGAGTCGCTCTCCCTCGCTTACGCTTCGGGTTAGTGAGAACGCTACATCTTCCCTAAACCAATCCTTTGAGCGCCGTCATCGCCGTCTCATAGTTCGGCTCGGTGGTGACTTCCTTCACCGTTTCGGCGTGGACGACTTTGCCGTCTTTGTCGAGGATGAATACCCCGCGTGCCAGCAGCTTCAGCTCCTCAATCAGCATCCCCCAGTTTTTGCCGAAATTGCGGTCCATGTAGTCGCTGCCGACCTTCATGTTCTTGATCGATTCCGTTCCGCAGAAGCGGTTCATGGCGAACGGCAGGTCCAGGCTAATGGTGACGGCGTTGACCTTGTCGCCGAGGGCCGAAAGCTGGTCGTTGAACTTCTTGGTCTGGGTGGCGCAGACGCCCGTATCGAGCGACGGCACGACGCTCAAAATCGTCGGCTTTCCCTTCAGGTCGGCGGGGGTAATGGTCTTCAGGCCCCCTTCAAAATAATGAATCTTGAAATCCGGCGCGGCCTGGCCGGCTTTCACCTCCTCGCCGGCCAGGGTCATCGGGGTGCCTTTGAACGTGACAGCATTAGCTCGGGCCATGGGAAACTCCTTGGGTTTTGGGCGGGCAGCGGGTAATCAAGTCCCAATATTGCGCTCTCCGCCGGAGCGCACAAGGGGTGGAAAGTACTCTTCACGCTCCGCATGAAGAACGTGGCCGCTCGCCGATATCAGCGACCCATCGCCTCGTGGACGAGGCGGCTAAGCTTAGCCCCAGCCCTCCAGGGCGGGCCGAATTCAATTGACGGAAAGCTTTGCCAGCTTTATAGTTAGTCCATGTCGCAGCGGAACCTGCGGCCACTTTCAATCCATTCGTTGTACGAGGATCCCCAGAACGGGACAGCTTCATGAGTAGCGGTGCAGAGGGAGCCGGCGTAGGCTTTGCCACGATGCGGGGCCGCGATTACCCCACAATCCGGCAGTTCACGGTGCTCCTGGAAAATCGGGTCGGCGAGCTGCTGAAGGTGGTGCGGCGATTCGAAGGGAGCCGCGTGCGGATTGTCGCGCTCTCCATCAACGACGCCACGGAGTGCGCCGTGGTCCGCTTCCTACTCTCGCATCCCGAGCAGGGACGGGAGATTCTGGAGCGGGCCGGCTTGGCCATCATCGAAACCGACCTGATCGGCGTCGAGCTCCCCCCCGCCACGCAGCCGCTCGTGCAGGTTTGCACCGCGCTCTTGCAAGCGGAAGTGAACATCGTGCAGGCCATCCCGCTCATCATCCGCCCCCACGGCAACCCAGCCGTGGCCCTGATGGTCGACAACCTGGAGATGGCCATGGAAACCCTCCACAGCAAGGGCTTCACAATGCTCACGGAAGGGGATCTGGCGGAGGAGGAGTGAGGGCGAGAATGTATTCCCGCCCGCAAAATCTCGGCTCCTGCGGCAAACGCGCCAAAGTCATTCTGTGCGGTTGAGTGACACATAGTTCCTTCCAGTCGCTGGTCGTTGTCAACGGGAATGCCTAGCGGTATTCTTGAACACCTGCTAGCTATCTGCACGAACCCATTGGAAGGACAAGCGTGGCCGCCAGTCAGAAGGGATTATTCGCCGAACTGGAGCCGCAGCGGAACGGCAACGGCCGCAGGGCACAGCGACTGTTTGTCCCGAAGGTTCTACGGGACGTCGCTGATAGCCGCTTCTTGAACACTCCCGAGCAGGAGGAAGCCTATAAGACGATTTGCAAATGGGCCGAGCTGGAATCGAGCGGGAAGATTTTCACCCGCAGCGAGAGCACGCTTCAGGGGGAGTTTCTGACCGATGTCTTTGGCCACGCCCTGGGCTATACGCTGTTCTCGGACGCCAAGGAAAGCTGGAATCTCGAAGCCGAATTCTCGATTCCCAGCGGTGCGGCGGACGGCGCGATTGGTTTCTTCTCGCCAGGCGTCAAATCCGTCCCGCGGGCCTTCATTGAGCTGAAGGGGCCGAAATCGAATATCGACCGGGACCGGTCGCGCGGCCGCACCCCCGTGGACCAGCTTTGGGACTACTTGAATGACGTTCCCGAATGTCCGTGGGGGATCGTTTGCAACTACGTCAGCTTTCGGCTCTACCATCGGGGCAAGACCAAGCGGGTCTACGAGCACTTTACACTGCAAGAGCTGAGAGAAAAGAAAGACCGGTTTCGCGAGTTTTACTGCTTGTTTGAAAGTGGCGCATTTCTTCCCATTCTCGCGGGGCAGCGCCCCCGCTGCGACGATCTCCTCGAACGAAGCCAGCAGCGGCAAAGAGAAGTTGGGAAGGAGTTATATGCAGACTATCGCGACCATCGTATCGCACTGATCCGGCATCTTCGCAGCGCTCCGCACAACCTCGCGCTGGATATGGCCATCCACGTTGCTCAAAAGCTGCTCGATCGGATCATCTTTATCGCCTTCTGCGAAGACCGACACTTGCTCCCCCGGGACATCATCAAGGATGTCTGGACCAATTTCCCAGCGGTTTCGCTGGAGGCCAATCCACGGTGGCAAAACTTCAAAGCCCTGTTTCGGAGCGTGGACGCCGGCAATCCCCGCGCGGGAATCAGCGGCTATAACGGCGAGCTATTCAAACCCAATGCGGTGGACAACCTCAATCTCGGGGATGATTGGACTGATTTTTTCCGCGATATTGCCGAATACGACTTCCAATACGAAGTCAACGTCGATGTGCTCGGGCAACTGTTCGAGCAGTCCATTACTGACCTGGAGCAGATTCGCCGCACCCCCCATGAGGAACCGCAGGCAGACTCCGCGAAGGTCGGACGCCGCAAGCGGGAAGGAGTCTATTACACCCCTCCGCATGTCACCGCCTACATCGTCCGGCATACTCTGGCCCCTTGCTTGAGCGAGCGGTTCGCCGCTCTTGGACAGGAATTGGGGCTCGATTTCTCGTTACCTCTCGAAGCCCGCATTGGGAATCTGTGGACCAAATACCACCAGGGACGATACGACATTCTGCGGCACCTCCGCGTTTGCGATCCCGCCTGCGGGAGCGGCGCGTTCCTCATCCAGGCCTTCAATTTCCTTGAAGACCAGTACGAGGAAGTTCTGGGGGAGCTCCTCGCGCTGGGCGCAATCCAAGATAGCGAATTTGATAAAATCGCCCCGACTATTCTGCGCGAGAATCTTTTCGGCGTCGATCTTTCCGAGGAAGCTGCTGAAATCACCAAGTTAGCCTTGTGGATTCGCACCGCGGAGCAGGGGAAGACACTGGCTAACTTATCGTCGAACATCCGCTGTGGGAACAGCATCGTGGACGATCAGGCCGTCGATGAGCAGGCGTTCGATTGGGGAACCGCGTTCTCCGCCGCGATGGAGGGCGGGAAGTTTGACTGCGTGATCGGAAATCCTCCCTACGTAAAACTGCAAAACTTCCGCAAGTCGTCCCCCCAAGTCGCTGCATATCTGGTGAATCGCTACCGCTCGGCCCGGACGGGCAATTTCGACCTCTATTTGCCCTTTATCGAGCGGGGTCTGGAACTTCTCAGGCCGGGTGGCAGGCTCGGGATGATCGCCCCTAGCGTTTGGCTGTTCAACGAATACGGGGAAGGACTGCGGACGCTAGTAGCCGAGCGCAGAGCGCTGGAGCGGTTCGTCGATTTCAA
>JBKJNY010000114.1:0-41762 GCA_046593355.1 Pirellulaceae bacterium | reverse complement strand
CGCTGGCCCGAACCGAAAATTCCTTCTATTTTTCCGGCCCGGTTTCAGGCACCGTTTGCGATTTTATTAATAGAGGCCCGCGTATCGGTCGCGGCCCGAACTTCGCCCATCGAGCAGAGGAGCATCGCCGTGAAATATGGGAACCAACAGAGACCAGAGTCAGGAGTCAGGAGTCAGGCGTCAGCGACGGTCTTAAACTCTGTCAATAGCAGATTCAAAAAGCATTTTTGAATTCCTTTTTTGGGAGGTGGGGTTGGGTTGCCGGTTGATTGGGATCCAACGGTGAACTTCCTTGGATTTTTTGAGGCATGGCTCTGGTGTCCAAGGGTGGTTGTGACCGTTGGCGACCAAGCGTAGGTTGCCGTGGCTTGGAGAAACGGAGAGCAGCTCTGTGGGGACACAACTTCTCAAGGGATATCCAGGTCGAGGGTGCGCCAAGGGCGTGTTCCAGAGCGTCTGGGGGGAACCTCAGGCGCTCGTTTTGCAGGGTTCCTTCCACAGCTGATCGGTCTTGATGAGGGTGTTGAGGATCGTGAGCAGCTTTCTCATGGCTGCGGTCAGGGCGAGCTTCTTGGGTTTCCCCTCGCTCAGTAGACGCTGGTAAAAGGTTTTGATTCGGGAGTTGAACCGTGTGGCCACGAGCGTGGCCATGTACAGCACGCGGCGGACATACGATCGGCCGCCAAACGTGCGACGCTGGCCGGAGGATTGGCCGGAATCGTTGTTCAGCGGAGCCACGCCGACGAGCTTGGCAATCTCGCCGCGATTGAGTTTCCCCAGTTCGGGCAACTTGGCCAGAATCGTGCTCACGGCCACCGGCCCGACACCTTTGACGGATACCAGGATCTCGACTTTGCGAGCATTGGCCGTGTCCGCTTGGACGCAGCGGGCCAAACGCTCATCGATCGTTTTGACCTGTTATTTCAGCGTTTCCAGCGATTGCTGGATGTATTCCTGGATTTCTGGATCGGCGGTTTGCTGCCGCCGATTGTTTTCCTGGTTGATCAAATCCAGTAACTGCCGACGACGTTCGACCAGCGCCTGGAGCTTCTTCTCGTCGTCGGATCGAGCCGCCTGAGCGGCCGGCTTGACGACTTGTCCATAGAAAGCAATCACCTGTGCATCAATCAGATCGGTCTTGGCATCCTTGCCGATCCCGGCCGCGAACGCACGCACGCGGCGTGGGTTGACCACGGCGACAGCGATGTGGTGCTGATGCAACTGCGTGACCAACAATTCCTCATAGCCCCCCGTGGCCTCCAACACGACGAGCGTGCCTTTCGGAGTTTTGATTCGCCCGATGAGTTCGGCGACGATCTGCTGCGGAGAGTTGTCGATCGACAAAGTTTCATTGCCATCCGCAAACGCGACGTCCAGTTTGTCTTTGGAGACATCGACTCCGACAAACACGGAGAAAGGAGATTGGTCATTCATCATTTGGGTTCCATCCTAGTAATTACGAGCTCGCGCGAAGGCGGCTCCAGCGACGGTTCGGGCTCAAAAATGAACGGCCTGCGATCACGCTGACACACGGTCTGAAGGCACCAAGGAACGATCGATCTGCAAGCCGCCACCCGTTGCCAGTTGCACCTGGCAGCGGATATTCCTCAACGTAGCGACATCTCACGCAAGGCGAAATCGCTCGCTACACTAAGACACTAGGAGTCAGGAGTCCGAGATCGCGGATGTGATTGAACGAATAGTCGCCAGTCCGCGGGACCAGGAGCAGGATGGTTTTCGTGGACAGGTACCGGTATCCCAGTCGGCGGCGCATATCCGGCCCCCGGCCAACTTCTTATGCCCATCCTCTATGATTCTGCGCTTAATCCGGTTGCCTATACTTATTGCCATACTTAACGAAGCGACTTGAACTGGGGGGCTTCGCGTGGATCGTGCGCGAACCCCCGCAATTCCTTGGTTTATTTCTCTCTTCACTTCGGGCCGTTCTTGGCATTAACACTCTGTTTGGCGGTTCTTGTATCAAGGCATGCAAACATCCATGAACTTCTGGAAGACTTCAGCCTACGTTACAGCGAGTTTGGGACTCGCACTTCTGTTGGCCGCCGCGTCCAGCGTGGGATGCCGGCAACGCATCACCTCGACGGCGAAGCCCAAACCCCCGCCAAGCATCGCGGTACGACTGCCGGACCTCCAGGCGGCTGGCGTCAATTCTTCACCAGAAACGACCCGCGTCCCGGTCCTTCAGCCATTCGTAATGAGTGTAACTGTTCACGGCATTGATGCTAAAGCGCGAAAGCAGGGGAGGGGCATCTCCATGCATTTTCTGCCGTTGAAAGGATCCGAGGACGAAGCAAAAAAATGGTTTTACGGGGCAGCAACTCTCTTTCCCAAGGATCAAAACGCCGCGACTTGGGAATGCACAGGAATCTGCGAAGGCATCGCCAAGCCCGCGCCGATGCGAGCCGTGGTCGCCATTGGCGATGTTGCCACCGAAATTCCCATCGCTGAACTCAAAGTGGAAGGGGTGGCTGATTTCAAATCCGAGGAAAAAAAGCCAGGTTCGCCAAAGTAGGACGCACCTCCGGGGCGTTCGGGAGTGGACCTAGCGCAACGCTGCGGACGTTTCGCGAAAGGACTTTTCACGCCGCGCAATGACCAGTCCTGGCACGTCACGGAGTGACGGCCTACATCGCCACCTGCGCCAGCACGTACGGCCCCTTGGGAATGACGGCAATCTCGACATTCGGGCCGTATCCGACTGCGATGCGCTGCGACCGCAGACTCGACGTTGGAAGCGGATTCGACGAACAACCCGCGAATGACTGGCTCGTGGCTTATCTCGCTCGCAATTCTCACAACACGAGGAGAATCGCCGGCAGGCTGTTTCGACACATGCCTGAAGCGCAAGCGAAGGAAAACGCCCGTAGCGATAACGGGCGGAACCGACTGGCCGTGCTGTCCTTCGCTGGCGCTTCAGGCTGGTGTGAGAAATGCGGGCTAGCGCCCTGCATCCTTGCTCCCACATTGTCATAGCCTCCTTGGGCTTGGATGATTGTCCAAGCCCGAGTTACCTGGAGGCTGTGACTTGCGCAAAAATGAACGGTATTGGGGTTAAGGGACTTCAGCTTCGCGGCTAGTTCGTTGGCCGACATAGCGACACCTGCAATCGGCGGAGGGAATCTATCCTTATCCCAATCATGCCAAACAACTCATTGAGCCGAGCCCGGCTTGCTTTCTCTCCCCGGCAGCCTACGTATCTATACCGGGGAGTTCCGCCAGTGCGCACCTGCGCCGCTCGTCCGGGTTATGACGGATGGTGCAGCCATGTCTACCGTTTCCCTCGTGCTTGAATATGCCCAGCAGACCCGGCAGGCCCTCCGCCGCTACTGGCGGTATTCGCTCGGGTTCTTCACGGCCGTTATGCTCCTGACGTTCGCCGGCTCCTTCATGCTGCCGCGGGCCTATTACTCCGATGCCCGGCTGTTCGTCCGCTTTGGCCGGACGGCAGTGATGGACCCCACGGCGACGGCCACTTCCGGCCAGGTCATCTCGCTCTACGACACCCGCGAGAGCGAGCTGAACTCGCTGCTGGAAGTCCTCCGCAGCCGTTCGCTGCTGGAGCGAGTGGTGGGAGCCTTGGGAGCCGACAACATTCTGGCCGGCCGCGCCGTGGAGAACGTGCCGCCCGTGGCACCTCGACTCGCGCCTGCCACGCTCGCCAGCACCACATCCCGCGATCCGCTCCACCAGCAGGCGCTCGCCAAGCTGGAAAAATCCGTCTCCATCGCCGTCCCCCGCAAGACCAGCACCATCATCATCGGTTGCAAGTCGGAGCGGCCGGAACTGGCTCAACAAGTCGTTTCCACGCTTGTTTCGCTCTACATGGATGAGCATCTCCGCGTCCACCACACCGCCGGCTCCTACGAATTCTTCCAGGAGCAGACGCAGCTCCTGGAGAAGCGGTGGAAGGAATCCGCCAACCGCTTGCGGGAAGCCAAAGACCAATGGAGCATCGTCACCATCGACGGCAAACGCAAGCTCCTCGAGGGCCAGATCAGCGACATCGAAGGAAAGCTGCTGGCAACGTCCGGCGACCTGGCCACTGCCGAAGCGAAAATCGAATCCCTGGCCGGCGTGATCGGCAGTCTTCCCGAACAAATTCCCACGCTGACCGTGGATTCCCCCAGTGCGGCAGCCGATGGGATGCGGCAGGAGCTGTACAAAGTCGAATCGCGGGAGCAAGAGCTGGCCACGAAGTTCTCGGACAAGCATCCGCAGGTTCTGGCCATCCGCAGCACCATCGCCCAGCTCAAGGAAATCCTGGCCAACCAGGACCAGGTCCGCAGCTCGGAGACGAAGGGAGTCAACCCCTCGCGGCAGAGCCTGGAGCTCGCACTCCTCAACGAGCGATCCAGTGCCGATTCCCTGCGCGGCCGCGAAGCGCGGCTGAGAGAACAACGAACGCAATTGACAGTGGGACTGAAGGAGCTCAACTCGCGGGACATGCAGCTCGCGCAGCTTCAGCGGGAAGTGGACCTGGCGGAATCGCTCTACCGGAACTACGGCGACAAACTGGAGCAGGCCCGCATCAACGATCAGCTCGACAAGGAGCGGATTTCGAACATCACGCTGGTGCAGCCCGCCAGCTTCATCGCCAAGCCCAGCGGCCCGCGAAAAATCTACGTCCTCGGCCTCGGCTTCGCCATCGCTTTGCTAGGCTCGGTGGGAATTGCCCTTCTCGCTGCGATGCTCGACCCGGCTCTCAAGCGGCTGGCCGACATCGAAGAAATCCTGCGGCTGCCAGTCATGGGCACGGTGCGGGTGGGGGTGGCGTGAGGACGATGAGTAGCTTGTTACCCGATTCTTCTGCCGGCAGTCCGCAGGCCTCCGTACTTAGTACTCAGTACTCAGTACTTAGTACTCAGTACCCAGTACCCAGTACGGAGCAATTCCGGCAAACGAAGCTTCAACCGATCCCTCGCCGCCCTGCCCGCGTGCCCGGTTTCAAGGAACGCCTGATCCTTCGCGGCTCCGCTTTCCTGCAAAACCTTTTCGGCTGCCGCGGAACAGATCGGTTCGGCATCCTGATGTATCACCGCGTGACGGACGTGATTCACGGTGTTCCTGAGCCGACCTGGAACGTCACGCCCCGGCGGTTGGAAGAACAGCTCACCGGCCTGCTTAGCCGCGGCTTTGAAGCCTGGCCGCTGCGGAATGTGCTGGAGCTCCATCAGGCAGGTGAGCCGATTTCACGTCAAGTGTTCGCCGTGACTTTCGACGATGGTTACGAATGCGTCCACACGCGCGCCTGGCCAATCCTCCAGCGATTGCAAATCCCCGCGACCATCTTTCTCTCCACCGCCTACCTCGATTCAGACGAGCCGTTTCCCTGTGACGATTGGCTGGCGGCTGGAAGCGACAGAGTTCCCACCCAGTCCTGGCGGCCGCTCACCACCCAGCAATGTCGCCAAATGCAGGCGAGTGGCCTCATCGAGCTCGCCGCCCATACGCACTCGCATGACGACTTCCGCGGTCGGCCCGAAGCCCTCCATGTCGACTTCCAGCAGAACCAGCAGGAATTGCAAGAGCGATTCGGAATCAGCCACGCGACGTTCGCCTTTCCCTACGGCGTCGTGCGAGACGGCTTTGCCGGCGGTGCAATGTCGGATGTCGCGCGCGAGGCCGGATTTCTATCCGCCTTATCGACGGAACCGGAGCTCGTCAGCCGCAATCAGGATCCCTTCACCTGGGGCCGCTTTCCCGCCGAGCAGCATGACACGGCCGCTACGCTTGCCGCCAAGCTCGGCGGCTGGACCTGCGCCCTACGGGGGATCAAGCAAGCCATCCAGAATCGCGCTTGGAAGTAACGATTGCGACTCATCCGCTCCCATGACGATCCTCTCAGCTTGCCGAACCTCTTTTTCCGCCGCGCGGGGCCATGCGCGGAGCCTGGCCACCGGCTCGCTGGTGAAGAGCGGCAGCCTGGCCATCGCCGACCAGGCGGTGGTCAGTGGAACCAGCTTTGCCACCAGCATTCTCCTCGGCTGGAGCGGCAAGTCCGAGTTGGGCATCTACTACCTGGCCCTGGCGACGCTCGTCTTCTTCCGCGGGATTCAGGAGCAGCTCATCGCCGCCCCCTACATGGTTTACGCTTCCCGGCGGAGCGGAACGGATGCGGAGGTGTATGCGGGGAGCGCCCTGCTGCATCATCTGGCCCTCGGAGTGCTTTCCAGCACGATCGTCGGAGGGATGCTACTCGCGGGCATTGGTCCCGCGCCGATGAAGTCGGTTTGGATTCTCCTGCTCGGCATCGCCCCGCTCTATCTCCTGCGAGACTTCGTGCGGCAAATGCTCTTCGCCCAGGCCAATCTGCGGCTGGCGCTGGCGCTGGACGTTCTCGTTGCCGCGGTGCAACTAGGGCTGATGGTGCCGCTGGCGATTTCCGGAACACTCAACGTCGAGCTAACCTGGCTGAGCATTGCTTTCGCCAGCGGACTCGCCGCGCTCCTGTGGGCAATCGGGAAGCAGGAAACCTTTCGCGGCAGCGTGGCGGCAGCCCGCCAGCACGCTCGTGAAAACTGGACCTTCGCCAAATGGGCCCTCCTCACACAGGTCATCGGCAGTAGCACCCCGTATCTCATGCCGTGGATCGTGGCCGGCATCCACGGCGCGACCCAGACCGGCTTGCTGGGCGCTTGCACCACCATTGTCGGCCTTTCCAACATGTTCCTCATCGGCGTGGGGAACTTCCTCAGCCCTAAAGCGGCCCGCGCATTTGCCAGTGGCGGAATCCCATCGCTTCAGAAAGTCCTTTGGCAGCGGGGGATCCTGTGTGCGTCAACGCTGGGCCTGGCATCGCTCCTGGCCTTCACCATCGGCGGACCCATCGCCGGCCTGGTCTACGGACCTGAGTTTGCCGATTGCGGTTTGATCATGGGGCTCCTGTCACTGGCGGCGCTGGCGAATAGCCTGGGCATGACGGCCGGCAATGGCCTCTGCTCGATGGACCGCCCGGGGTTGAATCTGTGGGCCGATGTGGGGACGTTCATCGTTTCTCTCGTTTCCATGCTCATTCTCATTCCGCTACTGGGAACGCTCGGCGCGGCGCTGGCCACGCTCTGCACGATGACGGCGGACGCCACGCTGCGCTGGTTCATTCTCATCCGCACCATGCGGACGATCTCCGTCCGGAGGTTCGCATGAATAACACGTCATCAACCGCCGGTCCCTGGTCGCTCGTTTCCTACGGTTGCCCGGATGTTGCGAAACCGCAATCGGAGAACTTGCCGCAGCGATGGCATTTCTGGCTCACCGCCGGTTTGCTGGGCGTCTTGTTCTTCCTGACGAACCACGATGTCTTGGTTTCGCGCTTGCCGGACTACGCACATTACGATGACTCGGTCATTGGCGTTGCTGTGGGAACCAACTTCATCCGCCGCATCACGTTTTTCCTGCTGGCCGGCCTGGGGATTTGGTTCACTTTTTTTTCCGTCCAAAAGCCGTGGAAGTTTAACCCTTGGATCGCGCTGCCGTTGCTCGGCTACGTGACCTGGTGCTGCGGCAGCGTGCTTTGGTCGGCTGAGCCGGGGATGGGGCTGAAGCGGGTGATCACTATAGTCTGCTTCTATCTTTGCGCCCTGGGCATTGGCCGGCGGTTTGAGATGCGGGACCTCTGCTGGATGATGTTCGTCATCATTGCCGGCTACTTCGCTCTCGGCCTAGGCATGGAACTTGCCTTGGGAACATTCCGCCCTTGGCAATCCGGCCACCGCTTCGCCGGGACGCTGCATCCCAACAGCCAGGCGGCTCATCTTTCGATGATGTGCCTGGCGGCGTTCGCGCTGGCACCCCGTGAAGCGAAACGGAGAAAATGGCTGTACGCCGCCGTGGCCCTCGGACTGGTCTTTGTGGCGCTTACCCGCTCCCGCACGAACCTCGCTGGAGCAATCCTCGCACTGGCCGCGGTCGGGGCCCTGCACAGCTCGCTCAAATCCAAGCTGATTGCCGGCTACCTCGCGGTTCTGGCAGGGCTGACCGGCATTTTCCTGTTGATGCTTGCCGGCAAGGATCCGTTCACCCAGCTTTTTGAGGCGGCCATGCTCGGCCGCGAAGACGACGTGGCTTCGCTCAGCGGCCGCGGCTTCATCTGGCCGATTTGCTGGGAGTTCATCGGCCAGCGCCCCTGGCTGGGTTACGGCTATGGCTCGTTCTGGACGCCGCTCCGCATCGAGCAATTCCTGGAAGAGCTGCAATTCTCCATGTTCGAGGCCCACAACGGCTATCTGGAGTTGCTGCTGGGGACCGGCATCATTGGCTGCCTGTTGTATGTGGCGTCGATGGTTACGTCGCTCGTTGCCTCCGCCCATCGCGCGCTTAAGACCCGCGAGAGCAGCTACGCGCTCCTGTTCGGCGTGATGGTGTTCGCCTTCATCTACGCCAACAGCGAGTCCGGCATGATGGGGATCAACCTCGTCACGCTGCTGATGACCAGCCAGATGCTGAACCTGGCCCTGCGCCCCGCTGCCGCTTCGCAAGCTGCTGAAGGAGAGCCCCGTGCCGCAATCGCCTGATATCACCGTCGTTGTCTGCACCCATAACCGGGCGGAAAGCCTGCGGCAGGCGCTCGCCAGCTTGTACGACCTGAAAACCGGCGGCCGCTTCACGTACGAAGTGCTGGTGGTCGACAATGCTTCGCCGGACCACACTCCGGCTGTCATTCAGGCCGCCGCACAGGAATCGAAGGCCCCGCTCCGTGGCGTTCACGAGCCCCAAAAGGGAATCGTCGCCGCTCGCAACCGAGGAGTCCTCGAAGCAACCGGCCAATGGATCGCCTTTTTCGATGACGACCAGCTCGCCGATCGGAGTTGGCTATTGGAACTCCATACCACGGCAGAAGAGCAGCAGGTCCGCAGTGTCGGAGGGGCGGTCCACTTGAAATTACCGGCGGGCTGTGAGCGCAAACTCACTCCCCTGGTCCGCACGCTGCTGGGCGAATCCCGCTGGTCGGAAGCGACGATCCCGTTTACCCGCTCGACGAGCCCCGGCGCAGGCAACTGGCTGCTGGACCGAAAACTGATCGTGGAAGCAGGGATGTTCCAGGCGGCGAATCAGGGGCGGAATGAAGACAGCGATCTTTATCGCCGCATCTGCCTGGCGGGGGAGACTTCCTGGTTCGTTGCGGCCGCCATAGTCCATCACATCATCACGCCGGATCGGCTGGAAGTGCCCTACTTGCTCCGCCTGGCCCGGATCGTGGGGGAGTTCGTCGCCCTACGGGAGCTTTCGCTCGATGGCCGGGCGAAATTCGTGCTGCTGTGGCTTCTCAAGGGACTGCGTGCTGCTCTGGTCTACGCTCCGCGCTGGCTGCTGGCCCGGTCGCTCCGCCGGAAAGAAGAAGCCCTGGAGCTGCGATGCCTGCTGGAGATTCAGAGGGCATATCTTCGCCAAGGGTGTACATTGCTGACCAGCCGAGCGGCAATCGCTGGGCAGCCGACGGAAAAGGTCATCCGCGTAACATGCCCTAGCGACATTTCCTTGGTCTGCACTTCATCGCCGCGAAGCTCAATTTCTTGACGCTCCCCGAACTCACGGATACGATGCGTCGTACAGACTCTTGCGAAGATTTCTCGCCAACACTCCCAGATCCGCTGCCGTGCCCAAGAAAGGTCGCTCTCCGCGTTGGTTCGTACGGGCGGGAGTTGGCACACTGGCCTTCGCAGTCCTCGGGATTGCCGTGGCCCTGTGGCAGCGTTCCCTGCCGCCGGATCCCGCACTCCTGACTGCTGCGGGAAAAGCGCTCGAAGAGAAACGCCCTGACGACGCCTTCCGATTGGCGCAGAGCTATCTGGTAAAGGCCCCCCAGTCGGCGGCTGCCCGTTACATCGCGGCCGAGGCGGCGAACCAGCGTCGCCGCAAGGACGAGGCGCTTGCAATTCTGGCGGAAGTGCCTCTGGAGGACAGCAGTGAAGAGGCGGTGGCGTGCGTCATCCTGGCGGGGGATATCTGTCTTGAGCTTGGGCGGGCATCGGACGCCGAAAAGTACTACCGCCAGGCGCTGCTCCATGCCCCGCGCGAGGTGAGTGCGAATCGAAAGATGGTCTCGCTCTTGACCATCGAGGGTCGCCGGTGGGAATCGCGGCCCTATCTGCTGGAATTGGTCACGCAGCGGCAAAGCGCCATGGACGAGTTGATCGCACTCGGCGATATCTGGCCGGACTTCAAGTTTACAGACGAGCTAAAGCGGTTCCGTGCAGCGCGGCCTCAGGATCCGCTGCCGCTCCTGGGCCTGGCCCGGATCACGGCGCATGAGCAGAAGATTACTGACGCCCGCGACATGCTGCGCCAGGTGATCAAGGCGTATCCCGACCTGGTGGAGGCCCACGCCTGGCTCGGTTGGACATGGGTCCAGGACCGGCAAGGTGTCGCCGCGCTCGCTAGCTGGGAAAGAGGACTCCCCCCCGCCGCTGCCGACCATCCCATGATCTGGCTCGTTCGCGGCATGGGCGCGGAACTTTTGGACCAAAGGGAAGCGGCGGTCCGCTGCTTCTGGGAGGCTTTGCGGCGAGACCCCAATTATGATCTGGCGGCATATCGGCTCGCCCAGGCTCTCGCCGTGATTGAGCAGACGCAGGCCGCCTCCATCGTTAGGAATCGAGCCAATGTGCTCCTGGAATTGGCGGCCACGCTCAAGTCGGCGCATCGCAGTCGAAAGAACGATCCCGAAGCATTTCGCAGAATTGCTGAAAAGATGGAATCTCTGGGACGGCTGCGGGAAGCCTGGGCCTGGTATCACTTGATTGCCGCGCTCGATCCCACCCAGACCTGGGCGTCCGCTGAAGCCGAGCGACTCAGCCCTAGATTGACGGGAGCACCCTGCCTCACGTTGGCGGAAGCCGAACCGGGTCTGACGCTGGACTTTGCGAAGTTTCCGCTTCCCCAGTGGCCGGAAGCCGAGCGACCGGCAGTCGCGAAAGCCAAACCGATCGCCTCGTCCTCGGTCCGCTTCATCGACTCGGCAGCGGCCGCGGGAATCAACTTCACTTATTTCAATGGCGACGAGCCGGGCCAGGCGCGGATCCTCGGCGATCTGGGGGGCGGGATCGGCGTTCTCGACTACGACGGCGGCCTCTGGCCGGATCTCTATTTCAGCCAAGGCGCGGACTGGCCGGTCAACACCGCCTCCACCGCGCATCGGGACCGGCTGTACCGCAATCTAGGCAACGGCAAATTCGAGGATGTCACGCTCGCTGCCGGACTGGGAGACAACTCTTATAGCCACGGGATATCCGTGGGTGACTTTGACAACGATGGTTTCCCCGATTTGTATCTGGCCAATTGCGGCGTGAACCGGCTGTACCATAACAACGGCGACGGCACGTTTACCGACATCGCCCCGCAAGCCGGAATCACCAGCAGTGACTGGACCTCCAGTTGCCTGATGGCGGACCTCAGCGGGGACGGCCTCCCGGATCTCTACGACGTGAACTACCTCGAAGGGGACGCCCTCACCCGCCGCTGCCCCAACGGACCCTGCGGACCGCACCTGTTTCCCGCGCAGCAGGACCGCTTACTCCTCAACTGGGGTGACGGCACCTTCCGCGACATCACCCGCGCGGCCGGAATCAACGGCAAGCTCGGCAAGGGGCTCGGCATTGTGGCCGCGGATTTCGCCCTGGACGGCCGGCTGAGCCTGTTCATCGCCAACGACACCACCCCCAACTTCTTTTACGAGAACGTCACGTCCCCAGGCGATCCCATTCCCCGCTTTACCGAGAACGGCGTCCTTTCGGGGCTCGCCTACGACCGCAATGGGCTGTCGCAGGCCTGCATGGGAGTCGCCGCGGACGACGCCACTGGCGATGGATTCATTGAACTTTTCGTCACGAACTTCTACAATGAATCGAACACGTTCTACTCTCCCGAAATCCCCGGCAAGGCCTACAGCGATCAAACCGCCGAATTCGGCCTCCGCGAGGGAAGCCTGCAAATGCTCGGCTTTGGCACGCAGTTCATCGACAGCGAGCTGGACGGCTGGCCCGATTTGATCATCACCAACGGGCATGTGCAAGACCGCACCAAGGAGGGCATTCCCTTCAAAATGCGGGCACAATACTACCGCAACCTGGCGGGCGAGGGTTTTGAAGAGCTTCCCGTCGAATCGCTCGGCCCGTTCTTTCGCCAGCAGCACCTGGGCCGAGGGCTGACTCGGCTCGATTGGAACCGCGACGGCCGCGAAGACGTCGCCATCTCGCACATCGGCTCCCCCGCCGCCCTCCTCACCAACCAGACCACCCCGGCCGGCCACTTCCTGGCGCTGCAACTCCGCGGCACCGCCGGCAGCCGCGATGCCATCGGAGCCGTGGCGCGGGTCAAAATCGGCCAGCGGACCATCACCCGCCAGCTCACCGCGGGAGACGGCTACCAGGCCAGCAATCAGCGGCAGCTCATCTTCGGGCTAGGCTCCGCCGAGAAAATCGACCAGCTCGAAATCCGTTGGCTCAATGGCACCAAGCAGACCTTCACCGATCTCTCCGTCGATGCCCAGTACATCGCCCTCGAAGGCCGCGACTCCCTGGTCAAGCTCCCCTCGCCGCACTAGCTCGACGCGCCAGCGAGGGAAAGCGTTGCCTGCTTGGGGTCGCCATGCAATCCGAACCGGCCCGCGGGGGTCTGTCCTGCCGGCAGACGGCGTGTTCTGATAGGGTTTTTGGCTGGAGAATGCCTTGCTCCGCTGGCGACTTTTAAGCTCGGCAATCGTCCTGACGGTCCTGCTTTCGCTGGCCACTCTGGATTTTCAGCGGCCCATCGTAGGGGTCGCGGGGTCATGGCTGCTGCCGGCGTATCTGCTGGTCGCGTTGTTGGCCACGCGGGAAATGCTGCACCTGGTTTCGCTCCGCGAGTTTCGTCCCGTCCGCTGGCCGGTTTACCTTGGCACGTGCGCTCTGGCGCTCGCCCCCTGCCTGCCGATTTTTTGCGGCTGGGTGAACGGGGCCTACCACCTGACGAGTGGCGCAGCTACTACCGCGGAGTATATCGACAACGCATTCTGGAACGACCGCGAGTGGCAATTCGGACTTTTCTTGGCGGCGCTGACGTTCTCCGCCCTGCTGGTTTTCCTGGCCGAGATGCGCCGCTACCGCCAGCCGGGAACGGCGAGCGTCAATGTGGCGCTCTCGCTGATGTGCCTCGTTTACATCGGCGTGCTGTGGAGCTTCATTCCCCTGCTCCGCCGCTTCCATGACAACGGCTGGGGGATGATGGCGCTTGTGAGCACGATTTTGATCGTGAAAACGTGCGATGCCGGGGCTTACTTCACCGGCCGCTTTCTGGGGCGGCACAAAATGAGCCCGATTCTCAGCCCGAAAAAAACAATCGAAGGGGCCATCGGCGGCCTCGTCGTCGCCTGCCTTTCTTGCGGCCTGTTCTTTTACTTCGCCGGCCCGACTCTGGTGGGATCCGGCTTTCAGATGCCGACACTGCCGCGCTGGCTGGGATATACTCTGGCGGTGGCGGCAGCCGGCATGTTCGGCGACCTGGCCGAATCGCTCCTCAAGCGCGACATGGGGAGCAAAGACGCCGGCAACCAACTTCCCGGCCTCGGCGGCGTGCTGGACGTGATCGACAGCGTCCTCTTCGCCGCCCCCGTTGCGTATCTGTGCTGGGTGCTGGGACTGGTAGGCCCTGGATAGCCATAACTCACTGACTCCTAACCCCTGACCCCTGACTCCCATGTTCCGTCACCTCTACCTCGCCGCTGCCGTTCTGATTCCCGCTTTCGCTCCGGCTGCCGATTGGAAACCGGTCGCCGGTCCGCTGGCCACCCGGTGGGCCAAGGATGTCTCTCCGGAGAAAGTACATCCGGAGTATCCCCGCCCGCAGATGGTGCGGAAGGAATGGACGAATCTCAATGGCTTGTGGGATTACGCCATCGTCCCTGTCGAAGCCGGCCAGCCAAAGGAATTCACGGGAAAGATCCTGGTGCCGTTCCCGGTGGAGTCGTCCCTCTCCGGCGTGATGAAGCGAGTTGGCCCCAAAGAGAAACTCTGGTATCGCCGCACGCTCGATGTCCGCAAACCCAAGGCCGCTGGCCGCGTGCTGCTCCATTTTGGCGCTGTGGACTGGGAAGCGAAGGTCTGGGTCAATGGCAACGAAGTTGCTCAGCATCGCGGCGGATACGATCCATTCTCTTGCGACATCACCGACCCCCTCGCGACCGACAAACCTTCAGAGCTGCTCGTTTCCGCCAGCGATCCCACCGATGCCGGCTACCAGCCCCGCGGCAAACAAATCGCCAAGCCGCACAGCATCTGGTACACGCCGACGACCGGCATCTGGCAAACGGTCTGGCTGGAGACGGTGCCCAAGTCGCAGATTGCCCGGCTCAAGCTTGTGCCCGACATCGAGCGCGGCGGAGTGGATGTGACCGTGGAAGGGAAGGACATCCCTCGCCATACCATCGAATTCACCGTGACCGCCCCCTGGGCGAAGACGGCGGACCATCGTGTCGGAACCGCCTCGGTCGATGGCGGTGCGGGCAAGCCGTTTTTCGTCCCTGTCTCGCGCGATCACACGCGGCTGTGGACGCCGGATGCACCGGCTCTGTATGACTTGCACATCGAGCTTAAAGACCATGAGCAAAAGCTGCTCGATTCTGTCGATACCTACTTCGCGATGCGGAAAATCTCGCTTGGCAAGGATGACGCCGGCATCACGCGCCTGCTGCTGAACAACAAGCCCCTCTTCCAGTTCGGCCCGCTCGACCAGGGCTTCTGGCCGGACGGTCTTTACACCGCGCCGACCGATGAAGCACTGCGCTATGACTTGGAGGTGACCAAGAAGCTTGGCTTCAACATGGTCCGCAAGCACGTGAAGGTGGAGCCCAGCCGCTGGTATCACCACTGCGACAAGCTGGGCCTGCTGGTCTGGCAAGATATGCCCAGCGGCGACAAGTACATCGGCCCGAAAGACCCCGACTCGCAGCGGACGGAGGAGTCCGCGAAGCAATTCGAGTCCGAGTGGGCCGAAATCATCAAGGACTTTGGCAACCACCCCTGCATCGTGATGTGGGTGCCGTTCAACGAAGGCTGGGGGCAATATGATACCGCCCGCATCGCCGAGCTGACGAAGAAGCTCGACCCCACCCGCCTCGTCAACAGCGCCAGCGGCTGGACGGACCGCAAAGTGGGGGACGTGCATGACATCCATGTTTATCCCGGCCCCGCCATGCCACCGCCCGAAGAGAAGCGAGCCGCGGTACTTGGCGAATACGGCGGCCTCGGCCTGCCGCTGGAAGGGCACACCTGGCAGGGAAAAGACAACTGGGGCTATCGCAGCTACACCAATACGGAGGACTTGCAGCGAGCCTATCTGCAGCTCGCGGCGAACCTGCGGCCGCTCATCGGCAAGGGACTCTCGGCAGCCGTTTACACGCAGACAACCGACGTGGAGATTGAAGTCAACGGCCTGATGACCTACGACCGGGCCATTCTCAAGTTCGACGAGAAGCGAATCGCTGCCGCCCACGCCAAGCTCTACTTACCGCCGCCGAAGGTGACGACCATCGTGCCGACCTCGCAGCAGGAGTCTCAAAAATGGCGATACTCCCTCGCCAAACCCGCGGACGGCTGGGAGAAGCCTGGCTTTGACGACGCGGCTTGGAAAGAAGGCCCCGGCGGCTTCGGCGAGAAAAGCACCCCCGGCACTTCCGTCCGGACCGATTGGAAAACGCCCGACATCTGGCTCCGCCGCACCTTCGACCTCCCCGCCGGCAAGCGAGAAGGACTGCACCTCGCCATCCATCATGACGAAGACGCCGAGGTCTACATCAACGGCGTCCTCGCCGGAAAAACCAGCGGCCACATCACCGATTACACGCTTGTCGCCATCGATGAAGCGGCCTTGAAAGCCCTGCGCGAAGGGAAGAACACCATTGCCGTCCACTGCCATCAAACAGGAGGCGGGCAGTATATCGACGTGGGGCTGGTGGAAGTGGTGGAGAGGAATGGGAAGGAGAATCTGTGAAGCGAACTCTAAGGCAGCCAGGTAATTCGGTCCCGATACTCGTCGGAGTTGTTAGCGATGCACACCAACACCAAGATTTCGGACAGTTCCAGAATCGAGAGAAAACCATGAAGCATAATCAGGCCATGGCTTGAATTTCCCGCCGCCAGAAACGCTGCGAAGTAATTCGGCAGCGTATCGTGATCGAGAGAAACAATAATCCGCTCATGTACTGCCGCCCAAGCGAGCACGTCAATGTCGGTGGCACCTCCGGGTGATCCATCGACATCTCCCGCTCGCACAACGTCGATACCGCGGGCAGCTTTTTCTCGCTCGATTGCGTTCCACAGCGACCGGGAGCGGAGATTCTCGTCCAGCAGCAGCTTTGGCGTCATGGCTGCGCTGCACCTGTTCTTTCCGCTGCCCGTTTGCGGAGTACTTCCAGTGTCAGCGACTGCTTCGAGTTGGCTCGCATCGTTTCGATGCACTTGCGCTCGGCGGCAAGGTAATTCTTCATCTCACCGGGATGTTGCTGGATATAGTGTTGCAAGCCAGGCACTGCGGATTCTGGCACGGTGGGATAGCGCTCTTGGATCTGCTCCCAAGTCTCTCCCACATCCAGTGCCTCAAGCAGGAGAAACAGCGAGATCCGCGCGCCGCGCACCCTGATTCCGCCGTACTCGACCGACTCCAACTCGGGAGGCAGCGCTGGCAATGGCGCAGAAACAGATTCGATGCCAATCCGCAGCGCCTGTCCGGCGGGAAGGGACAAGGGCTGGTCAGGAACGATGAACTTGCCGTCAAAGTGCGCCAGGATGGTTTGCATGTCTGAAACTGCCTTAACTTGAACAGGAGCCGACTATTTGCTCGCCCTCGTATTATACGTCCTCTCATGCTTGTTCGCCGGGATGCTGACGGTGTAGGTCTTGGCGTCGGGGGCGACGGAGAGCTTGATGTAGTGGGCTTTACACTGCTCCTCCTTGTTGGCGATGTATTCGTCGGGGGCATTGCTGGTCGCGCCGTCGGGGCGGAGGTTCTTGTGGACCTGGTATAGCGCTTCGAGCGATTTGGTTTCCTTAAGGTTGGCGAAAACCTCCGGCAGGCAGCCCTTGGTGGTGCCGTTGTTCATGATGGCGACGCGGGGCTCCAGCGACCGCAACACCAGCGGGTTGTTGCTGGAATCGAGGCCGTGATGCGTCACCTGATAGACATCCACCTTGCCAATCAGGTTCTTGGGGCAGACCAGCCGCGTCTCCTGATTCCAGGTCAGGTCGCCGGCGTCGTAGAAGCGGAAGGGGCCGAACTCGAGCACGCTGACCACGCTGTTGGCGTTGTCGCTGCCGTCCCGCTCCTTTTCCTTGGCGGCAGCGCAGACCTCCTTGTTCTCCGGCGTGCTGGCGGGGGGCTCGAGGAACGTCTTGCGGGTGCCGCTGCACTTGAGGGAGACCTTGTGCATCTCTTTGCGGATTTCCGTCTGCTTAAGTGGGAGCTTGCTGCCAGGGGCGAGGACGTGCTTCGCGCGGACTTTCACATCAAAGTAGGCTTTGCCGGGATTGTCCGGCATGTCTGGGAAAGTGCCATTGTCCCACAGGTTGAGAATGGGGACCAGTTCGGCGAGCGTGGTGGTGCCGCCGAAATGGTCGCTGTGATAATGGGTGACGATGACGTGGTCGAGTTGCTTCATGCCGGCGACTTCGCCGAGCGTTTTTACGATGCGGTCGGGGTCGCGGCGGCCGATGTTGCCGGTATCGATTAGGACCGTCTCGCCAGCCGGTGTGACGATGAGCGTGGCTGCTCCCCCTTCCACGTCAATCCAGTAGATATCCAGCCGGCCGTCTTTGGGACCGGCGAGACAGGTTGAACAGAGTGCGAAGATCAGAAGAGCGGCGGAGGTGCGGTGCAGTGAGGTCATGGGTTGGCTCGCGGGAAGAGGAAGAGTTTTGAACAGAAGGGAACGGAGGAAACGAAGGGGATGGAGTGGATTCTGTTTCGTGTGAGCGGCGGAAGAGGAGGGACGTAGCTCTCCAAGTATCGGCAAGCGGCGACTCAATTGCAACGGACATGCGTTGAGGTGAAGCGTTGCTCGGACCGAAAATTCGGAATCTCCTATTCCCATTTCCAGTTTTGACATTCGGTTCTGCCGGGGAGATACTACTCCTGTTCCAAATGGTCCCGCCAGGAGTTTCCCCATGCATCGTCACTTGCTGCTTGCCTTCGCTTCCCTCCTGGCCGTTTTTCAAGTCGCCGCGGCCGAGGAATCTCCCCTCGTCCCCATCACCCTCCGCCAGAGGGCAAAGCAGCCGGACGGCACCTACCGCGTCAAGCTGGAAGCGACGCAGTGGGACGCTCGCCAGACGGCGATTGTGATCTGCGACATGTGGGACGGGCATTACTGCCGGGCCAGCGAGAGCCGCGTGGCGGAGATGGCACCGCACATGAACGAGGTGGTTATCGCCGCGCGAAAAAAAGGTGTGCTCATCATTCACTCCCCCAGCGGCTGTATGGACAAGTACGAGGGGACGCCGCAGCGGAAGCTGGCGAAGGACGCCCCGCCGGTGGCGACGAAAATCCCGCTCGACAAGTGGTGCTACATCGACAAGTCCCACGAAGGGGAGCTGCCGATTGACGACAGCGTGCCGTGCGAAGACGCCGTCCCCCGCCCAGCGGTGCGGATGTTCACGCGGCAGCACGAGGCCATCAAAATCGCGGAGGGGGACGCCGTGACCGACAGCGCCCAAGCGTTCTATCTGCTGCGGCAGCGGGGGATTAAGAACCTCATCGTGATGGGGGTGCATACCAATATGTGCGTCCTCGGCCGGCCGTTCGGCATCCGGCAGATGGTGCGGCAGGGGGTGAACGTGGTGCTGATGCGGGACATGACCGACAGCATGTACAACCCCGCCAGCCGCCCGACCGTCAGCCACTTCCGCGGCACGGAGTTGGTCATCGAGCACATCGAAAAGCACTGGTGCTCCACCCTCACCAGCACCGACTTCACCGGCCGCTCCGCCTTCCGCTTCGCCGGCGACACGCGGCCGCGGGTGGAGATGGTCATCGGCGGCAAGGAATATAACGCCGATGAATCGATGCCCAACTTCGCCCACCTCCTGCGGGACGAGCACGGCTGCTACGTGGAAGAGCACCTGGGCCGCGGCGAAGGGGCCAGCTACAGCATTCCGGGGCTCGATGCCCTGGCCAAAGCGGATGTGGCCATGCTCTATCTCCGTCGCCGGGCCCTGCCGCCGAAAGAGCTGCAACAGGTGAAGGACTACCTGGCTGCCGGCAAATCGCTCGTCGCCATCCGCACCGCCAGCCACGGCTTCGACCAGGGGGACAAAGCCCCAGCCGGCTTCGCCCAGTGGCCCGAGTTCGATAAGGAAGTCCTCGGCTGCGACTACCACGGCCACACCGCCCAAGAGCAAGGGACCGAAGTCAGCATTTCCGCTGCCGCCAAATCGCACCCCATCCTGGCCGGCATCGACCCAACCTGGCACGCCAACGGCGGACTCTACAACAGCCTCCCCCTCGACCCCTCCGCCACCGTCCTGCTCACCGGCGTCATCAAGCAACCAGACGGCACTCTCTCCCCCACCGAACCCGTCGCCTGGACCCGCGATTACAAATCCGCTTCCGGAAACACCAGCCGTATCTTTTATACGTCGCTGGGGCCGAAGGAGGACTTTTCGCAGACGAACTTCCAGAAGCTGCTGGCGAATGCGGTGAAGTGGGGGGCGGAGAGATAAGCGGATTCTCACACAGGGGCACGGGGGCACAGAGGGGAAGAGAGGCCAAGTGATGGACGGAAAAATTATAAGAATCCCCATCATTCTGCTGCCATGATTCTGCCACTTCTCCCTCTGTGCCCCCGCGCCTCTGTGCGAGATTCCCTCCGCCTCGCGATCAACCAACGAATCCGACTTTTGACGGTGCCGGGCTCGCACTCCCTCGCCCAGCGCGTCGGGCTAGTATTCCGCAAGCGCATCGGGGTATCTTGAAGGACGGCCCGGGAAGGCCGTTCTTCGAGAGAGGTGCCCAATGGTTTTTCGCATTAGACAATGGCTGGTCGGATGTTGCTTGGCTGTGAATCTGGTCGTCGCGCTCCCATCGCCGACGTACGCCCAGAATGAGACCAAGACTCCGGCCACGGAAGCGGGCGGGGGGGCAGACCAGGAAGCAAAAATTGCCAAGCTGATTGAGCAGCTCGGAGCGGGGGAGTTCGCCGCGCGGGAGAAGGCGCAGGCGGATTTGGCAAAGATTGGCCTGGAGGCCTTCGATGCGATCAATGAAGCCCAGCGCCATGACGACGTGGAGGTCGCTTTGCGGGCCCGCTACCTGGTGCGGGCCATGCAAGTGCAGTGGCATCAGGATTCGGACTCCGCCGAGGTCATCCGCGTTCTTACGAAATACGGCGAGCAAAGCGAGACCGAGCGCCGCAGCCGCATCGATCGGCTCAAGGGTTTGGCCAGCCGGCAGGGGCTGGTGGCGCTCTGCCGGCTCGCCCGGTTTGAAACCTCCGATGAGCTTTCCAAACACGCGGCGCTGAGGGTTTTGGACTTGCTGCCGGAGCTGAAGGACGAGGCGGCGCGCGAGGACGCGGGAAAGAAAATCATCGCCGGCTCCGGCAACGGCAAGCGGACCGCCACCGCCTGGCTGCGGACGTTTGCCAAGACTTTGCCGGACATTGCCGCGTCCATCCCTCAGTGGGAAGCGCATATCAAGGCCGAGCATGAACTGTTCACTCAGTTCCCCGACCGCACCAGCCGCGAAGTGGTGCGAGACCTGTACCGCTTTGAAGTCGCGCTGATGCAGGGGCTGGGCCGCGAGTCGGAGGCCGTGGCGGTGATGCGGAAAACGCTGACGCTGCTGGAGGGCACGGAGCAGCAACTGACGGAGCTGATGGATTGGCTGCTGGAGCGGAAAGCCTGGCCCGTGGTGCAGGAAGTGGCCGAGCGTTTCCCCAAGCCGTTTTTGGCAAGCGCCGAGCTGCTGTATCGGCTGGCGGAGGCCCAGGATGGGGATGGGAAAATGGACGTGGCGAAGGAGACGGCGGCCAAGGCTCTGGCCCTGCGGCCCGATGATGTTCCGGAGCATTTTCGGCTGGGCATCCTGTTGCAGGAGCGCGGGCAATTCACCTTGGCGGAAAACGAACTGCGGTATCTGCTTCCCCGCGTAACCACGGATGCGTATCACCAGTTCAGGGTGCCCTATGCCCTATCCGAAATGCTGCACGACATCGGCAGGGAATTGCCGGCGGCCGAGGTCGCCCAAGGAGCTGTGGAGATGCTGGCGAAAAATGCCCAGCTCGTGGAGAATAGCATTCGGCCGCAGGGTGCCTGGATTTCGCGGATGCACTACTTCTACGCCCTGGATCTGCTGGAACAGGGAAAGCTGGAAGAGGCTCGCAAGCACCTGGATGACGGAGCGGCGGCCGACCCCACCGATGCCGACGTGCTGATTGCCCTGTACCGCTGGCCGAATCCGACGCCGGAGCAGCAGGCCAGCATCCGCAAGCTGGTGACGGCGGCGGCGGAAGGTTTTGAGAAGGACATGGAGAAATTCAAGCAAGCCGGCGACACCCTCGACGACAATGACAAGGGAAATTATGCCACCGCCTGCAACCAATTCGCCTGGCTGGTGGGCAACACCTTCGGCGACTATGGCAAAGCCGTCCTCGCCAGCCACAAGTCAGTGGACCTATATCTGGAGTTGCGCCGCGATGCCGGGGCCTATTACGACACGCTCGGCCGCTGTTACTACGCCAAGGGAGACTTTGAAAACGCCATCAAATACCAGTCACAGGCCCTCCTGCTGCAGCCGCACTCCGGCCAGATGAAGCGGCAACTGGCGCTTTTTCAGAAGGCGAAGGCGGAGAAGAAGTAAGGGAAGTAGATGGCCGGAGGATCTGAGGAGCGTGTTGAATTGAAGGCGCCGGGTGGCACGCCCACGGCTCTGCGTGGGCGTGTGAAGCAGGTCAATGACGCATCCACGCCCACGCAAAGCCGTGGGCGTGCCACCCAAGGAAGCAAGTTCCATTTGGTCTGGATCTGCCTGGCCGGCGGCGTGCTGCTGCTTTCCATGCTGATGGAAATCCGCGACTCCCGGCAGGTGAATATCCCCTTCACGCAAATCCCCATGCCAGAGCTGTGCAGCTTTCGGCGGTTCACTGGGATGGACTGCGCCGGCTGCGGGATGACGCGGTGCTTCATCGCGCTGGGGCATGGCGACCTGCCGCGGGCCTGGAACTTCAACCCGGCCGGCATTCTGCTCTATGGCATCGTTCTGTTTCAGCTTCCCTTCCGGGCGTGGCAACTCTGGCGGATTCGCCGCGGCTTGCCGGAAGTGCAACTGGGGAAGTATGGTTACGGAGCGATGATCGTGTTCGCCGTGCTGATGATCGCGCAGTGGGTGATGAAGCAAGCGGCACTCTATTTCTAGGACCGAAACATCCATGCCCAACATTTCCATCGGTTCATCGTCCTTCCATGTCCTCGATCAAGGCCGCGGCCAGCCGCTGCTTTTGGTGCATGGTTTTCCGCTGGACCATACGATGTGGCGGGCGCAGGTAAGCGAGTTGGCGAAGGACCACCGCGTCCTCGCGCTGGACCTGCGGGGCTTCGGCCAGAGCAGCCCGATTACGGCGGATGACGCGGTTGTCACGATGGCCCAGTTCGCCGACGACCTGGCGGCGCTCTTGTCCGCGTTGAACATCAAGGAGCAGGTCACTTTCTGCGGCTTTTCGATGGGTGGCTACGTCGCCTGGCAATTCGCCGCCCGTCACGCGGACAAGCTGGGCCGGCTAATCCTCTGCGATACCAAAGCCGCCGCCGACACGAAGGAAGGTGCCGAAGGCCGCCACAAGTTGGCCGCGAAGGTGCTGGCGGAAGGATCCCAAGCGGCGGCAGACGCCATGCTGCCAAAGCTCTTCTCCAAACGGGCCATCGAGTCGAAGACTCCCTGCGTCGAAGAAACGCGGCAGACAATTCTCCGCACCAGTCCGCAAGCAATAGCCGCCGCCCTCCGCGGCATGGCCGCCCGTGAGGACTTCACGGCGAAGCTGGGGGCCATTTCCGTCCCGACGCTGGTCCTCTGCGGAGCGGAAGACGCAATTTCTCCTCCGGCCGAGATGCGGTCTATCGCCGCGGCTATTCCCGGAGCAGAATATGCGGAGATTCCGGCAGCCGGGCATATGTCTCCCGTGGAAGACCCACTGACGGTGAACCAGGCCATCCGGAAGTTCTTGAGCTCCTAGTCCGCGCGCCAGCGGAAGGCCGTTGTGCTTTTATGGCGTGCTCGTGATAGGGGCGATTGCGGGCGGGGCGCGCTAACTGAGTGAGAAGCGTCACTATGAATCCCGCTGTACCATCACAACCCCCACGGCCCCGCTGGCGGTGGCAGTTTTCCCTCTTTACGCTCTTGCTCGTGGCGATCGTCGCCTGCGTGTTCGCGGCTTATCTGGGCACGGCGCGGCGGCTGGCGGAGGCGAGCGCCACGATCAGCCGCCAGAAGGCGGAACTGGATGCTCAAAAAGTGGAAATCGCCAAACTGGAGGCCGAGCTGGGGAAGCTGACCATCAAGGATCCGAGCAAGGTGCACATTCTTGCCCTCCCATCCAAAGAAGACTGGCACTGGCGGTGGCGGGTCTATTTGCCGCCTGGCAAGACTTGGATTATCACCCACGCCGTCGGCGAGAAGGTTCCCAAGCAGGGCTTCGATATGAGCAATCTCCCGCATGGCCCTAGTGGCAGCATCTTCCCGAGCAAAGGTGAGTTCACTGCCGAAGTCTGGCTGCAGCGCGACATTAGCGGCGCGCTTCGCCTCAACCGGCAATTCGGCGATAGTCGCGGCGCCAGCGGAATCTCCAAGGAGGACGCCACGAAGCTGCTCGCTAACGGACCCACATCAACCTACACCGCTGGGGCGTCGGCGGCGACGCTCGTCTATGATCCCGCCGGCCCCATCGAGCTGCTCCGTCTGCACAAGTACAGGAATCCGGGCAGCAGCTCGATCATCTCCCAGCAACCGGACGTTGGGATTTTGCTGTTTCTCGAGGAGTTGAAGCAGTAAATGGTCGCTTGAGACGGTGCGCGAGGCGAAGGGCTTTGATTTTCCGCAGATCGTCTAATGCGGAGCCGGTCCAGATGACGTAAACCACCGCTGGACCTCTTGTTCGGCTTGTGCTTGCGAATAGACATTGCCCGACTCAATGTCGCGGAGGCCCGCTTCCACCTTGCGTTGCAAGTAGAGACGGTAGCGAATCTCGTCGAACGTGCAGTCATCGGGCAATGAACTGAGCAACTCCATGACTTGTTGTTTGGCGGTCATCGTTCTGCCTCAGCGTCCGTTGAAACTCACATTTCCATTATACATCATTCCCCGTCACGCCATTACTTCCGTAATCACGTGCGCCTCCTGCACGCTCGTCAGCTTGTGGTTGAGGCCGCCGTAGAAGTAAGTGAGCCGGGTGTGGTCGAGCCCCATCAGGTGGAGGATGGTGGCGTGCAGGTCGCGGATGTGGTGGCGGTCGACCTGGGCTTCGTGGCCGAGCTCGTCGAGCTCGCCGTGGGAGATGCCCCCTTTCACGCCGCCGCCAGCCATCCAGTAGAGGAAACCTTTGGGGTTGTGGTCCCGCCCGCCGTTGGTCCCTTGGCTGACAGGTTGGCGGCCGAACTCGCCCCCCCAGACGATGAGGGTCTCGTCGAGCAGGCCGCGCTGGGCGAGGTCGGTCATCAGGGCGGCGATGGGCTTGTCGATTTCCGGAGCGTGAATCATCAGGTTCTCTTCCTGCCCGTTGTGGGCGTCCCAGTTTTCCTGCTGATGGCCGCCGCCCGAGTAAATCTGCACGAACCGCACTCCCCGCTCCACCAGCCGCCGGGCAATCAGGCATTGCCGCCCGACGTGCGACGGACCATAAGCCAGCTTGTGATTGGTCGGCTTGGGTTCGTTGAGGCCGTACATCTCAATCGTCTTGGCGTCCTCTTGAGACAGGTCGAGAACCTCCGGCGCGGCGGATTGAAGCTGGAAGGCGAGCTCATACGTTGCGACGCGGGCGGGAAGCTCGCTATAACCCGGCCGGCTCTGCATGTGCTCGGCATTGAGGGCGGCGAGCGTGTCGATCTGGTCCCGCTGCATGTCGCGGGTCTGGCCCCCCTTGGCGGAGAGGTCCAGAATCGGATCCCCCTTCGACCGCAAGTGCGTCCCTTGATAAGCCGCGGGCATGAATCCGCTGGACCAGTTAGCCGCTCCGCTGATCGGACCGCCGCGGGGGTCGAGCATCACCACGTAGCCGGGCAGATCGCGGTTCTCGCTCCCCAGGCCGTAGCCCAGCCACGAGCCCATGCTGGGATAGCCCTGGAGGATGCGGCCGCTGTTCATCTGGATCATCGCCGAGCCGTGGGCGAAGGTGTCGGCATACAGGCTCTTGAGGATGCACATCTTGTCGAGGTGCTCGTTGATATGCGGGAAGGCGTCGCTTCCCCACAGGCCGGATTGGCCGTACTGCTTGAACTTCCGCTTGGACGCCAGCAGCGTCTGCTTCTGGATGCTGCGGCGGCGGATTTCAATCTCCACCGACTGCCCGTCCCGCTTCTGCAACTCCGGCTTATAGTCCCAGGTGTCCATGCTCGACGGGCCGCCGTACATGAACAGAAAAATGACGTGCTTCGCCTTGGCCGCGAAATGCGGCAACTTGGGGGCGAGAGGATTGAGGTTGCCTTCAGCACCGTAGGCGTGCTTCGCAAAGAAGCCGTCCTGTTCCAACATGCCGGTGAGCGCCAGGCCCGTGAAGCCCGCGCCCATTTCCCACAGGAATTGACGGCGGGAGCCGGAGCAGGGGGATTGCAGATTGGAGATTGCAGATTGCCGATTGGATGCGTCTGAGTGTTTCATGTTCTTGATTTCCTATTCTGCTGCCTTTGATTCTGCATTCCTCAATCTGCAATCTGCAATTGCCTCTTAGTCCACGTACACAAACTCATTCAAATTCATCACCAACTTGCACAGCCCCGCCAGCGCCCTCTGCCGCGGGCCTTCGAGCACGATGGGGGTTGATTTATCAACCTTCATTTCCAGCCGAGTAATCTTGTTCTTCTGCTTCAGCACGATATTCCGCACGGCGGACTGAATCTGATAGGTGCGGAAGCCGACTTTGCCGACGGGCAGCGGCTGGGGGTCGGTGAAGTCGATTTGGGGTTCTTTCGCGCCGTCCAGAAAGATGCGGATGTGGCCGTCTTCCAGCTCGACTCTCAGGTCGTGCCACTTGTTCTCTTCGACCTTGAGCGGAACGGAGGTGAGCGCCCGCCAACTGTTCTCGTGCTTGCCGAGGCGGAGGGCGTCTTTTCGCAGGTTGATGTTATAGGCGGTGAGAGTATCCGTGCCGCTGGCCGGGTTATCCACGCGGAGCAACAGGCCCGCGTCGCCGCCGCCTTCCAGCAGCATCACCTGAGCTTCGACCGTGCCGTCGCCCAGCTTGAGGTCGTCATGGACCATCTTCGCCCCCGGAGCGGACTCCGCTTGAACGCCGCCGTCCTCTCGCAGCGACCAGGTGCCGCTGAACGTTGTCCAGCCGAGGATTTTGGCATTCGTTTTGTCGTCCGAAGTCTTCACGAGCTGCGGATGTTCCTTGGACATATCCTGCCAGCGGACCACTTCCCGCTCCAGGAATGCCGTCGCCACTGTTAGTTCTCCTGCGGTCGGCGCGCGACCAAGAGACACATGATAGGCAGCTGCGATTTGAGCGGTCTGGTCGTTGCCCGCTACTCGCAGCACGCGGTCGGCCATCGCGGCGGACTGCTGCTCCATGAAGTCGCTGTTGAGCAAGATCAGGGCCTGCGGGGCGACGGTGGTGACGTTGCGCTTGGCGGTCGAAGTATCCGCGCTGGCCGCATCGAGCGATTCCAGCAGCGGCACGCCGAGCGTTCGCTTCGCAAAGATGTAGACGCTGCGGCGGGACTGGTCGGCCAGCGGCGATTTGTTTTCCCAGCCGTTGCCGGGGCGGGACTGGCCGGAAAGGACTTCGGGCGGAATCGTGGGAAAGATTCCGCGGCCCCCCATCTGCAAATTCAGCGAGCCGCTCGTGGCCAGAATCGTGTCCCGAATCGCTTCCGCCTCCAGCCGCCGCAGGTTCTGCCGCCAGAGGAGCGTATTGTCCGGGTCGAGCATCACGGCCTTCTCATTCGTCACCCGGCTGGACTGCCGGTACGTCGCCGAAGTAAGCATCATCCGGTGCAACCGCTTGAGCTCCCAATTTCCGCGAGTCAATTCGCCGGCCAGATAGTCCAAAAGCTCCGGGTGGCTCGGGGGCTGGCCGGTATGGCCGAAGTCGCTCGGCGTGGGCACGATGCCGCGGGCAAAATGCTGGCTCCACAGACGATTGACAATGACACGAGCGGTGAGCGGGTTGTCCGCGCTGGCAATCCAGTTGGCGATGACGCTACGTCTTCCCTTGGAAGAAACGACAGGATGGTCGCTGGCGGGTTCGCGCTGTTGTTCTTCAGGCAGTGCTGGAATCATCGACTCCTTCGACGAGCAAAGCACTTCCACGAATCGCGGGCGGACTTCTTTCCCCGGCGCGAGGGCGCTGCCTCGCACGAGAATGTGCGACTTGGGCGGCGGATCTTTCCTTTCGGCCACGGCCAATGTCTGCCCGCCGGATTGCAGGTCGCGGAAGACCCCTTCCTTATTCACCGGCACGCCGCCGGTGACCACGTCGGGCGTTTTGCCGTACAGCTCGATGTTCTGGAAAAAAGCGGTCAGGCTGTAGTAGTCTTCCTGGGCAATCGGGTCGAACTTGTGGTCGTGGCAACGGGCGCAGCCGACGGTCAGGCCGAGCATGGCCGTGCTGGTCGTGGCCACAATGTCATCGAGCTCGTCCGCCTTGGCCTGCTTGCCGTCGTCTGGCTCATCGTCCCAGACGCCGAGTCGGTAGTAGGCGGTGGCGGTGATGGCGTCATCCGTCAGCGGCATCATCTCATCGCCGGCAAGCTGTTCCTTGAGGAACTGGTCATACGGTTTGTCTTTGTTGAGGGAGCGGATGAGGTAGTCGCGGTAGCGCCAGGCGTTCGGCTTCTCGTCATCGCGCTCCAAGCCGTTGCTCTGGGCGAAGCGGACCACGTCCAGCCAGTGGCGGCTCCAGCGCTCGCCGTAGCGGGGACAGGCGATGAGCCGGTCTATGAGCCGTTCGTAGGCATCAGGGGTCGCATCGGCGGTGAAGGCGGCGATATCCTCGGCGCTCGGTGGCAAACCTGTGAGGTCGAAGTAAACACGGCGGATGAGCTCGCGCTTCTGAGCTTCCGGTGACGGCGTGAGTCCCTTTGAAGACAGTCCAACCAGGATGAAAGCATCGACCGCATTGTAGGACGGGCTTCCCAGCCCGTCCGGGACGGCCTGGGAAGGCCGTCCTACATTGGTCACAGGAATCTCCGGCCGCTTCACGCTCTGAAACGACCAGTGCTGGCGGTCGGCATCGGTGACTACGAGCGCCGTCTTACGCGGCTGCAGAGCGACTTCACCACCGGGAGGCCACGGAGCCCCCATCTTCACCCATTCAGTCAGCGTCGCAATCTGCTCCGGCTTCAGGCGGCGATCCGGCGGCATCTGCAGGGATTTGTAGTTGACGGCCTCGACCAGCAAGCTCTCCTCGGGCTTCCCCGGCACAATCGCCGGCCCGCTCTCACCCCCCGCCAGCATTGCCCCCTTCGCATCCAGCCGCAGCATGCCTTCCTGCTTCTTGTCGGCGTGGCATTTGTGGCAATTCTGCACCAGGATCGGGCGGACCTTGTTCTCAAAGAACTGAATTCCTTCGGCGGTATCGGCCTCCTTCGCCGGCTCGTCGGCCCGCAATGAATCCGCACCGGCAGCGGTCAGAGCTAACGCCCAAAACAGCAACATCACCACGCGGTTCATAGGCGGCAGCGTCAAGGAAGGGCAAAGTTTGGCGGGAGGTGCAGGGGTGGCACGCCCACGGCTTTGTGTGGGCGTGGGTCAAGCACAGCAAGGTGGGAGGGTAGATTCCTGCACTCGAATTATAGCCGGTTTTGCGGCAGAAAACTAATGCGACGCATCAGCGAAGAGAATCGTCGACAGGCTGGTGTAAGTCAGGCTTCTACAAACGCTTACTTAGCCGCCAGCCGAAGCGCGTCGGTAAAGAAGGTCTCGCCAGTGTCGAGGTCGCGCAGGCCCTTCAGCCCGGCGTCGGGCTTATCCAGCCGGACCATGTGGCGGTGGGAGACGGCGAGCCGACGGAATTCGGCCACGTCGATGTGCTTACCGGGGCGGATTTCGTCGCCGATAGTATGAGTGGTGACGCCGCAAGCCGCCGCGACTTCCGTATCGTCAAAGTAGGCTGCATTCATCGCGTCACCTCGTGCGAAAAAGATTCCTAAGTTCAGAGACTCCATCTTAGCTGCCAGTTCCCCTTGCGGGAAACCCCCACAACCCTGTGGTTTAACCTAACTCCATACGCTACAAGTACTTGCAATATCCACTGCCAGCGGTTGTTTCGCCCGGCAGAGGGCTTACCGATTGTCCATTTCGCTGCTTTTAGCGTCGTGCTAGCATGGCCTCTTTCTTACCAGCCCCAAATCACTTTGCAACCACCCTCTTCCAAAATTAACAATGAAAATCACCGAGGTCATCTGCCAAATTCTCCGAATCCCCAGCATCGTCGCCAAAACGGCCTCCAGCCAGGACTCCGTCCTGGTCCGTATTCGCACGGATAACGGTCTGGAAGGGATTGGCGAAGCGGATTCCTCGCCGGAAATGGTGAAGGCGGTCATCGACGCCCCCTTCAGCCACAACATCGCCACCGGCCTCCGCCCGCTGCTGATTGGGCAGAATCCGCTGGAGACGGATCGTTTGTGGCAAAGCATGTACCGCAAAACGATGTACGCCGGCCGCCGCAGCACCACCATCACCGCGATGGCTGCCGTCGATATGGCCCTCTGGGATCTGAAAGGCAAGCACTTCGGCGAGCCGATTCACCGCCTGCTCGGCGGCAAGCATCATGACAAGATTCTGGCCTATGCCAGCATCCTGTTCGGCAAGGACGGCAACGAGACCGCCAAAATCGCCCGCCGCTGGCGCGAGTCCGGCTACAAAGCCATCAAGTTCGGTTGGGAACCGATGGGACAAAGCGAAGCTCTCGATATCGACCTCGTCCGCGGCGGCCGCGAAGGGATTGGCGACGACGGCACGCTCCTCATCGACGCCGGCTGCGTCTGGGATGCCCGCACGGCCCTCGCCCGGGCCAAGTCCTTCGAGCAGTTCCGCATCGGTTGGCTGGAAGAGCCGCTCTCGCCCGACGACTACGAAGGCTACCGCTGGCTCCGCGACCGCTCCCCCGTCCCCATCGCCTCGGGCGAGGAGGAATGCGGCCGTCAGGCCTTCCGCCCCCTCATCGACGGCCGCTGCCTGGACGTCTACCAGGTGGACCTCTCCCGAAACGGCTTCTCGGACTCCCTCTACATCCGCCACCGCGTGGAGGAAATCGGGGCCCGCCTCTGCAACCACTGCTACACCAGCCCCGTCACCGTCGCCGCCAGCCTCCACTGGCTCAGCACCTGCGCCGGCGCGTTTTTGTTCGAAGATTGCGTGGAAGATTCACCGCTGCGGCACGAGCTGACGCATGAGAAGGTGCAGGCGGTGGATGGATACATTGAAGTGCCGGACCGACCGGGATTGGGGGTCACGTTAGACGAAGACTTCGTGAGGCGGCATTTGATCTCCGAATCAAAGTAGGACGTTCACATTCCCAAAGAGCAAGCTGCTGGCAGAGGAAAAATGAAATCGCTTCTGCCCAAACTGCGGTACAGCCTACGCAGCCTGATGATTTTCACGCTGCTGATTTCGCTGGGGCTGGGAGGCTATCTCGTGTGGCGCGAGCGTCAGGAATTTCAGGCCGCGGAAGAAGACTGGCACCAGACGAAGCGATCAGCGGATCGGGATTTTGAGCGGTTGTTTCGGGAGGAAAAGAGAGCAGAGATCCTGGCTTGGTCTAAAGATGCTGTGCTTCGCCGCATTATCGACGATCCGGACTACAAGTTTCTCTTTCAAGCCCAGTATTGGTGTACGAGAAATCGAACGCAAATCATTCCAGAACTTATCAAGTTGCTCAAAGACCGCCGTGAACCGGGACTAATCAACACAGCAGACCTGATCATCGCTGAGCGGATTGATAGCGGGGATCTCAAGTTTTGGGGCCATGGGGGAGTTGTCCAAGATGACCTCTTCACAGTTGCCGGCCGGGCGTCATGGCTACTCAAGGAGATTACCGGTAAAAAGGCACCGGCGGTTCATATGAAACCAAACGAGGCGGACCTCGATCAATTGCAGAAGGAGTGGCAAACCTGGCAACGACGATTCCTAAACCGGCTCGACGGGCTTGAGGAACCAGCAGTGTCAGGCGATTGAAGCCACTCGGAATCCCTTACCATTAGTCATTAGTGTTTGGTCATTTCCTCCCCATGTCCCACGACAATCTCATCGTCGGCGGCGGTATCGGAGGGGCCGTTTTGGCGAACCTGCTGGCCCGCGGCGGCAAGCGGGTGGTGGTGCTGGAAAAGAACCTGGTGCCGCCGCCAATCGCCCGGCCCGAGATGGATAAGAGTAGCAACGCGAAAGGCCAGTGCCTGACAAGTTCCTTGCTTTAGCCCCGCTTTCCTTCGGACAGCGGGACGGCTCGCCACGGAGTGGCGGCCTACTATTCTTGACGACTCCGCCTCCAGATTACAAGCTACTTTGTACCGCATCGCGTGACCCCTGACTCCTGACCCCTGAATCTTGTTCCCCCGTGACCTCCGCCAAGCACATCCTGGTTGTTGAAGACGAACGCCATCTGGCGGTCGGCATCAAGTTTAATCTGGAGGCCGAGGGCTACCGCGTAACGACGGTGGCGGACGGTCCCGCGGCGCTCAAGCTCTTTGAGGAAAGTGACTCCGATGTGGATCTCGTCATCCTGGATCTGATGCTGCCGGGGATGAGCGGCTATACCGTTTGCGAGTCGCTGCGAACCGCCGGCTGCGACGTGCCGATTCTGATGCTGAGCGCCCGCACGCTGCCGGAGGACCGGGCGCGGGGTTTTGATTTGGGGGCCAACCAGTACCTCTCCAAGCCATTCGACCTGGACGAGTTGCTGAGCCGCGTGAAGAACTTGATGACGCACTATCATCGCCGGCATCAAGCGCCGCGCGAAATGCCCAGCCAGGTTTCCACCTTTGAGTTCGCCCGGGCCAAAATCAACTTTGCCCAGTACGAACTGTCCGTTGACGGAAAGCCGGTGCAGCTCACCAAACGGGAATGGGAACTGCTGGAGTACTTCGTCGTCAACGAGGGGCGGCTGATTCCGCGGCAGGAGATTCTGGAGAACGTCTGGCAGATGCCCGGCCACCTCCAGACCCGCGCCCCCGACCAGTTCATCCTCCGCCTCCGCAAAGTCTTTGAAGCCGACCCCGCCAACCCACGGCATTTCCTGACCATCCGGGACATGGGGTATCGGTTTGTGAGCAAGGGAGAAGGGACGTAAGCGGGAGCTAGCATACGGCGCTACCAGCGCAAAAAAGCGGCGACCGGATTACGTGCCGGTCGCCGCCAGATTCTTTCACGACTAATGCGCCGTGGCCTTACAGCCCCCCGGGGGGAACGAGGCCGCCCTTCTGCACCGCCGCACCGATGACTTGCAGCACGCCCTCCTCCACCTGGATGCGGATGTTGTTGCCGTTCTTGATCGGCTGGGAGATCAGGTTGATCTTATCCTTACCGACCGGCCCTAGCACCTTGATCAGCTCGGGGATGATCTCATTATTGGGGTCCACACTGGCCGCGAACTTGAGGATCGGCAGCAGGGCCACATTGAGTTGCAGCGGCGGCACGGCCTTGGAGCCGTCCTGAGCCGACTTGTCGATGACCTGCTTGAGGAGCGACTCGGCGTTCTTGCCGAAGGCAATGTACACGGCCTTGGGGCCGGTCCCCAGAATGATGTTCACTTTGTCCCCCAGGATGTCGCGGGCTTCCTTCTCGCTCTCGGGAATGGGGGCGGTAATGCTGTGGAAAGTGATGCCGGCGTGCGAGCCCGAGTTGAGTTTCACGGTCGGGAAATCGGGCTCATTCTCGGCCAGCTCAATCAGCCGCTTGAACGAGGCTTCAATCTCCTTGCCGTCGGCAACGAGTCCGCCGGCGGCAAAGTCAATCGTTTTGTCATCGAGCACCAGGACCGCTCCGCCGTCGATCTTGCCCCCTTCGACGGTCTTCGTGAAGGCATCCAGCAGCGAGCCGAGGACTTCCTTGGCCGCGCCGCGTTTGGCGGCATCCAGGTTCGGGTCGTTGTCGATTTCCTTCATGGCGTTGGCGCGAACGCCCTTGAGCATGCCCACCACCTGGTCAATATCCTCCTTGAGCATCGACTGCGTGAGGTTCAGCGTGGCGGCTGCGTTCGGGAGCAGAAAGCCGGCGAACGACGACTTGGCGTCGGCGAGCAGCGAGTATTGCTTGGCCAGGTTGGTCCCTTCCTTGGCGGTGACGTTGACGTCCAGATAGGTCCGCTTGCCCGCGCCGTCGATGGCGAAACCCAGCATGATTTCATCCAGCTCGTCCACCATCTTGACCAGCGCTTCGAGCTGGTTGCGCTGCATCTTCTCGATGAGCTCGGCATCGGCACCGCCGCCTGCATTGGCCTGCAACTGCCGCTCGAAACCCTCCTTGATGGTGTCCACGCCGATTTTTTTCAACTCGTCGGGGACATTGGCCACGTTGACCTTGACGGCGAGCGTGTATTCCTTGGGGAGATTGCCCAGCAGCGCCGCCGGGTCCGCCGGCAGATCGGCAAGGTTCTCCTTGGCGTTGGAGATGAAGGCCCAGCCGGTCTGTTCCTTGATAAAGACCGATTGACCCTGAGCGGACACTTCCTTGACGCCATCGCCGGCGTCCATGGGTTCGCCAATCTGTTCCTTAAACGTGGCCAGAACGGTTTTCAGGTCAGAGACCGGCACGAAGACGACCGGAACAAAGTCGCTTCCCTTGGGAGCGACGTACATGCCAATCGGTTTCTTTTTGTCGATGCCGTTCGTGTAGACCTGGCCGGCCAGCATGACCATGCGTCCGGCGTCTTCCGACCCGGCGGCCTTGGTGATGTAGGCGATGTCCGCCAGCGTGTCCTCGACACTCGAAATCGAGACCACGATCACCGGCTTAACGTTCTGGGCCAGCAGTTGGCTCAAGGGCGCAACCAGCAACGCGGCTGCCGCGGCCATGGCAAACATGGACTTGGGTAACAGTTTCACGATTGAATCTCCTGTGGTGCCAGGCACCGGGCTGAAATAGAAGTTCCCGCGAGGGGATGAGTTTCGACAAAACGAGCGCAAGAGCATCCCGCTCGTGAGAACAATACCCCGTCTGGGTGCAGCCGGTTTTAAGCGGTGGGGGCGGAAAAAGAAAGAGGGCGGGGAAGTGCAGAGTGAAAAGTGCAGAGTGCAAAGTGGAAGCAGCGGCCCCTTGGAGGGTCAGAGGTATCACCGGCGCAAGTCGTTGCAATGCAATGGGTTAGGGATTGCCAAGCGGCCGGCCTACCGCTCGCGGAAGATGATCCGGCCCTTGGTCAGATCGTAAGGGGAGAGTTCAACCTTCACCTTATCACCGGGGACGATGCGGATAAAATTCTTCCGCATCTTGCCCGCGACATGGGCCATCACTTCGGACCCTGTTTCCAGCGTCACGCGAAACCGCGTATTCGCCAAGGCCTGGGTGACGGTCCCTTCGACTTCAAAGGCATCCTCTTTCTTCGACATGCAGTGCTCGCTAAACCAGTGACTAGGCCAAACAACAACGCCCCAATTTGTAGTGTAGGGATTTTCGAGGTGCTGGCTAGTAGGTACGCGGTCGGTCCAACAGATTATGGGGTTACTTCAACCGTGGAGCTTGTCGGCACCGGGTGGAACACTCCTTTGGCGTTTGTTGGCGGCAGGCGGACTGGTGGAAATGACACGACCTTCCTTCCGCCTCTCTTTTGCCGCTCTCTCGCATTCTGAATCATCGCGTGCAAGTCGTAGTTGAGCTGACTTGCCAATGCCTCGCGAGCCCTTCGCACTTCAGCAACGATGGTATCTTCGGCCAGGGGTTACTCCTTGAGCAATTCTTCTGGCGTGCAAATCACTGGAGGTTGAAAGCCGAAGTTTGTGGACGCGTTCCATTAGCCGTATGTTGGGAAATTATCGGCCGCAGCCTTGATGACCTGGATCAATTGGCGACCGCGTCCAGTATCAGTAAGTTGCCGCCAGACTTCAAAGTCAAATGTTGCTGGTACGAACTGCGGAGCACTTGAAGGCCAAGGATACTCCGGATTGGGACCATCGTGTGCGAGAGTGGGGGCCAACCGCCCTAACTCGAAAATCAGGGGTAGCACCGTCCGCGTCCAGTTTTGAAAGTCTTCGAATCGTCCAAATGCGAATATGTCGGCAATTTGTTGGCGTTGGGATTGCGGAACCTGTTCACCGACAAGATGAAGAAGTGGATTAAAATTAGGATTAGGATTAGGATTTCGAATCATTGAAATCCCCATGATCCGAGTCATCATTCCTTATCACCTCCGCACTCTCGCCCGCGTCACCGGCGAGGTCCAACTCGAAGTGGACAGCCCCGTCACTCAGCGCACAATCCTCGACGCCCTGGAAGCCCGCTATCCCATGCTGCGCGGCACCATCCGCGACCATGTCACTCTCCAGCGCCGACCCTTCCTTCGCTTTTTCGCCTGCGAAAAAGACCTCTCCAACGAGCAGATGGACACCCCGCTCTCCGATGCAGTCGCCTCCGGCGAAGAGCTGTTCATGATCATTGGAGCGCTTGCGGGGGGGTAAGGGGAAGTGCAAGTATCTAGAGTGCTCGCGCCCGACGCTTACTTAAGCGCCAACTGCGTTCCTGGCACTTCGATCCCGGCGTCACGCAGCGCCGCGGCGACTAGTTCTCGCGAGACTGTCACGGTCAGCCGGGATTGCAAAGCGGCTGTCAACTGGTCCACCCGATCGGGCTGCCGCTGTGGGAAATGCGGTGGGGGCGGCTCCGCAGGAAGAGCCTGCGGTTCGACCGTGACGGAGGAGGCTTGCGGCTGCTCGCTGTATCTCTTGATGGCATCGTACACCTCCTGGCGATGCACCGGCACTTCCTTGGGGCTCTGAACCCCCAGCCGCACCTTGTCGCCGCGAATCTCGATCACCGTAATGATGATGTCGTTGTTGATGACGAGCGACTCGTTCTTCTTCCGCGAAATGACAATCACGGGCAACGCTCCTTCTTTGGGAAATGATTGCATCAGCTTCAGGGTCCATTATCCAGGACGGCAGCCCGTCCTGGAAAGCACCCTAACCCGCAAGAATGCGGTCCCATCTGAGTTTATGCCAACATCCGCTCAATTTCTTGGACCTTTCCCTTCAGCATCTTCTTGGGAATGAAGAGGAACAAACCGTCGATTCCCATCTCGCCGAGGTAAACGCCGGGGAGGATGGCGAACTTGATCCAGGCTTCCAGCACGAGCTGTCCAGGGTGGGACTCGTAACGGATGAACTGCGGGTTGAACATCAGCCCCGCTCCCTTCTGCCAGACGTTCTGCGGTGGGTCGACAAGGCGGAATCCCTGCAAGGTGAGATAGTTCGCCAGCTTCTGGTGCACCTGGTCCGGTGGCAGCCGCGTGGGAAGCTGGTTGCGATAGCGGGACATGGAATCTTCTCCAAGTGGGGGGAAGGGGGAAAGGCCGCTGGCGGCAATGGTAACGAATGTCGAGGGACATTGCCACTTACCGGTTTCCAATATGTTAGAAAAGGGCGTTCGTCCGATTTTTCAGACTTATCCGCGGTGATTTCCATGAACAACATTTCCCGGCATCTACTCGCCGCTGGGATCCTCCTCTCGGGTCTTGCCATGCATTCCTCCCTTTCCGCTGCCGACCATCGGAATCGCTACGAGGCCCGCACTTTTGCCGATGAAGCGGGCAAAAAGCTCAATTACCGCCTGCTCCGGCCCCAGGGGTATGATCCCAAGAAAACCTATCCGCTGGTGTTGTTCCTGCACGGGGCAGGGGAGCGCGGGAGCGACAACAAGATTCAACTCGTCCACGGGATGAACGAGTTTGCCGCGGATGAAATCATGAACAAGTACCCGGCCTTCGTCGTCGCCCCGCAATGCCCGGAGGGGAAGCAGTGGGTGGATGTTCCCTGGTCCGCCGATTTCCACACCATGCCCAAGGAGCCCGCTGAGCCGCTGCGGCAGTCGCTGGACTTGATTGCCGCCTTGCAGAAGGAATTCTCCATCGACAAGAGCCGCATCTACGTGACCGGACTATCGATGGGAGGTTTTGGCGCTTGGGACGCCATCCAGCGGCATCCGCGGCTCTTCGCGGCAGCAGTTCCGGTTTGCAGCGGCGGAGACGCGGCACTAGCCGAGAAGATCAAGGACGTTCCGGTCTGGGCGTTTCATGGCGCGGAGGATGGCGCGGTCAAACCGCAGCGGTCCCGCGACATGATTGCCGCCCTGAAGAAAGCCGGCGGCAGCCCGAAGTACACGGAGTATGAGAAGGTGGGGCACAACTCGTGGGAGAAGGCGTACGGCGATGCGAAGATGTATGAGTGGTTGTTTGCGCAGAAGAAGGAGTAGCCGCTATTTGATACGGATGGTGGTGTGGGCCAGGCGCTCGACACTCTGCGGATCGTGCGTGACGAGGAGCGTGGGAATGTGGTACTCGCCGATGACCCGTTGCAGGTAGCCACTAATGGATTCGCGGAGGTCGGGGTCGAGGGCGCTAAGGGGTTCGTCGAGGAGCAGGAGCTGCGGGCCGCGGAGGATGGCGCGGCCGATAGCGGTCCGCTGTTTTTCGCCGCCGCTGAGGGACTGGGGCCAGGCGGAAAGGAGCGGGCGGAGCTCGAGGATGTCCACGACGTGAGCGAAGTCGAGGGGACTGCTGGGGCTGCGGGCCAGGCCATACCGCAGGTTCTGCTCAACGGTCAGATGCGGAAAGAGTTGGTAGTCCTGGAAGACGAGACCGAGCGTCCGCTGTTCCGGCGGCAGGTTCACCCGCTTCGTGGCGTCGAACAGCACTCGCTCGCCGAGCTGGATGCGGCCGCTATCCGGCTTCAAAAGACCGGCGATGAGGCGGAGCGTGGTCGTCTTGCCGCAGCCGGAGGGGCCAAGGAGGGCGGTGACGCCGGCACCCGCATCGAAAGCAAGGTCGAGCGCGAACCGCGCGGAGTAGCGGAAGCGGCAGTCGAACTGAAGCAAGCTCATGCCTGGCCACCTGCTCCCCGCAGGCGGCCGCGGCCGTAGCGGGCGAGGTATTCGCTCGCGGCCAGGGCCAGGGCCGCGATCACGATGGAGACCAGCACCAGGCGGTAGGATTGCTCCAGTCCGTCCGGGCTTTCCAGCAGCGAATAGATATGGAGCGTGAGCGTGCGGGTTTCGCCCGGGATGTTTCCGGCGATCATGATGGTCGCGCCGAACTCTCCCATGCTGCGCGCAAAGCCCAGCACGCAGCCGCTAAGAACGCCGGGGCGAGCGAGCGGCAGCGTGACCGACCAGAAGGCATCCAGCGGTTTGGCCCCGAGCGTGCGGGCCGCGCCGATGAGTTGGTCATCGATCGCCTCGAACGCCTGGCGGATGGGACGGACCAGGAGCGGAAACCCCACGACAGCCGCCGCGAGAGCGGCTCCCTTCCAATCGAAGATGAACCGCAATCCGAAAAACTCCTCCAACAATCCGCCCAGCAATCCGCGCCGGCCGAAGATTATCAGCAGCAGATAGCCCGTGACGACGGGCGGCATGACGAGGGGCAGGCTGATGAGCGTCTCCACCATGAACTTGCCAGGAAAGTCCCGCTTGGCCAGAACCCAGCCGGCGACAATGGCCAAGGGGAGCCCCCCCAGCACCGCCACTGCCGCTACTTGCAGCGTCAGCCGCACCGCTTGCCATTCATCGAAAGTCAGCACGCGAACATTCTCCCACTACTTCTTCTTTGAATCAACTTTCGGGGTTCCGCCGTGCCGCTCAAAGCCAAACTTCTTGTAGGTCTCATTCGCCTCGTCCGACAGCAGGAAGTCAAAGAACCCTTTGGCGGCTGAGTTGTCTTTGCCGTGCTTGAGGAGCACCAGGGCGTAGACGATTTCATCATGCAGGGCAGGATCGAACTCGTGGACCTTCTCGACATTCTTGGCGGCGAGTAAATCCGTGGAGTAGACGATGCCCGCTTCGGCTTCCCCCCGCTCGACGTAGGCGAGCGCGGTGCGGACATCCTGGCCGCGGGCTATTTTCTTGGCCTTGGACAACGTCTCGAGTAGGCCGAGCTTCGTCAGGGCCTGGTCGGCATATTTGCCCGCGGGAACTTTCTCGCCGGCCAGGGCGATCTTCTTGACCGCGGGCCTGGCGAGGTCTTTCGGCTCCTTGATTCCGGCCGGATTTCCCTTCGGGACGATCAGGACGAGCTTGTTGGTGAGCAGTTTCACTTGCTGCGAGGAAAGCTTGTCCTCTTTCACCTTGTCCGCCCACTCCTGATTCGCCGACAGAAACAGGTCCGCCGGCGCGCCGGCGATAATCTGTCCGGCGAGGCTGTTCGACGAGCCGGAATTGACCTTGATGGTGTCCTTGGACTTTTTGGCGAACTGCTCCGCGAGGGACTCCATCACGTCCTTCGTGCTGGCCGCGGCGGACAAGAGGGCCATTCCGTCTGGTTCTGCCGCGACCGCAACGGGCTGCTTCCGCGAAAACAACAAGCCTCCCGCCAGGCAAACAATGAAAGGCAACGACATCGCCTGACGAGGAAACTTGTTTCTCATGCACCCGATTATAGCCGAGTCAACAGCCGGCGACATGCATCGCGATAGCGCGGCCGCGGCAATCACTCATAGGAAATGACGTTGGAAACAACGACCCATTCGTCGGCGCTTTCGACTTGCCGCTCCACGTGAAAGCGGAACGGGCGGGTGGGGGCCTGGGAAGGAAGCACGGGACCACCTTCGAGACGCATCATGCCTTTCGTGTACGGCTCGACGTAGAGAACATCGCGACTAATATCAAAAAACACTTTGCGGCCTTCTGCCGGCGTTATCACCAGTTGGTAACTGCCCTTGGGGAACTCATTGAACTGGGTCTGAAATTCAACGTCAAAGTCGAGATCGGCAATGAATGGCCGCCGGACGGTTTTTGGAAAGGGTGCCAAAACGACAAGTTTTCCCTGAGCTTCCGCCCCCACCAAGGTCGCCGGGAGCGGGGGCGGGTTGGGATCGGTGGATGGAGTTCCTGTGGTCAGAAAGCCGGAAAGTTGCCGGTCCGCAAGACTGCCTTTGTTCTGAATTCCCCGTACGAGCACAACCACCAGGCGGTCCGCAGAAATATCCTGCACGTTGCCAAAGAGTCGCTGCGTCAGCGTGCCGCTCTCCTTGTCGGCGATGGTGACAAACCTCTCATGCAATTTTGTGGAATCCGTGATCTTTGTTCCATGGGGAGCGGTTTCATGGGGTTCGAGCACGTAGATGCGAAAGCCATAGAAGCCGAATTTCCGCGGCGAACCGCAGACGAGTCGATAGTCCACGGAAATGACCAAGTCATCCAGCTCACCCTTGACGACCTTCAAGTTGCTCAGAGTCAACCAGATTTGCCCAGCCGGGTGCAGGCGACGGTCTTCCTCGCGTTCCGCGGGCGTTGGATCTCGATCAGATTCCGCTTCGGCGGCGAGCTGCGCGCTCAGAGCATCTAAAGCAACCTTGGTCTTCTCATAAGCGGCCTTTGACTCCGCAAGCCGCGCATTGGATGCGGCAATTGCCTGTTGGGCCTCGAGCGGTAGACCCTGGTATTCCTTGGGGACCATTGGTCCTGCAAGCGGAGCAACCGGCGCGCTCGCTGGCGCAGCGGAGGCGGAATTGGGCCGCACCGCAACAACTCCCGCGCCGGAAGGCACAGCGGGTGTCCGGCCGACCGGCCCAACACCACTCGGGCCACAACCGCCAGAAGCGAAAATAGTTGTGACAACGACGGCCAGCATGTGCCGACTTAAGTGCGATTGATTCATCACATTGATCTCCGACAAAGTTTCGGAACAGGTTGCCCGGTTATATGCCGCACCCCAGGGAGAGTCAAATGACAGGCGACAATCGCCGGCATCTCCGCTCACGGATTGAGCGGACTACACTGGCGGCGCGAAGCCGCGGCGGACGGTGTGCTCGGTGATGGTGCGGGGAAGGACGAACTGCAGCAGGTAATCGCTCCCGCCCGCCTTGCTGCCGATGCCCGACATCTTAAACCCGCCAAAGGGCTGGCGGCTGACGAGTGCGCCGGTGATGGGGCGGTTGAGATAGAGATTGCCGACAAGGAATTCCCGCTCCGCCCGCGACAAGGCAACGGGGCTGCGCGAGAAGATGCCCTCGGTGAGAGCATCGTCGGTGCCGTTGGCGATTCGGAGCGCCTCGTTGAGGTCCGTGGCGCGAATGACCGCCAGGACCGGGCCAAAGATTTCTTCCTGGGCGAGGCGGGCGCTGGGAGCGACATCCGCGAAAATGTGCGGACCCACGAAGGCTGTAGGGTGCCTGAGCGCCAGCGAAATGCACGCGTATTGTGCATGGCCCAGGGAGCACACCGACCCCGCCAATGGACCATCGCCGGGGGTGAGCGCTCTCTGCTTGCCGCGCGGATCACGCGTGCATTTCGTGAAGCTCATGCACCCTACAGCGGCGGAATGATGATGCCGATCCGGGCCTCCCCCGCGACGATGAGCTGGCTCGCCTCCTGCTGCGAATAGGCCCGGCGGACCAGCCGGATATCCTGGCTGTTCTCAAACTGCTCCAGCA
>JBKJNY010000153.1:0-14947 GCA_046593355.1 Pirellulaceae bacterium | reverse complement strand
CACCAACCCGAAGCGTTAGCGAGGAAAAACGACGTAAGCCATGGGCTCTTCCTCGCTTACGCTTCGGGTTAGTTTCGTCGAACACGATGCAGGTTGAAACACTGAGTAGCCCTGGCCACGTGAACGGGGTCGGGAAGAGTTTTCGCGGATTGCATTTGTCCGCCGTACAACATCTTCAGCCGCGAAAACCCTTCCCGACCCCTTCCTGCAAATCGCCCACGACATTGCCGCGGGGATAAGCTGGAGAATTTGCGGTGCGGCTGACGATAGGAAAATCATCGGGAAGTTGCCTCGGGCCTGGCGGATGATTCGCGGGCTAAACATGACGGAAGGGATTCGCGGAAATAGCTCCCAGCATTGGCCGTCACCGCGATGAATGTTCCTCGTCCCCATTTCCAGCTCTTTTCTCATGCCTCCGCCTCGCGCGCTGCGGCTCATGCCGGCAGTGACGATTCTAGCGGCGCGTGGCGGTTCATCCTGAAGCGCGAGGATGGCCGCGTGGAAGCGGAAGCCGCCGATGAAGAGCCGGGAACTCCGGCGGATCGGCTGGAACTCTTGGCCATCGTGCGAGGCCTTGAAGCTCTCGACCAGCCGTCGCGCGTGACCCTCTTCACCGCCAGCCGCTATGTGGCCCGCGGCCTGCGGTTCGGGCTGGAGAGCTGGCGGGAGAGCGACTGGCAATGGGAGCGGTTCGGCCAGATGCAGCCGGTGAAGAACGCCGACCTGTGGCAACGGATTGACCAGGCGATGCGGTTCCACCAGGTGGATGTCCGCACGCCCCGCTACGATGCGCTTGATGACCTGAGCTACACACCGCCGGAGATTGACGAGACGCCGGACTTTCAGGAGATTCCGGTATCGTCCGCAAGCGCGAAACCACAAGCGGCTGGTTCGCGTCACGTTCGCCTAAGAGGTCGCGCGCTGCGGATTGATAAGGGCCTCGGAAGGTCTTCCGGGATTGCGACGAACCTTCCTCGCCGCGGCCAGCCCCCGCCGGGAATTCTCGCCACCGCCATGGGCGCGCTGCGGCGGTTCTTCGGCGGGAAGTCTAACGACTTATGAGTAGGATGGGCTTCCTAGCCCGTCCTTCTTCTTCCCGTGAACTCTTGCGAAATCTTGGACGGCCTGGGAAGGCCATCCTACAAACGGGCAACTCAACTGTTTATGCTAGGAGATGAGAACGTGAGGACGAGCGTTTCACTAGGCGGAGTTGGTGCGTGGTTGGAGGGGGGCTTGGACACGCCGGAGTTGGTGCTGGGCCCGCGGGAAATCCAGCACGACGGCCGCCGGGCGCTGTCGGTCCGGGCGTTCCTCCCCGACAGTCGCCAGGCGTGGTTGATCGACGGCCCGCAGGGGGCGGCGGAAACGTCGCGTCCGATGCGGCGGATTCACCCGTCGGGCCTCTTCGAGGCGATTTGTCCCGTGGCCGATAATTTACCGACAGTGCCCTACCGGATTCGGGCCCTCGATGATGGGGGGGAGATGAAAACGCTGCACGACCCATACTACTTTGAGCCGCTGCTGACCGACTTTGACCTGCACCTGTACGGGGAAGGGAACCTGCTTCGCGCCTACGACAAATTCGGGGCCCATCTGCGGGAAATCGACGGCGTGGTCGGCGTGAACTTCGCCGTCTGGGCGCCGAATGCCCAGGCCGTCAGCGTCGTCGGCGACTTCAACAAGTGGGATGCTCGCCGCCACCCGCTTCGCCGGCACAGCTCCGGTGGAGTGTGGGAACTGTTCATCCCGGAACTGAAGGCCGGCGAGAAGTACAAGTTCCGCATCAAAGCCAGGTCGGGCGAGCATCTCGATAAGAGCGACCCCTTCTCCTTCGCCGCCGAGCTGCCGCCGCGGACCGCCAACATCGTTTCCGACCTTTCGGCCCATGCCTGGCAGGACGGCGAGTGGCTCGCCCGCCGCGCCGCCACCAACCAGCTCGAGCAGCCGATTTCCGTCTATGAGGTACACCTGGGCTCCTGGAAGCGGGACGACAAGCGGCACAACGGCTGGCTGAACTATCGGGAGCTGGCTCATCAACTGGTGAAGTACTGCCAGGAGATGGGCTTCACGCACCTCGAGCTCATGCCCATCAGCGAGCACCCCTTCACCGGCAGTTGGGGATATCAGACGGTGGGATACTTCGGCGTCACCAGCCGTTACGGCACGCCGGAAGACTTCATGTACTTCGTGGATTACTGCCACCGGAACGGCATCGGCGTGATTCTCGATTGGGTCCCCGCCCACTTCCCCAAGGATGCCCACGGCCTGCGGCAATTCGACGGCTCCGCGCTGTACGAGCATGAAGACAACCGCAAGGGGGAACATCCCGACTGGGGGACGATGATCTTTAATTACGGCCGGCACGAGGTCCGCAACTTCCTCATCTCCAACGCCCTCTTCTGGCTCGACAAATATCACATCGACGGTCTCCGCGTCGACGCCGTCGCCTCCATGCTCTATCTCGACTACAGCCGCAAGGACGGGGAGTGGATTCCCAACCAGTACGGCGGGCGCGAGAACCTGGAAGCGGTCAGCCTGTTCCGCGAATTCAATTACCACGCCCACGGCCAGTATCCCGGCGTCCTGACCATCGCCGAGGAATCGACCGCTTGGGGTGGCGTCTCCCGCCCCACTTACACCGGCGGCCTCGGCTTCAGCTTGAAGTGGAACATGGGCTGGATGAACGACACTCTTCGCTACATGCGGCACGATCCGATCCACCGCCAGTACCACCACGACGAGCTGACCTTCAGCCTGATCTACGCCTTCACGGAAAACTTCTGCCTCCCCTTCTCGCATGACGAGGTCGTGCATGGCAAAAGGGCCCTCCTCGACCAGATGCCCGGCGACCTGTGGCAAAAGTTTGCCAACCTGCGGCTGCTCTATTCGTACATGTGGACGCACCCCGGCAAAAAACTGCTCTTCATGGGGTGCGAATTCGGCCAGTGGCACGAATGGAACGCGGATGCCGAGTTGCAGTGGGACCTGCTGCAGTGGGAGACCCACGGCGGCGTGAAGCAGATGGTGAGCGACCTGAACGCCCTCGTCCGCAATGAGCCCGCTCTTCACCAGCTCGATTTCGACCCCGCCGGCTTCGAGTGGATCGACTGCCACAGCCGCTCCGACAGCGTGCTGGCCTACATCCGCAAGGGGAAGGATCCCAATGACTTCCTCATCGTCGCCTGCAACTTCACGCCGGCCGTGCGGGAGCAGCACGTCGTCGGCGTCCCCCGCGGCGGCTGGTACAAGGAGGTCTTCAACAGCGACAGCAAGTTCTACGGCGGCTCCAACCTCGGCAACTTCCCCGGAATCCAGGCCGAGGAACCCGGCTGGCACATGCGTCCCTACAAGCTGACCATCAAGCTCCCGCCGCTGGCCGTGGTGGTCTTCAAACCGGAATAGTAGTAGTAGTCCGCTTCAAAGTTGTCCGCTTCACTCCGTGAGCGGACATTCTTTCCCACTCGGCCTCCTCGATACCCCCCCGGACTGTTGCGAAACTCACCCGGTTTCGCAACGCGCCTTCGGGGGAGAATTTGGGGGGATGCGTTGCGAAACCCCCTCGGTTTCACAACACCCCCCAGACCTAAGGACGCGTCTCAAGAGTACGTCTTCGTCTCAAATCTGAAATCTCAGATTTCCAATCCCCTCCGAGGCCTCCCTCCTCGCGCGCACCTCCTCCCCAATTTCCCAGTTTCTAAAGTTCAAATTGTCAATGATCTTACCGGATTATCGCCGGCCCGATTAGACTCAATTGTACACATATCCTAAGTGTCCGGCAAGTCCCCGAACGGGGGGTGGAGGACGATTTTTTTTCCCGCTTGGTCAAAAACGCGTTGATTTCGACCGCTCCCATTGGTGACGCCTGCCGTCATGTCTGAATGCTTCCAAATCCCTTCTAGCGATTGAGTTTGGCTGCTTGGCGCACCTCACTATACGACTATATTGACGCACCTCGACTCGGCGATATTGCTGGGCGAAAGAGCCGCAGACTTAACTGTTAGGCCACAAAAGCGCATCCCGTGCCAGCAACTCTCAAAACACGAAAGCCGGTTGTGAAGCTGACCGGCACAGACTTTCGCATCTTTCCGGTTTGGGAGTATGCGCTTGATGAGGAGGGCGAGGGTGAGCAGGACGAGACCTGGGTGCGCCCTGTCGATTGCGCAGCCGTTCGCAAGGGCGCTTACTCGCAGATAGTCGCTTCAGACTTCGCCACGCCAGCGGGCAGGAAATTGCAGGGTTTCATGATAGTCACGACAGCGCACGGACAGGTTGAAATTGATGCCGGAGCGGTTGTCGGCAGCGTGGGCTACCGAGTTCTCCCACACTTGTCCCGAAAACTCGCAGTTAGACGCAAAGCACCTTGGGTGGTCGAGGCACGCGACCGTTTGCTGTCGGCAGTAGGTCAGCCCGAGGCAGATGTGTTTCCGCTGCGATATTCCCTTCGCGTGCCGATTCGCGGCGAAAGGGGGACGAGAGAGGGGGTTTTGAAATGATGATAGACAACTTCCGGACGTGTAGCCTAACCATGCGCTACAGCGAACCCGGCTATTGCACTCCGGTTGAAATCGCGCCCCCTCGTGGACTGGTTCGCTGAGCTCGGATCATGGGGCGATAAGGCTAAGTGATGTGCCGATTCGTCATTGTCATCGAGTTTCGCCGCTTGTTAGCGTCGCCCTTCACAAGCGACGATCTCGTCTCGCATTGCTATTTGCAAACCGTCTTGCCTCCGCCTGGAGGCCAGTGGCAGTCGTTTCTTAATTCTCTGACAGCGAAGTTGTCAACCAGCGGTCTGGGCTGCGTCCCGGACACGGGGACTCCGCATGACGGCAAGACGCATCACGATCTTTTGATCACTCTTCGTAACATGGATTACGGCCGCCCGCTCGTTGAAGATTGCCTGCGCGAGCACCAGATTGCAATTCAACCTCCAATTCCACCGCAGCGATGGCTGGATTATTCATGCGACGAGTATTTCGCGGACAACTGGTGGAGCCCCGAACAATACGATGCCGCGGACTTTTCCAATTGCACCTACGACTACACGCACATTTATGAAGACGCTGAACACGAATTCCTGGCGATTGGATCTTCTTTTTGCGACGGGATCGATTTTGGATATCGCAAGAGTCATTCAGGCTTGTGGGCGTACTATCCGATCGGAGACTATTTCAAACTGGTGGCCAAATCTATTGCGGAATTGGCTGAAGGATGGCGTAACGGAATAGTGTCCGTCTGAGGGACGCGCGCCGCCATTCTTTTGCCGTGACCCCAGCGTTTCGGGGGGGGCAGAGACCCGCGCCGAGCTTCGCGGCGATGCTATCACGGGCCGTGGAACCGTGAATTTTTGGCGTTCTTGCCCCAGAGTATTGACGGGAGCGGGCCGCGCGCCATAATCGCCACCAGCGTATGCTACCTGGGCGTTTCTTCTCCTCGTCGTTCTGAACTGGAGGTGCTGTATGTCTCGTCTCGCTCCCCGTCTTCGTCGCCTTGGCTTCACCCTCATCGAGTTGCTCGTGGTGATTGCCATCATTGCCATTCTGATCGGCATGTTGCTCCCAGCGGTGCAAAAGGTCCGCGAGGCCGCGGCCCGGATGAAGGAGCTCGGCGAACGCGGCGAAACCCGCAGCGCACTCTACGGGCTTGGCGTTAACCTGGACAACTATAACGAAGTTATCGGCGCGCAAGGTGTGGCTACGAGGAATGCCCTGATGGACATGATTGCCAAGGAAACATTTGACCGGGAAGCGGTCCTCGAACACCAAGGGACGTACGAAGATTTCTCCGACGGTTTGGGCGACCTCATTGGCCGCATGGAGAAATTGCAGGACGACGAGCGCGGCCTGAAACAGAAGCGCAGCGGTCTCACCCAGGAGGAACGCAAGGCGCTCCAGGCGGGCATCCAGTCCGCCAAGCACTTGCAGAATGCCACGGACGTCGTCGCCAAGCTGCTTGGCCACGCGCTGAATCACAATGGTCGGGGAAGAGATGGCGACGTGGGACTGCAATTCAAATTACAGAAGGTCAAGCTACTGCAAGTGGCCGCCCATCTTCCCGAGGTCGTCACGGATTCGCTCGGCGGCCGCTAATCTCCTGGAGCACAACCGCCGAAATCAGCTCGGGGCAAGCCATATCGACTTGTCCCGCAGGGTTGCATCAGAGTTTCACCCTGCATTGCGAACTCCGACACTAGCCCGACGCGCGGGGCGAGGGAGAGAAGCGTTTCTCCCTCGCTGGCGCGTTGGGCTAGGTCGTTTGGACCAGATTTGAGATAATCGCCAGTCTTGACCGAGTTCCAATCGCCGAACTTAGCCGGCACATTCCGTGTGCCGGAATGTCCGCTCACGGAGTGAGCGGACTACATTCACGGATGAAGACCGCATGAAACTCTTTTTCTCCGTCGGCGAACCGAGCGGCGACTTGCATGGTGCCAATCTGATTGCCGAATTGACCCGCCGCAAGCCGGGGTTGTACTGTGCCGGCTTCGGCGGACCGCGCATGCAGGCGGCTGGGTGCGAGCTGCTGCAGGATATGAGCGAGCTGGCGGTGATGGGGATTGGGCCGGTGCTGGCCAGGCTGCCCAAGTTTTTCGCGCTGAAGGCCCAGGCCGACCGCTATTTCCGCGAGCAGCGGCCCGACGGCGTGGTCCTCATCGACTATCCCGGCTTCAATTGGCACATCGCGGCCCGGGCCAAGGCATACGGCATTCCGGTCTTCTACTACGGGCTGCCGCAGCTGTGGGCTTGGCTGCCGTGGCGCGTCAAGAAAGTGCGGCGATACGTCGATCACGCCCTCTGCAAACTGCCGTTCGAGGAAGCCTGGCTGCGAGAGCGGGGCTGCAACGCCACGTACGTGGGCCATCCGTATTTTGATGAATTGCGGTCCCAGAAGCTGGACGCAAAGTTCGTGCAGCAATTCGCGGGCGGCCAGGACAAACGCCGGCTGGTGACGCTGCTGCCCGGTTCGCGGGCTCAGGAAGTGGCGTACAACCTGCCGACGCTGCTGAAGGCTGCGAAACTTGTCGAGCGCGAAGTGCCGGATGTGCGATTTGCGATTGCGTCCTACAACCAGAAGCAGGCCGAGGCCGCCCGCCGGCAGGTTGCCAGTTTCCATCTGCCGCTGGAAGTTTACGTCAATCGCACGCCAGAACTCATTTCCGCCGCCCACGTCTGCCTGGCGTGCAGCGGCTCCGTCTCGCTGGAACTGCTGTACCATGCCAAGCCGTCGGTGATGGTGTATCGCGTTTCACCGCTCCTCTATTACGCGGTCCAGCCATTCATCCGCGTCAAGTACATGACCCTCGTCAATCTGCTGGCCGCGGACGAACTGTTTCCCGTGGATCGGCGGTACTATGACCCCGCTCTGCCCGGTAACGAACAGGTCATCTTCCCCGAGTATCCCACCTGTGGCGACAAATCCGCCGCCGTCGCCAGGCACGCCATCCACTGGCTTACCGATGAGCCCGCCCGCCAGACCCTCATCCACCGGCTCGAAGACCTCCGCAGCCGTATTGCTGGTGGCGGTGCCAGCAAGCGCTGTGCGGAGTACTTGCTGAGGCACCTCCCATCCCGCCTGAGCATTTCCACTCCCCACTTCGACACCCGGAGCGAGAATCCCGACCGCTGGCGGAAGGGAGCGTAGTGCGATGTAGTCTTGGACTCGCCAGGAAAGTGGAATGGGCGGCACGCGGCTCGAGACTTTCACCGCCAAGATGTGCAGTTCCAGGATTGGAAGGTAGCCATGCAGATTTGGGTGGATGCAGACGCCTGTCCGGGCGAAATCAAGGAGCTGCTCTACCGCGCGGCGGAGCGGTCACAGGTCCAGGTGACGCTCGTGGCCAATCAGATCCTGCGCACGCCGTCTTCAGCATGGATCAACTCGGTGCTGGTGCCCGGCGGCATGAATATCGCCGATCGGCGGATCGTGGAGTTGGTCTTTCCCGGCGACCTGGTGATTACGGCCGACATTCCCCTGGCTGCCGATGTCGTGGGCAAGGGTGCCGAGGCGCTCGATCCTAGGGGTGAGCTGTTCACGAATGCGAATGTGGGCGAGCGGCACGCGATGCGGAATATGATCGACGAAATGCGTGGTGCTGGACAGGTGATGCGCGGTCCCGCGGGATTCACCGCTCGCAACCGGCAAGCCTTTGCCAATCAACTCGACCGCTGGCTGGCGCGCGTGAAGAAGGTTCGAGCGAAAGGGTGAGTGGCGTATGCCCGCCCCTCCCGCTACGATTTGCCACCATGAAGTACAGCCTGCGGAGCCTGATGATCGTGGCGATTCTCGCGCCGCCGGTGCTGGCAGGATTGTGTTTCGTGCCGGTGCAGACATTAGCCGCAATCGTTATCCCCCTGCTGACGGTTTTGACCGTGCATGTCTTGATGAAGAGTCATTCACGCCAGGCCTCATGAATTTTTCCACACGGGAGTGGAAAAGGCTGTCCGCGGCGACCGATCCCCGGCGGCGAGTGGACCCAGGCCGCTCTCATGGTGGATGACAGCCTAACAAAAAAATGCACCTGACCGCCCGGCGCTGGTCGGCTACAATGGTTCGCGCCGCTTGTTCGTGCGGGTTAGCTTGTGCGCTAGGCATTACACAATACGGAGGGATTTCGATGGGAGCCATTGCCGAAGGTATCGCGAACTACGCACGACCCCTGATCGACGCCACCGATGGCTCGATGGATCAGATGAACCGGGCGCTTACAATCAGCCAACTTTGTTGGAATCTGTCCTTGCTGCCAGAAGATGCGCGTGAGAAATTCCTGGCGGAATTCAGGCCGATACTGAAGATGGATGACGATGAGTTTGACGACTTTCGACGCTCGGTCGTCATTCCGATGGTCCGTCGACACGAAGAGATGTTCCCGCGAATGCACCAGCGGGGTTCGCTGGAATCCTCGAGAGAACCGGCGGTTTACAGAATCCAGCCGCCGCCATCCCTGGATGAAAACGCGCACATCGGGCGCAACGCACGGTGCCCGTGCAACAGTGGATTAAAGTACAAGCGTTGCTGCGGACGACCATGACCCCTCACGGATTTTTCGTGCGCTTGCCTGCAATTGCAGGCAGGCTTACGGAAAAACCCGGTAGCTAAACTCCCATGTTGGGCCGCCAACGACGTCGACCAAAGGATGATTTCGGATGTCTGATCCCTACCTGAAAAAAGTCCGTGAAAACTGGGACGCCATCACCGGGATGTACCGTGTGTTTGAACACGTTAACCCGATCATTGAATTCGACGTGGAGCGGCAGCAAGTTCTGGCCTATCCAGCCGAGGAATACCTGGACCTCCTGAGCGAGCGCACGCGAGAGCAAACAAGGGGACAGCATCGGCAGGCGACTGCCGAGGGTGCATTGATGGTGTTTGTTCGTGACAAGGCACAACGGGTGTTTCGGTCGTACATCTTCCCGCTAGCCGACGAAGGCGACTGAGGATCATGCCTGTTCGCACTTAATAATCCGTTTGCACCGCCCAATAGATATTCGTCACGGGCTCCAGCACCCGCGGGTTATGGACTTTCAGATGCTCGATGTAGGCCCTGTTCGTCAGGTTTTCGATGCCGCCCGTCAAACGGATGTTCTCGCTGGTTTGCCAGTAGCCGCGGAGGTCGAAGGTGCTGAAGCCGGGCGTCGTGGGCTCGAGGAGCCGGGGTGGAAAAGAGGACATTCTAGAATGTCCCCTTTTCTTTGCCCTTTTCTTTCTTCTGCTCCTGGGCCGTGGGAATGGGCAGCCGGTCGGATGCCAGTCCCGGAAGCGGGAGAAGAAGCAAGCAGGTTGCGAGGATGACGATGCGATGGTGCCGATGGGTAGGGTGCATGAGTTTCACGAAATGCACGCGGGAGCGCCTCGCTACGAATCCAGCACGCTCAGCCGGCCGGTGCTGTCGCCGAGGGTGGGGACGCCGGCGTCCATGCGGTCGAGGAGGGAGAGGAAGAGGTTGTTGAGGGGCGTTTCCTTCTCCAGCTTGATGTGGCGGCCGGACTTGATGCTGCCGCCGGCGCGGCCGGCGAGGACGATGGGGAGGTCGTCGTGCCGGTGGCGATTGCCGTCGGAGAGGCCGCTGCCGTACATGATCATGCAGTGGTCGAGGAGCGTCCCCTCTCCTTCTTTGATGTCCTTCAAGTTCTTGAGGAAACGGGCCAGTTCCGTGGAGAGGAACAGGTCGATCTTCTTGAGCTGGTCGACTTTGTCCTGCTCGTTGCGGTGGTGCGAAATCTCGTGGTGGCCGCTGCTGACGCCGACGTTCTTGTAGCTGCGGTTGCTCCCTTCGTTGGCGAGCATGAAGGTGGCGACGCGGGTGGAGTCGGTGCGGAAGGCCAGGGCCAGCAGGTCGTACATCAGGCGGATGTGCTCCTGAATGTCGTCGGGAATGCCGGCGGGGGTTTTGAAATCGGGCCGTTCCTTCTGGGCGAGCGATTCGGCGTTGACAATCCGCTGCTCGATTTCCCGCACGCTGCTCAGGTACTCATCCAGCTTGCGGCGGTCGGTCTGGCCGAGCTGTGCCTTAAGAGCGGCGGCGTCCTCCGCCACCAGGTCCAGCACGCTTTGCCGCGTGCGGGTCCGGCGGGCTTGTTCTTCGCTATCTTTCTTGGCGGCTCCGAACAGGCGTTCGAAAACGAGGCGGGGATTGATCTCCTTGGCCATCGGCGTGGATTCGGTCTTCCACGAGATGTTATTCGAGTAAGCGCAGGCGTAGCCGCTGTCGCACCCGCCGGCATCGCGGCCTCGCTCGGTGCCGATTTCCAGGCTCGGCAGGCGTGTTTGCGAGCCGACCTTGGCGGCAGCGACCTGATCCACGGAGGCTCCGACCTTGATGTTGGCCCCGGAAGTCTTGACCGGATGCGCGCCGGTAAGCAGCGATGCGGCCGAGCGGGCGTGGTCGCCGGGGCCGTCCCCTTTGGCCCGGCCGTTATCTTGCGCCAGGCCGCTGATGATGGTGAGGTGCGACTTCACGTCATTCAGCGGCGCGAGAGTTTCCTTCAGCTCGAACGAACTCCCTTCTCCCTCCGGTCGCCACGAGGGCATGATCGCCCCGTTGGGGAAGGAGATGAATGCCATGCGGACCGGGGACTTGGATTTGCCGGAGGCAGGATCGGAAGCGCGAACGGCTCGCGGTAGCATGGCATTGAGGAGCGGCAGGCTCATGGCGCAGGAGAGGCCCCGGAGGAGTGTGCGGCGGGTGAGGCGGGTGGTCATGGGTTGGTGCTCCAATACTTGTTTGGGCAGGCGGGAAGCCTACCCCACCTAGGGTTTTCCCCCGTCGCCGCGGCGTTTGCGGAAGGGTTCGCTTTTCACGATTTCGACGACTAGCGCGGAGAAGCGATATTCATCTTTCTCCACGGCATCTACTATCTTATCGACGGCGCAACGGTCGTAATACATCAGACCACGCCCCAGCGCATAAGTCAGCAGTTTTTCCGCCAGGCAGCGGGTGAAGTCCCGTTTGCGTTTTTTCAGCACCTGCACCAGCTCCACGGGGGTCTGAAATATCTCGCCGCTGGGCAATTTAGCCGCGGAATCGATGGCCAGCTTGCCGTCCTTGTCCCGCCAGCGCCCCAGGCCGTCGTAGTTTTCCAGGCCGAAGCCGATGGCATCCATCGTTTTGTGGCAGGAGGCGCAGACCGCGTTCTGCCGATGAATTTCGAGTTGCTGGCGGAGCGAAGCCTCCGGCAAAGCTTTTTGGGCGATTTCTAAACTGGGGACATCCGGCGGCGGGTCGGGTGGCGGCGAGCCGAGGATGTTTTCCAGCACCCATTTCCCCCGCTTCACCGGCGAGGTGCGGCCGGGGTTGGAAGTGAGCGTTAGCACGCTGGCCTGCGTCAGCACGCCGGCCCGCTTGCCGTCCTTAATGGAGACGCGCCGGAAGTCATTGCCGAAGATGCTCAGGATTCCGTAATGCTTGGCCAGCCGTTCGTTGACGAAGGTGAAGTCGCCGTCGATGAAGTCGAGGATGCTCCGGTCTTCTCGAATGACCGCTTGCACGAACAGCTCCGTCTCCCGCCGCATGTCCGCTTTGAGCTCGGGGGTGTAGTCGGGAAAGACTTTTGGGTCCGGCGTGACGGCGTCGAGCAGGCGGAGATTGAGCCACTGCATGGCAAAGTTCTGCACCAGGGCGTCCGACCGCGGGTCTTTGAGCAGCCGGCGGACGTGGTGAATGAGAATTCGCTGGTCGGTCAGATTGCCGTTGGTGGCGTCGGCAAACAGTTCGTTGTCCGGGAGGCTGCTCCAGAGAAAATACGAGAGCCGCGAGGCCAGCTCGTAATCGGCCAGCTCATGCTGGACTTTGGAGTCGTCGGGTTTGAGATCTCGCTCCACGCGGAACAGGAAGTGAGGCGAAACAAGGACACCGGTGAGCGCGACTTGCATCGCCTGCTCGAACGAGTCTCCTTTTTCCACCGATTTTTCCACGAGGCTGGTGAACCGGCTGATTTCGGCTTCGGTCGCTTTGCGGCGGAAGGCCCGGCTGAGGAGGATTCTCAAGTTCTTCTCCGCCGCTTCGCCGACGGCGATATTGTCGCCAGGACGCTCGAAGATGAGGTTGCGGTGAGAGGCGGGGTACTCTTCCAGCTTCAAGTCGAGCGGACCGCTGATTTCCAGGCTGGCGACGTACAGGTTGCGGTCCCGCTGCGAACGGTCCTTGTTGTCCGGGTCGTAGAAGTCGTTGATGAAACGGGCGGTTAGCTCGTGTTTGCCGGAAGTCAGCCGCTGGCGGATTTCGTAGGGCCGCACTTTGTCCCGCGGGGCGTTGACCGAAAAGATTTTCACCTTCTTGCCGTCGAGTTGCATTTCCAGCTCGGGAGATGCGCCACCCGCCTTGTCGCCGCCGGCGACGGCCCGCAGGGCGTATTCACCAGCGCGGGGCACGGTGAATTCCCCCCGCACGGAGCCCGCGGAGATGATGGCCCAGTGGCCGTCGCGAAGCTGAGCCGCCCCTTCGCCGTGGAGGGCCTCCCCTTCTTTCTTGTTGCTCGCTAATTGGATCGGGGGCGTTGCCAGGATTGTCTTCTCGGCAATCGTCTCCGCGGCCGCCAGGTACTTTTCCATCAGCAGCGGCGGAAGGGACAGGACATCGCCGATGTTATCGAACCCGCTGCCAACGTCGTCAGAGGGGAAATCGTCGGCCGGTTGGAAATCGACGCCGAGCAGATCCCGCACGGTGTTGTTGTATTCCGCCCGGTTGAGCCGCCGGATGGTCACCCGCCCGGGGTCCGGCGGGGAGTCGCAATCGACGTGATAAATGGTCGCTTCAATCCAGCGAACCAGCTTCTCCCGCTCCGCCTGGCTGGGTTGCGGCTTGTCCTCCGGCGGCATCGCGCCGGTCCGCAGCATCTCGATGACGGTCTTCCAGGTCTTTTCGTCCTGGGCGATGTGGTCGACCGTTTTGTACTTGTGAAAGGCGACGTCGGATTCCTGCTTGGCGGGACCATGACAATCGAGGCAGAATTTTTTGACGAGTGGCACCACATCGTCGCGGTAGACATCATCCGGAGCGCGCTTGGGAGCAGGCTTCGTTGCTTTGGCGGGAACTTGAGCCGAGGACGGGTTGGCAACGCGCAGCGCGAGCAAGAGCACAAGGAACGAAATGTGAGGAGTGTATCGCATGGATTTCACCAACCCGAAGCGTCAGCGAGGAAGATGACTGGCAGCCCTCGCTGACGCTTCGGGTTAGTCCTTCACCATACCACTCTACGCAGGTTTCGCCGCATTTTCAGCGGGCGCGGGAGGTTATTGCCAGCATCTCCCGTTGGAGCGGCTGGCTGGCGGAGGCGAGAAATTCTGGATTGGCCAGGTCCAGCGGCCCGCCGTCCAAGCGGCTGACGGTTCCGCCCGCTTCCTGCACCATCAGCAGCCCCGCGGCCACGTCCCAGATTTTCACACTCGTGGCCCAGTAGGCATCGAGCCGCCCCGCTGCCAGATAGGCCAGATTGAGCGCCGCCGAACCGAGCCGACGGACGGATTGGCAGGAATGCAGAGCCTCGACGAACCGAGCGATCTCTAGCGAACCCCGTGGCACATTCGCGGCAAAGCTGACCGCCACCATCGCCTGCTCCGGCGAAGTGCAGCCGCTGGTTTGCACCGGCTTTCCGTCCAAGAATGCCCCAGCGCCTTGGACCGCATGGAAAAATTCGCCGGAAACGGGGTCGAAGACGACCCCGAGCACGGTTTCTCCGGCCTTTTGCAGAGCAATGGTGACCGCGAAAGCCGGCAAGTGGTGGACGTAGTTCGCGGTCCCATCCAGCGGATCGACAATCCAGCGATACTCCGAATTACCGCTTGTCTTGGTCGTCGTTGGGAAAGAAGCGTCTTCTTCCCCCAAGAAATCGTGGTCGGGAAAACGCCCGAGGAGAATGTCCCGAATCGCTTGCTGAGAGGCGACATCGGCTTCGGTGACCAGATCCCGCAGCCCTTTTTCACGGGGAGTGAATCGGTGTTGCCAGTCGAGCAGGACTCGCCCTCCGGCCCGCGCCGCCTGTTCACAAACGCTTAGGAATTCACGCATTAGGGAAAAACCTGGGGCCGACAGCCGCTGGGATACCTCGCCTTTTCAACGGAGATTATAGAGCATTTGCCAGCCGCTTCCCACCGCCGAAAACATCCAGCCCAATGATAGCCGTTTGTGTCTTTTCGGCTGAGATTGGAACGGCCAAAAAGGCCTCCCAGAATTTTTTGCAAAAAAGCTGGACAGGGGGAACAATCCTGATATGATGAACGCGAGAAGCGGGAAGGTTCGAGTAACGGATTCATACTTTCATATTGGTCTGGTTGGTTTATCTTCGGCCTCTTCTCTGTTCCGGCCCCGCCGATCACGCAAGTGAGCGGCGGGGTTTTTTTACAACAGCCCGCCAGCAGGCTAAGAAAGCGCACTGCTCGACGCTAGCGACATCTTCATTCGGGCCAAAAACGCAATCGGGATGACACGATACTCCAACGTCTTAGCCTGCTGGCG
>JBKJNY010000140.1:0-13802 GCA_046593355.1 Pirellulaceae bacterium | reverse complement strand
GACACCAACCCGAAGCGTTAGCGAGGAAAAACGACGTAAGCCATGGGCTCTTCCTCGCTTACGCTTCGGGTTAGTTTCGTCGAACACGATGCAGGTTGAAACACTGAGTAGCCCTGGACACAATCCTTCCCAGCAGAGACGCCGTCGCGGTCCATGTTGAAATACCCCCTGGTTTTTCAACAGCTTCCCCCCGGCTTGGCGGGCATGGTCGTCGCAGCGCTGTTATACTGCGAGCAACCAGCGCCGCCACATCGCCTGAATCAGCGAGGGGTGCAAAGCACGGGTCCAGCCATGTGGAACCAAATCTTAGACGAATTTTCCAACCATTTCATCCTCTTGGGCGTGGCGATCTGCGTCACGCTGGTCGCCATCTGGGCTGGGCAGAGTCGCCTGCATTGGTTTTTGCGAGGATGCGTCGTGGCCGCTGTCCTGGCGCTCTTCTTGCCAGTGCGGGCGCATGAGCCGCTGCTATTTTTTCTCATCGCCGCGCCGGTGGTGTCTCTGGGAGTGGCGTGGATGGAAAGCCGCCGCGAGCGGGTGCCTGCCGAGATCGCACCGGCTGTCAAGAAACCCCGGCAACTCTCGCTGCGGGGCGCATTTCTGCTGCTCGGCCTGCTCGGCATGGCTTGCGGGCTGGGCTCAGCGGCATATCGGGGGGGCCTGATGATGGATTGGCGCTGCCTGCCTGTATCAGCGCTGCTATTTGCCACCGTCGCGATGATGTCATATCGAGTCGGGGCGTTTCCGCAGGGGCTGTCACATCGCTGGGCGCTGGGAGCTTCACTCGCAAGCGCTGCGGGGCTATTTGCCTGGTACGCACTGCGCGGCCGGCTTTACTTTTACCCCTTGGGAACTGCTTCGACTGCGGAAATATGTGCCTGGTGGGCAGGCATATTCACCGCCTGCCTGGTCGTGTTCATCGTCGGTTATCTTGAGCTGCGGTTCGGGAGCCCCCGCCATTTTGTGGCCCTGGTGGGAGTCGTCTTCCTTGCCCCCCGGATCGAACTGGGCACACTTGGCGATTGGATGTTTGTCGGGGATGTACTGTTTCCCGTGTACGAGACTGGCGCCCGCACGCCCGGCCTGATCATTTTGACCATTGCTTACGGTCTGTTAGCGACAGCGCTCGTCATGTTTGTGGCGCTGGGGCGGTTGGCCTTCTCGACGAAAGGTGCAGCCTGGAAGAAACACCTCGCACGCGCCGCCAATGTTTGTGCCGCCGGGCTGCTCCTGTATTCCCTGGGGGGTCTCTATTGGCGGCTGGCCTGGACCATGGCTCCGCCGGCTGTGGCGATGACGGAGCGCGGCGAGAACCCTCTTGAAGAGGCCCTGCTGCTGGTCGATGAGTTTTACTCGCTGGAGTATCCTGACCGCGGCTTTGTCTTCGTTCCAGGAGAATTTCCGAAAGGGCTTGAGCGCCATCAACCGGGAAAGCCAATGGCTGCAGTTTATGCACAGCTCGTTGATCAGTTGCAAAAACCCGGCTGGGTGCCAATGGATATCCGCAAAGATGCGTCCGACCCCACCCGCCAGTCGCAGAATTTGGTCCTGTTCAAGCTCTTAACGTTCAGTTCGGTCCTGGATGCCGATGCCGATGAGGCGATGCAGCGAAAGGATTTCGATGCCGCCATCCCCTATGTCATGGCTCAGTCGCAGATGGAGGACAATCTGCGCCGTGGAGGCCTCATGATGCACCGGGGCGTTGGCACCACAGGCTTGCTCAAGTTGGCCGCGCTGCGAAGCGATATCTCCGCGGCGAACGCTCGCCAGGTGCTTAAGTCGCTGCGTCGGTTTGAGCGAGAGCGAGAGCCCTTCGACGTGACATTGCAGCGCGAACAAGTGTGGGAAGAGCGGGAGCTCAACTGGAGATCCCGGATAAGACGCTTGATCGACCCAGGCGGTCCTATTTTTGGTAGCCGCCCTGGAAGGCGATCCCTGTACCCCCTCGATATGTTTCGCGAGTCTGATCAGGCTTCGCTTGCGTATCAGCGACTTCTAGCCACGGAATTCGCATTGCGATTGTTTCGAGAGGATCATGGCCAGCTTCCGCGGCAGCTTAAAGAACTCGTCCCAAATTATTTGGATGCGGTCCCTCTCGATCCCTTTTCTGACCAGTCGCTCGTCTATCGAGTCACGGACGGCAAGTACCGCCTCTACACGGTCTGGTCAAATGGCCTGGACGACGAGGGGAACACGGGAAAGGGAGATGTTGTGGAGTTCAGGGAGCATCTTGCCGTGGATGCCGACCTAGATACGGCGGTGCGAAACTGGGTGAAGGCGAAAGACGACGCGAAGGCAAAGGCCGCCAGAGACGCCCGCGTCAAAGCGAGCATGGGGAAGGCCCAAATGGGAGGCCGGACGCCAACGCCTCCCCCGCCGGGGGGCGAATAGGCGGATCTCCAAGCCTGCCTGTGGAACGACGCGCCAAGTGAAAAAGATTCTTTTGTACCAGTGAACAAAAGTTTCGTTCCGCGCATCTAACTTCCAGGAGGCCGGTGCGCGCGGAGAGTTCTTCGTGAGCACCAGGTTTTGGACTGCGAGCAGGCTGGACGTGGGCGGCTTATCGGCGCTTATAACATTTCGCGAGTTTTCGGCCGAAGCGGGGTTGCAAGTGCCTGGGCAGCAGGGACTTACGACGAGTGGGGAGCCGAAAAGTGAATAAGAAAAGAGCTTATAAGTTGGGCGGCCGGCGCGAATATTCAGGGCCGGTGGTTGACGGAAAGTGAATAGATTCAACTACTTACGCATAATTACTTATCTAATTATGAATAAAAAGTGGCGCTTTGGGGGCCAAAATGAATAAAGTCGGGCCAGCCTAACGTTAGGAATGGCAAGCAGTTAAGACCGGGCGACCGCGGCGAAAAAGGAGCTACAAAACATGTATAACTACCTCGCAAACACTAGCCCGACGCGCCAGCGAGGGAGAAGCGCGTATATCCCTCGCTGGCGCGTCGGGCTAGTGTTGTCGCGCCCTACTTGCCCCCGTCCGCGTGGGCGGCAAGAATGCGGGGGAAGGTTCCCGCCCCGTTTTCCCACCTGGTTCTCCGGCCCTCAACGAGTTGTTTCTCCTATGCGCTACCTCTGGTCCGCCGCGCTCCTCGCCGCGGTCTGCTCGCTCCTGGTCCCGTCTCTCCTCCCCGCGGAAGACGATTTTCCCCTGGGTCTCAAAAAGCTGATCTGGCCGGAAGACAACAAGCACACAGCCGAGAAGGTCGAGCTCGGCAAGCAGCTCTATTTCGACAAGCGGCTGTCTCGCGACGACACCATCAGTTGCGCCAGTTGCCACGACCCCAAAAAGGGGTGGTCCAATGGCGAGGCCTTTGCCACCGGCGTGCGGGGACAGAAGGGGGGCCGCAGCTCGCCGACGATCATCAACTCCGCCTATCAGGACCTGCAATTCTGGGATGGTCGGGCGAAGGCGCTAGAAGGGCAGGCACTTGGCCCCATCCAGAACCCGATCGAGATGGACATGCCGCTGGACGAGGTGGTCGCCAAGCTCAACAAAATTGAAGGGTATAAGAAGCAGTTTCAAAAGGTTTTTTCCACCGATGTGAATGCCGACGGCATCGCCAAGTCGCTGGCCGCGTTCGAGCGGACGGTCCTTTCCGGCGGCGCTCCCTACGATCGCTTCAAGGCCGGCGATGCCAAAGCCCTCTCCGAGCCAGCCCAGCGGGGTATGAAGGTGTTCTTCAACCGGGGACATTGCTCCGCCTGCCACGTCGGGCCGAATTTCAACGACGGCGCGTTCCACAATGTTGGCGTTGGCATGGAGCTGGAGAAGCCGGACATCGGCCGCGAAGAGCTCAGCAAGTTAGGGGGAGACCGAGGGGCCTTCAAGACGCCGACGCTCCGCGAAATCGCCCGCACCGCCCCTTACATGCACAACGGCAAGTTCAAGACATTGGAAGAGGTGGTGGAATACTACGATAAGGGTTGCTTTGCCTGTGAAACTTTGGACGAAGAAATCTACCCGCTCAAGCTGACCGCGGAAGAGAAGACGGACCTTGTGACCTTCCTCAAGGAAGGGCTCAGCAGCACCAAGTACCCCGACGTCGAGCCGCCCAAACTGCCGGAATAGTTTCTCCCAAAAAACTCTGCCCCCAATCAATTTCTGGAGATAATCATGAACAAGTTGCTTTCCCTGATTGCCGCCGGCCTGGTCGCGCTGGCCATCGCGCCCGCTCGCGGCGAGACCACGGCCGAATCCGTCCTCGGCGGTCTTTCCAATCCCAGCGGCCTGGCCGTCCAGCCGGAGACCGGGCACGTCTTTGTGTCGGATAGCGCCGCGGGGAAGATCATCCGCGTCGTCGATGGCAAGGCCGAGGATGTGGTCACCGGATTTAAGATTGACGTGTACGGCAAAGGCCCGAAGTACGATATCGGCCCGCTGGGGCTCGCCTTCTGGGACAAGGAAACCCTCGTCGTCGGCGACGGCAGCTTTGTGGATGGCGAGGAATACGTCCGCGTCTTCACGGTCCCCGCCGCCGGCAAGCCGGCCATTGATTTCGACAAGGATGCCAAGGCCAAGCTCGGCCCGCTGCCGGAGAAAGACGGCCTGAAGCCCGAAGGAAACTTCTACGCCATAGCCGTGGGAAAAACGGCCGTCTACATCTCCAGCAACGGCGACGATACCAAGGGCTGGGTTCTCAAGTCCGACGTCACCGGCACCAAGTTCGGCGAGCTGACCCGCTACATCGCCACCAAGGAAGCGGTCGAAGTGGACGCCCCGGTCGGCATCACCATCGGACCGGACGGCGACGTCGTCGTCGGCCAGATGGGGGAAATCAACAAGCCCAAGGACAGCCTGCTGACCTTCTACAGCGCCAAGACCGGCAAGAAGCTCCTCAACCTGGAGACCGGCCTGTACGACATCACCGGCCTGGCCTACAGCCCCAAAACCAAGCAGCTCTACGCACTCGACTTTGCCTGGATGTCCGCCGGCGACGGCGGTCTGTACCGGCTGGACAAGTCGAACGCCGACGGCAAGCAAGGCATCAAGGCGACCAAGATTCTGGCCCTCGACAAACCCACCGCCCTCGCCTTCGGCAAGGACGGCGAGCTCTACATCACCGTCGTCGGCCCGAAGAAGGACAGCGAGAACGCCCCGAAGGAAGGCGCGCTGCTGAAGATTGCTCCGGGACTATAGGGCGTTCCTTTTCCGAACTAGGCGAGACGTTCTTGTTTATTCATAGCGGCGTACTTTTCGACCTACGATCGGGGCACAAGGCAACTCAAAGCACCGAAATTGCAAAGAATCCCATCCCTAGAGACAGGCAAATCGCTCCAATGATGAAACCGGACCACATCCTCCCCTTGGCTGCTTGAAAGTCCTGAGCTAGGCCATAGTGGTCCGAAAGCCGTGGATTGGGGTTGCGAAGCTCAGAATAGGTGGAGTTGAGTTCGTACCACGAATAGAGCCGGTGTAGCTATACCAAGGAAACAGCAAGAACCAGGCGAAGCCGCATACGCACAGGCTCAGGATCAGCGCCAAGTACACATGTTCGGCGTCCACCACAATGGCACGAGCCCTCTTCGCTGCATGCGGTGTTAGATCGGCAACGAACGGTTCGCCGATGAATTGAGCAACGACTGGCTGCTTCATCAGAATGCCGGGCGAAGCATACGGGTTCGAATCCGGCGGCTGTAGGTTAGTCGGCAGGAGTGCTGTTGGAATCTCATGAGTGAACGTGCGGAGTTCCTCAGCCGTGGTCGAGAATCCTGCGCGCGGCAGATGATACCCGCAAGCAACGCACAGCGACGCGTTTCCCACGAGCGGCGCTCGGCACTCTGGACACTCCTTGGCCACCGGCGGCGCGACTTGCACCGAAGTCGAAATCACCTTCCTGCAACCCGGACAAATCCCCTCCGGCGACGGCAACACTCGAATCTGGCAGTGAGGACAGTGGGTGGGTTCCATGAGACTCATTTGTTAAGAGTCAAGAAACGGGAGTCTTTGGCGCCTGGGTCAATCTTTTTGCTAAGTCGTTGACGCCCAAGACTCCCGCGCTCTTCTCATGTGTAAGGGCGGCAGCCCTTCATGGTGCCTGGGAACCCCGTGCCCAATGCCTTGCCTCGCGCCTCACTTGTCCTAGCTGCCGGCAGGTGAAACGCCCGGCTGCGGCGGAAGGGTCCGCACAACCTCGATCTCGTGCGCTCCCTCCCCGAGCTTTTGAAGGTCGCCATAGCTCCGTCCCGGAATCGCCGTCGTCTCGGCTCCGGGATGAACCGTGTGATGAACCAATGCCGCGCCTCCTAGCGACTCCGTCGCCACCAGATCCCCCGAGTTGTCCGGCCTCTCAATGGTCACCGACATTTTCTCCAGGTACTGCCTGGGCTTCAAAGCGGGAGCGGCGCTATTGCGTTTCTTCTTGGAAGGAGACTTGCTGGCGCGGGTGACAGCTTTCTTCTTGGCGGCTTTGGCTCGCGGCGCTTTTTTGGCCGGACGCTTTACGCGAGACGCCTTCTTGACGCTCTTCTTGACGGCAGACTTCTTGGCCGGACGTTTCTTCTTCGCGGCCGACCTTTTGCGGGGCCTGGCAGACTTCTTCTTCGACGTTGTTTTCTTGACCGCTTTCTTCTTAGCCATGGTTGGACTCCTGGATGTGAATACTCAGGGGAAGAGCCGTATCATGCCGCGCGGGACGCGCAAATGGAAGTAATAGCGCCAGAACTTGGATGTCAATCCCACTCTTGCAGCTACTTTTTAGGCAGCGATTCAATCCACTCCTCCACCACCTGCACCATCTTCTCATCCACCAGGTTCGTCGCCAGTTGCGGCATTTGGCCGCGGCCGCGGTGGGTGAGGCGGTAGAGGAGGACGGAGCGTTCGGGGTGGCCGGGAGCGATGAGTTTGGCCTCTGGCAGGCCGAATTTGTCATGTACCGGGGCGACATCCAGCAGTTTCATGTCGGCCAGCGAAGCCATGTGCTCGGCGTTGAACTGGGCGTTGCCGCCGCCGGCGTCGACGTGGCAGTTGGCGCAGTTGGACTGGAGGTAGGAGCGGACGCGGGCTTCCAGCGGAGCCTTGTCGTCGTAGGGGTCGGCCAGCTTTTTGTACTGGTCGGGGTTCTTGGAGAGGAGTGAGTTTTCGCCGATGGGCCCGCGCTGCATCGGCGCTGGCTTTGAGTTCCCTGTTTCAGTGGCGTAGTTCACCTTCAACATGCCGAGGCATTCCAGCGCGCGAAGCTGGTTATCGATGACGCCGCCGCCGTAGTCGTGGTCCTTGTTCATCTGGACTTCGGTCAGCCCCAGGACGTAGTTCGCGGCTCGGCTGTGGCAGACCATGCATTCGGTGCGGCTGGGGTAGCGCCAGGTTTGTTGCTTGCCGCCGACGGTGTACTGCCGGTCCAGCCCTTCGCCAGGGACGAGCGTCCCTTCGGTCTGCTCGTCGTTCCAGAGATAGCTATAGCCGGCCCATTCCCCTTGCTGCTTGACGAGGAAGCGGGTCTCAATCCACTTTCGCGTCGCGGTATTGCCCAGCTCGGACTCGAGAGCGAAGGACTTGACGAGTACCGTCTCATCCGGAAAGAACCAGCCGCGGTTGGTGGAGAAACCGATCCGCATGTCTTGCCCCGGCTTGTGCGGGATGGCGATGTACCGCTCCTTGTAAGCGCCGTCGGACCAGAGTGGCGAGTTCACGGAGTACGGCACCGCGCCTGGCTGCATCTGATGCCCCTTCACGCTGGTGAAAAGGCCGCTGGCGGAGAGAGTCCGCGGAAACGGTGCTGTCGCTTCCAACACCGGCGGCGTCGGCTCCAGGTAGTAGTAGCCCCCCTTCCCTTCGCCGTGATGGTCCGCGACCAGCAGCTCGCCGTGCGTATCGATGGCGAAGCCGCTGACGTTGAACGGCGTATCCACGAGGAGCTTGTGCCAGGTGACCTTGTTGCCATCGTGCCGAATGCCCCAGACTCGGCCGGTGGAGTGGTCGCCGTAGATGTAGGCCCCCCGCAGCTCCGGCAGTTTGCTGCCGTGGTAGACGACCCCGCCGGTGAGGGAGCGGGACTCGCTGTGCGAGTGCTCCGCGGCGGGAGGCGTGTGCTTGTGCGGGCCGAGTTGGCGACTCAGATAAAAGTCGTGGCTCCCTTCAAAGACGCTCCAGCCGAAGTTGTCGCCGGGGCGGACGAAGTAGACCTGCTCCCACAAATCCTGGCCGTTGTTGCCAACCCAGATGTGGCCGGACTTCGGATCCACGTGCAGCTTCCACGGGTTGCGAAAGCCGTAGGCGTAGGTTTCCGGCACGACGTCCTTCTGGCCGAGGAACGGGTTGTCCTTAGGGATGCTGTACTGCTTGCCGTCGGCGGGATGGTCCACGTCGATACGGAGGAGCTTGGCGAGCGGCTTGGTCAGGTCCTGGCCGGTGACGTTGGTGTCGCTATCGCTGGTGCCGTCGCCGGAGGTGACGAGGAACATGCCGTCGAGGCCGAAGGCCACGTCGCCGCCGTTATGGCCGTTGGATTCCCAGGAGATGATTTCGACAGCCGAGGCGGGGTCGAGCTTGTACGGCGGCTGGCGGTCGATCGTGTACCTGGTGACGCGGGTCGCCTTCGGTTTCTTGCCTTCCTTGTCCGCCGGCTTGTCTTCCAGGGGGCCGTTCCAGCCGATGTAGACGTAGCCGTTGTCCGCGAACTTGGGGTGAAAGGCGATGCCATAAGCGACCGCGTCCTTGGGCTGGTCAATGATGTGCTCCAGCTCGGTCGTCTCGGGACTGTCCTTGAAGCGGCAGATGCGGGTGGTGCTGTAGGACCGGTCTTGCAAAATGACCAGGAACAGATCGCTCCCGGGCTGGCGCATCAGCGTGATGGGAAAGCTCATCGGCAGTTTGGGGAACGCCTTCACCGTGCGGTACGGCAACGGCGGTTCCGGCGAGCCGATGACCCGGCTGGTGGTGAGCGGCTGAAAGTTGGGAACGCCCCACGGCTTCACGCTCAGTTCTCTCTTCGGCCCGACAAATTTGAGCGGAGCGTAATCCTCCCAGTGATGGAAGTCCGCCTTGGGAACACTGCTCTTCGTCAGGCAGTTAGAAAGCTCCGGGCCGTCGAAGGCGACGGAGTAATCGTATCGGCAGAGCGTGAACTTCCAGATTTCATCCGCCGCCGGCCGCCCGCCGGTTCGCATCAAGTCCTTCCAGGGAATCAGCCCTTCCACCGACCAGCCCTTATCCTCATCCTGCCGCTTGTTGAGCGTGCCACGCAGCTTCACGGCCGATTTCATGTGGAACTCGCCGTCCCTTTTGTGCTTTTCGAAGTCCCCCTGACCGCGCTGTGGCATAAACATGTCGAACTGCGTGTTGGCCGCATTCACCTGGAATTCGTAGTAGCCCTGTTTGTCGTCCGCCGGCTTGAAGAACAGCTCAAAGACGTCGTTGTCCCAGGTTTTGCCGTCGTGCTCGGTCACATCGGCAAACAAATCGGCGTCGTCCATGTCCGCGAAGAAGTACAGGTTCTCGCGGTCCCAAAGCAGGCGGGCGCGAGTGGCGGTCTTCGCGGGGCGCGGCTCCTTCAGCCACGGCAGCGTGAACTTGTCGATCACCTGCGCGTGCTTCCAAGCCGCTTCGTCCGCTTGGCCGTCGATGGTGATGGGGCCATCGGTGAAGCGGCACTCGAAGGGTTGCTCGTCATTGGCTGGAGCGGCAAAGGCGGGTGCGGCGAGGAGAAGAAGCAGGATGGCAAAGCGCGTGGGCATGGTAGGGCGTTTGTAGTAACCCGCTTTAGCGGGTTGGGGGGCGGTCTCGTGAGAATGGCAGTACCGCTACTCTAAAAGCGCGCAGCAGCCGCGGCAAGCGAGAGCCCTCACTAACCCGACGCGGAAGCGAGGGAAAGACGCGCGGCACATAAGTGAACGGCGGATCAAGTGGGCCAGGTGCTCGTGCTTGATTCCGGACTCCAATTCCTCAGAGGAATGACGGAAGGGCAGATTGCCGGATAAATGACCGAAGTAGGTCCGGGTGCGATTGCAAGCGTTTTAGCTCCTTTTCTACGGCCCTTCGTAGTCGCCCGGTGTTGGGAGGAGCGAAATTTGGGATACGATCGTACTTGATGTAAAACCATGCTCTGTCAACCGGATTGAGTTCCGGGGCATACGGAGGAAAGGGCTCTGGCTTTATTCTGGCATTGGTGGCTAAGAAATCAACGACCGCGGCGCACGAGTGAATAATGATTTGATCCCAGATAAGTGTCATCGGGCCGGGGATGGCAACGCTGAGATATCTCAAGAAATCGACTACGCCCGGCCCTCGGAAATTCCTGTTGTCACTCAACATGCTATAGTGCCAGCTAAGGGTTTTGTCCTTTGGTTTAATGACAATTGCGCCTATCGTTGAAATTCGTCCATGCGGGTCGGTGACTTTGTTTATGGGAGTCACTCTTGGTGGCGAGAAGGACTTTCGGATCGTGGGGTACATCATGAAACCCGTCTCATCAATGAAGACAAGGTGTGCCTGCCTCTTTCTGGCTTCGCGGACGATTTGTGGGAAAGTGTCCGTGGTCCAGGCTGAAATCGCGTTATCATCCCTGTTTTTTACCTGCTGGACCGGCCTCTTAGCGCTCCAGTGGAGGTAGTCGGTGAGAATGTGCCAAACTTGGCTGCGACAGAACTCAAGTTTGAAATGACGTTTGATAACTTCCCTGACTCGCAGTGAAGTCCACAAGTTATTTTGCCACCCGTGAGCCTCGGTTCCCTGCATGAGCAGATCGGAAAGCTCTCGAAGTTGCGCGTCATTTAACCCGCGAGGACGCCCTCGACGTGGTTTTAGCGTCAAGTCTTCCCCAGCGGCTGCCTTCCGGCACCAGACGTTGATCGAGGTGCGTGTAACTCCCAGTACGCGAGCGATCACCTCTTTGGATTCTCCCTGCTCGACAAGCTGTACCGCCCTCATTCGACGATATTCCCGTACGCTTTTTGTGATAGCCATAACTCTCGCCTCTGAATCTCGGTTCAGGTCGAAGGAAGGACGCCTTTCCAAGATTTTACCGCAACTATGACTCATTACGAGCCAGGACTAGGCCGCCATCGATCAGGCAGTAGGTCGCGGAGTTGCTCGGGCGAAGCGTCGACGCCGAGCAATGGCAGGCGAGACAGTACGTCGCGGAGATACGCGAACGGGTCGAGATTATGGCGGCGGCAACTAGCAACGAAGCCGAAGCGAATCGCAGCGGCGAGCCCCCGCGTTCGCTGGCGCAGAACAGCCACGCGGCACCAAGAAAACAGCCGAATTCGCGACAACACCTTTTCGCTCCCTCGCTTGCGCGTCGGGCTAGTGAAAGCGTTACACGAGCACTCGCTGGCCGGCGAAGTCGGCCTGATTATGCTCGGCCATGCGCTGGCACATTTGCGGGTGCCGGTCGAGCAGCGAGGTGATGAACTGCCAGTCGAGCGACTCGGGGCCGAGGGCATCCAAAATGGTTTCCACGTTTTCCCAGTCCTCTTCGTCCCGGATGGCCAGCCGCAGATCGCCGCGGTCGAGTCGAGACGGGACCGGCACTCGCTTGATGGTAAAGATTTCGGGGTGCGAGCAGATGAACTGCGTCGGGTCGGCCCGGTCCGCGGCAGAACGGGCGAGGCGATCGGCTTGCAGTACGGCATCGGAGCGGCACCAGTCGGCGAAGATGCCCATCCGCGACTGGTGCGCCGGCCGGCCATCCCCCAGGCAGAAGCAGGCGTAGTCGCATTCCTCGTCGCCGGCAACCGACGTAATCAGTCGGTCGAGCAGAATTGGATCGACAAACGGATCGCTCACCGCCAGACGGACAATGCCGCGGCAAGGAACCTGCCGGGCGACGGCAGCCAGGCGGCCGAGCGGGTCTTTGGATTCGCAGAGCAACACGCGGGCGTCCGGCGGGGCAAGTGCCGCCAAGCTACGCGAGAGCGGATCGGGCCCAGCGGTGACGACAACTTGCGCCACATGGTCCGCGTCGGAAACTCGCCGCACCACCCACTCCAGCAGCGTTTTGCCGGCGAACCGGCGGCGGGCGATTCCCGCCAGGGGTGACTTGCTGGAAAGGCCGTCCAGCGCCGGAATAACCTCGACCACGCCCAGTGTCGTAAACATCCTTGCCGCCTCCAAAGATAAGGGCCGATACTCCACCACCAACTGGCCACAGGAAGCACCGCTCGCAGTAGAAATGAGTGTATCACTCGCGGGTGATAGGTCAAGTAGTTGGGCGGCCTGTGAGAACAAAACATCAGTACATACGGACGCTAGCTAGACTCGCCAACTGCCGGAATGAGCAAGTTTTACGAAAGCCCTTTCGCCGTCTGGCCACAATGCGGACATACCGCCACCGCGCGTGATATTTCCCGCCCACAAGCCGGGCAAATGACAATCGCATCCGCCGGCAGGTTCTCGCGGCTGCGGCGGGCGAGCCAGACGAGCATGATGACGCAGAGAATGGCGATGACCGGCGCGATGCAGAGGCAGCCGAAAACGATGGCGATGGAGGGGCCGGAGTGGTCCATGCAGAAAGAGGAGTTGAGAGTAAGACGAGGAAGAGGAAATTCAGCGAAAGGAGTTGCTGATTGTAGCGAATGCGCGGCTCTCGCATTTGTCGCCGGTTTGCGGTGCATTTCCGTGAAGGTCCGTTTTCCGTGCTAGGGTTGAACATTGGGCAAAATGCTGCCCGGGAAGCGGATTTACCGACGGGAGAATGATTATGCTTTCGGCCTGGGCTCTTTCGCTGGCGGTCTCCACCACTTCGGTCCCCCCCTGTTGTCCCGTGGCGAATCATGGCCAGGTGGGGCACTATACCCAGCCGACGATTCGCCGGTATGAGCGGTACGAAGAGGACCATGGCCGCCGCCTGGCGTGGGAAGCGTACAGCCTGGAACTCGACCGAGCCTGGAAGGACTATCGCGCCGCCGGCTCCACCGCCGATGCCTTCCTGACCTACAAGAAAGTCGCCAGCCAGGCCAAGACCCGCTACATCTACCAGGATCCGTATTACGCGCCGATCCTGCCGATGACGCCGTAGCGGCGGATTGACCGAATCCAAGCAGGCGTAACTCGCTACCAATCAGGGACCGGCTTTTGCTTCGTCTACAGAGTTAAATACCAATCTTCGTTGACGGTAACTTGCTCCACGACTTCTGTCGTGATCCCAAGATGAAGCTCTTTTAGTTTTTCCGCTAACTGATCTCCATCGATTAGATCGATTGGCGGAGCACCATCCCGCGTGGCCTCTTTAACGGCATCACGGGTGAACGTCCCCGTGGTAATCAAGAGTCCCTTGTCAGCACGACCGACCATTGCGCCGCGAAAATCACGGGCGTGGCTGGCCGTCACTGAACCTTGATACTTCTTGCACTGCCAAATCACGTGAAAACTGAGGACGCCGCTGATTCGAAGAATCCCTTTCCCGTCAATGCCGCCATCGCCGGATTTGCCAGTAACCGTTAGGTGAATGAATCCACACTCACGAAGAAGCCGCATCACCAATCGCTCAAACGCCGAAGGATCGTTTTTTTGCGTCAGGATGTGGTGAAGACGTTCACGCCATGATTGAGTTTCTACTGGCACATCATCCGCGTCGAGTTCAACGTCTTTCTCATCCCGTTCACGAGCTTCCCTTTGGGCGCGGTCCAAATCGCGAACGGCGCGGACAATAACCTGATGGTCGATTACTTCAATTTGTCGCTGGCCGGGCGAAATTGCCCAAATGCCGCGTGCTGAGTTTTCAATCAGGCCGTATTTCTTACAACAGCCCGCCAGCAGGCTAAGAAAGCGCACTGCTCGACGCTAGCGACATCTTCATTCGGGCCAAAAACGCAATCGGGATGACACGATACTCCAACGTCTTAGCCTGCTGGCG
>JBKJNY010000110.1:0-43762 GCA_046593355.1 Pirellulaceae bacterium | reverse complement strand
AAGCGGTTCGGTGCGGCCTGAATCCATCCAGGCCGCGTGGCTGCCGGTGCTGCGGGAAAGCAAACGGCGGGCCGCTACGTTGCGGCGGTAAAAGTTGGCTGAAAAGGTGCCGACTTTTACTGCCGGGTTTTGTAACGTTTACAAAGACTAATCCAGCGAGGGCAGTATCTCCAAGAGCAGTTTCCCCGGTAGCTACAGGGATGCCAGCAGCTTCAGTAGCCCGCGGTTTCCTGAGGGAAACTCATGTTCCACCAATTGCCGGCGTAATACCCAGCGGAAAGGAAGCTGCGGGACGTCCCTTTCATTTTCAGCCAGCCGGCAGGCAATGAAGTACAAGCGAACTCGCCCATGCGGATACTCCTCTTCCTGAATCAGCCACGTTCCCACGGCCTCCACGGCCAGTCCCGTTTCCTCGTGGCACTCCCGCACAGCCGCCGCCTTCGCTGTCTCTTCCGGCTCCATCTTGCCGCCGGGGAATTCCCACAGGCCGGCGAGAGGGACACCGGGCGGCCGCTGGCCGATCAGAAAGCAATCGGCGGCCTCGACGACGGCGATGGCGATTTGCGTTGTAGGGTGCATGAGTTCCACGAAATGCACGCGGGAACGACAACGATTGTTGGGAGGCGCAACCCTGCCGGCAATGCGCATCACGCGTGCATGGCGCGGCGCTTATGCACCCTACCGAGGTCTACTTCTCTTTCATCTGATCGAGCAGCCGTCCGGGCGAGCCCATCGCGTTATAGCCACCATCCACGTGCAGAATTTCAGCGGTGATGCCGCTGGAGGCATCGGAGAGCAAAAAGGCCCCCACACGGCCGACTTCTTCATGCGTGACGTTGCGGCCAAGCGGAGCGACCGAGGCATAGAGAGTTTCCATACCCTTCGCCCCCACCGCGCTACTGGCCAGCGTCTTCAGCGGCCCGGCCGAGAGGGCATTCACCCGCACGCCGCGCGGCCCCAGCTCAAAGGCGGCGTACTTCATGCAGGCATCCAGAGCCGCCTTGCAGACTCCCATCACGTTATAGCCGGCCACGATTCGCTCGCCGCCGAAATACGTCAACGTCAAAATCGAACTCTGCGGCGACATGATTTCCTTGGCCGCGTTGCAGACCGCCAGCAAGCTATAGGCGCTGATGTCCATCGCCAACTTAAAACCCTCGCGGCTGCAGGCGATGGTTTCCTTCTTGATGTCGTCGAGCGTGGCGAAGGCGATGCTGTGGAGCAGGAAATCGACCTGCCCGAACTCCTCCTTGGCCTTAGCCATGAACGCGGCGATGTCCGCATCTTTCTGCACATCCAGCGGCAGCAGGAACTTCGTGGCCTGCGGATACTGGTCGGTGCATTTCGCCACCCGCCCCCGGTTCTTCTTCCGCTCATCATCCGGCCGGTCCGGCAAATGCGAGAACCCGCACACGCCCCCTTCGTCCATAATGGCCTTGGCGATATACCAGGCAATCGACCAGTCGTTGGCGACGCCCAGAATCAAGCCTTTTTTGCCGGTGAAGAGTCCCATCGGTGTTTCCTTGTTCGATCTGCTGCACCTGATATTTCCTGCTGGTCTGAGCCCACAGAATACCAGTAACCCGAAGCGCCAGCGAGTGACGCCCCTTCTCCCCTTAGGAGAGAGCCGGGGTGAGGGTCAAAACTTCTTCACTCCTCGCGTCATCCCGAAAACCATCATCTGTTGCGAAACCCCCCTGGGTAAACCAACAACCCCCCCGGCCCCGTCAGGCAATATGTGTTGGTAACCCCCCCCTGGTTTTTCAACACCCCCCCATACTTTTCACTTCTTCCGTCTCAAATCGCAAATTTCAAATCTCGTAACAGGTTAGCGGTCTGAATGGATGAACCACGGATGGCACGGATTCCACGGATAAAACACGGATTGGGCCACGATCCTCCGTCATTCAAACATCCGTGTTATCCGTGAAATCCGTGGTTTGCTCCATTCGGTTAAAGTGTTACCAAATCTCAAATCCTTTCCCCCACGCAGAGCCCAGAGCTTCGCCCTTACGCCTATTATACAAAATGTCCCCTATCTGCCTAAGTGTCCAGTTCGCGTAGCCGACCCGTTTTTGCCGCGTTTTTCGGTCATCATCCGAAACCGCCCAACTTTTTACGCCCAGGGGCCGGGGCCGTAGAATCTTTGGCGTCCAAGACTTCCCACCCAGGGCAATCATCGCCGCCGTGAACCGGCTTTTGTTATTCTTGATCCTATTGCCTCCGCCGGGAAAAGAATTGCCGGAGTTCTGGCCGCCGGGGGCTTGACGGTGCCAACTGTACGTGTGTATCATTGTGGAGTGAGTCCGAAAGTGTTGGTGCGCTACATTTCAGAAGAAGTGCGATGATATCGCGGGAACAAGCGAAATAATTGTCTCCTTTTTGCTCCGCATTGTCGCCTTTCGCTCGGCGAAAGTTGCGATCTTTCGCGGAGCGAAAGGCGACGATGGAGACGCGGGGTGGGTTGAATTACCCAGGGGGTTTTTCAACAACATCCTCTTGAGCAGCGGGGTACTGGAAGGAAGAGGAGCGGACAAAATGAGCGAGGAACTTGATGCGAAAACTGGACCCGGCGAGCTATCGCATGTTCGCCATAAACCGCCGACGCCGCTGGCTCGTCCCCGCGAGCTGGTCCTGGTTTGCGCTCCGCTCCGGAGCAACGTCAATCTTTCCAACATCGTCCGCACCGCCGGCTGCTGCGGGATCACGCGGCTGATTGCTTGCGGGCATGTGAAGGTCGATAAAACAATCGCGCGGGACGGCGCGGAGCAGGTGGCAATCGAAGTCCATCGGACGCTGCCGCCGGTGCTCAGGCAGCTCAAGCAGGACGGGTTCACGCTTGTGGGCCTGGAGCAGACGACCGGCTCGAAGAACATCCATGAGTATTCATTCCCGCGCAAGACGGCATTGGTTCTCGGCAACGAGCGGCTCGGCTTGACGGGCGAAGAGCTTCGTCTTGTGGATGTCTGCGTGGAGATTCCCGTTTGGGGAATGCCGCACGCCTATAACGTCGCCACGTCGGCGGCCATGGCGCTGTATGAATACTGCCGCCAGTATCCAGCGGGATAGCGGCAATGTGGGTTGAGCTACGGCGACCGTCGTAGAACTCGCAAGCCCCTCGCAGCCTGTTGAAAAATGGGTCAGGCACGTCGCCGCAACCCGTTTTCGCTGGGTGAGTCTGTGCGTGGCTCCGAGCCAGACCCCTTTTTCAACAGCCACCTAGCCGGCAGACTTACAGCCCGCCGCAGGCGGCGAAGAGGGTGAGAGCTTCCCTCAAGGGGCGGACATCGTGGACGCGGATGACCTGGACCCCTTGGGACGCGAGGGCCAGGGCGGAGCCAAGGGTGCCGAAGAGGCGGGGGGCTTCCTTGTCCCCCAGGAGCCCGCCAATGAAGCCCTTGCGGGAGTGGCCGACGAGGAGCGGCTGGCCGAGGTCGTGGAAGCGATGGCAGTTTGCCATGAGGGTGACGTTGTGCTCGTGCGTCTTGCCAAAGCCGATGCCAGGGTCGAGGCAGATGCGCTCGCGGTCGATGCCGGCTGCAAGGAGAGCGTCGCGGCGGTGGCGGAGGTAGTCGTGAATCTCGGCGACGATGTCGGTATAGGTGGGATTGTCCTGCATGGTCTGCGGCGTCCCTTGCATGTGCATGGCGCAGATGCCCGCTTGGCTCTCCTTCGCGACGGCAATCATGTCTGGATCTCCGGTCAATCCGGTTACATCGTTGATGATTTCAGCCCCGGCAGCGATGGCGGCGCGGGCGACGGCGGCTTTGGAGGTGTCGATGGAGAGAATGGCCTCCGGGCGGGCGCGGTGGAGGGCTTCCACGACCGGAAGAACGCGGTCCAGCTCTTCTTGGGTCACAACCGGCGTGGAATAGGGCCGAGTGCTCTCGCCGCCGATGTCCAGGATGGCGGCTCCTTCGTCGAGGAGCTTCAGGCCTTGTTCAATCGCCGCCTGATGGCCGAAGAACTGGCCGCCGTCCGAAAAGCTGTCCGGTGTGACGTTCACTATCCCCATCAGCAGCGGCTGAGGGCCGAAGGTGAGCCGCTTGGTGCGAAGCTGCCAGGTTGTGGCTCGGGAAGAAGGCATCACTTCATCTTAGATTCCATCCGCAGCGTGCGGCAGGGCTGCTGCTTCCTATAGAGCGCTTGACGGCTCTCATATTCCTTAAGGATGAGGTCCGGGGCCTTTTGCAGCTTCGCGTCCGCAATCGCCCGCTGCTCGTGGTCGAGTGCTTTGGCGAAGTCTCCGACTTCGGCGTAAGCAGCGGCATAGCGGTCGAGCAGGTCGACGTCGGTCTTGTTCTTGAGCGGTTTGAGGGTTCCTAACAGCCGGAGGGCTTCCTCACCGTTGCGAATAGATTTGTCTGAGGCGGTTGAAAGCACCCAGGCTCGGATTTTTCGCTCCTGCCGCGAGACGGGGTTCTTGAGGCGAGCGAGTGCCTTGTCGCAGGAGGCGAGAGCCTCGGGCATCTCGCCCGTTTTGGACTGGACGAGGGCGATGTTGAGCCAGGGGAGAGCCTGGTCGGGGCCGGCCTCGGTTGCCCGGAAGTAGAGGGGCAGAGCGCTGGCGTAGTCGCGCTCGGCGTAGTAGATGTTGGCGTACTCGACGAACGTCACATAGGACTTGGGGTCGAGCACCAGGGCCCGCTCATAGTTCTCGATGGCCAAGTCTCTTTGTCCGGCATGATGGTGAATGTGGGCGATGTTCTTGAAGGCGCGAGCATTCGCCGGCCGCTGCCGGGCGATGAGCTGCCACATGGCCATCTCGTTGGCGTAGTCGCGATTGCGGAGCATGGTTCGCCCGCCGAGCAGCGCCAAGGGGAGCAGGAAGAGCGCGGTGCGGAGCATGGCGAGCTGCTGCGGCGCGAGGTTGAGCCGCGATGTGAGCTGGAAGACGCCGAGGACGAGCAAGATCAGCACGCTGGCCAGCGGCAGATACATGCGATGCTCAAACGCCAGGTCGGCAATCGGCACGATGCTGGAAGACGGCGCGAGGATGAAGAAAAAGCTGATGGCGACGAGGCCGATGCGAGGGTGCTTTCCAAGCAGCCAGAAGGATGTCAGGAGCAGCGCGAGGATGATGCCGCACTGCGGCCAGATGGCGAACGGCTCGGTCGCTTGAGGCCAGACGTAATCGAAGCACAGAACATCCGGCCAAACCACCAGCCGCAGATAATGCAGCAAAACGCCCCCTTGGGAGCAGAGATATTCCCAGCCGGTGATATTGCGGAGGCCGAAGCCGGCGCTGGCCACGTCTTCGCCGGCCACGGCCACATGCGTGAGCCAGGCCAGCCAGCCCAGCGAGAGGAAGGTTGCCCCGTGCAGCCACCAGCGGGGAACCATGCTTCTCCACGAGCCGGCGAGAAAGATGCGGTCGAACATCAGCAGGATCAGCGGGCATGCGGTCATGGTTTGCTTGCAGCCCATGCCGAGCCAGCAACTGGCGATGGTGAGCAAATGCCAGAGTGCCGGGCGCGCTGAGTCTCGGCTGCGGACCAGAGCATAGAGGGCGAGCAGGAACAGGAGCCCGGTGAGCGACTCCATCCTTTGCACGATGTAGGTGACGGCCTGGGTTTGCAGCGGATGGACGAGCCAGAGGAGTGAGATGGCGAGGGCGAGGCTCGAAGCGTGAAGGGAGTAGGATGGGGTTCCCGGCAAGAGCAACGTGCGGCGGACCAGGCCGTAGAGCGTCAACCCCGCGGCACCGTGGATGAGCAGATTGACGAGGTGGTAGCTCCAGACGTTCTTCCCGCTAAGGGCGTAGTTGGCGGCAAAGGTGAGCATCGCCACCGGGCGGCCGTTGTCGACGAGCAGCTTGGCCACGCCGTCCCAACTCCGAATCGACTCGTTGTCCCGGATGTTCGGATGGTCATCGAACAGGAACGGATACGCCATCGTGCCACCGTACAAGCACCACGCAGCCGCGACGAGCATGACGGCATGTTTCCTGGTCGGGGCGGCGGGTTGGAGGGTGGAGGACATGGGTGAGTGGTGAGTGGTGAGTGGTGAGTGGTGAGTGGTCAGTGGTGAGTGGTCAGTGGTCAGATGAAAGTACTCAGTACTCAGTACTCAGTACTCAGTACTTTGAGCGAGAAGTCGCCTCTGCTGACTCCAGACACCTGACCCCTGACTCCTCCGCCTTCCTCGCCGCGGCCAGCAGCTCGTGCCATTCCTGGTCCTCCTGGCCAGGCAGCGGCGGATGAGCGAGCAGCAATTCGACGGCGGCAGTGGGATTGCGAAATTTGGGGTCGAGTGCGGTGGCGCGGACGCGAGCGATGAGCTTCATTGCTTCGCGGGAATTGGGATCGATTTTTTGCACGGCCTCAGCGGCGGCGAGAGAGCCGGCGCAGTCCTTTTTCTGAAGGAACAGGACCTTGGCGAGATGTAGATGAGCCGTGACATACCGGGGATGTATTTGGAGGGCCTCATGATAGAGCCGTATAGCGGCGTCCGTTTCTCCTTGCTTAGCGAGCATGTCGCCTCGGAAGCTATAGGCCCGGGGGTATTTCGGCGTCGCTCGCATGGCGGCTTCCAGGTGGACGATGGCCTCGGCATTCTTGCCGGCGGCGTCCAATAGAAAGGCGAGATTGGTATGGGCGCGGGCGTTATGGGGACTCTGCCGCGCGACCTTGGCCCACATGGTGTAAGGATTGCGGTAGTCCTGATTGCGAACGATGGTCCGCACGGCGAGCGCCGCCGCGCAGCAGCCGGTGATGGCCAGGAACCACTTCCGCCGAGCCCCTGCATCCGCGAGCTGCCTCGCCAGCAATCGATCGACGGCGAGCACTGCGAGGATGACGACGGTCGCGAGCGGCAAGTACATGCGATGCTCGAAGGCCAGGTCGGCAATCGGCATGATGCTGGAAGTCGGCGCGAGAATGAGGAAGAAGCTCAGACCGAGGAAGCCGAGCTTCGGCAGCTTCCACATGGCCCAAAGGGACAGGAACAGCAGTGCCAGGACAATCGCCCCCGGCAAATAGATGGCCAGTGGCGATGTGGCGACCGGCCAGCCGTAGTCGAGGCAGAGCGAATCGGGCCAGAAGCTGAGCCGCAGATAGTGCAGGATGACGCCTCCTTGCGAACGGAGGTATTCCCAAGGCGTCACCCCTTGATAGCCGAAGCCGGCGTTGCTCCCGTCTTCACTGCTGAGCGTGCCGCGCATGGTCGCCGCCAGCCAGGCGAGCGGCGGCAGGAAGGCGAGGTAGAGCGGCCAGCGCTGCTTGACAGCGCCGCGCCAGCTTCCGGCGAGGAACGCCCGGTCGTAGAGCAGCACCACCAGCGGGCAAGCCGCGGCAATTTCCTTGGAGGCGATGCTGCCGCAGTAGGCCAGCCAGGCGAGCACGTACCACGACCATTTGGAACTCTTTCCCGCCGCCGTCGCTCCTCGCAATACACCATAGAGGCAAAGCAGAAAGCCGAGCCCCATCAGGGACTCGAACCGCTGGATGAGATACGTGACGCTGGAGGTTTGCAGCGGATGAATGGCCCACAGCAGGGCGGCTGCGAAGGCGAGCCAGGTGGAATTGATGCCGGGAGACCTGCGGTCAAGCGTTTCGGCGGGGTCGAAGACCCGCGCCGAACATTGCAGCGATTTCCCGATCAGCAGAAAAAGTACCACGGCCGCGGCGGCGTGAATGGCGATGTTCACCGCGTGGTAGCCAAAGACTCCATTGCCATGCACGGCGTAGTCGAGCTGCAGAGAATAGTAGCCAAGCGGACGGCGAGCGCTGGAGGGGGGCCAGAGAGTCCGAATGGCGGGGTTGTCCCGAATCCAGTAGACATCGTCGAACATGTAGGGCGTGTTCAGCCCATTGGCGAAGACGCAGGCGATGATGACTGCCAGCACGATGCAAGCATCGCGCAGCTTTAAGTTCAAAGTTCGAGGTTCGAGGTTCAAGGTTGAAGAAGCCATGACCGACTCCTAACTTTGAACCTTGAACTTGGAACCTTGAACCATCGCCGCGGCCGCAACGTCTCGCGGTTTCGCCACCTCGGCATACGCCGGAGCCGCCTCGCTGCGCGGCAATGGAACCGACGCCTGAGAAGACGCCGGCGTTTCCGCCATAAGCGGCCCTTCGCACAGCGGCTCCCGCGGCACGCTTCGCAGGTCTTCCCCAATGGCCGAGAGCAAAATCTGGAAGCCCAGAATGATGAGCATGGCCGGGATGACAACCGTTCCCGTCGGTGCGGCGTCTCCCAAACGTGCGTAGGCCAGCCAGTTCCAGCCGCCGTAGCCGATGCCGACGGCGAGAAACAAGAAGGCGGCTATCAGATACAGGCTCTCCATCGAGAAGTCGTAGATGTAGTTCCTCAGCAGCATCCGCCGCCCGAAGCTGTACGCCAACTTCGGGGGAAACTCCAGCAGCACGCGGCTGATGGAGAGGCTGGAGCGCTCGCCGGCGTAGCGGGCGGGCATCGGCACGTCCTTCACCACCGCCCCGAGCAGGTAGAGCCGCGAGAGCATGGAGGTTTCGAAGAAATACGAGCGATGGATCTTGTCGAGCGGCAGGGCGGCCAGGATTTCGCCCCGGATGGCGACAAAACCGTTGCATGGGTCGAAGCAGTTCCAGTAGCCGACCGCGGCTTTGGTGAGAAACGACAGGGCCATGTTTCCCGCCCGGCGGAGCGGGGGCATTTGCGCGAGGGCCCGGAAATCGTGAAAGCGGTTCCCCTTGGCGTAGTCCGCCTCGCCGGCAATCAGCGGTCGCAGCAAGGCCACCAGATGTTCCGGGTTCATCTGCCCATCTCCATCGAGCTTCACTACAATCTGGGCGTTGAGTTCCATCGCCTTTTTGAACCCCGTCACCATCGCCCCGCCGACTCCCTGGTTCCGCTCATGCCGGATGAGCACGATGCGCGGGTCTTGCGGAGCTAGTTCCGCAACTACCTCCGCTGTTTTATCGCTGCCGCAGTCCTCCACGACGATGATGTGCCGCAGCCATGCCGGCAGCGAGCGGAGGACGCGGGCGATGCTCGCCTCTTCGTTGTAGGCGGGAATGACCGCGGCAATGCGGTAATCGCGCAGCGAAATGGGGGCCCGGGCGAGAGCCTGCGAATAGAGGTTGCTGGGGGAATCGAAAGCCATCGGAAGCAGCCGCCAGAATAGTCCCGGGGAGACGAGAATTCGCCTCGCAACTTTGAGACTAATTGCTGAACGTCTTGTTTCAATCCTGAAACAAGGTCCTGAGCGGCAAGCGGCTACTGCGAGCTGCCGCTGAAGCAGGTTGAAGCGAAAGAACGGATTATGCGGGACACCAGCCTGAAGCGCAAGCGAAGGAAACGCCAGCCACAAGATAGGACGTTGTCCTTCGCTTGCGCTTCAGGCTGGTGTTGGCATGCTCTACATCCACTCTTTGATTGGTTCCCCTTCGATGAGCCGCACGGGCCGGCCGTCCTGGGCCTTAGCGATGAGATCAATCGGGATGCCGAGCTTCGCGTAGACCGTGGCGGCGAGGTGGCTGGAGTTGTATTCGTCTTTTGTGACGAAGCCCCCTTCGTCGTCGGTCGCGCCCAGGACATGTCCGCCGGGAACGCCCGCACCCGCCATGATGGCGAAGCCGGTCGAGGCCCAGTGATCCCGGCCGCTGGCGGAATTGATTTTCGGCGTGCGGCCGAAGTCGGTGAACCAGCAGACGAGCGTACTCGCCAGCAGGCCCCGCTGTTCCAGGTCGATGAGGAGTTGCGGCAATGCTTTATCGACCGGCGGAATGCGGGATGTCTTCAGCGACTTGAAGTTGTCGGCGTGCGTGTCCCAGCCGCCGTCGGTGACGGTGACGAAGCGGACGCCGGCTTCGATCAGGCGGCGGGCGAGGAGGCAGCTTTGGCCGAACTTGTTGCGGCCGTACCCCTCGCGGAGCTGGGGGTCTTCCTTCTCGATTTCGAAGGCTCCTTTGGTTTCCGGCGCGGTAATCATGTTGAGGGCCGTCTTGTAGTTTTCGTCGAGGGCGGCAAAGGCGGCCGGCTGCGTATCGGCTTTGCGTTGCAGGGCGTCAATGACGGCGAGCATCTGCTTGCGGCGGTCGACCCGCTCCGACGTGATGCCGCTGGGAGGCGTGATGTCCCGTACGGTGAATTTGTCGGCGTTGGGATCGCTCACAATTTCAAACGGATTGTGGGACAGACCGAGGATGCCGGAGCTGCCGCCTCCGAACCGCCGGTCAATCGAGTTGCCCAGTTGGATGAACGGCGGCATCGCCGATTTGAAGCCCTTGTAATGGCTGACGACCGAGCCATAGGTCGGATACGGAATCGCCTGGTTGAAGTTGCGGCCGGACATCACCCACTGGTCCGCCGTCCCGTGGCTGCCGTTCTGCGGATTCCAGCCGCGCAGCAGGCCGAAGCGTTTGATTTCCTTGGCGAAGGTCGGGCAGATTTCGGTGAACTTGACGCCGGGGATGGCGGTATCGATGACGCTGAACTCCCCCTTCACGCTGACCGGCGCATTGGGCTTGGGATCGAACGTGTCGTGATGGCTCGTCCCCCCCTGCGTCCAAATGAGGATGCAGTTCACATCCTTCACGGCTCCGCCCGCGGCCATGGCGTTTTTCTTTGCCGCCAATAACATCGGCAATGTCACACCCACACCCGCCAGCGAGCCAATCTGCAAGAAGCTGCGGCGAGAGAGACCTTCACAATCGCGGGAGAGGCCGGTGAGGAGGCTGAGCATGGAGGAACCTCGAAATGGACAGGTGGGATAGTCAGGCGGGAGTTGTCGCAGCAGGCGTCAAACGGTGGGGAAAGTCATTTCTTGCCAGCGGACGACGGAAGTGAATTGTGCAAGGTGGCTGATGTTCTCGGTAACTATTGTTGCTCCGCGCTCCAGCGCTTGAGCGGCCAGAATCACGTCACAATCCAAACGCTCCGGGCCGGCGGTGGGACGGCCCCGGTTGCGGGCGTCGGCCCACAACTCGGCGGCGCGAAGCATGATTTGGGAATTCAGTGCGGCAAAAACAAGTGTCTCCTTGAGGCGATTGAGTCGAAACAGACTGTTGGTTCTCTTGATTCGGATGAGCTCCCGACGAACCTCGAAGTCGGCAATTTCAGGAATGATGACCTTGATATTTGCGGCTGCCAATTGTCGGCACCAATTCAGATAATCCTTGCTGGGACGCGGATGACAGGCCACGCCGACCGCGCTGGCATCGAGCATGACGGTGTCAATCAACGAACAATCGCCTTTCTTCTGAACCACGGTTGGCATTCAGTGCAGCTTTGATTTCCGGCCAGACAGCTTCGTCATAGCCGGATTCATCAGCCATCCATTCTTCGATCAATGCCAGCGCACGGCGGTTTCGCTCGCGAATTGTCTCGGGGGTCTCGCCGTCGTTGAAAATTGGTGATACCGGAATGGTAACTCGCGGTTCTGTACGCGGCGATATGGGTGCGGGCGGCCTTGGGGAAGGCGGTGGTAAAGCGGATTGTGTCATGGGGCTTCTCCGATACTGCGGAACGCATCAACACTCATTCATCTTAATCCTTCGACAAGGTCGGATGCAATCTTGCTTTGCAATTGCCTGCAACGGCCAGAACTACCCGAGTTACACCAATTGCTCCGTATCGGAAAGCATTCTTCACTAGCCGACCTTCTTCAGTAACGACACCCGCCCGGTCAGCACCCACTCGACCACAAAGATATTGCCCTCCCTGTCGAAGCAGGCGTCGTGCGGGTGGACAAAGCGGCCGCTTTCCCAGGTGGCGGGCTGTTCCCGCATCTTGTTTTCGGCCACGGCCTTTTTCGTCCACTCGGGGTCGTAGCCGAGATGCGTGATGACTTTGTTGTCCTTGTCGAAGAGCGTGACGCGGGCGTGCAGGTCGGGACACAGCAGCACTTCGCCGCGAATGTCGAAGTGGGCGGGAAAGCTGACTTCGGTGTTGAAGCTGAGGTGCTTGCCGTCGAGCGTGAAGTATTGCAGCCGGGCGTTGGCCCGGTCGGCGACCACGAGAGATGCATCGCGCCCCGGCCGGTTATCCAGCCACAGGCCGTGGGGCGTTTTCATCTTGCCGGGCTCGGTCCCTTCGCCACCCCAGGTGCGGACCCACTTGGCGTCCTTGTCGTATTGGTGGATGAAATGGGAGCCGTAGCCGTCGCCAATGTAGAAGCCGCCGTCCGCTCCGAAGGCGACGTTCGTCGGCGAGTACTTCATGCCTTCCTTGTAGACGGCCGGCTCTGGCGGGGGGCCCTTTTTCTCCCAGACGTGCTCCCCCTTCAGGTTGGCCTTGACCACGACGCCGTGCAGCACGTCGCAGAGGTACAGGAACTCTTCGTTCCCATCCTTGCGGATGTCGATGCCGTGGCCGCCGCCGTGATACTCCTTGCCGAACGAGCGAACGAACTTTCCCGCGGGGTCGAAGACCGCAATCGCGTCCATCGGCTGGTCCGCCCGGTTGCGGTGCTTGATGTAGACGAGGCCCGCCTCGTCGATGGCCACGCCATGCGTCTCTCCCCATTGGATATGCGCCGGCAGTTCTCCCCAGCCGTGTGTGGCTGTGTATTGGAATCCCGGCACGCCGAGGACCGGCGGCTTCGTTCCCGCTTTGTCTTGAGCCCCGAGAATCGTGGGACCGACCGCGGCGGCGACGGCAGCGGCACCGGTGGCCTGAAGGAAGGTACGGCGCTGCATTTCTGGCAGCGAGCTGCGCGATATTTTTTGCAGCGGGCTGCGCGACGACGAACGGCGAGAGGATTTGGGAGAGGGCATTTTCCAAACAGGCGGGAAGGTGCGATTGGCGGGATGTAACCATCATACCGCCGATGTGGGGTAGGCTTCCAGCCTGCCCTAGAAAGTTGACTCCGGGCAGGCTGGAAGCCTACCCCACCAGCTCATCAGTCATCCCGAAATCCCCTCTTCCGCCCCTCCTTCACCTGTGAGCGCCGCTTCTTGGCCTCGACTCGCCGGACTTTCGAGCCCTTGCTCGGCTTCGTCGCCCGCCGCTTCTTGGGCGGATGCAGCACCTCCAGTATCATCAGCCGCAGTTTCTCCAAACAGGATTCGATGTTCTTGGGCTGGTCTCGGGATTCCTGGCTGGTAATGACGACGTCCCCATCCTTCGTAAGTCGCGAGCCGAACTTCTCGACGAAACGCGCCCGTACACCTGGCGGCAGGCTCGGGGAATTGCGGACGGAGAAATGCAGCATCGCCTTGCTGCTCACCTTGTTGACATTCTGTCCCCCTGGCCCGCCGCTGCGCGAGAACTTGAAGCGGAGGTCATCGTCGGGGATGGTCAGGGTGGGAGTGATCGTCAACATGAATCGACCGAGGGAGGAAGGCAATGGCGAATTCCGAATTCCGAATGGCGAATTCCGAATGAATGTTTAGAATACCAAGCGTTCAAACATTCGTCATTCGCCATTCGAATTTCTTCATTCCCACGACGCTCCGTCCATCGTGGCGACGCATCCCATCACTCTCGCCCCCGCGGCGCGGAAAGTCTTCAGCGCTCCCTGCGCTTCCTTCGCGTCGGTGGCCCCCAGGCGGATGACGAAATAGGTGGCGTCGCAGGAGCGGGCCAGCGGCGTGAGGAGGGAGCCGCTGGACTGGCCGCCGTCGATGAGGACCAGCGGGAACTCCGCTTCGAGCTTGGGGATGAGGCTGGTCAGCGTCTCCCCGGCAGCAGCGACGTTGAGATTTCCGCGGCCGGTGGGGAGGAAGGACAGATTGGGGAATGACGTGGTGAGCAAATGGTCCTGCCACGTTCGGGGAGCAACAATGGCGTTCTGCAAGCCCCCGAGCGTACCTCCCCCAAAGCCGGCGGACAGTCCGCTCCGCTCGAAGTCGGCATCGACCAGCAGGACTCTCTCGCCTTGCTCCGCGAACAAAGCCGCGACGTGCGCCAACATCTCATCGCCGCGGCTAGCGCGGCCGATGCCGGTGAACAGGAGCGAGCGCTCCTGGCTGCCGCGAAAGTCCTGGCGCAGGCGCTGCACGAGCTCGGCAAACGGCCGGCTGCGGGCGGGATGGAGCAGCGCTTCGCGGATGCGATGCTCGAAGAGCGTGGGCGTGCGGGCGGGAGAGGTCGGCTGCCAGGCAACCGCGGGCGCGGTGACATGAGCAGGCTCTGGCAGCGCTGCGGGCGCAGCCAACTCGCGGGCCAGCGCTGCTCCCGCGTCCAAAGCGGCCCGGTTGACGGCGACCGCGGGGGCCAGCGTGTATTGCTGCGACTGAGCGACAGCCGCAGCGCTTTCGGCAGGCGCGTCTTCCAGCTTTTTCGCCACGGGAAGCTGGCGGGCCTGTCCCAGTCTCTCGATCAACGGCCGGCCGGCAAAGAGGTCCACGGGAGACTGCGTCGTCCGCCGCGGTTTCACGCGCGGAGCCGGCCGGGGCTTGATTCGGGCCGGCGGTTCCTGGGTTGCCACAACGGCCGGCCCGCTTTCAGCCGCCAGCGCGATGGCTTCTTCGACCGCGATCACTGCCGTTGCGCCAGCCGCGTCCTGCACCGCCAGCCTGTCTGGCGGCGGCGCGAAAGCGGCCCCCCGCGTTTCCAAGCTTCGGAGTGCCTTCAGCAGGTGACTCATCCAGCTCCCAGGAGTTAGCGGTTGCGAAGGGTGCTGAACAGCGTGCGGTATTCGCGGCGCTTGGGCCGCGCTGCCCCGCCCGGCTCGCACCGCGGCTTGTCACGGCGAGTGACGCTCGTATCCTCCGGCAGGACCGGGTCGCTCGCGGGATGAAACGTCTCGCTGGCCACATGCACGCGGAGCGGCTCGCTGAAGTCGGCCTCGGGCACCGAGGGTTCCATCGCTACGGCCTTGCTAAACTCGATCTCCAGCTCCGGCTGCTCCACCTCGTTTGCCGCTGGCGGCGAGGTAACGGCAGCGGGCCGCGCCGACTCCGCGGTGTGCCGGGCGAGTTCCACGATCTGAGCCGCGATCTCGCCGACGCCGTCTTGCTGATCGATCAGGTCGGAAACATAGTTCGCGGCCATGTTCGCGTAGCGGTCGATGACAATCTCTTCTTCATCGAAGCCCTCGCCAAAGGGATTGGCCGGCGTGTGGAAGGTCAGCTCCACCTGCGTGGCGGCATCTCCGAGCGGCTCAAACTCGAGCACGTCCTCATAAGCGTCGCCGAAAGTGCCGAGCTCAATCCCCTCGGCCGAATCGAGCGCGCTCAGGCCGCGATCCAGGCGATCCAGATTCTCGCCGGCCCGTATCTCGGCCGAAGTTTCCTGGAGCTCATCGCCGTGAGTGGCGCGCCCACGGATTTCAGCGGGCGTGAATCGCTGAGTTTCTTGCGGCAGGATTGCCTCAGCCTCCGTTGAATACACGGCCGCTTCGTCGTCCTGCAGTTGCCCGAACTCGATCACGGTGGAAACGGCGGCACTTTCTCGCTGCGATGTCTGATTCCACGGCGCGGGGAGCTGTTGCAAGTCGGCCCAGGCTTCTTCAATCGCCTCAGCGCTGATTTGCAAATGCCCCTCCACGGCCGACAACACCAGGGCATGGTCGCAGACCTGGCTGACCAGTCGTGGCACGCCGTCGGTGGCGGAGTAGACGGCCCGGAGGGCTTCGGCCGTGAACAGGCTGTCGCTGCCCCCTGATCGCTGAATCTGCTGGCGGATGAACTGGGCGGTCTCTTCGCGGCTGAGCGATTGCAAATAGCAGCGGGCCGCAATCCGCTGCTGCAGCGATTCCAGCTTGGGGCTGGCCAGCCGCTCCTCAAGCTGCGCGCTACCCGCCAGGATGAGCCGCACTCGCGGCTGGCCGTCGCGGATGAAGTTGCTGATCAGGCGGATTTCCTCGAGCAGGCGGAGCGGCAAGCAGTGCGCTTCGTCCACCAGCAGCAGCAGCCCCGCCAGGCCCATGCCGCGGGGCTCCAAGTGGTCAATCAACGAAAGGCGGAGTTCCCCTTCTTCCATGCCGCGATACGGCAAGTGCAGCTCAAAGAGGATGTTCTGCAAGAGTGCCCGCCGGGTGCCGAGGCGAGCACTGGCGAGCAGGGCCACCTGGAACTGCTGCCCGCGGAAGTGGTCCGCCAGAAGCTGACAGAGGAGCGACTTTCCGCTCCCTGCCGGCCCGACTACCAGTCCCGGTCCTTCCGCCCGCTCCACGCAGCGGACGAGGGTTTGGCGGCAGTGCTCCATCGCCGCGGCGGGGACGTAGTTCTCCACTCGTGGAGCGGCCACAAACGGGCGGGTCTGAAACTGGAAGTGACTCTCGTACATGGATCATCCTGGAACGGGTGCCGCATCCCAGCGGGCGGACCAGCTCAGCCTGGTGCTAGCGGCGGGGCGTCTTCGCGCGGTCTGGCCCGGGCCCCGCGTACCAATACCCATCGGCGGTTTGGCCGCCGGCGCTACAGCTTCCGGCAAAGTCGGCAGCCGAGAATCGAGGGAAGAGTTGCGGGCCAGGCCGCAAGTCTTGCTTGCCTGGGCCGCACGGAAAGTTGGGAAAATGTTAAAGCCGGCTTGAGCAATGGCGTGAGCGGCTTCGCGTAGCCTGCTTTTCTCACGAGGACGCGGACACAAGCCTGAAGCGCAAGCGAAGGAAAGTACCTATTTCTCGGCGATTCCGAGTCTTCCTTCGCTTGCGCTTCAAGCTTTTGTGGCAAATAGCCAATCGCCAGGCGGAGCCACTACTTCTTCTCTGCCGCTTTTGGCTCGTCCTTCTTGCTCTCGGCCTTCTTCGGCTCGGGCTTCGACTCTTCCTTCTTCGGCGCTGCCTTTTCCAGGGACCAGGCGATCAGCCATTTCTCGCTGCTGCGTTTCAATTCAAAATCCTTGAGCAGCCGGTCCTGCATATCGGCGAAGTGCCCCGCGCCATAGAAGATGCCGATTTTCTTTTTGCCCGCCGCTAGCTCCTTGGTAAGGACTTCGAGGGCCTTCTTGTTGCGTTCGGAGATGATGGTGGAGCCTTCCGGGCCTCCCAAGACGTCGAGTTGACTCTCGGCGTTCTCAAGCTGTTCGGCCATGGCGATCTTGAGCTTGAGGTTGCGGTCCCGCGAGAAAAGGGCCATTAAGAGCGCGGCATCGCCCCCGCCGTCACCCTTTTGCTGCTGGGCCATGCCCTGTCCCATCATCTTCAGGAACATCTTCATGAAGGATTCGCCCCGGTCGGCCATGCTCTTATTAAATTCATCCGGGGACATGTCGGCATGGATGAAGTTCTTCTTGGTGTAGTCGATGCAGTCGAGTTGGTGCTCGAGGCCCAGCATCGATTTCATCCCGTCCTGCAGCAAACCGATGGGGTGCGTGCTGGCCCCCTTGGTGCGGGCTTCCTTGTTGACGACTGTCCCCTGGGGGGCGACCAGTTCATAGAGCACGACGTCGTACGTATCAAAAAGCTCGTTGAGCTGGTCGTAATAGCTCTTTTCGCCCACATGCACGGCTCCAATCAGGTCCACGGTTACGCCCGGCTTGCTGTCGTTTGCCGGAACGTAGCTGGTGACGGCCGTTTCCATGGCCACGGGATTTCCCTTGTCATTGCGGCGAACCCGCATGAAGCGGTCGGTCGTCTTTTCCTTGGCCGGCTGTTTCTCCGCATCCCTCTTTGGTGTTGCCTTGGGTGCCTTCGCGTCCCCCGTGGCGGGCTCGTCGGCACGGATGGAGGCCCCCAAAAAGGCCAAGGCCAGGAACAGTTGCAGTGCTAGCGGTAAGCGGCGAAACATTGATTTTCTCGGATCAAGGAGGATAGCGGGAGTGGCAACAGCTCGTCCGAAAGTATACGCGGACGAAAGAGTTACAGCAATTATCTCTACCCTGGCCGCTCTTCGCGGGTTTCGGCCCAGCAGCTTGATTCCCGCTTCCCAGCCGACGGCCGCAGCCCCCTACAGTCGGATTTCACGGAATTACTTGCCTTTCTTACTCAACTTCCGCGCGCGGCATATCCGATACTACCGTCACATACGGAAAAAGTGTTTCCGTTTGCCGTCCCCCCATGGACGTCCTGATACCCTGTGCGTCCTGTTAACACAGCTCAGCCGAAGGTGGAACCGAACCATGTCGCTGAAGACCAAGTCGCTGAAAAGCCTGTCGCTGAAGAGCCAATTCGCGTGGATTGCCGCCCTGCTGGCCGTGATCTCTGTGGCCTCCGTGGCCCAAGCCCAAAGGACAACCGTCTCCCATGCTTCGCATGTGGGCGTGAACCCCTTCATTGAGCCGGACTACTTTCGGCCGGACCTGCAGTTCTTCGCTCCCGCCCAGGTTGATCCATACAGCGGCGGCGAGCCCGCGAACACCGGATTCTACATCGCCGTTGACAAGCTAAGCGTCGCCGTGTCGCGCCCGGAAGGAAACGCCTACACCTTTGACCCCGTCGTCACCGCCGGCAGCGTCTTTCCCCTCGCGTTTCGGTCCACGGTCGATTCCGCATCCATGAACTCAGAGAGAGACCTGGACTTCACCTGGGGCAACCGCGTGGACTTCGGGTACATGACTCCGGAACGGGTCGGCTGGTCGAGCACGATCTATCACATCAGCGGTCCGAACGAGGCCCTGGTCACTCCCCGCGAGCGGCCCAACCGGCGCAATGAGGACGATGGCTCGGACGGACTGGATCCTGGTACTACCGAAAGCGTACCGATTCTCCTCGACCGCAATCCTCGCTTCTACGATATCACCCAATCGCTCAACGGGGCCTCCTTTACCAGCGTCGAGCTGAACCGAGTCTGGCGGAGGAAAGAGCTCCACTATGGCGGCATCCTGGAGCCTTACGTGGGAGCCCGCTATATGAACTTCAAGGACAGAACCCGCCGCGATGGCTATGCCCGCTTTGCCACCACGGATGTCGGGGTTATCGGACAAGTCCCGCTCGATGGGCTCGATGAACCGGCCAATCCCCATGACCTGGGCTCCTGGGAAATCTACAACCAGAACTACTCGGTGCTTGAGAACCACATGATCGGCGGCCAACTCGGTTTTCGGCTGAGCAAGTCGGTCGGCCACTGGAACCTGTCGTCCGATCTCAAGTTCTTCGCCGTGCAGAACTTTCAGATTCTGACGAATAAGCTCGTCGCGACCAGAACGCACTATGTTCCTCACGTCGCTGTCCAGGAGGATGTAATCCTGGAACGCCAAGAGGCCTTCCTCACTCACGACAATGCCGCGGAGTTCGTCTTTGGTGGCGAGTGGCGAGCCGAGGCGACCTACACGCTCACCCGGGACGTGTCGCTGCGAGGGGGCTTCACGATACTGGACCTGGGACAAGGGATCGGCCGCGGCGGCGACTTGGCATTCAATCGCCAGGATGTCCTGATCTACGGCGCTACCTTCGGGTTCGATGTCAACCGCTAGCAGGCCAAATTAGTTAAGGGCGAGGGTCGCGGGAAGGAAATGCCGCAGCTTCGGCTGCCGCATTCGGTCCCGCGGCCTTGGCGTTTCTTGAGGCGCGGAACGGAAGCATCGCGCGGCGGTAGAGCAGAACAGACAGTTGGGAATTGCGAAGAGCCCTAAGCTTTCGCCGTGTGCAGCTTGCGAATGTCTTCCAGCTCCACACTCAGCCGGTGGCGGAGGGGACTCTCGGCCCGCAATTCTTCCAGCAGGGCCTCGGCCTTATCGTACGTGTCCGGGGGAACATCCTTGCGATTGAACAAATTTCGGAAGCTGCGCTGAACTTCATTCTCGGTGAGCAAGGTGACCTCCCGCTGCGTGTCCCGCAAAGCGGCACGGGGTGCAGCTTGGTGCGGCAAAAAAACCATCCGAGCGATGCCGGACGGCCCGGGCACTGGGCCCGTCTTCTCCCTTCATTCTATTGGCCGCGGCCCGGCGTGCAATAGCGTTGTAAGGCGAGGAGTGCTTCTCGCGGCAGGGCCGCCCCGTCCTCTATACTGCCCGCATGCCAACGAATTTCATCCTGGGAACCGCCGGACACATCGATCACGGCAAAACGTCGCTGATTCGCGCGCTCACGGGGATCGATACGGACCGCTTGCCCGAGGAAAAACGCCGCGGCATCACGATTGACCTCGGCTTCGCCAATCTGGCCCTTGGCAAATACCAGCTAGGCATCGTGGATGTGCCGGGGCACGAGCGGTTTGTCCGCAACATGCTGGCGGGAGCGACGGGTATGGACCTGGCCCTGCTGGTGATCGCGGCGGATGACTCCATCAAGCAGCAGACGCGGGAGCACCTGGACATCTTGCGGATGCTGGACCTCAAGGCAGGACTGATCGCCTTGACCAAATGTGATCTGGCCGAAGCTGGCTGGCTGGATCTGGTGGAGCAGGAAATCCGGCTGTTCGTCCGCGGGACCGTGTTGGAGGATGCCCCCATCGTGCGGACAAGCGTGATGACGGGGCAAGGGTTGGACGAGTTGCGGCGCGGATTGGAAGCAATCGCCGAGCGGGCAGAGCAAGTTGCTATGGCGTCCGCGAGCGCGCCCTTTCGGATGGCGCTGGACCGCACGTTCACGGTGGCCGGGCATGGGACGGTGGTGACGGGCAGCATCTCCAGCGGCGTGGCCCGCGTTGGCGACGAGCTGGTGATCGAGCCAGGCGGCATCGCGGTCCGGGTGCGGGGTTTGCAGAATCACGATCAGCCCGCCAGCGAAGTGGGCCGCGGGCAACGGGCGGCGATCAACCTGGCGGGGGTGCATCACGACGCCATCCGCCGCGGGCAGGAGCTCGCCGCGCCGAGGCATCTGCTGCCGAGCAAGCTCCTGACGGTATCGGTGTCACTGCTCGCCAGCGCGCCGCTGCTGAAGAACCGCACCCGCCTGCGCGTCCATTTGGGAACCGCCGAAATCCTGGCCACCAGCGTGCTGCTGGATAGAGAGCGCCTGATGCCGGGTGAATCGGGCCTGGCCCAGCTCTATCTGGCCGAGCCTGCCGTCGCTGCTTGGAACCAGCCACTCGTGCTGCGGAGCGAATCGCCGGTGGCGACGATCGGCGGCGGCCGCGTGCTGCAGCCCAATGCCCAGCGGTTGCGGCGGCCGGATGAAGAAACGCTAGGCGAGGTGCGGTTGCTGCAATCGAAAGAGCCGGCGGAGCGGGCGGCAGCCTCGTTGTTTCTGGCCGGGACCAAGGACTGGCGCGAAGCCGATTTGCCGCGCATCGCGGGCGTTGTCAGCGGCGGCAAGATTCGCGACGAGCTGCTGACGACGGGCTTGCTCCGCGAAGTCCAGGTGGCCCCGACACGCCGCGTTTCTCTCCACCGGCAAGTGCTGGAGCAATTGGGCAAGCGCGTCGAAGCCGCGCTCCTCGCCCTGCATCACAAGAATCCGCTGAAGCTGCAGTTCCCGCGAGAGGCCATCGCTCACGGCTTTGAATACCTGGAGCCGGCGGTGTTTTCGGTGGTGCTCGACCAGATGGCCAAGGCGGGAACGGTGCGAATCTCGCCGCAGGGACTCTCTCTTGTCGGCCAGGGGCCCAAGCTCTCCCGCAATGAGCAGACGCTGTATCAACAATTGCTGGATTGGTTTCGCGCTGCCGGAATCCCGTCCCCCACCGTGGAAGATTGCCAGCAAAAGGCCGCCAAGAATCAGGCCTCGATCCCGCAGCTCTTGGCGCTGGCCGCGGGGGACGGCCAACTTGTGGAAGTTGCGCCGGGCTACTACTTGCACAGCGAGGTCGAATCCGCCGCCCGCGTTACCGTTGCCGCCCATGCGAAAATGCAGTCCGCCGCCGGCCTGACCCTCAGCGAAATCCGCGAGCTCCTCGCCACCAGCCGCAAATACGCGGTGCCGCTTTGCGAGCATTGGGACAAGGTGCAGTTCACCAAGCGCAGCGGCGACCTGCGGCTGCTCGCCACCCCCTCTCCCCCTGGGAGTAAATAGTAGTCCGCTCACTCCGTGAGCGCGGCATTTCAGGAATGCGGGCCGGCACACGGAGTGTGCCGGCTTGCTAGTTTGTCGGCCGCGCGACTCCGGCAGTCCCGCTGATCAACAGCGGCGGGGACGTGTGAACCTGGCGGACAACTTTCACCGCATCCTTGGCCCGCTTGCCGCCGGCCCGCGCCTGTTTGCCGATTTCCTCGTCTAGCCGCTGGTCTTCCCAGGCCTCCAGGCACTGCTGCATGTACTCTCGGATCAGGTCGTAGGGATTTCGCCGCTGACGTCGAGCCGCCTTTTCAAACCGCTCCCAGACAGGGGGGTCGATTGCTTTGTGCTGTAGCATGGGGCTTCCTCACTTCTCTCAGAATAACGACACTCGGCACAATTGGCAGCATTCGCGGAATACGGCGAGCAAATCAAAAGCGATGTCGCCGACATCAAGAACGTCGGCGCCGGCCGCTGGGGAGGCGCCATCACCGCCGGCAAGTTCCTGGAAGAATTCGTGGACGGCAAACCCTGGGTCCACATGGACATCGCCGGCCCCGCCTTCCTCGACGCGTCCAAGCCATTTTTGGATGCGGGGGGGAGTGGCGCGTATGTGAGGACGCTGGTGGAGGTGGTGAAGCAGATTTAACGACATGAAACTCCGCCATCAGGCTACGGCATCTCCGGTCGCTGCTCCGCGGACGCTCCCTTCGTGCCTCCGCCCGCTGGCTCCGCTCCCTTGCCTTGACCCGCCTCCGGCGTGACTCCAGACAGACTCAGGGCTAAGCGGAACCCGCTGCTGCTCGTGCGGTTCGTCGGATCGCCCCCGTTGCGGATCGCCGACCGGCCATTCGCCGCGTCGTGGTTCCAACTGCCGCTCCGGCACACGCGCATCGAGCCCCTTTTGGAGACCAGAGGGTCCGTTACCCCCTCGGAACCAAAGTCGTCAAACCAGTCATGCGTCCACTCAAGCAGATTGCCATGCAGGTCAAACAAGCCACGAACACTCGGACGTAACTCCCGCGGCGGATGGACGTGCTTGCCACTGTTCTCGGTGAACCAGCCAAAGCGGCCGAGTAAGCCCACGTCGCTGCCGTAACCATAGGCCGTCCGCGCTCCGGCGCGGCTCGCCACTTCACACTCCGCTTCCGTCGGTAAGCGAAAGCCCCGACGACCTAACTCCACCGGCCAATCCCGCGGTGCCCAATTGGCCGCCGGATTCGGTTCACGCGGATACGTTTCCTTGTCTAGCGACTCCGGCGACGCATACGGCTGGTCCCCTTCCGGCAAACCCGACTGCTGGCCCAGCCACCGACAAAAGCCCACCGAGTCGTACCAATCCGCAGCGAAGCCGGCAACCTCCGGTCGAGCCTTGAATTGCTGCATGTAGCCCGAGTAATGCTGCGGCGAAAAGGCAATCAATTCCGCCATGGTGACTTCCCGGTCCAAGAGCGCGAAGGGGCGGGTGAGTTTGGCGCCGTGGCGCTGCTCGCTAGCCTCCCGCAGTGTACGCTCAGGTTCATCTACCACAGATCCAATCGTATAGTCTCCGGGGGGGAAAACGATGAACGTGTAGTAAAACGTCTGCTTGGTTGTATGCTCCGGAAGGCCGCCCAAAACCGATTTCGATTTTGCTGTGACTTGGATGGCCAGCGTGAACCACTCGCGGCCCGCCGCATAAGGGACTGGAGTTTGATCGACCTGGCGTGCGATGTCGGTCTGGCCCCACTGGCGCAACAGCCAGCCCGCCGCGCCATGGACCCCGGAACTTGGATCCTGGCGGTACCAGTCGGCCAGTTGCTTCAGCAGTGCTTCTCGCCGCGCTGCGGGGATCTCCTCCAGCTTAAGCTCTCCCAGCGCCAGCAACAGAGCATAACGGGTGTTTTTGGGATGACGATCTTGCGGAGCGTCGCTCACGATGCGCAGGCAGTCCAGCAACGAGTCGACGCCCACGCCTCGCTCACGGTAGCGGAAGATGAATTGCGTGAGCGCTTCGGGATCATCCGTCATCTCGAAGACCGGCAGGACTTTTTCCCGCTCGCCCAGTCGCAGCAAGGTGACGGCGGCGTTCGCGCGACGCTGGCCAAAAGCTACGCGTTTCACCGATCCCAGGTCCGCCGGGGGGAGCGTCGCGGCAATCTTGCCGAGATCCTCGAGCGCGCCGGGTGTGGGGCTAGCCGCAACGATCGGGTAGAGCACCTTGTATTGCTCCGGCGTAGCGAACGTGAGCAGTTTGGCCAACTTGCCAATGTCGGTGCTGGCATAATCGACAATGGCGTTGGCGGCGCCGAGCCGCTGAGCGTCGGTCGCCGTGGGATCGGCGAAGATCCGCTCCAGATCCGCCAGCAGCCGTGCACGAATCGGGCGCAGCGCGTCGCGCAGCGGCGGCTGAAACTCGGCATTGGCCGATACCAATTGCTGGGCCACAAACTTCAGATCCTGGTCGATCCACGCCGCCGCTTCAGTATCCGGAACATAGTCGGCCAGGGCCAGCGCCGCGCGGAATCTTCGCTCTGCGTCGACTTTTTCGTCGCGCAGCAAGACGCGGAACTGCTCCGTGAGCTGCGCTGCGGAGGGGCGCAGTTGCTGGCGTATGGGAAGGACATAGCTCACTTTGCCCGTGAGCAATTCCTCGACCAGCGGCTCGATCAGTGAGGGATCGCGCGACACACGCGCCAGGCGGGCATGAAGTTGCGAACGTTTTTCGCCAGGAGTCGACGCGTTGCTAGAGAGCAAGGGCGACAGAAACGCATCAGCCTTGCTGGGATTCGCGTCAAGTTCCTTCACGATCTCGGACAACTGGTTCGGTTCCGCACTGACCAGGCGACCGACGAGGCCTTCGATACGGGTCGTGTTTTGTCGTTCCAAGGAAATCAGGGTTCCTGCCACGGTGCCGACCACGGAGAGCACGACCAGCAACAGCGACATGAGCACCAAGGTCGGCCGTCGCTTGCACCACAGCCATGCTTTCTCTGCTCGGCCAACTGGGCGGGCCACAATCGGCCGATTCTCCAGCCAATTACCCAGGTCGGCAGCCAGTTCCGCCGCGGTCCCATACCGCTTGACGGATTCCTTCCGCAAGCACTTGAGGCAAATCGTTTCCAGGTCGCGGGGAATTTCAGGATTTAGGCGACGTAGCGGAACCGGCTGGACATCGAGGACTTGCCGAATCGTTTCCGCCATCGAAGCCGTTTGAAATGGCGGGCGTCCCGTGAGGACGAAGTACAACGTCGCACCGAGCGAATACACATCGGATGCCGTGCCAATTTCATCGAGCTTCCCGCTCGCCTGCTCGGGCGGCATATAGCTGGGGGTTCCCATAACCTGGCCCGTGGCGGTCAGCTCGCTCTGGCCCAGCACCTGTTTGGCCAGGCCGAAGTCAGTTAGTCGCGGTTGGCCGGCCTCATCGAGCAGGATGTTCTGAGGCTTGATGTCACGGTGGATAATTCCCTTGCCGTGAGCATACTCGACGGCCTCGACGACCAGTTTTAGCAAGCGTGCCGCTTCCTTGGGAGGGAGCGGTCCGTCGTTCTTCACCTGTTCGTTCAGACTGGTGCCGACCACCAGGGCCATCGAAAAGAAGTGCTGACCGTTTGCCTGACCGACTTCATAGACAGGCACGATTCCCGGATGGTCCAGCTTGGCAGCGGATTCGGCCTCGGCGTAGAATCGCTGGACCTGTTCGTCGTCGGCTAGTTCCCCGGAGCGAATCATCTTGAGGGCGACAAACCGGTTGAGCTTGGCTTGCCGAGCTTTGTAGACCACGCCCATGCCGCCACGGGCAATCTCGCCGAGCAGTTCGTAGTCGCCGAACAATCTTGGAGGATGGTGTGCGGCGTTGGCCGCAGGCACAAAAGTGATGGTGTCCGCTAAGGACGCCGGGGATTCTACCGGTGTTGAGAAACTAACCAGCGAAGAAATACTCGCCTGAGGGTCATCGCCGTGCTTGGCCAAGTGCCTTTCGAGCAGGTGTTCCAGCGCAATCTTGTCCCCCGCCGACACAGCCCCCGATTCAACCAAGACTTCGGCAAGCGACTCGGAAGAATCGCCATTTAGATGACTAACCACTTTGTCTAGAGCTTGCTGATCGGCCATGCCGGCAAGCACGACGAGCCTTCCAAAGAGATAATTTCTTCTCTCCGGCAGTAACGCTTGTAATCTTTCACGACCGACAACATGCGGATTGATGGTGGCCCAGAGATCTTGCCCGACAAGTGAAGCGGTTTCGTCGGAAGCCGGTGCATCCAGCTCAGGAAGAGCCAAAGGAATAGTACGGAATGGATCCCGGTGTGGGGCTGATGCAGATCGGTCGGGTGACAAGGGTTCCTTCATGACTAACCCGATGGCTGAGCGAAGCGGAAAATCAACATTGCAAAGTACCATCCAGCAGAACGGTTTTCCAGCAGTTCGCCGCCTGAAGGCGGGAATCCAGCGGTTTGGCCCCTACCGAGCTGGCCTCGGTGGAGCCATGATTTTGCACTAGCCGCGGAGCCAAACCGTTCTTCGTCCCCGCTGGCCTCGTGCCGGTGGAACGCATGATTCCCAGCCAGGGGAGTCATTTGCTCCACCGAGGCAAGCTCGGCGGGGGCAGTGGGCTGTACTGGGCTGGTGCTAGTGCAAAATCGGTTCACCACCGAGGCAAGCTCGGTGGAGTCTAAATCTCGGTTGTCAGGCTTGTACCCGCTAGAGGACGCAAAAAAAATCTGGCAGTGACTCTTGACAGGATGGGAACAGTTGTATACAATGTGGCAATGAGCGGCGGAGCTGTGCGCGGGCGTTAACACTAGCTCGACGGGCCAGGGAGGGCGTGCTCTTTGACAATGTGGTCGTAAGGGAAGATCATGTGCCGCTAAGTGGCTGGGTGATTGTGTTGTAGTAATTGAAAAACAGCTTATAAAATCACCGATACATCCCCCGAAATGACGGGTATTTGGTGGTATCAAGAAAGTCGCCGATACAGGCTGTTTCCCGAGCAGCCTGTCGGCGGAAGTGATTGCGGGATAAGGGATTGCAGGCCGGCCGCTGATACCGATGCGGGCGAAAGACTGACTGGGAAACCGGTATAATCGGCCCCTTATCAGCCGCTTATAACTCTGAGGTGAGTCCGACGGGCCATCGAGGGGGTTAAGGGAAAATCGGTCGCGGGCGCTGGAGTCGTGGCTGGAGTCTCGCCGGACCCAAGGGAAGGAGATAGAATCCCCATTTCCAGCGGAAGTCCACGGGTGCCCCAAGCGCGACGATCAACACGGAGCCGTTATGAACCAACAGTCCGCCGGCAGGCTGCCATCAGTCTTTGAAGATGGCGACGTGTACGATCTTGTGCTCAAAGACATCCCGTACGGACTTGATTTCTACGTCGCCCTGGCCCGCGAATCGAATGGCCCGGTGCTGGACATCGCCTGTGGCACAGGCCGAATCCTGCTGCCGTGCCTGCAAGCCGGCGTCGATATCGAGGGGCTGGACCTGTTCGAGCCGATGCTGAGGACGCTGCGGGCGAAGGGGGCCGCTTTGGGGCTGTCGCCGCGGCTCCACCAGGCCGACATGAGCGACTTTTCGCTGTCGCGCCGGTTTGGGCTGGTCATGATTCCGTTCAACGCCTTCATTCACAACATGACCCAAGAGACACAAATCCGCTGCCTGCAGCTCTGCCGCGAGCATTTGTTGCCCGGCGGCAATCTGACGTTCGATACGTTTTTTCCGGCGTTGGAGTTTGTGAGCACGCCACCGCACACGCGCGTGCTGGAAGGGGAAATTCCGCATCCCCAGACCGGCCTGCCGATGCGGATGTACGACACGCGCACCATCGACCGAGTCGGACAGGTGTTCCACTCGCTGAACGAAATCGAGCTGCTGGCCGCCGACGGGAGCGTGCAAACGGTTCATCGCTCCGAAGACTTTTCCCGGTTTTTCTACAAGCATGAATTGGAGCTGCTGCTGCGTGTCGCCGGCTTCGCGCGCTGGGAAATCTACGGCGACTTCGACCGCCGCCCACTGACGCGCGAGAATGACGCCATGGTCGTAACGGCTTGGAACGGGTGAACCCATCGCATTGGGTTGAAACTGGGAGCTAGGAATTGGGGAAACGGACATGGGTCTTTTTCAACGCAAACGATTTGTCTGGAACGAACCGTGGTTCTTTCAGCAGCGCATCAGGACGAGGAAGGGCTGGTTGCTGTGTTCGCTGTTTTTGCTGGCAGTGGCAATTGCCGTCGGAGCAGCTCGGTTTGGCTGGCGGCCCGTTTCCCAGCGTCGTTGAGGCGAAGGACTACTACGTCAGCAACAAGGCCGAGGCCGGCAAAGGAACGAAAGGGGATCCCTTCGGCTTGCCGGATTTGTCATCGGCGGACCAGAAGGATCCCAAGCGGGATGTGGGCAAGGCCTGTGCCGCGCTCCAGCCAGGCGACACGCTGTGGTTCAAAGGTGGCGAGTATCTCCTCGAGTCCAAGAACGAAGGTGGCCACAGCAGCGTCGAGACGACCATCATCTACACCCACGTGCTGAATAGCGGCGGGCGGGGCGTCCACAGTCCGCTCGACCAATTGGAGCCGGTCAGCCTATCCCGCCCCGGTTAGGCTGCCCGGCACGGTCAGCCTATTTGGGACCACCCGTGCGCGGTGCTGTCGCCCCAAGTAATTGACAACCGCCAACTTGCTGAGATAATTCACCAACGCAAGGAGGCGGATAGGCTGTCCCAATCCGGCAGCCTATCCACCAGGGCGACCAGATACGCTGGTCCGTCCAATAATTGTTATCCGACAGCAGTACTTCGTCGCATGCGTGCTCTAAATGGACCGCATCACAATGTCACCCTCCGACGCAATCCTCGCTGCCGTGACTGGGTTGATCGCGGCAATCGCCATCATTCCGTTCTCGGTGGTCGCACTCATCATCTTTGCCATCCGATTGTTGGTAAAGTTTCGGTCGCGAATTCGCGACGGCCGTGCATGCGTCGCGATCACTAATTCGATTGCCGCGACGCTCATATTCGGAGGAATTCTTGCCGCTGCCTCGCTATACCGTCCCGCCAAGATCGTGGACCAACAACTTGCTCGCACGATCAACCTTCCGTCCACGGAGATGACGCTGGCGGAACTATCCTACGCTGCCACGAATGACCGCCGCTCATTTCCGATGCAAACTTCGTTTTGCTTTGCCGTCGAGGACAAGGACACGATCATTAGATGGCCCCGAAATGAACTCACAATTGGCGAGTTCTTGGATGCCATTGAATCGCAAACTGTGCTTCGCCGGCGATTCATGCACTGTGGAAACGGTTACACTGTACTTGGTGGCGGCGACTGCTGTTTCGGGCTTTACGTGCGCGATCCAGAATTGGCCGTCCCGCCATTTCCGCGCGAGCGATTTGATGTCGACGCCTACGCTGCAGATCGGGATCGTCGGATAACAAAGCGATGAACGCGGAGCCGCCGACAACGCGTTTCTCAAATGGAAGATCAACTGCGGCGGCCCGGTTATCGCAAACGTTAGGCGGCTTGGGCGGCTATGCCACTCCCCGCTGCTGCTCGGGCTCGACTTCGCCTCCGGCCCGGTCGAGGGCTTCCCGCTTAATGTGGCCGTCGTCGGTGACGTCGTCGAAGCGGACGCTGACACGTTTGCTGACGCCGCTTTCTTGCATGGTGACGCCGTAGAGGGTGGTGGCGGCGGTCATCGTTTTTTTGCTGTGGGTGACGATCACGAATTTCGTCCAGCCGAGGAATTCCTTAAGGACGTCGACGAAGCGGCCGATGTTGGCTTCGTCGAAGGGGGCGTCCACTTCGTCCAGCACGCAGAACGGGCTGGGGCGGAACTGGAAGATGGCCAGGAGCAGGGCGACGGCGGTGAGGGCCTTTTCGCCGCCGGAGAGAAGCGAGTTGTTGAACGACGGCTTGCCGGGGGGAGTGGCGATGATCTCCACGCCGGCGTCGAGGACGTCGACCCCTTCCTCCAGCACGATGTCCGCCTTGCCGCCGCCGAAGGCCTTGCGATAGAGGGCCTGGAAGTTGACGCGGATCGCTTCCAGCGTCTCCACAAACAGCCGACGGCTGTCGGCGTTGATTTTTTGGATGATCCGTTCGAGGGCCTGCTTGGCGTCGGCGAGGTCTTTGTGCTGGGCGGAGAGGGTGTTGAAGCGGCTCTCCAATTCGTCGAGCTCGTCGAGGGCGTCGAGGTTGACCGCGCCGATCTGGTTGATTTTGCGGCGGAGGGCTTCGATTTCGGCTTCAACTTCGGTGCGGGCTTGTTCCTCTTCGGCAGTGGTTTGGGTCGCGGCGGCAGTCATCGCTTCGAGGTCGATGCTGTAATCTTCCTTGAGCCGGTCGACGAGCGTTTGCCGCTCGTGGCGGACCTGGCCGGCGGCGAGCTCCAATTGATGCTGCTTTTCTTCGAGCTTGCGGATGGACTTGCGGAGAACAGCAGCGGATTCACCTAGCTCGTTCCGCTGGGTCGTAGTCGTATCTCGGGATTGAAAGAGGCCAGCGAGCTCTTTCGCAAACGTATCTTTGTGAAGGTAAAGCTCTGCCAGTTCACTGCTCGCCGCGAGCACGGCGTAGTCGCAGGTCTCGCGGCGCTGCTGGCACTGCGTGAACTGGTCCGCGATTTGTTGCACTGCCCGCTCCCGCTCTCGCTGGTCGTCTTCGAATTGCGCGAGCCGGGCTCGCAGCCCTTCCAGCCGCTGCTCGCTTTTGGCCCGCGCGATTTTGGCGACTGTCGCTTGCTGAAGGGCCTCTGTGCGCTGTTCATCAAGGCGTGCCAGTTCGGCTTCTTCCTGCGCCAACTCCGCGCCCAGGGCCGTGGCCGACGTTTGTGCGCCGAGCAAATCTGCTTTACCGTGAGTGATGCCTTGAGCCAGCGTCGCGTGCCGCGAATTCACTTCGGCGAGTGATGTTTGCGCCGCTTGTTCCCGCTGAGCCGTCTGCTGCTGGCGCTCTTCCTGGGTGCGAGTTTGCAGGCGGGCATCAGCGAGGGATTTTGCCAGGTCCTGAGCGCTGCTTTGTGTCTGCTGGAGGGCCGCTTCCTGCTCAACAATCTGCTGCCGCATCTGCGCGGCGGCTTCTTGCCCTACGGAAATCTGTTCGGTGAGCGTTTCTAGTTGAGCCAGGCAGGAACGGAGCTCGCTGCGGCGGGAGATCAAGCTGGTGGCCGAGGCGCGGGGGCCCACGGAGAGGGCACCGTGTTCATCCAGCAATTCACCGGTGAGAGCCACAAACCGCAAGCCGCAAGCCGGATCGAATTCCCCGCGCAGTCGGACAGCATCAGCGAGCGACTTGACGAGCCACGTATTGCCGAGAAACTTTTCGACGAGGGTCTGGACCTGTGGTGGAGCATCCGCTAGGTCCGCGGCCCGGCCGACGATGCCTTCTTGAGTCGCGAAGCCCTCCGGAGCTTTCGAGACCGACCTCGAACCGGTGTGCGTCCCGATAAAGGTCACTCTTCCCGGCAATTCTCCCGCGCCGGCGGCGACTTGTTGCACTTCCGCGATGCCGCCGGATACGACGATGAGCTGCGAAGCTTCCGCCAAGGCGATGTCGAGGGCCGGCGCATAATCGACGTGGACCGTAAGCAAATCAGCGAGCACGCCGCGGACCAGGCTCAAAGCACCGCTGCCGCCGGCTTTGGCGCGGGCGACGATTTCCTTGACGCCAACGCCTAGCCCTTCCAGCGACTGCTCGAGCTCTTGCAGAATGGAGACTCGTTCGCTCGTCCGGTGATGGCGGTTCTGCAGCTCGGCGAGCTTCTGCTGGCTCTCGGCTTGATCGGCGCGGGCTTTCGATAGCTCCTGACGGGCGGTTTCTAGATCACCTTGCCGGGCAGTAGTCTGCGCCGCCAGAGCAGATTCTCGCTGCTGGCAGGAAAGCAACTCGGCAGCAGTGCTTTCCCGCGAGTCCGCCAAAGCCGCCAATTGTTGCTGGTGTGCTGACGCGGCAGATTCTTGCGCGACGAGCTGTTTCTGAAACGCTTCAATCTGATTCTGCAACACCGCCGCCGATTGCAGGCGGCTCGCGAGCTGCTGCCGGCGGGCATCGCCTTGCTTCTTCAGTTGATCGAACTTTTGAGAAAGCTGGACGGCGAAACTCTCCTGCGCCGACAGACGGGTTTCGATTTCTTCATGCACTCGGCGAGCGGCCGACATTTCACTTTGCGTCTGGGCAAGCCGCTGCTTTACGTCGCCGGCCCGGTCGCTCATGGCGGCGACATTGCGGCGGTGCAGAGCAGCCTCTTCTTCGAGCTCCCTGGCCCGTCCTCGCTGCTGGACCACGATGGCTTCCCGCTGGGTAATCGCCTCGCGGTTTCTCGCGCTCCGGTTCTCGCTGCTGCGGATATCTTCGCCGCAAGCGACGATGGCGGTTTCCAGTTCCAGCAGGCTTGCTTCCAAGGACTCTGCCTGAGCCGCGGCCGAAGCATGTTCGTCCGCGAACTGTGCCAATTCTTGTTCGTAGCCGGAAATCCGCGCGGTGAGCTTTCGCCAGTCACTGAGCGCGACTTGTGTCCGCAGCTCTTGCAGCCGCTCGCTGTATTCGCGATAGCGGCGAGCTTTGCCAGCCTGATTGCGGACGCTCTTCAGACGGCTTTCCACCTCGTCCACAATGTCCCGCAGGCGGAGCAGGTTCTGGTCCACTCGTTCGAGCCGCCGCTGGGCTTCGACCTTTTTGGCTTTGAAGCGGCTGATGCCGGCGGCTTCTTCAAAGATGGCCCGGCGGTCCTTGGCAGAGGCTTGCAGCAGCTTATCGACCTTGCCTTGTTCGATGATGCTGTAGGCGTCGGTCCCCACGCCGGTGCCGCGGAACATGTCCTTGATGTCTTTGAGGCGGGCGGGCTGGCGGTTGATGAGGTATTCCGCCTCGCCGCTACGGTAGACCCGGCGAGTGACATGCACTTCCGGGGCGTCAAACGGCAGCCGGCCGTCGGCGTTGTCGAAAACCACGGTCGCCTCAGCCGCGTTCATCGGTTTGCGGCCAGCGTTGCCCGAGCCCTTGAAGATGACGTCCGACATGTCCTTGCCGCGGAGGCTCTTGGCGGACTGCTCCCCCAGCACCCATTTGATGCCGTCCACGATATTGGACTTGCCCGAGCCGTTGGGACCGACGACGACCGTGATGCCGGCGGGGAACTCAAAGCGCGTCTTATCGGCAAAACTTTTGAAGCCGAAGAGTTCGAGGGCTTTGAGCATGACGGGAGTGCGACCGGTTCGAGGCAGACCGGTTTAGTTTATCAAGAATCCCTGAGGTTTGGGGCCGTTGGCTTCTTACTCTTAAGAGTTGACTTTCCCCTGCGGCTCCACCGTCGGCGCATCGTCCGTCGGCGAGGCGACATTCTCTTGCTCTTCCCGCTCATATTCTCGGGCCGGTTTGGGCAGGGCCTCCACGGCGATGCGGGTTTCCAGCAGCCCCTTTTCGCGGGCGTTTTGCAATCCGGCGATGACGTCCGCGTAGCTGCCGCCGACCTTGACCACGCAGCGGATCATTTCGTCGAGCAGGGTGGAGCAGACTTCCACCTTGTCGTGGTCCTCGCCAGCGCCAAACCGGCTGATGCGGAGCTTGTCGCCGTCACCTTTGACGAGAATCCTGGGGCCGGCTTCAATCCACTGACTCTCGCCGGGGAGATGCAGACGCTGCTCGTGGCCGAACAGGACGATCTCGGGCCGTTTGGTCTTGGAAAAGTGAATCAGCGGCTCGCTGGTGCTGGCGACCAGATGATAACGGAAGCCCCCGCGCGGCGATTGTTCGGGATTGGCCACGGGAGGCGCCAGGAATTCCCCTTTGGTCGTCGGGTCGTTGGTCGAGCGGCTGCGCAGGGCCCGGAAAGCGCCGTACCGAGTTTCGGCGCTGCTGACGTGCAACAAATCGGAGAGTGCGGCCAGCGACGTGACCGAATTGAGCATGGAGGACAATGCCGTCAGGGCATACCAGCGGAATGCCGGCTCGTCCTTGGCGATTTGTCCCAGCACGGGAGCGGCATCGGGTTCGTCAAAATACGCCAGGGCTTCCGCCGAGCAGAAGCGGACTTCGGTGTCGCTGGAAGTCAGGCCCCGTTTCAGGGCGGGAATCGCTTCCTTGCCGATCGCTTCCAGCGAAACCGCCGCGGCACTAGTGGTGGTTGGTTCGAGCAGTTTCTTCTCGAGCACGACGATCCGCTCCAGCCGCTGGACGGGGGTCTCGCTGAGCGGAATGTTGCGGACCACGCGCAAGTAATGCCCCATGTTTTGCCGGTAGTTGGCGGGGACGGCCAGTACCAGGAAGTTGCTCCGCTTGCCTTCGGCCACTCCCTTCTTCACGCCGTTTTCCACAGTGAAGAAGCGGGCGTTGATGACCTGCTCCACCTTGCGGACAATGCGGAAGCTGGCGTCGGACGTGCGGATGGCCAGGCCCAGGTCGCGGTCCCGCTGGGCGACCGCGCGGCCCAGGATCACGCCACGGTTTTTGGAAATGGGATCCTGCTCCCCTTCAAAGATGGCGTCGTCCACGACGTCGCCGTCCACGATTCCTTCGACATTGCCGGTATGTAGCGAGCCGGCCAGGATTTCCACCTGGCGGAGCTGCGACTTCATCAGCCAGCCGCCGCGGAGGCTGGTGGTGTCGGAGCCGGTGGGAGCCCGGACCTCCACATCAAAGAGCTCGCCTCGCTGGATCCCGGGGGGCAGAAAGCCGCGGACGATGACCATCGCGGTCGTGGGGCTGGCCAGCAGTTGTTCCGGCGATTCGACGGAGTACGAGGTCATCTCGTTGAGCAGCAGATCCCGCTGGGCGGAAGGGGGCGGGTCCGAGCCGGTGTGGTCCAAATTGGTGACGAGGCCGACCGCCTCCAGCTTGACCGTATTGAGACCGAAGGGGCGGGTATAGCTCCCCACCACGTCCCGCTTCTCCTTCTCGTCTTCTCCCTCGGCTTTCAGTTCGTCCTGTTCGGGTGTCTGTCCGCGCGTCAGCGGTGATCTGCACCCCGCCAGCGCCGCCAGGCTACCGAGTCCCAGACCGAGAAAGATGCGACGGTCCATCAGCCGCGAATTTTGCTCGAAGACAGGCTTCATGCCGATGTCGCTCCATGTAAAGGCGATCGCCATCCGCCAAAGTACTCCTCACGCTCCGCGTGAGGTGCATCTCGCGGAGCGAGATGCGTACTATCCGCGCAGAATCCTTCCGCGCAGGGCTGACCCAGGGGCGCGGACGATAGGTGGAGGGGCGCGGACAGTCAAGAGAGAACGCAGGGAATTGGCCGTTTATGCAAGCTTGCGGTTTGCGGCAACGGCGGCTGTATCGCATAATGACGCGGTCTCTTCGACAAGGACGGTGGAATGGTGTGCCCGGTGAGTTGTTGCAAGCGATCTCTGTTGGCTGCCACGCTGGCGATTGCTAGCGTGATAGTCAGCCCGTACGCGCACGCCCAGATTCCCGGACAGGAGGCCAATGGCGGCGCAAAGTCCGACCGAAAGTACAACGACGGTCCGCTGACGGCAGCGGATTTTCGCGGCCAGCCGCCAACGGCGGGAGAGCTGGCGGGAAGTCCCTTTCAGGCATTCCTGTATATGGATTTCACCTGGTCCAGCGAATATCGCACGGCTGGCCGGGGCCGCGTTATTACCGCGTACCTCACGCAGTTCCAGGCCGCGGCTGTCTCCAATCCGTCCAAGTCGTGGAACCTTTGGGGGAAGAAGAAACCGGACCTCCTGGACCATGAGCAGGGGCATTTTGACATCACCCAGACTCATGCCCAGCGATTGGAGATTAGGATGCGAAAGCTGCTGGCCGCGAAGCAGCCGCTGGCAGCAACCGGCGAGACCAAAGCCGCCGCAGTGGAAGCCCTGAACGCGCTGCTCGACAAGGAAGTAAAAGCCGCCAAAGCCGTCTCCGACGAGGAGAACCACGAATACGATCGGCTGACGGTGCATGGCGGCATCCTGGAAAGGCAGAGCGAGTTCCGTCATGTGCATCAAGAGACGCTGAAGAAGCTGGCGGCTGAGCTGAAAGCGGTGAAGAAGAAGAATTAGTTCGTCGCTGAATTGCATCGCTTGAATCGCTTATGGAATACGTCCGCTACTGTTGCCGATTGATTTTTTTAGCGCTGCTTGTCACGCGCGTCGGGGCGGATCTCATGCGCGCGTCGGAACCGGTTCCGAAGGATGAGCAGAAGAGCGCGGTTCCCTCTTTCGAGACCGATATCCGCCCTCTCTTTGCCGCCAAGTGTTTTCGCTGTCATGGCCCCGCGGTGCAGAAAGGGGAGCTCGCGCTGGATACGAAGGAGCGGCTGCTGAAGGGGGGCGAAGGGGGCGAGATTCTGGTGCCGGGGAAACCGGAGGAGAGCCGGCTGTTTGAAATGGTGCTGAAAGGGGAGATGCCGAGCGATAAGAAGAACCCGTTCACGGAGAAGGAAGCGGAGCTATTGAGGCGCTGGATTGAAGGGGGCGCGAAATTCGGAAGCGGCAGCCAAGAGATAGCAAAGGTGACGGAGCATGACGTGCTGCCGCTACTGCTGCTCCGCTGCACGGCTTGCCACGGCCGCTCAAAGCAAGAAGGAGGGCTCGACCTTCGCAGCCGCGAGTCGATTTTGAAGGGGGGGAAGTCCGGTCCCGTCATCGTTCCCGGTAAGCCAGCCGAGAGCCTGCTGGTGAAGCGGGTTGCCGCGGGGGAGATGCCGCCGAACAAGCGGCTCGTGGAAGCAGCCGTCAAGCCGATGGAGCCGGATGAGTTGGAGAAGATTAAGGCCTGGATTGCCCAGGGCGCTCTACCTTCGCTGGAAGAAGCTGACCTGGCTGGAACGGCGGAAGATCCGCTCGTGCGGCCGCAAGACAAGGAATTCTGGTCGTTCAAGCCGCCGATCGCGGCGAAGATCCCAGACGCGACATTCCCAGGGAAAGCCAATAACTTCATCGACTCGTTCATTCAGCAGAAGCTCCAGCAAAACAAGCTCGCGCCCGCCCCTGAAGCTACTCCCCTCGCGCTTCTCCGCCGCGCCTATTTCGACCTCACCGGTCTACCGCCGACGCCCGAGGAAGCGAAGGCATTTTTGGCCGAATCAAAAGAATCCCCCGATGCCTTCGAGCAGCTCATCGAGCGATTGCTGGCATCCCCTCGCTATGGCGAGCGGTGGGGGCGTCACTGGCTCGACGTGGCGGGCTATGCCGATTGCGAAGGCCGCCGCGAGCAGCATTTGCCCCGGCCGTTTGCCTGGCGCTATCGCGACTATGTGATTCGGGCCTTCAATGCCGACAAACCGTACGACCGCTTCCTGCTGGAACAACTGGCCGGGGATGAGCTGGCGGATTATGAGCACGCGGCGGAAATTACGCCGGAGTTGGAAGACAATCTGGTGGCCACCGCCTTTCTGCGGATGGCCCCGGATCCGACCTGGGCCAATCTCACCGGGTTCGTGCCGGATCGGCTGGAGGTGCTGGCCGATGAAATGGACGTGCTGGGGTCGGGCGTGATGGGGCTGACCTTCAAATGCGCCCGCTGTCACACCCACAAGTTTGATCCAATTCCGCAGCGGGACTACTACCGGCTGCTGGCGATCTTCAAAGGAGCCTACGACGAGCACGACTGGCTGCTGCCGGAGATCAAGGGTTTTGGCGGGGCGTACAGTGCGGGGCCGGGGGAGCGATATCTCCCCTTCGTCACCAGCCGCGAGCGGAATGCATGGCAGGCGGAGAATGATCGCCTGAGCGCCGAGATTGCCAAGCTCAAAGCCGAGCCAACGACGGGCGAAACCGACGCCAAAATCAAAGCCCTCGAAGCCCAGCGCCAGCCCGAGCCGAGGCTGATGGCGCTGTGGGACCGGGGGGAGCCGTCGCCGATGTTTATGTACCGCCGTGGCAATTATCAAGCGCCCGGCACGCTGGTTGGTCCCGGAGTGCCGGCGGTTCTCACCAGCGGCAATGAGAAATTTGAAATCCAGTCCCCTTGGCTTGGTGCGAAGGCCACGGGACGACGCCTGGCGTTTGCGAAGTGGCTGACGCAGCCGGAGCAGCCGCTCACGGTCCGCGTGTTCGTGAACCGGCTCTGGAAGCATCACTTCGGCCAGGGAATCGTCAAGAGCCTCGGCAACTTCGGCAAGACCGGCGACAAGCCGACGCATCCGGAGCTGCTGGACACGCTGGCGGTCGAGCTCGTGCGGCAAAACTGGAGCCCCAAGGCGCTACACCGCAAGATGCTCCTCTCCAGCACCTGGCGGCAGTCGTCGGCGTTGACCGAAGAAACACAATCACTGGATGCCGATGGCCGCTTACTTTCGCACATGCCGCTGCGGCGATTGGAAGCCGAGCCGCTGCGAGATACGCTGCAATACGTGGCGGGGGAACTGGACGAAACGCGCTTTGGCCCCGCGGAGCCGGTGCGCGTGCAACCGGATGGGCTGGTGCTCTCCGGCAAACGCCGCAGCATCTACGTCCAGCAGCTCCGCAAGCAGCCGGCATCGCTCCTCGAGAGCTTCGACTTGCCGTCGATGAACCCGAACTGCCTGCAACGGAGCGAATCGCTCGTCTCCACGCAGGCGCTGCACCTGATGAATGACGCTTCGGTGCGTGCGCTGGCGGAGAAACTGGCCGAGCGGGTTCTTCGCGAATCCGCCAGCGGCCCAAGGAGTGAAGTCGAGAATCTGTACTGGATGGTTTTGAACCGGCCACCGACTCAGGGCGAAGCGAAAATCGTATCCGCATCGCTGCAAAAACTGACGCTCGCCTGGGAGCAAGATCTAGCTGCAACCGGCCAGGAGAAATCGCAGGCCGCGAAAAAGGCCCTGGCAACAATCTGCCACACGCTGCTCAACTCCGCGGATTTCTTGTATGTCGATTGAGGCAGTTGGCGAATGAAACGCATCACCGGGCGGCAGCCAATTGACTCGCCGTTTGAAGCCGCCCGGATCGGCCGCTTCGGTGCATGCGATGGTTCGCCATAATCAAGAGCCCTTCGTGTCAAGCAAATGAAAGGCCAAGATTTTTTCCAAACCCTCGGAGAAGGACAACGCTCGGTCCTCCATCTCCTGGGAATCTGTCAACAGGCAATAGCGAATTGGAGTTGGCTCAGGACCGACGTAAAGCTGATGGTAACAACAGCAACCATTCGATCCAAACTGCAGTAGGTCGTAAAGCTTCACGCCTCCAATCGTGAGGGCTTTATCTGTGAATCGCATCGGGTCAGGATTATTGGACCCGCGAGACAACCACAATTTCGTGTGCTGCTCTGGACTGGCCCACTCGTTTCCTGGCGTGAGACTCCCGGTCATGAAATAGATGGCGGGACCGGCACCGTCAATGAATTCATTCGGCGCGTAGAACTGACCGAATTCGGGGAACTGTCCATAGCCGACCGTGCGATAGAACTCCCGGAACTCAGCGTCAAGTTTCCGTCCGATTTGTCCCTCGGCTGTACGCAATTCCGATTCAGAGGCTGGATTGAATTTCGACCAAAAGTCTGAGCCTAACGGCTCAGTGATCGCTTTGAGGTTTCGCAGCCAACCTCGTGCGCCGATCTTAAGCAAGGCTTCACTCCTGGCGAACTAGTTATTATCCCGCGCGCCGGCGCGATGAGGGGTACTGGCAGCGAGCAGCAAAGTCAACGCGGTTCAATTGCAAAGCGTGTTCTTGGCATAGTATACGCTCATCACGGTTGGCGCGGTATCGGGGTCGGGAGTCTTTGGCACCAACCAACCTTCCATACGAAAAACGTGTTGCGGCCAAAGACTCCCGACCCCCTCGGGTGGGAACTGCGCAGACTGCCGGCGGACCGAGCCCATTACCGGACGTGGTTCGCGATGGAGCGTCAACCGGCGTCAGGGGACGGGAGTCTTTGGCGAATGAGGTCAATGAAAATTGGATATTCTGCGACGCCAAAGACTCCCGACCCCGATCTCAACTATTTCCGGAATTCTGGCTGCCGGGACTTGACGGTGCCAACTGGACATGTGTATCATTGCGATAGTCTGAAAGTGTAGGTGCGCTACATTTCAGGAGAAGTGCTATGATACCGTGAAAACTACTGTTGTCTGTCGCTGGGAAACTAGATCTGAGATTTCGGATGTGAGATTTGAGACTTCGGATTTCGGACCAGGGGGTGTTGAAAAACCAGGGGGGTTATTCAACACATATTGCCTGACGGGGCCGGGGGGGTTGTTGAATTACCCGGGGGGGTTTTCAACAGAAGTCGCTGAAGAGGTTAGACTTACACTATGAATGCGACGTCTCAAAATTCGACGCTAAACGGTCATTCCCGCCGCAGCTTCTTCGAGCGCATTGGCGCGGGAGTTTACGGGGCGGCGCTGTGGAACCTGCTGCAAAGCGAATCGCCGAGCAGTGAACCCGCTGAAGCGGGTTACTACAAACGGCCCGCCCAGGCCAAGTCGGTCATTCATCTGTTCATGAACGGCGGGCCGAGCCAGATGGATTTGTTCGACCCCAAGCCGGAGCTCGACAAGCATCATGGGGAGGCGTATTTCGACAAGATTGCCGGCGAGGTGGAGAACATCAAGGACGCCGGGGCGATCATGCGGAGCCCGTTCAAGTTCGCCCAGCACGGCGCGTGCGGCATGTGGGTTTCCGATGCGCTGCCGCACACGGCTAAGCATGTCGATGACCTGGCACTGGTCCGCTCCCTGTTCACGACGAACATCACGCATGAGCCGGCGCTGTACCTGATCCAGTCCGGCCGGATGATCTCCGGCTATCCCACGCTCGGCTCGTGGGTGATTTACGGCCTGGGGAGCGAATCGCAGAACCTGCCGGCGTATGTCGTGCTGGATGATCCGCTGGGGCTGCCGATCAACGGCGTGGAAAACTGGAGTGCGGGGCTGTTGCCCCCCATGTATCAGGGAACGCGGTTTCGCAGCACGGGCTCGCCGGTCCTCAACCTCCGCCCGGAGAAACCGGACCCGCTCGCCGTTTCGAGCGTGCAGCGCGAGCTGCTGCACGAGCTCGACCAGTTGCATCAGGCCCAGCGCCCCGGCCAGCCGAACTTGCAGGCCCGCATCGCCAGTTACGAGCTGGCCGCCCGAATGCAGCTTTCCAGCAGCGAAGCGCTGGACCTGTCGCGCGAGAGCCAGCAGACGCTGGAGCTGTATGGCATCGGCAAAGAGCCGACGAATTCTTATGGGCGGCGGTGCCTCATCGCCCGCCGGTTGATCGAGCGGGGCGTCCGCTGCGTGCAGCTCTACATCAATGCCCAGATTTGGGACAACCACACCGGACTCGCCAGTGACCTCAAGACCGCCTGCGACCGGACCGACCTCCCGATTGCCGGTCTGCTCACGGATCTGAAGCAGCGGGGACTGCTGGACGAGACGCTTGTCGTCTGGGGGGGCGAGTTCGGCCGGCTGCCCATCGCCCAGTTGTCCGCCGACAAGGATGAAAAAAAATCAGGACGCGACCACAACAAGAACGCCGCGTGCTGCTGGTTTGCAGGGGGTGGGGTGAAGGGTGGGACCACCTATGGCGGCACCGACGAGCTCGGCCTGGCTGCAGTGGAAGACCGCGTCAGCGTCCCCGACTGGCACGCCACCATTCTGCATCTGCTGGGCCTCGACCACGAGCAGGTCTTCATCGACCAGCACGGCCTCCGCGAGAAGCTGACCGGCGTGCAGCCCGCGAAAATTATCCGCGGAATTCTGGCCTGAGGCATCCTTTTTCGCCGCATTTTCCCAAACCTAGCGCGAATTCTGCATCTAAGGCCGCCCCCTCCCGGCAGTATTGAATACCGGAACGTATTTTCAGAACAAGAGGCTTTCAGCACGAGGGGACGCCATGTACGCAGTGATGGATGCGACGGAACCGTCAGGGACGATGACGCTTGATCGAGAAAGTCCGGAGTCCACGGACCACGACGATCATGACAATCGCGAGGCTCAGGCCGTGGTTCGCGAGTTGCTCGCAATCCTCCCGGCGGATGTTTTGGGGGATATCCGCAGCGGAGAAATCGATGCTCGCGACCCGGCTTTCATCAATGGGCTCATGGATCACGCCTCGCGGCTGTCGGTCGCGGATCCGCAAAAAGGGCGGCGAATGCTTGGCAAAATCATTCGGCTCCGCAAGCTGCTTCACCGCTCGTTGCGGGAATCGGACCCTGGCGCGGTCATGTCTGCCACCCTGGTAGGCGACAGCAAGCGAGTCGGCCGCAACGGCGCCTGCCCTTGCGGCAGTGGGCGGAAGTTCAAACAGTGTTGCATCCGCAAGGCCTTACAGGTTCAGTAGTTAGAGTAGTGACTGCCAGCGTTATTGGCATCAGCCGTCGTCGGATCACTTGGTAACCGGAGATGTTTTTCCTGAATGGTGCATTGAAAAGTCCGCCACCAGACAGTAAGTAGAAGGAGAACAGTGAAGGCTCCCCGGAGGACATTATGTCCGCACATTCGGCGATGGCCGAGCCGCCCACGCGGCCGACCAAGGACTACACAGCCCTGAAAAAACTCAAGGACGAAGAATTGCTCGCTCGTTTTTTTCAGACGAGCGAGGAAGGTGCGTTCTCGGTGTTGGTGGCTCGGTACAGTTCGCTGGTGTACGGGGTGTGTAAGCGAGTTTTGGGAAATGCCACGGATGCGGAAGATGCGTTCCAGGCCACGTTCCTGGTGCTGGTGAAGAAGGGGGCCAAGCTGCAACAGCCGGGCCGCCTGGCAAATTGGTTGTACGGCGTTGCCTTGCGCACCGCCAGCCACGTCAAATCGAAGAGAGCTCAGCGCAATCGAGTGGAAAGGGAGGCCGGTGCAATGCCTGCCAAATCCGAAGTCAGCGGCATGAATTACGAACAATTGTGGAACGTGCTGGACGAAGAAATCAACCAGCTGCCGCCGAAATACGCGCTCCCCCTGGTGCTCTGCTATTTGGAAGGCAAGACCAGTGCCGAAGCGGCCACGCAGCTCGGCTGGCCGGAAGGGTCGATGTCGCGTCGCCTGGCGCGGGCCAAAGATCTGCTTCGCGTTCGTCTGACCAAGCGGGGAATGGCGATGTCGGCGGTGCTTCTCGCGGCGGCGGTATTTGCCCGCCCGGCCTCGGCTTGCGCCCCGGCGCAACTGGTGGCTGCGACCGTGAAAGCGGGCACTCTGGTGGCCGAAGGAGCCAAACTGTCCGACGTGGTTTCCCCCTTTGCCGCCCAGATCGCGGCGGAGGTGGTCCTCGGTCTATCGGGCGGCTACAAGCTCGTCGTTTCGCTGGCGATGGCAGCGGCTTCGCTGTTCGTGGCTTCGTCCGTGGTGCTCTGGCAGGTTTCCGTACCCGCGGAAGAAAGCCTGTTTCATCGACCTTCCCCGCCTGCCGTTTTTTGCCTGACCGACAATGCATCGCCCGGCCACTTTGTGAGCATCTCCATTGAACCCAACAAGAACAAAGGGGACGGTTTGAAGGAAAACAAGCGGGCGGTCGAAAAGTCGAACTCCAAAAACGGCAAGGGCGGCAATCGCTAAAGCGCGGCCCGCTGGGGTTGGCATTTTCCCGCGGCCTGGAACCAGCTGCTTGAGCGGTTCGCTTGGCAATCAACGCGCGCGTCACTTCCCTCCCACGATCTGCACCTGCGCGGGTGAGCCGGCGATATCTTGAAGCTCGAGCGTCAGGATATTGAATTGCGCCGTGGTCCCCACGGAAATCGTAAGCGTGTGGCGGCCTTTGTCGAGTTTGAGAATGGCAACGCGGCCGGCCAGCGGCGTCGGTTTGCCGTCCACCCAGAGGGAAACCTTATTGCCGACGGCGGCGGCGCTGACCAGTAGCTTCGCCTTTCCGGCTGTGGAAACATCGAGCTCGGCCCGAACGAATGTCGTGGGATCCTGGCCTTGATGGACGATGAATGAGGGGAGCGGATCGAGCGGCAGTTCGCCGGAGACGGTGCTGTAGGCGTTGTCCCAGGTGAGGGCCGGGTTGTCGGTGGCCGCGCTGTCGTAGCTAGTGCGATTGAGCAGCGTCTGGGCCTCCTTGGTCCAGACCAATGATTGCCAGCGGCGGACGACCCGCTTCTGGCCGGGTGGCACGCCCACGGCTCTGCGTGGGCGTGAGCATGAGCCACTAACTCTCGTTCCGGCAAGGGTTTAGGAGTGCGCTGGCCCGAACCGAAAATTCCTTCTATTTTTCCGGCCCGGTTTCAGGCACCGTTTGCGATTTTATTAATAGAGGCCCGCGTATCG
>JBKJNY010000121.1:0-12272 GCA_046593355.1 Pirellulaceae bacterium | reverse complement strand
GTTCGACGAAACTAACCCGAAGCGTAAGCGAGGAAGAGCCCATGGCTTACGTCGTTTTTCCTCGCTAACGCTTCGGGTTGGTGTCGGGCACAGTTTGAAACACTGAGTAGCCCTGAACCTGGGCATGTTTCGCTTGCTCTTGACCCGCGAATTGCCGACAATGAGACCGGATTCACAATCTAGCCCGAGGTGCCCCATGAACCAGTTCAATCGCCGCCAGATGTTGCAGGCAGCCTCCTTGGGACTTCTGGGGGCCAGCGCCAGCGGCTGGTTTCCAACTTTCGCGGAGGAGGTTCAGGCCAGCTCTAAGAAGCGGCGGCACTGTGTGCTGCTGTGGATGACCGGCGGGCCGACGCAAACCGACACGTTTGACATGAAGCCCGGTCATGCCAACGGGGGAGAGTTCAAGGAGAAAGAAACCAAGGTCGCCGGACTCAGGTTCAGTGAGCATCTGCCCAAGCTGGCGTCGATGTCCGACCAACTGGCCGTCATCCGCAGCCTGATGACGAAAGAAGGGGACCACGGCCGCGGAACCTACTTGATGCGGACCGGCCATCAGCCGCAGGGACCGGTGAAGTATCCCAGCATCGCCTCAACCATCTCCAAGGCACTCGGGGACGAGAACGACGCCGTGCCGCAGAACGTCAGCATTTCGCCCTACCGGGCTTTCAATCAGTCAGCTTTCGGGCCCGGCTTTTTGGGTCCGAAGTATGGGCCCCTCACCGTCGGCGCGACCGACTCCTTCCAGCCGAACCAGCCGGGCGCGGCGGGGACTGGCTACGCGGAGCTGAAAGTGGACGACCTGACGCCTCCCATGGGAGTCGCCAAGGAACAATTTGAAGGCCGCCTGGAATTGTGGCGGGCCATGCAGTCTCGTTTCCTTGCCAGCCATCGCACGGCATCGCCCATCGCCCAGGACACCGTCTATCAACGGGCCGTCAAGCTGATGAGCAGCGGAGCGGCCAAGGCCTTCGACCTGACCGAGGAGCCGGACAAAGTGCGGGAGGCCTATGGCAAGGGACGCTTCGGCCAGGGCTGCCTGATGGCCCGGCGGCTGATTGAGCGGGGCGTCTCGTTCGTCGAGGTCACGCTCGGCTCGTTCAACGGCATGTTCGGCTGGGACACTCACCAGCAGAACTTCCCGGCGGTGAAGGCGCTTTCGGCGGAACTTGACGCCGGCTGGGGGACCCTGATGCAGGAACTGGCCGACCGTGGCCTGCTCGAATCCACGACGTTCCTCTGGATGGGCGAATTCGGCCGCACGCCGGCGATCAACCCGCAAGGAGGCCGCGACCACTTCCCCGCCGCCTGGACCTGTGTGCTCGGTGGTGGCGGCATCAAGGGCGGGCAGGCTTACGGCAAGACCAGCGACAGCGGCACGGAAGTGGCCGAAAACAAGGTGGACGTCGGCGACGTGCTTGCCACACTCTCGACCGCCTTGGGTGTCGATCCGGAAACACCGAACATCTCCGACGTGGGCCGGCCCATCAAGATTGCCGAGGGAAAGGTGATTAAGGAGCTGGTGTCGTAGCGGGAGGATTTGTTTGAAGCGTTTTCGCCCATTCCCATTGGCAATACGGCTCTTGCCGGAAGATTTCCAGATAGCTCGCCGGAAGCAGGTCCACCACCTCGGCGAATTCTGCTCGGTCGTGCTCTGTGATTTCGGTCCTCACTCCTGGCGTGCGGTTCTTGCTTCCCCTTAGGTGAATTTCGGACCCACGTCGCGGAAATTCCAGGAATTCGAGCAGCGACTGCACTTTCGCCGGGTCATTGAGCTCGACCGGCGAATGGACCGTGAAACAGTCGCTCCGCTTGTAGTGCTTCCGCAAAAACTGGATCGCCCGGTTCTCAATCTCAATCCACTGGATGACGTACCACTGAAATCGGTTGAGCGGCTTCCCGCGGACGTGAGAAAATATCGGCTCCAGCCCTGTGAGCGCCCAGCGGAAGTATGGCTTGCCATCCCCGCCGCGGTAGTTCCGCAGCGGCAGCCGCCAACGGTGGATGAGATCCTCGCGAATGGCTTCGCTCTTGGCGACGTAAAGCGGATTGCGGACGAGATGCACAAGCTTCATCTTTGGAAAGAACTCCACCGCCAGGTCCGCCCAGGATTTCAGGAAAGCATGGCTCGTCTCCGCATATCCTGCCGCCCCTGAGTACCCTTCAATCACCCGCCGCTTCCGCTCCGCCAACTTCCGCACAGCCCCCTCGTCCCCCACGGCATGGTCATAAATCGGCCGCCCGAACATCGACGGGTTCCAAACGTACGGCTCGTGCCGGCAGATGACGCCAAGCGTGTTCCGCCGCAGAATCTCGTAGAGAAAGTGCGTCCCCGATCTGCCGCTGGCCATACAAAAGACGGTTGGGAGTTCTGCCATGGAGCGGATGCCGGGTTTTTCGCGGTACGGGGCAATAAGTATAATGACCTGCGCATCCCAAATGGTCAGCCCGCCATTTCCGCCCGCCTGGAGCATTTATGCGTTTCATTCCTTCACCGTCTCTAGCCTTTGCCGCCATCGTCTGCCTGGCCGCCAGTGTCAGCGCCGCCGATACCGAGAAGCTGAGGTTAGGGCCATCAAGCCCCTCCTGGCCGCAGTGGCGCGGCCCTAACCGCGACGAGATTTCGCCCGACCGCGGATTGCTCAAGGACTGGAGCCAAAAGGCACCCGAGCACGTCTGGACAGCGGAGGGCATGGGAAGTGGTTACGCCGGCGTCTCCCTGGCGGATGGGAAGATCTTCACCACGGGCAACTTTCCCGATGGCCAAGGCGTTGTCGCGCTCAGCTTGGACGGCAAGGTTCTGTGGACCAAGAAACTGACCGACACCCCTCCCAAGCACGGGCACGACGGCTCACGTTGCACTCCCAGCATTGATGGCGAGCGGCTCTATGCGATTGTTTCGAGCGGCAAGATTGTCTGCCTCAAGACGGACAGCGGCGAAGAAGTCTGGAGTCGCGACTTCAAGGAGTTCGGCGGCAAGATGATGTCCGGCTGGGGATTCTCGGAGTCGCCCCTGGTCGATGGGGACCGGGTGCTTTGTACGCCCGGCGGCGCGGACGCGATGGTAGTGGCCCTGGATAAATTGACCGGAAAGGACGTCTGGAAGTGCAAAGTCCCCGAAGCCGAAATTGGCACGAAGGGCAAGGATGGCGCGGGCTATTCCGGCATCGTTGTCTCGAACGGTGCTGGAGTGAAGCAGTACATCCAGCTCATCGGCCGCGGCGTGATCGGGGTACGGGCCAGCGACGGCAAATACCTGTGGGGCTACAACGGCGTGGCCAATAAGACCGCCAACATCCCCACGCCCATCGTCAGTGGAGACTACATCTTCTGCTCCACTGGCTATCAAACCGGCTCGGCCTTGCTCAAGCTCATCAAGGACGGCGACGGCGTCAAAGCCGAAGAGCAGTATTTTCTGGAGGCCACGAAGCTCCAGAATCATCACGGCGGGATGGTGCTGAGGGACGGCTACGTCTACTGCGGACACAAGCACAACAACGGCCTCCCCATTTGCGTGGAACTCGAAACGGGAAAAAACGTGTGGGGAGGCGAGGATCGTGGCCCCGGCAGCGGCTCGGCAGCGGTAACATACGCCGACGGGAATCTGATTTTCCGTTACCAGAGCGGCGAGGTCGCCCTGATTGAAGCCAGCCCCTCCGGCTACAAGCTCAAGGGGAGCTTCAAGCCCGAGTTCGTGGGCGGCAAACCTTGCTGGGCCCATCCCGTCGTCATCGGCGGCCGGCTGTATCTGCGGGACCAGGACAAACTGATGTGCTACGACGTGCGGGGATGAGGCAGTGGGCGGAAACAAAATGGGCAGCAAGATGGCTCGTCCTCAGCGACCAGGGTGGCACGCCCGCGGCTTGGCGTGGGCGTGAGCTGCTGACACTCGCTTGGAAAATGGCGACTTTCCTGCCTGGCACGGAGGGAAATAGTTTCCATAAAGTTGAACTATTTTAGGACAAGGTGCCACAAAATTACTGGACAGTAGTATATAATACTGGCGAGGTGAGGCGGAGCCCGGCGCGAACTGACCGGGAAGGTCGTGCTCGTTTGCAAATGGTTTGTTAGCTTTGAACACGTTCCGAAGGAAGCGGGGCGAGCAGCGAAGTTTCGAGACGTGAGTTACCAAAAATAGATTTGTAACTTGTAAGGATAATCGTCGGAAGAAGTCGCTAGTACACATCCCCGAGGGAGCCGCCGCGACCCCCACTTGTGAGGAGGGGGGTGGTGAAAATGCAACCCTGGGCGGCGATGCAAGTGCAGAAGCAGCCATGACTTGCGTTTCCGAGTCCGCCGACCTTTTCACCACCCGGCCCTCGAAAGAGGCTGCCGGCCTTCCTCCCTGAGGGAGCTTTTGAGAGAGGGGATCGGAGGAAACACCAAGGGAACACGGGGGGGAAATGACGAGCGTTCTACGCCGATCCGTGTTTTATCCGTGTTCAATCCGTCGCTCCCTGGCGTTTTTGAGAGTTAACCATGTTCACTGCATCCCATTCCTGTTGGCCGTTTCTCCTCTGCCTGCTGCTTTCCGCATTCACGAAGCTGCACGCCGCGGATGCTCCGCGCCGTCCCAATGTCGTCATCCTTCTGGCCGATGACCTCGGCTATAGCGACCTTGGTTGCTACGGCGGAGAGATTCAGACCCCGCATCTCGACGCTCTGGCCAAAAACGGCCTGCGGCTGACGCAGTTCTACAACACGGCCCGCTGCTGGCCGACGCGCGGGGCGCTGCTCACCGGCTACTACCCTCAGGCCATCCGGCGGGACTCGCTGCCAGGGATCAAAAGCGGCAGCGGGGGAACACGGCCGCCGTGGGCGAAGCTCCTTCCCGAGATGCTCCGGCCGCTCGGCTATCGTTCCTACCATTCCGGGAAATGGCACATCGACGGTAAGTCGACCGAGAATGGCTTCGACCATTCGTATCTGTTGCAAGACGGCGGCCGTTACTTCAACCCCAAGAACCATTTGGAAGACGACAAGCCGCTTGCGCAGCCCGCCCCCGGCAGCGGCTACTATTCCACCACCGCCATCGCCGACCATGCCGTCAAGTGCCTGCGGGAGCATTCGGCCAAACACGCGGACCAGCCCTTCTTCAGCTACGTGGCGTTCCTTTCGCCGCACTTTCCGCTGCACGCCTTGCCGGAGGACATCGCCCGCTACAAAGATAAATACAATGGCGGTTGGGAAGCGGCCCGGCAGGCGCGGTGGGAGCGGATTCAAAAACTGGGTTTGGTGAAAGGGAGCTTGTCGGCAGTCGAACGCGACGTTGGCCCGCCGTACGCCTTTCCCGATGCACTTAAGAAGCTCGGCCCCGGCGAAGTACACCGCCCTCTGGCTTGGAACGATCTCACCAAGGAACAGCAGCAGTTTCAAGCCGCCAAGATGGCCATTCACGCCGCGATGATCGATCGCATGGACCGGGAAATCGGCCGCATCATCGCCCAGCTCAAGGAGATGAAGCAGCTCGATAACACGCTCCTGTTCTTCCTCTCCGACAACGGCGCGAGCGCCGAAATCATGGTCCGCGACGATGGCCACGACCAGTCCGCCGAGCCGGGCTCCGCCAAGACGCACCTCTGCCTCGGCCCGGGCTGGTCGAGCGTGGCGAACACGCCATTCCGCCGGCACAAGACCTGGGTGCATGAAGGAGGCATCTCCACGCCGCTCATCGTCCACTGGCCGGCCGGCTTCCAAGCCCGCGGCGAGCTGCGGCATCACACCGGCCACGTGGTCGATCTGGTTCCCACCATTCTCGAGGCAGCGCAAGGGGCGTCGACCTCCGCAAAGCAGGACGACATCAGGCCCACGCTGCACGGCAAGAGCCTGCTGTCACTCTTCGACAGCGACGACCGCGCCACGCACAACTACCTCTGGTGGTCCCACGAAGGGAATCGGGCTTTCCGTCTCGTCAACTGGAAGCTTGTCGCCGCCAAGAATGAGCCCTGGGAACTCTACGACCTCACCTCCGACCGGAGCGAGTCCGCGAACCTCGCCGAAAAAATGCCCGACAAAGCGGCCGAGCTGGCTAAACTCTGGGAAGCAAAGCAGACGGAGTTCGAAAAGTTGGCAAAGCCGTAATTCAAGAACGAAAATCAACGCCGCTATTTCCGCACTTCAATCTCCGGCTTGCCTTCCGTCAGCCGCAAGTATCGGTTCACACCCAAATCCTTGCCCGACCACGATTGCGTCTCCCCCCATGGCCACCGCACCGAGAGCCGCTCGACTTCCTTGGCGTCTGCAAGTCCGAAAACAATGCGGCGGTCATTCGCGGAGAGGTAGCTGCCTCCACCCTTAATGACGCGGCCGAAACGTCGGCCACCGGCTTCCAGGAGGAGCGTGGCCCCGATGGAATCCCGCGGAGATTTTCCCACCAACTCGACACCAAGCCAATGATTGCGGCTGACCACAATGTTGCGTAGGAGCACCACGGGAGCATTGACGTGACTGATCACCAGGTCGGTTCGCCCGTCGTTGTCCAAGTCCCCCAGTGCCAAGCCTCGACCTCGCCACGGATGCTGAAAATACTCTCCCGCACTCAAGGAGTCATCTTGAAAAGTGCTTTCATCGGATGAGTCGCTCCGCGATTGGAGGTTCTTCATGAGTACCGGCCGCTGGGCGAGCATTTGCGGCGGCGAGGGATGGCGGATAACGTGGCCGTGGGTGAACACCAGGTCTTCATCGCCGTCGTGGTCAAAATCGATAAACCCGGTTCCCCACCCTACGAAGTTCTGGCCGATGGCCCGAATGCCGGCCAGACTGCTGGCGTGATCAAAGTAGCCGCGCCCATCATTTCGATAGAGAGCATGGGCCTGCTGCTGATAGTTCGTGACAAACAGCGAAAGCTGGCCGGTCCCGCAGAGATCCGCGGCGTCGACCCCCATGCTCCCGTCGGGAACTCCCGCCTCGTTTCCAGCCGCACCGCGTTCCACCGCGGACTCCACGAATGCTCCGTTTCCCTGGCCGAGATAAAGATGATTGTTGATGGCGTCATTGGCGACGTAGATATCCAGCTTTCCGTCCTGATTCAAATCGGCCAGCAGCACGCCGAGGGCCTTGCCGGGGCGCAGGCCCGCCGCCTGGCTTGCTTCCCGGAATTTGCCGTTCCCATCATTCAGGAACAATTGCGGCGGCAATGCTTCAAATCGATCCGGAGGGCAGAGGTCCACCGGCTCGTTGGGGCCGTAACCCGGGCAGCGCGGGTGATTCTGGAGCGACCAATGGATGTAGTGGCCCACGAACAGGTCCAGGTCGTTGTCCCCATCAAGGTCGCCCCAGGCAGCGCCGGTGCTCCAATGCACATCACGAGGGATCATCAGCCCGGCAGCCTCCGTGGTCTCCACGAACTTCCTGCCTCCGTCGTTATGGAACAGTGCCAGTCGGCCATATCCCGTCACGAGCAGATCCGGCCAGCCGTCGTTGTCATAATCGCCAACGGCACAGCCGTGACCATAGAAGAGCGGCAAGTCCAAGCCAACGTCGGCGGTAACGTCGTGAAACTTCCAGTCCCCCAGGTTCCTGAACAATCGATTGGAACGGCCCAAGATTTGTTGCTGTTTGGGACCGCCAAAGTATCCGCCGCCGGTGAGAAAGACATCAAGACGGCCATCCTGATCGTAGTCCATCAATCCCACGCCGCCGCCCAGTGATTCCAAAATGCTGTACTGGCCCGCCTCCTCCCCATTGCGGTAGGAGAAGTCAATTCCCGAGCCGGTCGTAACGTCCGCAAATGCGCCGGGCAAGATCGGCTGCGGCGCGGGATGGACCACGACTCGTGGCGCAATGGACGGCGCGGCCGGTGGAACTCTCGCCTCATTGCGGCACGCGACGAACAGCACCCAGACGGTACAAATGGCTGCTCCCATGAGTTGGCCGGCAGTCCACGAGAAAAACCTACGCCCGGTAGACATCTTCACATCTTCCCCTTGGCGAGGCGGCGATGCTCCGCGGCCTTCAGCCTGGCCTCTGGATCGTCGAGGGTTTCATAGTATTCGGAAAGAGCCTGATGAGTCCGCTGGTGGTCCGGATTCGCTTGCAGCGCTTTCTTCAGCCAGCTTTCCGCCTCCTCGTCTCGGCCGAGTTGTCGCTGCAATTCGCCGATCCGGCACATCAGGTCGGCATCGCGCGGCCGCTCCTGCTGTTGCAAAACGGCGCGCGTCAGGGCCGCGGTATTGTCCTGCAAGCGCTGCAACTTCGTCTGGTAAACTTTCGCTTCCCCTTCGCGGCCAAGCCGCCGGAGCACCGTCCCTTGAAGGTGCAGCAGCTTTTCCACCCGTTTTGTCGCTTGCGGCGGAAAGGTGATTGGATCCAGACGCAGCAGACGTTCCTGTGCATCGAGGGAATCCACCTGCTGCACGAGCGGCTCCAGTTTCCGCAATACTTGCAGCGCCTCCAGATCATGATGCAAGTCGATTTCGATCAGGGATAGGGAAATCAAGGCTTCCACATGATCGGGCCGCGCGGCCAGCACCCGAGTTAGCAAGGATTTGGCCTTTTCCGGCTGACGCTCCGCGTGGAGGCAGCGGGCCAACGCCACGAGAGTGTCCGCATCATCGGTCTGACTCTGTAGTGCGTCCTCAAGATAGGCGTGCGCCTCTTGATAGTCATACCCACTGGCCAACAGCATCAACCCCAGTCGCTTGCGAACGTCGCGCCTCTCCGGCCGAGACTTGAGGATCTGGCGGTAGTCGTGGGCGGCCAGCGGTGCTTGAGCCAGATGCTGGTATAGGGAGCCGCGCCACAGTCGCGCATACCAATCATCGGGATGGTCCTTGACCCAGCGATCCAGCCAGGCGCTGGCATCACTCATTCGGCCCGAGCGTATACAGCCGCGCGCCAGTGCCTCCAGGATGAGCGGCTCTGAATCCGGATACCGCGCCAGAGAAGACTGGAGCGAGTTCTCGCTTTCGCCGCCTTCCCCAGTGCTTTGAAAGGCCAGCAGCTTGTTTTCCAGGTTGATTTCAGCGGGCGAATAGCCGCCGGCATACGCAGCCTGCAAGTGTTCCTCGGCGAGCTTGAAGTCTTCGCGCGGGTCTCGGCGACAGGCCTGAGCGAGGCGAAAATGGGCCTGCGCGTCGCCTGGACGGATGCGTAGGAACTCCACCAACGCGCCTCGTGCTTCGGCATAGTCACAATCCCGCAGAGCCTCTTCCGCTCGGTCCCAATGCTGGCGAGCCTCAAGGGTTCGCTGTCGCATCAGCGCGGTCATGCCGCCGATTGCCGAAATCCCGCTAAGCAACACGAGTAAGAAAAAGCGGGGATGCCGTAGGGCCCATCCGGCACAACCGCGGACGATTCTACCCATGCGGCAACTCCCACAGCGACCGAGCAGTGCCTCGCCGCCGATTCTAGCGAGAGGCCTGTTCTGCGACGACAAACGAAATCCGAACCGTCCCAGGTCCAGTTTGTTTTACCGTCTCGCCTTCCGCAAGCTCAAACGCCCGACCGATTCGATTGCCGGCAACGTCTTCCAAAACCTTGTCTACTTCCAGTGCATATTCGCCGCTCTTCCACGGAGCCGTGGGCGCGAATTTCCACTGCCGCTCTTGTTCCGCCACGGCAATTTCGCCGACGACAACTTCTCCCGCGGCATCCAAGACGGCAATGGTTCTGTGCAGCAAGGCATGATCCAGCGGACGCGGGAACTTCAGCACGAGCGGCTGTCTGGTATTGGCGGCCGGAGGTTCGATTCGCCAGGCCGCCGGATCGATGCCCACTTCCACCGGTAGTTCCGCAATAAACTTCTTGCTGTAGCTCTCTTTGAGCGGCTCGCCTGAGGCATCCTTCCAAGAAGCATCCACGACCAGCGTATAGGAATGCCCGGCTTCCAGCACGGGCCCCACATCTTCCCGCGGCTTGAGCCCCCGCTTGATCCGCCCCGGGTCAATCAGCAGCGTCAGGCGTTTGCCGCTGGCGTCCCACAGCTCTTCGCCGAGTTCCAAAAATGGCAGATCGATAGCCTCTCCATTCTCCTTAAGCAGTTTGAGATGCGTGTACGCCTCCCCTTTGGTCATCGGCTGCGAAAAGTGCAAGTAAAACCGGAGTTGATTCTCCGGCAGCTTGGGACTCGTCGGATAAATCTGTGTCACGACAGTCGCCGCCGCTCGCTTGGGAGCAGCTACGGCAATTTCCAGTGTCACCGCATTCTTGGGGTCTGCCGGCTTCCCATCCAGTACTTCCGCTTGCAGCACGGCGCGGTATCTGGTTCCGGGAAGCAGCGCGAACTGCGGCGTAAACCGCAGAGTATCTTCATCGACTGCAAACTTCCCCAGCAGGGGCGGCAGATCCACGGCCTGTTGGTTTGCCGGCTTATCCACGACGTACACCGCGAGCAACTGGACCAGCGATTCTTCGCTCAGTTTGGCCAGTTGCACTTCCGGCAACCCTGTTGCTTCAAACGCCACGGTCTGGCCGGATTTGTCCCGGACAATGCGCAGCGCCGGCTCGGCGAAGGCGTTCTGCCAAAGGACCAGCCACGCGACGGCGAAAATGGTGAAGCGAAGCATTGTGACGATTCGAGACCAATGAACCGACACGCCCACGCAAAGCCGTGGGCGTGCCACCCAAGAATTGAACCCGTTGAAGCGGGTTACTACGAACGCCTACGGCAGGGCAATCGTTTGCAGGTTCAGCCCTCCCTCGGCCTTCACCAGCAGGACCGCGTGTTTGTCGTCCAGCTTGTCGAGCTGCTCGACCCCCTTGAGCTCCGCCACGGTGTCATACTTCAGTCCGGCGGTGCCGCTGACTCGTTCGTTGATGCCGGCCTGCTTTTCGATGCCGTCGGTGGAAACTTTCATCACGCCGCGGGCGCTGTTGGCGATGAGCAGGAAGCTCTTCCCATCCTTTTCATAAGCAATAATATCCAGCGGGCGATTCTGGTTGCCGAGTTCCGCAATCGTGGTGCCGCGAACTTTAGCCCCTTCCTTGAGTACCGAAATGGGGAATCGCACCAGCGGCGTGCAGGTGTAGGCCGCCAATAGCTGCGGCTCGCCGCCGACGTTGAACGGGACAAAGGTGCGGACAGGTGAGCGAGTCTCCAGCGCGCCATGGGCACCGTGGTAGATTTCCACACTGACGCCGGACTCCGCCGATTGGAACGGCCAGGCGATCGAGCGCAGCTTCGAGGCGAACTCTTCATTCGACAAACCGGCGATGAATAGTTTGCCTTCAAAGAAGGCCAGGTCCGTGATGGACTCGGTCCGCTGGCTGTTGCCGCGCCTGTCCTTTTTGTCGGCGTCGGGAGCATTTCCCAAAGCCAGCTTGGCGTAATTCACCTTTTCCAAGGGGAGCGCCGAAATCTTTCCATCCGCGCCCGTGCGAACGATGACGGCCTGGGCATCAGATCCCTTGCCGCGAGAAACGCTGAGGAACACGCTACCGGTCCCAGGCTGCACGGCCAGGTCGTTGATCGTGATGTCGCCGGCCTTGGTCCCCAAAGCCGCCGCCACCTTGGCGTCGATGCCGTCCACCTTCACTTCCTTCGCTTCGGACTTGGCGGGAGCATCCACGCCAATAGCAAAAATCGCCGCACCTTGCGGATCGGCGACAAACAGCACTCCCGGCGGCCCGAACGCAATCGGCCCAGCGGATTTCAGTTCCGGATTGCCGGATTCTTTCAATCCCGCATCCGCGGCCAGACCCGTGGCGGCCAGGATAGCGGTGGCAACAGACGACCCAAACATGGTCCAGAATCGAGTCATGTCAGACTCCTCGCAACAAGAATAAGGAACAGGAAACTCCCGGCCGCCCCCGCGGCTCAGCGAATCGTTATGGTACAGGAGAGTTGCAGGGGTCGGCAACTATCGCAGGCATTTCGCTGGAGTCCCGCCTTCAGGCGGCTCTTGAAGACCGCCTGAAGGCGGGACTCCAACGGCGGTCATCTTTCCCTCCGCATTTCCGCTTCTCGCTCGTCAAAGACGTGCTGATTGAGCTTCCAGATTCGGTGGTATTCCTCGCTGCGGTCGATGCTGATGCAGTAAGGGTGTCCGCGCTCGACAAACTCTCTTGGCGTCATCCTCGCGGGGTCGGGAATGCCGCTGGCCTGGGCCAGTTTCGCGGGGGGAAGCTTATGGAGCCGGCAGTGCAGATCGAGTGCCTCCTGCCTTTGAGCATCGCTCCAGCGATAAAGCGGTTGGGGTGGCTGGGGAGGCAACTCCTTTGCCTTTCCGCTGTCCTGTTCGGCGCGGGTCTCTGACCCCTCCTGTTCGGCGCGGGTCTCCGACCCCTCCTGTTCGGCGCGGGTCTCCGACCCCTCCTGTTCGGCGCGGGTCTCC
>JBKJNY010000111.1:0-69477 GCA_046593355.1 Pirellulaceae bacterium | reverse complement strand
CGCCAGCAGGCTAAGAAAGCGCACTGCTCGACGCTAGCGACATCTTCATTCGGGCCAAAAACGCAATCGGGATGACACGATACTCCAACGTCTTAGCCTGCTGGCGGGCTGTTGTTTTTTTATGCGCTCGGACTTTCTCTTCAACGCAAAAGTTCTCTTCAACGCAAAAGTTCTCTTCAACGCAAAAGCACAAAAACGCAAAGGTACAAAGAAGAAGGAGAGAGTGGGACATGGAGAACACGGAAGACACGGTGAAAGAAATTCAACCTGTGCCTTTACCGTGTTCCCCGTGTTTTCCGTGTCCCATCCCTCTCTTCCTCGTCCCTTCGCGTCTTTAGCCCGCATTTCTCACCAACGATACCAACCCGAAGCGTAAGCGAGGGCGGGGCAACGATCTTCCTCGCTAACGCTTCGGGTTAGTGTGCTACAGTCCGTTGTCAATTCTCCTCGTGTTGTGAGAAATGCGGGTTAGGCCTCCTCGCCTTTGCGTCAAGAAGATTTTCGTTGCTCAGGTGCTAGTTGAGGTTCCGCACCACTCCCACCAGCACGCCGAGGACGGAAGCGTTCTTCACGTAGATCGGCGACATCGAGGAGTTGGCCGGTTGCAAGCGAATGCGATTGTGTTCCGGGTACCAGTACTTCAGCGTGGATTCGTCCTCGTCCGTCTGGGCGATGACGATCTGGCCGGCCAGGGCCGTCCGCTGCTTCTTGATCACGACGTAGTCGCCGTCCGCAATCTGGGCGTCCACCATCGAATCCCCCTTCACCTTGAGGACGAACAGGCTCTTCTTGGTGAAGAAGTCGGCGAAGTCAATCCGCTCCGGCGTTTCGAAGGCCAGCGTGGTGGCACCGGCCGCGACCGTGCCGACATAGGGCAAGCCTTTGTCTTCCGCCACGATTTCTGGGGCCAGCTCAATGGCGCGGGCGATGGCCCGGTCCTTCTGCCGCACCCGCATCAGGAGTTTCTTCTTCTCCAGGGCTCGCAGGTGGCACATCACGCCGTTGGGCGAGCTGATGTCAAATTGCTCCCCAATCTCGCGCACGGTCGGCCCATAGCCGCGGGTGTTGATGCATTTGCGAATAAACTCAAAAACTTGCCCCTGACGATCCGTCAGTTGGTCGGTTAACGACATGCCGGGTTTCCTTGTTCCGGGTGATTGAAACGCGGCCAAAGGTAGCCGCTGAGGAGAATCTTAATATACGGCTGTTCATAGTCAATCCCTTTTGTACATATCTGGACAGGATTTTTGCCCGTTTTCCGCGTGCCGGTGGCGGTGAGAGACGAAAATGGGCGGCTTTTTACGGCTTTTTTGAGGATTTGTGCTCGCTTCACAACTTTCCAAAAAAGTCGCGAAATTTTGGCCGAAATGGCTGGAAATAACATCTCAGAGGTTTTCGGGAGCAGGAAAACCGGCGATGTTCAGGGCGGCCAGGTAGTCTTCCGGCCGGTTGCAGTTCTTCAGCGAATGCAGTTCCCGGTCGGCTGTCCGCAGCAGTTCCACCGGGATGGAGGAGGTGGAGACGCGATCAAAGAGGAATGCCGGACGCAATTGGTCGGCCGCCAGCAGGGCCTCGATCTCGGGCAAGACCGCCAGGCGATAGGCAGCGGCGAGCGGGTGATAAAAATGGCCGTCGACAGGCACGGCGGCTTGATGCAGCGGCCCCATTGCCGCGAGCACATGGCGGATGAAGGCGGGAGCGAGCAGAGGCACGTCGCAACTGGTGGCGAAAACTGCCAGTTCGGCCCGGTAGCCGCGGCGAGCAAGTTCCTTCATCCCCGCCAGCAACCCCTGCAGCGGACCGCGGCCCTCACGCTCGTCACGGGCCAGGAGCACGCCCTCCGGCAGCGGCGGCAATTCCTGATTCGGGGCGGCGACCACGACAATCGGCGAAACCACGCCGGAGAGAATTCGCACCACCCGCTCCAGCATCCATTCCGGTCCAAACGGCAAGAATGCCTTCGGCCGCCCCATGCGGCTGCTCTGGCCGCCGCAGAGGACAATCCCGGCGGGAGAAGGAGGGCTCGCTGGTAGAGGTAGCGGGGTCACGTCGAGCCCATTATTGCCCGGAGGAGCGGCCTGTCCAACCGCCGGCTGTGCCGACCAGACTGTTGTCCACAAAATGTTGCGCTGCGCTTGACTGTGACAATAGGAGTTCCGTAAGAATGATTAACCGTTGGTTTGCACGAAACGACGAAAATGGTTGGCAGGCTGCTCCGACACCCGCCTGAATCGCCAGCGAAGGAAAACGCGGTTTGATGATTCGGCACCGAACCTGCTGGCCGCGCTGTCCTTCGCTGGCGCTTCAGGCTGGTGTCAGTCATCAGAATGAATCAAAAATGTGCTTATAACATATAGATGTGTCGATGAATCAAAGATGACCGATTTGAGGCTATGAATCAGGACTTAGGTCGATGTGCCGAAGCGAAAGTGCGGACGGGACTTTGACTTCGGGCGAGGACGGTCGTCGTAAGTGTTTTGGAAAAACAGCGGTGTGAATCATGAATAAACACGCTCCTCCGGGTGGGGCGGAGCCGCGTATCGCGGGCTGGTCATCAACGAGACAACTCAGTGGCAATCCCCGCCGCAAACCGTTATCATATCGACAGGCGTTGATGGAAGTGGTCCGCTAGGGCCGAAGGGAGTTTTCGTGATGCGCAGGAGTTTGCGTCTGAGTCTTCTGAGCCTGATGTTCGCACTTGCCGCGTCCCTGGTCTGTCCCTGCGCGGCGGACGAGCTGTTGCCGCCCGAGAAGCCGGTGGAAGAGGCGATTGACTTTTACGTGGAGGCCCGGCTGGCGAAGGACGGAGTGGCGGCGGCGGGTCAGGTCAGTGATGCGAACCTGTTGCGTCGGACGATGCTGGATTTGGTGGGGCGGATCCCGACCGCGGCCGAGGCCAAGGCGTATGGGACTTCCACGGATGCCAACAAGCGAACGGCCCTCATTGACCGGCTGATGGCTTCTCCCGCTTTCGTGCGGCAGCAGGCGGCGGAGTTGGACGCACTGCTGATGCGGGGGACGAATCAGAGCCTCCAAGAGTATGTGACGGCGAGTGTCGAAAAGAATGTTCCGTGGGACCAGATGTTCCGCGAAATGGTCATCGGCCAGGAGGGGGATGCCGAGCAAAAGGGGGCCATCAAGTTCGTCCGCTCGCGGGCCAACGACACTGACAAGCTAACGGCCGACGCCAGTGTGCTGTTTTTCGGCGTCAACGTGAGCTGCGCCAAGTGCCACGACCACCCGCTGGTGCCGACCTGGACCCAGGAGCATTACTACGGCATGAAGAGCTTCTTCAGCCGCACGTATGACGTGGGGGAGTTCATCGGCGAGAAGGAATACGGCATCGTCAACTACAAAACGGTGCAAGGTGAGGCCAAGGACGCCCGGTTGATGTTCCTGACCGGCGAAGTGCTGACGGAACCGGAGAGCAAAGAGCCCGACGAAAACGCCAAGAAGGAAGAAAACAGGAAGCTCGAAGAGTTGAAGAAGAGCAAGCAAGCACCGCCGGCCGCCGCATACAGTCGGCGAGCCCGCCTCTTGGAGATCGGTTTGAAGGAAGGGACACACCCGTACTTCGCCCGAGCGATTTCAAACCAGCTTTGGAATCGGCTGATGGGACGCGGGCTGGTGATGCCGCTCGACCAGATGCATGAGCAGAATCCGCCGAGCCATCCGGACCTGTTGGCCTGGCTGGCCCGCGACATGCAAACGCACAAGTACGACCTGCGGCGACTCATTCGCGGCATCGTCTTGAGCAAGTCCTATAGCCGCACCAGCGAGTGGGACGGTTCGAAGATGCGTCCGGCTGACGAGCTGTTTGCCATCGGCATCGTCCGTCCGCTCACGCCCTGGCAATACGGCACGTCGCTCCGCGTCGCAGCCGCCAGCCCGGAGTTCTTTCCCACCGATTTGAAAGAGGACGAGCTCGACAACCGCATGAAACAGATGGAAGGGACGGGGCGGAACATCGCCGGCTCGCTGGAATATCCAGGGGATGACTTCCAGGTGAGCGTGGATGAGGCGCTGCTGTTCAGCAATAATGACAAGGTCAAGAATGAGCTGCTTCGCGACGGCAAAGAGATGCTTCCCACGAAATTGGCCGAGATCAAAGAGCGGCGGGAAGCGATGGAGACCGCGATTTGGAATATCTATTCCCGCCCGCCGGCCGATGAAGAACTAACGGCCCTGGAGCAGTTTTTGCACAAGCACGAAGACCAACCGGCCCAGGCCTGGAAGCAGGCGGTGTGGGCCATGCTGACGAGCGGGGAATGTCGGTTCAACTATTAGGCGAGCGGGGGGCGTCAGCCCCCTGATACTAACGACTGCGGAAGAAGGTGGGGTAGGCTTCCAGCCTGCCCAGAAACTCAATGGAGATTGCTGCCGTGGTACCAACTGAAAACTCAAATCTCAAATTTCAAACAAGTCTCAAATCTCAAATCTCAAATTTGAAATCTCCTCCCCCGTCCCGCCGCGCCTTCCTCGGCGCATCCGCCGCTGCCGCCGGGCTCACCTTCGCCGCGGATATGACCGCACTCAATGCACTGGAAAGCCCCGTCCTGGCCAATGAGTTGAAGAAGAACGACAAGCGGGTGATCCTGCTGTGGCTGGCGGGTGGAGCAAGCCAACTGGAGACGTTCGACCCCAAGCCGGGGCGGCCGACGGGCGGGCCGTTCAAGTCGATTCAAACCTCCGTCCCCGGAGTGCAGATTTGCGAGCTGCTGCCGAAATTGGCGGATCGGATTGGCAAGTACACGGCCATTATCCGCGGGATGGACACCGGCAATGGCGATCATGGCGGAGCCGCCCGGATGATGCACCTGGGCCGCCGCGATGAGCCGAACGTGAGGTATCCTGACCTCGGTGCGATGGTGGCGCGCGAACTGGGAAAGGCGGACAGCCAGGTGCCGGACTACGTCAGCTTCTATACGGCGACGGAAGGGCGGGGCAACGCGATCAGTCAATCGGGCTTTCTCGGCGCTCGCTACGGGGCGATGTTCCTGACCGAAGGGAACACCCCGCCGAACCTTCGCCGGCTCGAGGAAATCACCGACCTGGATCATCAGGAGCGGGCCGATTTGAGAAAGCTGTTCTCCGAACGCTTTGCCCGCAGCCGGCAGTCGTCCTCACTTTCCAGCCACAACGAAGCGTACAGCCGCGTCCGCGGTCTGATGGCCAGCGAGAAGTTGTTCGACCTTTCGCAAGAGCCGACGCCGATGCGGGACAAGTACGGCCCCACGCTGTTCGCGGAACAGTGCCTGATCGCCCGACGCCTGGTCGAAGCCGGCGTGCCGTTCGTCAAGGTCTCGCGGGCCTGGTGGGACAGCCACGGCCAGAACTTTGAGACGCATTTGGAGCTCGCGACGGAACTGGACCATGTGATGAGCACGCTGCTCGACGACCTGCACGAGCGAGGGCTGCTCGACCACACACTGGTCATCACGCTCTCGGAATTCGGCCGCACACCGCAGATCAACGCCAGTCTCGGCCGCGATCACTTCGCCAGCGCCTGGAGCGTCACCCTCTCCGGTTGCGGGATCAGGCGGGGCAGCGTGCATGGCAAGAGCGACGACGACGGGAACAAAGTCATTGAAGGCAAGGTCGGCGCAGCCCAGCTCTTCGCCACCATCTTCCAGGCCCTCGGCATCGACCACCAAAAAAACTACCACGTCGGTGCCCGCCCGCTGCCGCTAACGGATCCGGGGACGCAGCCGATTCGGGAAGTGCTGGCGTAGGGGAATTGGAAAAAGCTGGAGTACAATAGAATCAGGTTCCACCCTTTCAGATGAGAATGATTATGTCTACTTCATCATCCGCGATGCCCACGATTGATGCGGAAACCTTCTACACACTGGCAACACGAGTGGAGGAGTTGTCTAGCCGGATCCAGACGCTGGAGGGGCGTGGGGCGCAGGTTCAACCAAACGCAAAGCGGACCAGCGATAGCAATCCATTTTCGAAAGACCGGATCGGTAAGGTTCTCGAAATTACGAAGAGCCTTTTTTCGGGTACGGTAACAACTCACATGATGTCGGACCCGTCCGAGCCTCAGTACCCTTGGTTGGTCTTTCGAGTTGAGCAAGACATGGAGTATGAGGAATTTCGTGAGAAGATGGATCGTTGGTACGATCGGGTGACACCTTCGTGGCCTGATGACCCCACTGTTTATCGCTTGATGGTTGATTCAGTGCGATGAATGCCCAGGACTTCCTGTCGCTGGCTGGAAAGCTCGTGGCGTCCCCCGGCGCTTCGGAAGCTGCTTGCCGGACAGCGGTGAGTCGGGCCTATTATGCTTGCTTTCACTCTGCGAAGGATTATTTATTGGAACTGGGTTTTCGTGTGGGACGCGATCATATCGAGCCGCAGCGAATGCTCATGTCCGCAGGCGTGGAGACGAGCTTGCGAGCCGGACAACTACTGGGAAACTTGCAATCAGAACGAATTCGGGCTGATTATGATTTGGCGTTGTCGCAAGACATTGGTCATAAGACCGCGAGGCGCTGCGTCGAAGTCGCCCACGAACTGTTGACGCTCTTAACCGAGTGCCGCCAGGAGCCATCGCGCAGCTTGATCCAAGCTGGCATTGAGACTTACCAAAGAAGAATTGCACCACTCGGCAGGCCGTAAACACATTTGCAATAAGCCAACAGGAAACTTCCCTTCATGCTCCAGCCCAGCTATTCCTTCGACCGTCGCCAATTCCTCCACGTGAGTGCCGCAGGGGTCGTGGGGGCTTCGTTGCCGTTTGCTACTGCCAGTGCCGCAAATGGGGAAGCGGGGTCCGCCAGGGCCAAGTCCGTGCTGCTGGTGCTGCTGAGTGGCGGGCCGAGCCAACTGGATACACTGGATCCCAAGCCGGATGCACCGGCGGAGGTGCGGGGAGAGTTCTCGACGATTGGCACGACCGTTCCCGGAGTCAAGGTCTGCGAGCATCTCCCCCGGCTCGCGCAGCAGATGGCGCGCTGGTCCATCGTCCGCTCGCTGGCTCATCGGGAGCAGAATCATCTGCTGGCGACGCATGTGGCGCTCACCGGCCGGCCAACCCCTTTGCCGCGCGGCGCGAGCGACCTGGACCGAGTCGAGACACGCAATGATTTTCCCAACTTCGCCGCCGCCTTCGATTTTCTTCGCCCGCGGCCCGATGGAATTCCCACGGGTGTTTCGCTGCCGAACTATTTGATTGAAGGTCCGTTGACGTGGCCCGGCCAGCACGCCGGCTTTTTGGGGCCCAAGCACGACCCCTGGCAGATCCGCCGCGATCCGAGCAGCCCGGATTTCAAGGTGGATGCCCTGAGCCTGCAGGCAGGGGTGACAGTGCCGCGGCTGCAATCGCGGCGCGAGCTGTTGGACGCGCTCAACGGCGGCAATTCGCCGCTGGCGGGAAGCGACTGCGCTGCCACGCTTGGAGAGCAGCAGCAAGTGGCGTTCTCCCTGCTGACGTCGGCCCGCATGTCGAAGGCCTTCGAGCTGGGGCAAGAGACGGCCGCCGCCCGCGACCGCTACGGCCGCAACAAGTTTGGCCAGTCGCTCTTGTTGTCCCGCCGCTTGATCGAAGCCGGAGTGCCCGTCGTGCAAGCCACGATGGGCATCGTACAGACCTGGGACACGCACGTCGACAACTGGGGCAAGCTCAAGAACACGCTGCTCCCGCAGCTCGATCAAGGGCTGGCGGCACTCATGGATGACCTGGCGGCATCGGGGTTGCTCGACCAGACGCTGGTCATCGTGATGGGCGAGTTTGGTCGCACCCCCAAGATTTCAACATTGCCCGGCGAAAAAATTCCCGGGCGCGATCACTGGTCAGCCGCCTACTCCGCGCTCTTCGCCGGCGCTGGCGTGCGCGGCGGCCAGGTCGTGGGACAAACCGACTATAAAGCCGCCTATCCCATCACGCAATCATTTTCCCCAGCCGACGTTGGCACGACGATCTTCGCCGCGCTCGGAGTCAGCGACGACGCCACTTTGAAGGATCCGCTGGACCGTCCCCATCACTTGCTGAACGGGAAAGTGATTGCTCCGCTGTATTCAGGAGCGAGTTCGTGAATCTGGAAGGTTGGCATAGAATGAGACTGAATGATCAGGAGACCTAAAATGCGACCCACGACCTTAACAGGCGAAGAGATTGCCGCCCGCGGGACCAAAATCTACGAGGACACGATTCGGTCCAAAGTGGAGCAAGATCACCACGGAGAGTTTGTGATTATCGACATCGACTCGAGTGACTACGAATTGGATCCAAAGGATATTGAGGCCTCGACTCGCCTCAAGGCGCGTCGTCCCGAGGCCATCATGTTCGGACTTCGAGTGGGATTTGCGGCGGCGTACCGATTGGGAGGTCGGTTTCGAGTCACATGATCTCCGGCGCAGTCAATACACAACGCGAAGCGGTCGTATCGGTGTCGTTGTTAGATGCAAACGATGCGGAGCAGACCGTTGAGGCCGTGCTGGATACCGGATTCACTGGCGAGCTGACTCTCGCTGCCAAACTCATTGATGACTTGGAGTTGGAGTTCTATGGCAGCCGTACCGCGGTGCTCGGCGATGGAAACGAGGTATTGATGGACACCTATCACGGACGGGTGATATGGCATGGCCGGCAAAGGCGCATCTTGGTACTCGAATCCGAAGGCGGTCCGCTTGTCGGAATGGAATTACTCGAGGGTTCAGACATTTCGCTTCGCGTCGAACCCCAGGGGTTCGTGCTCATTGAAGAGATCGAAAGACGCTAGTTTTTGCCACAGACCATTCCTATGCTCCCCACCACTCTCAAGCTCCTCAAAGATCTCTCTCGCCAGGAGATCTTCCTCGGCCTGGCGCGGATGCCTTCCTCCAGCCGTCTGTTTCTCGGCGCGTCGGACGGCAAAGTCTATGACGTGGATGTGCTGGCGGAAAAGCCGGAGTGGAAAGCGCTGGAGGGACATTCCAGCTATGTGACTGGTGTCGCGCTGGCAAACGGCAATCAGACGCTCGTTTCCGGCGGCTATGACGGGAAGCTGATTTGGCGGAAGGTGGAAAATGGCGAGGTGATTCGCACCTCCGAGGCTGCGCATGGCAAGTGGATTCGCAAGGTGATTGTCTCACCGGACGGCAAACGGGTGGTGAGCATCGGCGACGATATGATGGGCCGCGTCTGGGACGCGGAATCGGGAAACAAGATCCACGAGCTCAAGGGGCATGAGGAAAGAACGCCGAATCACTTTCCTTCCATGCTGTATGCCGCCTGCATTTCAGCGGACAGCCGCCTGCTGGCGACGGGAGACAAGGTGGGCCGCGTCGTCATCTGGGATCTGGCCACGGGGAGCAAGCTGGCATCGCTCGACGCGCCCGGCTTTTACACCTGGGATCCCAAGGAGCGGATTCACTCGATCGGCGGCATTCGCTCGCTGGCCTTTTCGCCGGACGGACAGAGACTGGCCATCGGCGGCATCGGGCGGATCGGGAACATCGACCATCTGGATGGTCCCGCCCGCGTGGAGCTTTTCGCCTGGGAGCAGAACGAAAAGCTCCACGAGTTCCTGGGCGACGGGAAGGGGCTGATCACGAGTCTCGCTTTCGGACCTGAAGGCAAGTGGCTCATCGGCGCGGGAGGGGACAATGGGGGCCTGGTTCAGCTTTACGACCTGGAAGCCAAGAAGGTCGTCAAGTCCGAGAAGGCCCCGATGCACATCCACGCGCTGGCCCTGGCCGAAAACTCCGAGACACTCTTTGCAGCCGGCCACAACAAAGTTGTGGCCTTCGAGCTCAAAGCCTAGCGGACTAACTGGCAGCCGGCAGGGCATTCGAGATGTCATTGAACACCAGGTTGGCGCGGGTGCCGATCGTGGTGATCGAAGCCAGGCAAACGACGACGATCAACGCGAGCATCACGGCGTACTCCACCGCGGTGGGGCCGTCCTCGGAAACGATCAGATGACGGACGCTCAGAAGAAGCTTGTTCATGGAAACCTCCCACTGGGCCCGCGGCGACGTTTAAGGACATTACCGCCGCGAAGCGAGAAATGAAGTAGCGGCCGTGGCCGCCTGTGAATCCAAGCACCTCATTCCTCGGCCAAACCCTTCGGCAGCTGGCTATCTCTGGTTCGAATGAACTAAAGACCCTGTAGCTTTGCGTCCCGGCCTTGCGACCGGTTTGCCTTTATCGAGGATGGAGGTCCGCAACAGCCGGCGTGACTCGCCGTAAACCGTTGCTTTGTCTGGACAATGGAAACACTACGTCAGCGCCGTAGATTGTCAAATGGGCGACGCTAGAAATCTCAAACCGTCGCTACCGCTTCCTGCGGACGCATGCGGCTTTCGGCGAGGGCCGTATTGGCGTTGAGGATGAGCGTGACGGTCCAGCGGCCTTGGGCGTCGCCGCGGACGTGCCAATGGGGGTGCAGGCAGACGGACTGATGCACCAGCTCAAAGCCCCCTTCGGACTGGCTGACGGTTTCAATAGGGAACGCCCACAGGTCCGTCGGCCGGTTCGCCGTCAGTTGCACGTCGATACCCAGCCATTCATCAATCAGCCCCAGCTTCTGAACTCCCTTCAGGTCGAGCCGGCTGCCGAGTTGTCCCAGCCGCTGGCCGTCCAGATCATGGAAATAGCGGTCATCCGCGCCGGCAGGTAGTCCGGCCAGATTAAGCTCGACGGCGAAGTGCAGAGCTTCCCCGGCCGGCAGATTTTCCAACAGATAGACGATCTCGAGGGCCGGACTGCGCGAGACCATCGTCACCCCCTTGGTGATTTTGACCTCACGACCCTGCACAGAGCCTATGCGTGAAAGTTGCACTTGCACGCGATCCGTTCCGCGGCGGATTTTGGTGTCGTAGATGCCGGTGAGGAAGTCGCCGCGCTCGGGCGCGTCATTCCGCGCGATCTGCTCCAGCGTGGTGCTCTCATCGAAGAAGTGGTCGAGCAGGCTCTTTCGCGGCGACTTGTCGTATTGCAGGCGCTGCTCCAGTCCCGCTTGCTTGAACACGACTCGCTCGTGGATGCTGGCCACGCTGCCGTTGCCATGGTTCGCCCCCCCGAGGACTTTCTTGTGATACGCTTCCGGCCGACGCGAGAGCGTGGCCAGCAGATTGTGGCAGATGGTGCGGACGTCCAGCTCGTACATTTGCCCGCCGGAAGAGGGCGCGAGCAGGCAGATGAGTTTGTCGCCGGCCAGGCGAACTTCCTGCCGCAGGTCGAAGTTGTAGTCGTCGACGGTCGCCTCGACAAAGCCGCCGGTCTTGCCAATCGCCTGGTCCAGCAAGTTCTCACTGGCGATGAGCTGGTTGTAGATCGCGTTCCGCAGGTGCGGCAGATAGATCCCGCCGAAGGCCCCGTGCCAATAGGGGCAGTTGCACTGGCCGCGATAAAGCGACTCCCGGGCAAAGCGGAAGGCGTCCCCTTCCACTCCTTGCTCGCGGGCCTGCTCGATGCGGCGGCTGGCCATCATCATGCGGGCGTACATTTCGTTGGCTTCGGGATACTTCACCTTGAAGTTTCGCCAGAAGCCGCCGCGGACAAACCGTTTGAGGCGCGGCCAGCGGGGATCATCCTCGATCCCATGCACCACACTGTCGTACTCCAGCTGCTGTCCGACGGGGAGCGACCACTCGGTCATTTCCCGGTAGCTGCCGTCAGGAAGGTAAACCTTGCCCACCGGCGGCACATTCTCCACCGCGTCAGCCAGCGTGCTGAGCTTCAGCCAGTCGCGGTTGGAGAGCAGCGCGTCAAAAAAGCTCCTCAGCCAGCCGTTGTCATAGACGTGTTTTTTCGTCTCCGGCCAGGTGCCGAACTTTTCGCCGTCATCGCCGAACACAACGACGGCGTTGACGTGCTTCTCGGCAATGCCACGGAGATAATCAATCGTGCTCGCCGGCGCTTGGAAGGGAATGGTGTATCGCAGCGTCTCACTCCCGGGGAAAATTGTCAGCAGCTTGCCGTCGTCCTCCGTCAGGTAGGAGCCGTAGAGCTGGTCTTCCACGAGGCCGGCGTTCTTGAAGTGGAAGTCATCAAGGACGGTGTACTTCATGCCGGCAACGGCCAGATCGCTGGTGAGGGACTGCTCCCAAACCCGCTCGGGCATCCACAGCCCCTGCACGTGCGCGCCCAAGCGGCTTTCGAGCCAGGCGGTGTACGATTCAATCTGGCCGATCCGGTCCCGCGAGGGGATCATCGTCAGAATCGGCTCATAGAACGGCCCGCCGACAACTTCAATCCGCCCGCTGCTGACAAGCCGCGCCAGCCGGTCGACGTAGTCGCTGTGATGCTCGTCGAGCCATTCCATCAGCGGGCCGCTGGTGTGCAGCGAAATCCGCAGCTCGGCGGGATAGCTTTCAAAGAGATCCAAAAACGGCAGATAGCTATCTTGATACGCCTGCTCGAAGACGCCGCCGAAGTTGCCGACTGGCTGATGGTTGTGCAGGACCAGGCAAAGGCGAAGCGGATTCATGGTGCGGTGAATGGGCTGTAGGATGGGCTTCCCAGCCCGTCCTTCGATGCTAGCAGGCAATGGCCTGCGAGGGAGAAGACGTTTCACCCTACTATCGGCATAAGCGTTCAGGTTTTCCTAGTGATAGAAGCAGGACTGGCTTCCTAGCCCGTTCGGACGGCCTGGGAAGGCCGTCCTATTTCCCGCAGCACTTCGGCGGCGGCTTCGGGGCTGACGGTGTTGATGAAGATGCCGGTGCTCCATTCAAAGCCCGCCACCTTCACAAGGCGGGGGAAAATCTCGATATGCCAGTCATACGGGCCGGGGGATGCCATGTCAAAGGGCGCGGGCCTTAAATAGTAGTTATAGGCAACCGGCCCGAGCGCACGTTCGATACGACCGATGATCTCACTCGTAATCCTGGCAAGTTCCCCAACTTCGCCAGCTTGCAACTCCTCAAACGGCCGGCCCGAAGCTTTTGCGGCCAGGCAAACTTCATACGGGAAGCGGCTGGCGAAGGGGCAGAATGCGGCGAAGGAGGCGGACTGGGCGACGACCCGAGTGCCAGCGTCCAACTCCCCCTGAAGAACCGCGCCGATCAGGCTCCGTCCCTTTCGGCGAAAGTAGCTCTCCGCAATGGCCGCGTCCCGCTCGACATTGTGCGGCAACTGCTCAAGCGCCATCAGTTGGCTATGCGAATGCTCCATCGAAGCACCCGCCAGCGGCCCGACATTCTTGAACGCTTGCACGTACCGCGCCTTCCCTGCCGCACGGTGGAAAGCGATCCGGTCCCGATAAGCCAGAAAAAGCAGCTCCGTTTCCGCGGGCGTCAGGTCGGTCAGGCTGACGACATGCCGCGGCGATTCGATGATGACCTCATGCTCGCCGAGTGCGGGGACGGTCCGAAAGAGGCAGTCCTCGTTGCACACCCCCTCTCCCCTTGGGAGAGGGCCGGGGTGAGGGTCTGGCGTCACTGCCGGATATTTGTTCGGCACTACGCGAACGGACCAGGAATCCTTGGAGTCACCAACCGAATATCGGGCGAGCTCCTCCGGTGTCTCGTGCTCATTCCCCAAGCAAAAAGGGCACGCCGCACTATCACGGCGCGCCGGCTGGTCCAAGAATTCGCTCGGCCGCGCCATTCGCTCGCTGCTGAGGATGACCCATTCCCTCGTCAGCGGATTCTGGCGGTACTCGGGCATCGTTGGTAGTAACCCGCTTCAGCGGGTTGATCGAACCGGAGCTAGGCCGATTACTACGAACCGCTAGAACTGGTACGAGGTGCCGCAGCCGCAGGTCTTCTTCGCGGTGGGGATATCCAGGTGGAAGCCGCTCCGCTCCAAACCGTTGATGAAATCCAGCTTGGCGTCTTCCAGGTACAGCTCGCTCTTCTTGTCGATGACGACCGGCGCGCCGAAGAAGTCGTACTTGCTGTCGGCCTTCTCGTCATAGGACTTGTCGATTTGCAGACTGCTGTTGTGGCCGCTGCAGCCCCCGGCCACCAATCGAATTCGCAAGAACGATTCGGGTCCGGCGCTCTCGATGTATTTTCTGGCCTCGCTCGCGGCAGATTCGGTCAACATAAGTGACATGTTTTTCACCCTTTGTTCAAACTGTTAGTTACGGCGGGAATTTTGACAACCGCCTATGTCTTAAATATACCACCCCGGCAGGATTAGAAAAGGTGGAAGTTGGCAGGAAAGCGGAGATCGGAAAGCGGAAAGCGGACGGGATTCGCTCGTTTCTCCACGCTTTCCGCTTTCCGACCTTCGCTTTGATGTCCCCCTACTCCCCCACCTGCTCCCTTACCAGCTCGCCGAATAGCTCCGGCCGGCGGGTCCGCAGGGTGTAATTGGGATGACTCCGAGCCGCGGCGAGCAGCGAGGCGTCCAGGTCGGCCACGATCATCTCGTCCCGGATTTGCTCCAGTTGCGTGTGCCGCAGGATATCGCCATTCGGGCCGATGATCATCGCCCCACCGGGATGGTGCGGCTGATTGAAGTGCTCGCGCGGCAAGGAATCGACATAACCGGCCCGGCCCGCCTGGTCGACATACACGCAAAAGCAGGCGTTCTCCCGCGCCCGCATCCGGTAGCTGCTGGAGAAATAGTCAAACACCTTGCGGCGGGCGGCGGCCTGGGACTCGGGGGTGTCGTCCCAGCGTCCTTCCCGGGCCGCGTGCGGCATCAAAATCACGTCCGCTCCCCGCAGGGCGACGATTCGCCCCACCTCGGGAAACTGATTGTCGTAGCAGATCACCATCCCCACCTTGCACTTCCCCAGGTCGAACACCCGGATCTCGCGGCCCCCCTTGTAGAAAAACGACTCGTCCCGCGACATGTGCAGCTTCCGCTGCTTGCCGATATACCCCGCCGGCCCGATCAGCACCTGCGTGTTATAGACAATGTCGTTCTCCTTCTCGCTCAGCCCGGCGCACAGAAAAACCCCCGCCCGCCGCGCCATGCCGCACAGCGCCTCCACGCTCTCCCCCCCAGGAACTCCTTCCGCAACCTCCCACGTATTCGGCGTGCAATGCCCATGCACCACCAACTCTGGAAACACCACCACCTCCGCCCGCTCGGCAGCCCCCTGCTGACAAAACTGCTCCATCCGGCGCAAAGTCTCTTCCCGCTTGCCAAGTTCACTATTCATGCTGACGGCAGCGATGCGAATGGACTGCATGGACGGTTCTCGAATAAGGGGTGCGGCTTCGTCTTCCCCCTCTCCCTCCGGGAGAGGGCCGGGGTGAGGGTCTTAGGCTCCGCCAAATATCACGCTCACCAGCCCGAAAGGCAAGCCGTCGGTCGTTCTCCCGCGAACTTGTGATCTCCGCGCTTGACGGAGGCCTACGCTTGTAGGTACACTTTGCCTACATATGTAGGGATGCATTCAAGGCTGCACAATTCTCGGTTCCAAGGAGCCCATCATGCCCGATGCGGGAGAGCTTCCAGCATTGTCGAAAACACAATGGGAAATAATGAGCGTTATCTGGGAGCGAGGAGAGTGTTCGGTTGCGGATGTCTGGAAGGTATTGAGCGAGCGGCGTGGTGTCGCGAGGAACACCGTACAGACGCAGATCGTCAGGCTCGAAGAGAAAGGCTGGCTGACGCACGATGAGGGAGGCAGCGGCTTTCTTTACACTCCAACCGTATCGCGCGAGGAGTCGCAGAAGTTCAGCGTGCAGCAGTTGATCGAAACCGTATTTGACAGTTCGCCCGAAGGCTTGGTTCTGACGCTGCTCAATGGCGGCGCCCTCTCCAAGAGTGAGGCCGCGCGAATTCGGCAACTTATCAACAACGCGAGGAGGAAGAAGTCATGAGTTCGTTTCAAGCATTTGGTCTCGTCGTGTTCATGCAAGTGACCGTGATTAGCTTCGCTGCGGTCCTTCTGATGATGTTCTCGCAAAAGAGCGCCGCTCTGCGGCACTCCATCGGTTTCGTCGGACTGATATTGGTGCTGTGCAGCCCATTATTCGCAAAGATATTACCTGCGCCATTTTGGCAGCGCTGGAACTCGCCTACTGCTGCACCAAATCCTTCGCTCGTCGTCTCCACGTCACTGCAGAAAACGCCGTTCGTCGAAGAACGCCGGCTCGATGAACCTGCTATCAAATCGGCAGTTGGTGAGCCGTCGCCAGCGGAATCGTCGGCCCCAGAAGATGGCGGAATTGCCGAAGGCCAAGGAAACCATGGCCCGGATTTCACGAATGTTTTTCCTCCCGCACGTTCACATGGTTTGTGGGCGATTTCGTTAAGTGGAGTATTAAATCTGGCGGGAATATTGTGGATCGCCGGCACCGCTGTGTTGATGGCGAGATGGGGGTGCCAGTATTGGTGGCTGCGATGGCTGTTGCGGTCGTTGTCCGTTAATTCCGACTCGGAGTGGAACGCCTGCGAAGCTGTCAGAGAAGAAGTTTGCCGGGCGCTCCGACTCCGTCATCTGCCCCCAATCATCGTATCGGACCGGATTCCCATGGCGATGGTGCTGGGGATTTGGCGGCCTAGGATCGTCCTGCCTCGGGAACTCATGGAGTGTGGCGACCCGAGCCGGCTGCGGGATGTCTTGATTCATGAATGTGCGCATGTCGCCCGTGGCGATTTGTGGATCAATGCGGCTCAGCGTTTGGTTTCCATCCTCTGGTGGTGGCATCCGGGAGTGATCTGGCTCAATGCGCAGCTCTCGCAGTCACGGGAGGAAGTTTGCGACAACTTCGTCCTGCGGCATGGGGATGCGCCGACTTATGCCCAGACATTGCTGGAGCTTTCGGAACTCTGCACGTCGCGCCGCGACTATGCGACGGCCATCGGACTCTTCGGATCGCGGTGGACCTTGGAATCGCGAATTATTGGACTCCTCAAACCAGAGAGAAATACCATGACGACGACAAAACGAAGGACGGTCGTGCTGATCGCGGCGATGCTGGGAGCAATGTGCCTGCTCGTGGGGGGCGTGCGTGGGGTGGATCAGCCTCCGCCCAAATCGGATACGAAGACGCAGCCCGAAGAAGCGGTGCAAAGGCGCGCAGTCGAGGAGAAAGACAAGGACACGGCGACGCCACCAGCAACAACCATCGTCGAGCCGAAGGCAAAGCTCAAGACAATTACCGGGCGCGTCATCGACGACAAGGACCAGCCCGTTGCGGGCGCCAAGTTGTGGTGGGTTGTTTCGCACGAAGCTCCGGAAGGAGTCATCGTCAAAGGGGTAAGTGACGAGCAAGGGCGGTTCTCCATGTCGACACCCGATATTGCCCCGCGATTACCTTCGTTAACACATAACGCTTTGTGGGTTTTGCACAAGGGAAAGCAATTGGCAAGAGCGTGGGCCACCAGCCTGCCGGACGAGAATGGCAAGCCTGCCGAATTGCTGGTTCGTTTGCAATCCGAAACGGACACGTCGTTCGTGGTGAAATCGCCAGACAAAAAACCTTTAGCTGGTGTCGTCGTGGAGCCGTGGATTTTTCACTACGACCTTGTTCCGGAAGAAGCACGTAAGATGATCGGCACGACGACTGATGCGGAAGGGCGAGTCCGCATGCCCAACATGCCTCGCAAACTGTTTTTCAGCGTTCGGGCGATCCATGAATCTTTCGGTACTCAAGAATTTCGTCTGGACGGCAATCCATTTCCGCCGGCGGAAAGAACACTCGAACTGCGGGCGACGGGAAGCATTGAGGGACAACTTCATGCCAGCAATCCGGCCTGGATTCGCGGCGTGGAATTGTGGTTTAGCACTGGAGAGGGGATTCGGAGGATTGAGGGAAGTGCCCGAGCAAAAACCAACGACGAAGGCAAATTTACAGTCCCCAAGATCGCTACGGGAGAACTTCGATTTGGTATCGTTGGCATACAGCCGAAAGACGCGCCCGCGTTGCCCCGGATTCCCGACCGGTTATCTATTTCGGAAGGAATAACCGAGAAGCTCAACATCACGTTGGAAGAACCAGTAGTAGTCCGAGGCACGATCCGCACGGACGATACCGACAAACCGATACCGGGAGCTGAGATTACCGTGAGGTATGGCGTCGGGTTGCAGGGAGCGCATGCCGTTTCCGATGCAGATGGCCATTACGAAGCTCGAGTCTTGTCGGGCCCGGTCTATACCCATGCCAATGTCTACAACAAGGAATTCAGCACCTACCAACAAACTGGCTCACCCTGGGAAAAGAAAATCGAAGTCCCTTTGCAAGCTACGCCTTTCGACTTGCCTCCGATCCGGTTGATTCCCACAAACCCGCAGAAAGGCAAGATTATTGATCAGGATGGCCGACCTGTCGCCAAGGTACGAATCAATGGCATCCAAGGAAATCGACGATATGTGTTTGGGACGACCAATGAGATGGGTGAGTTCGTGGCGCAGGTACCGAGAACGATCACGCTAGAACGCTATGAAGTCGTGCTCGATGATGACTCCTTTCCCATCACGCCAACCGTCGATAAGGCTGATCCGTTGACCCTTCGCATCACAGTGCCGCGGCCTTAGCTTACGGGAGCGGAGTCTATTCTGAAGAAATTGGGCACACGGCAAGACTTACGGCCCGCCTAGTCTCTATTCCAACTGGACGCCTCCTGGGCGGCTTCCGTTGCCTCCCCCGGTCGCCAAGCCTTATGATGCTCCTCAGGAAGTTGGTTTCCGACCTATTCGGGGCTCACGAATGGAATCCGCTCAGCATCCGCAGGCTGCCTCAATGGTCGGGCCGGAGAACCGGCTGACGATTTCGCTATTGATGGTTTGGACGTTTGCGGTGGCGGTGGTGCTGGTGTGGGGCTGGGGGTGCGGAATGCCGCGCTGGAGTCCCGCCTTCAGGCGGTTTGGGAACAGCATCGACGGGAAGCCGAGAGCCGCCTGAAGGCGGGACTCCAGCGAGTAGAAAAAACTTTCGCCCAGGGCTTGACGGTGCCAACTGAGGTGTATACACTTGTTTAATTGACGGTGGAGCCGCGCGCGGGTCAGGGACGGTGCGATCTTTGACAAGTTGGTCGTAAGGGAAGAAATTATGCCGCTAATGTTGTGGCGGAGTCTGCGATCTGTGCTTAAAAACAGCTTATAATGTTGCGCATACATCCCCCGAATGGGTCGGAATCATGGAAGCGGGGATATTCCGGGTTATTCCTGGCGGCCGTAGAGCGGAAGTGGCTGGCGGACAGGGAGTTAGGGCGGCAGCGAGGCTCTGTCCGGGAGGGCAAAACCATAGGAATAAGCCGGGTGGAATCCGGCTTATACCAGTTTTCAGGTTCTCGGGACCGAAATTCCCACTAAGGGAAAATGGTCCTCCAGGGACCGGTGATGAGCTAGGCGATCAGCGGGTCATGGGCTGCTCGCGTTGGAGTCCCGCCTTCAGGCGGCTTGGGAGTAGTTTCGATTGGAAGCCGGGAGCCGCCTGAAGGCGGGACTCCAACGGGTGTCAAAGAGCCAGCTTCTTCTGCCGCAGCGCGCTTACACCGGCCAGCCGCTCCTTGGCGAGCGCGCAGTATTCTTCCGAGCAGTCGATTCCCAGGTATTTGCGTCCCAGCTTTTTGGCGACGACCGCCGTCGTGCCGCTACCGAGGAAGGGGTCGAGGACGAGCCCCGCTTCCGGACAGGCGGCGAGGAGGCAGGTTTGTACGAGGGATTCGGGGAAGACGGCGAAATGGGCTCCGCGGAATTTGGAGAGGGGGATGGACCAGACGGTGCGCTTGTTGCGGCCGAGCGGGTGAAAGGCCTGGTCCCAGCGGCCGTCGTGTAGGTTGTTGTCGCCGGCGTTCTTCCCGGCCTCCGGCGTGCCGCCGCGCTGGCCGAAGTGGCCGCGGCCACCTTTCATGCGGCTGTTTTCGCTGAAGGTGACGTGCGGCTCGCGGATGGCGTCGGCGTCGTAGTGGTAGGACTTGGCTTTCGTGAAGAAGAAGATGTATTCGTGGTCGGTCGTGGGGCGGTTCTTCACCGACGACGGCATCGCGTTCGGCTTGTGCCAGATGCAATCGCTCCGCAAAATCCAGCCGTCATCGACCAGGGCCAGGGCGACCCGCCACGGCAGCCCAAGCTGCTCGCCCCCGTCATACTTGTCGCCGATAACCAGCCACAGCGAGCCGCTCTCCTTGAGCACGCGGCGGCACTGGCCAAAAATCGCCACCAGGCGGCGGACATATTCCCGCGGCGTCTCCTCCATCCCCACCTGCTTCGCCTCCCCGGCATAATCCCGCTGCCGATAATACGGCGGGCTGGTGACAATGCAATCCACAAGCTCCTCCGGCCAAGTGGATAGGACCGAAAGGGCATCGCCGTGGTAGATGCAGTTGAGGGAGGGGACAGCCATGTCACGAAATTCCGTTGGGAGAAGTGATGAGAGATGTTATAACGGTCAAAGCTTGCTGTAAGGTAGTCTTGAAAGGAGAAACCTCATGAGTTTGAAAGAAATCCAAGAGGCGGTTTCTAAGCTCCCACCGGACGACCTTCACGCATTCTCTCGTTGGTTCGACGAATTTCGGGCCGACGCCTGGGACCGGCAAATTGAGGACGATGCTCGCTCCGGGCGATTAGACAACGCAGCTCGCTAGGCGAACGCGGACTTTGAAGCCGGTCGTTGCACACCACTTTAGCCCACACTCTGACTCTGGTCCGACAATGATGACTCGCCTCTCCCTCCTCTGCGCCTTCGTGCCCCTGTGTGCGCCCTTCTGCCTCTTTGGCGAAGAACCAGCACCTCCCAAGAAGATGTCCGGCGAGGTGAAGTACGTCCCCGCCGAAAATGAAACGGGTATCCCCGAGCGCTTCAAGCTGGCGGCGCATTCCTTTGCTTACGAAGGGACGCGGTTTCCGCTGGAATCGAAGACGCTGGAAATCTGGGAAGTGACGTTCCCATCGCCCGTGAAGACCGCCAGCGAGATCAACAACACGGTCCACTGCGAGTATTACCGCCCCAAGGGGCTGGCCGAAGGTAAAAAAGCGCCCGGCGTGGTCGTGCTGCATATTCTGGGCGGCGACTTTCAGCTCTCGCGGCTGTTTTGCAATAACCTGGCGCAGCGCGGGGTGGCGGCGCTGTTTTTGAAGATGCCGTATTACGGCCCGCGGCGGGATCCGGCGAACTCCCGGCGGATGATCAGCCCCAAGCCGGAGGAAACCGTGGAGGGGATGACGCAGGCGGTCTTGGATATTCGCCGCGGCACAGCCTGGCTGGGGGCTCGCGAGGAAGTCAACCCCGACGAGCTCGGCATCTTTGGTATCAGCCTCGGCGGCATCACCGGGGCCCTTGCCGCCACCGCCGAGCCGCGATTGAAGAATGTCTGCCTGCTATTGGCCGGCGGAGACCTGGGCAAGGTCATCATCGAATCCAAAGAGATTGAGAAGTACCGCAAGGAGTTTGGCAAGCTCCCCGACAAGGAAGAATTCCTGAAGACCCTACACGACATTGACCCCGTCACCTATGCCGCCAACGTGAAAGGACGCCGCATCCTGATGATGAACGCCAAGGAGGACGAAGTCATCCCCAAAGCTTGCACCGAGTCGCTCTGGAAAGCCTTCGGCGAGCCTCCCATCCACTGGTATACCGGGGGGCACTACAGCGTTGCGTGGCACATGCTCGATGCGCTCGGGAAGACGGGAGAGTTCTTCGCGGACGCGGGGAAAAAGTAGGGTGCATGAGTAACACGAAATGCACGCGTGTTACGCGTCGCTAAACCGCGTGTTCTTGCCCCGTCAACGAATCATCCGTCGGGAGCGGTTTTTTCTGCTCGCCATAGACGATACGCGTGCATATCGCTGACGCTCATGCACCCTACAAATCTTCGCGACGGCCTTCGTCCCCGCTTATACCAGGCTCGGCAGCAGCTCGGCCAGCAGCTTGGTGAGCGCGGCGAGGTCCACAGGCTTGACCATGTGGCCGTTGAATCCCGCGTCCTTGGACTTCTGCCGGTCTTCCTCCTGGCCCCAGCCGGTCAGGGCAACCACCACGATGCTCTTGCCCCAGGGCTGCTCGCGGATGCGACGGCAGGCTTCGTAGCCGTTGAGCTTGGGCAGGCCGATGTCGAGCAGGATTACGTCGGGCCTGAACGTCTCCGCGGCCTCCACCGCTTCCAGGCCGTCATAGGCGGTTTGCGTCTGGTTGCCGGTCAGCTTGAGCAGCATGGCCAGGGTGGTGGCGGAGTCCCGGTTGTCATCGACCACGAGGATGCGGCGGGAGGAAGTGGCGAGTGGCAAATGGTCAGTGGCGAGACCTTCCTCGCCACTCTTCGTCTCGTCACTCGCCATCGGTAAGCGCACGACGAACTCCGTCCCTTGCCCGACGCCATCGCTATGCACTTCCACGGTGCCGCCGTGCATCTCCACCAGGCTCTTCACCAGGGTCAGGCCGATGCCCAAACCGCTGACGCTCCGCTCCAGAGAGGTATCGATCTGCACAAACATCTCGAAGATGCGGGGAAGTTGGTCGGCGGAGATGCCGATGCCGTTGTCCCGCACGCGGATTACGGCCTGCTCGCCCTCGCGCTCGATCGTGAGCCAAATGCGGCCTCCCTTGTCGGTGAATTTGCAGGCATTGTTGAGCAGGTTGCCCACCACCTGGGACAACCGGGTCAGGTCCGCGTTCAGGTAAATGGGCCGTGGCGGCAGCGTGACGGTCAATTCATGGTTCATGCTCTGGTGCAGCGAGCGGGCGGCTTCGACGGCGTGGTGTACGCACGATGCCAGTTCGATCCGACCCCGGCGAAGTTCGATCTTGCCCCGGCTGATGCGGCTCACGTCGAGCAAATCGTCCACCAGCCGCACCATCTGGTTCACCTGGCGCTCCATCATCGCGGACGCCGATTGGACGGACTCGTCGTGGTCCCCCGTCAGCCGCAGGATCTGCACGGCGTTGCGGATCGGGGCGAGGGGGTTGCGGAGCTCGTGGGCCAGCATCGCCAGGAACTCGTTCTTGCGGCGGTCGGCCTCGGACATTTCGGCGGCGACCTGGCGCAATGCATTCTCCATCCGCTTGCGTTCGGTGATGTCGCGAATGGCGGCGGTGACAAGAATTCCCGCCTCGGTTTCCAGGGGGCTTAAGCTGATCTCCACTGGAAACTCGGTCCCATCCTTGCGCAAAGCCCAAAGTTCCAGACTAGTCCCCATTGGCCGCAAACGAGGATCAGCAAGAAAGCTATGGCGATGGCCGGGGTGATGGTCACGGAAACGCTGCGGGATGAGAACCTCGATGAGCTTCCCCATGAGTTCGTTACGAGCATATCTGAACAGTTTTTCTGTTTGGGCATTGACCAGCGTAATCTGTCCTTCTGGGTTTGTGATAATCATCGCATCCGGCGCGGATTCCAACAGACCTCGAAACTTCTGTTCAGCCAGCTTGCGTTCCGTGATGTCGTAAAAACAATTGATTGCTCCCGTGACTTCTCCGCGTTGGTTTTTCAGCGGACGGATATTCACAACGACGGTAATTTGCGAACCGTCGGGCCGCTCGATGAGCACTTCGGCGTCACGCATCTCCGCTATTTTTCCGCTCAGCACCTCGGCCATGGGACACTGGTCGTGGGGCATGAAACTGCCGTCCGAACGGAACAACTTGAACGAGCCACAAAACCGCTCGTCGGTATCCCCCATCGCTGGCTCACGGCCCCACAATTCCGCGGCGCGGCGGTTGAAATTCTGAATCACACCCGAGGTCGCACAGGAATAGACGGCCACGGGAACAAAGTCGAATAAGGTGTGGTAGCGTTCTTCGCTTTCGCGCACCAACGCATCCGCCTGCTCTGCCTGCTCGGCCAACTCGTGCTGGCGAACCGCAGAGACCAGCAGCGCCTCGTTCATCTCGCGCATGCCTTGCGTGGCTTCCTGGCGGTCATGGCCTTGCTTGCTGAGCGTGTGCAATTGCTCCACAGCCTGGTAGGCTGCCGAGGTGAACGTGCCCAGGCTCACAAGCATCCTCAGGTCTTCGCTGTCGAACGTACGGCGCTCATCATGCGCGATCGCCCAGATCGTGCCGACCGCTTTCCCCTCGACATAGAAAGGAACCAGCAGGCACTCTTCCGCCGGTGGCGTCACCGGCTGGAAATAGGTGTAGCGCCGCTCGAAGTGCCTGAACATCAGGGGACAGTTGCGATCCAGCACGTCGCCGCACGGGCCGAAGTCACGCGGCGTGCCGCCGCCGATGTGCGGCTTCCACACGCCGGCAATCGCCGGCCAGTGGAACCTCTGTTCATCTTCGGTCACGAGGCTGATCCCAGCCGAGTCGGCCTGGATCACCTCCAGGATCGTGTCGGCCAATGTCTGCAGAATGGTGCGCGGCGAATCGGCCAGCGCCCGTGCCAGCGATACCAGCGCACGGCTCTCGCGCTCATAGTCCGGCTCGCGCGCTGGCCGGCGGTGCAACTCCTCGGTGCAAAGCACCGATTCCAGCGCCGCCAGCGCCTCGTTCCTTTCGCGCGTTTGCTGTTCCCTGCTCATCCCGCGGGCGGTCCTAGTGTTTGTTTGTAGCCACGCTCACCAGAGCGTGGGCGGATCGCAAAAAAACAATCGATATCCCACGGTCTGGCGACCGTGGCTACGCCTCAGTCTAAGCGTTGACAACGCGTTAGTCATCTAGTTCGACTGTTTGAGTTCTGCGAGATTTGCCACCGCTGGGCTTGCCCCAGCGGAAGCAAGTTTGGAAACCAGAAGATGCGCCAAACCAATGCCCCCGCCTCTCCGCCGATTTTGCGGGCCGCCGGTGGCGGCCCCCAAAACCGGCGGAGAGGCGGGAAGGTGGATGCCGTCGTTTCTGGTTTCCAAACAGCGTTCCACCGGGGCGAGCCCGGGTGGTGACGAATTCAAACAGTCGAATTAGCGGAGCGCATCTTGGCGTGTCGTCACTGGGAGTATATATTGCCGGATATGAAGGCAGCACTTGCCGAACCCCAGATCGTCACCTGTAAGGGGAAACCCGTCTCCGAGATTATTCCCATCGAGGCATACCAGGAATTGCTCGAACGGGTGGAGGACGCCGAGGACATCGAGTGGCTCCGCAAAGCACGGAGCAAGCCGCTTCAATACCGCAGCGTGGATGAGTACCTGGCAGCTCGCAAGACGAAGTGACGCGCCCAGCGTTGGTTCTGGTGGGCGGATGGTTCTGATGTGGTTGCCGCCGCCGTGGAATTTGGGATCCAAAAGAAGGTTTTCCCATGCGACTGATTTCAGCGAAGATAATCGACAGAACCCATCTGGAATTGAGCCAACCTATTGGAGCCGAGCCCGGGGTGACCATCGAGATTTCCGTTCCGGAAGACGGTGACGAAATGCGAGAGTGGCATGAGCTTGCCAAGCGCAACGCCCTGACTGCCTACGCCGATGAGGATTCGGTGTATGATGAATGACAGGTTGCGTCTCATGCCCAACAAGAGATCGCCATGCTCGGCACAAGCCACCGTCCAATCGTTCAGCATATCGAACCCGTTGATCCCAAGCTCCTGGAAGGTGACAAGATTCAGCCGGGACATCCGTTATTCGGCCTGGTCTGGATCAATCCCCGGCGGATGAGCGGAGCGCCCTGTTTTTACGGCACGCGAGTCCCGCTCAAAAACCTCTTCGATTCCCTCGCCGCCGGCGAGACGCTGGAGGATTTTCTGGAAGGCTTTCTTGGCGTTACCCGCGAGCAAGCACTGGCGGTTTTGGATTTGGCCAGAGACGACCTGCTTAACGACCTGGAGAAGGTTTGAAAATCCTCTTTGATCACAATGTGGACCGGCGCTTTCGGCAGCAGCTTCCCGGACATGAGATTCAAACGGCACGAGAAAGGGGTTGGGACAAGCTTGAAAATGGCGTTCTCTTGAGGGCCGCCGCGGATGGCGGCTTCGGGGCGATGCTCAGCGTGGACAAGAAACTCGAGCACGAGCAGAACCTTGAATCCCTTCCGCTTCCCATTATCGTGATCGACAGCACGTCCAACGCGCTTCCCGCGCTGTTGCCATTTGCCGCGGGCATTCTGGAACTGCTCCGATCGCCATTGGACCGCCTCTTGTACGTCGTTCAAGCGGATGGCGCGGTGCTGCGTTTATCCGCGCCTCGCCAGTGAGAAGCGGATATGCGGTGCCGACGCGACCCTCTCCGTCATCGCTTTTTCCTCCCTCGCGTCCGCGTGGGCTGGGGCTGTTTGGCGGGGGTTTGCAACTCGGGAACACTCTGGCCCGAATCGAGCGACCACGGGCCGGGGATGCCGCTGGTCAGACCGCGGTAGCCGCGCATCGGCTCGCCGATCAACAGGCCCTTGGAGGTGACCTCGTAGGCGCACAGGTCGATCGAGTGCTTACTGCGGCGCATCTTCACCACCATCATGATTTTGCGCAATTGCCCGTTGATCGAGGCGTAACGCAGGCGGATGATGTCGTCGGCCAGGAAGGAGATGGTGAAGTTGGAGAGGCCCATCGAGGTGAAGTCCTCCTCGACCTCGACGGTGCTGACGATGGTCACGCCCAGGCGCGTGAGCGCTCCGATCATCCGGTACAGCGATTCCCGGAAATCGGTGCGGAAGTCGGGGGCCAGGGCCATCTCGAAGCCGACCAGCGAGTCGATGACCAGGCGCTTGCAGCCGATCTCTTTGACCGCGCTGACGATTTCGTGCACCGTCTCATCCACGGAGAGGTCCAGCGGCCTCAGATAAATGAGCTTGAGCTTGCCGCTTTTCACGTGCGGGTTGAAGTCGAAGCCGAACGAGGCTGCCCGCTGGATGTACTCGTTGGGAAGCTCTTCGAACATGGCGACGATGGCCGGCTCGCCATGACGCATGCCCTCCGCGATGAACTGAATGCCGAGCACGGTCTTGCCCCCTCCGGAGGGTCCGGCCAGGAGGAGGCTGTCGCCTTCGGGGATGCCGCCGCCCATGAGGTCGTCGAGTTTCGGGACGCCGGTGGACAGACGCCGCTGGCCCTTGACGTGGTCTGATTTATTATTGGTGAGGCCGAAGGTGCGCGGGAAAGTTTGCAGGCCCCGCTCGGTGATGCGGAAGGTGTGCAGGCCGGGCACGGTCTCCTGGCCGCGCACCTTCATGACCTGCAGCTTGCGGACGATCGAGTTGCGCTCGACGCTCTGGGAGAGCCAGAACAGCCCGTCGGCCACGGTGAAGACCGGGTTGTCGCGCAGCTCGCCTTCGACGTACTCGCCGATCAGAAACGTGGTCGCCTGCCAACTGGTCAGGTGGAGCGCCAGGCGCTGGACGAAGCCCTGGAGCTCCACTTCGCTCGCGTTGTTCAGCACCTTGCGCACCACGGTGCGGAACGAGTCCACCACCACGACGCTCGGCTGGGACGCCTCGACCTCCTTGATGATGGCATCGAGGACCGCGCCGAGGTCCTGCTCGAGGACGACGTGGCTGAGGTTGATGAAGCGGATCGCTCCGTCCATCTTGGCCTCGTCGAAGAACGTGTACTGCTGCTGGTAGCGCAGCATCTTGATGGCCGGCTCGCCCAGCACGGTGAAGTACAGCGCCGGCCGCTCTGGGGTCGCGTTGGCGAACATGAACTGATGCGCCAGCGTGGTCTTCCCGCATCCGGGAGCGCCGGCGAGGATGTTGAAGGAGAACTCGGGCAGGCCGCCGCCGAGGATCTCATCGAGGCCTGGCACGCCGGTGGGCAGTTGGTTGATCCGCACTCGATCGTGTGGTTTGCCTTGCCCATTGCCTTGTGCTTTATCTTTTCCCGGCGCGGTCATGATCAACCTCGATTTTGGAATGTTATTCGTCCAGCGATGTGTCAGGCCAAGCCTCGCGCACCATCCTCAGCGTGAGGGGTTCGCCGATGAAAATCACCAGCAGCCCGAGCAGATGCGCGGTGATCGCGGCTACCGCCTCGGCCCCCACGTCTCCACCCCCCCCGGACTTCCGCGCATCCGTGGCGAGCTCTTCCAGTCCTTCCATGGAACAGTCGGCCTTGACCGTGATGCTCTGCGCCGCAGGGACTTCCGCGCGGGCCAGAGTCAGCGCCCGCCGCATGAGCGACGTGAAGGCGTCTGAACCGGCGAATCGTGTCAGCGAAATCCGCAGCTTGTCGCACACGCGCACCGCTTCATGCACGTGCGCACCACTGGCGCTCTGGCTGGCGGCTTCCACAGCCAGCAATCGTCGGGCCAAGTCTCGCATCGATGCAGAGGGAATTTCCATCAAGCGATAGTGTAGCAATGCAAGCAAGGAGCGGCGAGTGGCGAGCGGCGAGTTTTTGCCGGATAATGGCGGAGGTTTCTGTCCAGACTGTTCCCTCACCACTCACCACTCCTCCCTCACCTCTCATGCTCACCCCAGCGGAAGAACTCGGCCTCGCCGGCATGAACGTGGCCAGCCGCGTGCGGGGGGCGTTTCGCAAAATCGATGGAGTCGCCCTGGCGGCGATGATGGAGCGGATTCGGCTGGAGTCGCTGAAGAACCACGTCGTCTATCTGCGGGACGGCCAGCCGGACGCCATCAACGTGATGGCCTGCCCGCTGACAGTGCTGCCCGACCAGGTGGCTTATATCCATTACGTCACGCTCACCATCCACAACGCCCTCAAGCGGCTGGTGGAGCTGTACATGCAGGACTTCGCGGTGCGGGACATCCTCCGCCTGCCGCCGGAGGAGGAGCAGTGGCTGTGGGAATGTTGGACGCCGGCCCATCGCGAGAACAACCCGGTCTTCGGCCGGCATGACGCGGTCATCGACTTCACCAGCCCGATGTGGAAAGACTCGCTCCGCTTCGTCGAGCCGAACATGGGTGGGATCGGCGGGCTGCACCTGGTGCCGGCGGTGGAGCAGATTATCGCCAAGGTCGTTTTTCCGATGCTCGAAGGACAGGACAAAGAGCTGCAACTCTCCATCGGCTCCGATATCCGCGAGCTGCTGATGCAGGAAATCCTGGAGCACCTGGAGAGCCTCGGCCGGAAGGCCCGCAACGTCTGCTTCATCGACCCCAAGTACGCCAGCAGCGGGATCGATGAGCAGGAGGACGTGGCCCGCTACTACCACGAGCGATACGGCCTGCGGGTGATGCACGCCGACCCGGTCGAGCTGACGCAACAAGGGGATGAAGTCCTCTACAACGGGCAGGTCATCGATCTGGCCTACCGCGATTACGCCGTCTGCGATTTGCTGGAGCTCGGGCGGCAGGGGGCGAACATCGGCCCGATGCGGACGCTGTTCCGGCAGAATCGAGTGATGTCCTCCATCACGGCCGACCTCGACCAGAAAAGCTGCTGGGAGGTTTTCACCGATCCGCAGTTCACGCAAAAGTACTTCACCGCCGACGAGCGTCAGGTCTTCCGCCGCCACATCCTCTGGACGCGGCTGCTCGGCGAGCGGCGGACGCTGCTCCCCGATGGCCAGACCGGCGATTTGTTGCCCTACGTCCGCCACGAGCAGGAGACGCTGGTCCTCAAACCCAACCGGGGCTTCGGCGGCCAAGGCGTGCTGCTGGGGCCGGCGGTATCCGCGGACGAATGGCAAGCCGCGGTGGACGCAGCGCTCGCCGACAGCAACCGCTGGGTCGTGCAACAGCTCGCCAGCCTGCCGGTGTATGAGTTCCCGGTCGTCGGGCCGGAAGGGAAGCTCCACGTCGAGCCGTTCTACACCGTGATGGGCTTCGCCCCCAGCAAATACGGCCTGGCGATTCTCGGCCGCGCCTCCCAAAAACACGTCGTCAATGTCGCCCAGCGCGGCGGCATGTGCGCCGTCGTCCACAGCCGGGCTCCGACGCGGCTGATGGGTCCGCCATAGTAGTCCGCTCACTCCGTGAGCGGACATGCCCCTTGCCGCATGGCCCGGGACCCCCCTGACAGCGGGGCCTTTGATACCGGTTTCATGGCGACTGAAATTGCCTAGGACTCAAGTAAATACTCGCCACAAGTACCTACGCAATAACGCTTTGAGGTGATACGCTTGATACACGTTGGGCTGCGTAAGAGGGGTTTCTTGATAACACCCCCGTGCATTGCTCGGCGATGTCGCACAGAGCCCGACTTAGGTAGAAATGCGTTGACGTGAGTCCAAATAGCTGGTGCCCATCTCCGAGCGACCCGCGCGCACCGACTCCAGGCATGCACTCCGATTTTTCACTTGTCAAAGAACCCGCCAGTTTCTCGCTGGCCCGATCTTCCAACTCCCTCTCCCCCTGGGAGAGGGCCGGGGTGAGGGTCTGCCCGCGCTGGAGTCCCCCTTCAGGCGGCTCCCCTTTCCACTCTCCGCTGTCATCAAACAATTGTACACATCCGGTTGGCACAGTCAATACCTTCTGACACAGATTTCCTGAAATTCTCAAAATGAGACGCCCAGCCACGTCATTGGAGCGGTGTTTTTGCCTCAGCCATTCCAACAATTTTCCCCTCGCGGGACGAAGACTGTCTCACCCAGTGGCACGGAGAAGGCGGGAAGGCAAAATCATGGATGGCAAAATGATAAGAGGCTGCATGATTTTGCCGTCCATCATTCTGCTGGTCCTCCCCTCTGTGCCTCCGTGCCTCGGTGTGAGATTCTACTGATCGATGAACAGCACGCCAGAATTGACGACTGACCTCAGACAGGTGCTTGAGCACTCTGCAGGCAGCGTCGTTGACCTGGTCGATCACCTGCTGAGCGTTTGCCAGGAGCGGGGATTGCAGCTCGATTGGCGGTTGGGTGTCTGCCGCGTCAGTGCAGGCGGTCAGGAAGAAAAGGTCGAGACCCGGCTGCAAAAGCCCGTGTTCCGTGCCGTCTTGGCCCGCCTGGCTGCGCTGTGCAATGAGCTCAGGCCCAACTCCGTGTCTCCCTACGGGGGCCAGGGGAAGGTGTCGACGAGCGCGTGCCCTGGCGCTCTGTTCCGCGTCGAATTCGCCAACACGCCGGACGAACAATGGCTGAAGCTCAAGCCGTTGACCGTAGGGGACCTGTTATCGAAGGTCGAGAATCTGGAAGAGCAGAACGCCGGTCTGGTAGCCCAAGTCGAAGACCTGCGCCAACACGTCGAGCGGATTGACGTGCTCCTGGCGACGCCGAGAGAATAAACCAGCCGCCCAGTCTATCCCCCTCCCGCCCCCACCCGAGCTTGCCTCGGTGGAGCGATGTTTTTGCACCAGACACCAGCCTGACGCGCCAGCGAAGGAAACCGCGGCGGATGGGCGAAGATGGTTGCCGGGAAATCGCCCTTCCTAAATCCAGTTCCGACGAGACAATACCGTAACACTGCTGGCGAAGATGTCCTTCGCTTGCGCGTCAGGCTGGTGTCGGAACAGCCTCCCGACTCCCGCCCCCACCCGAGCTTGCCTCGGTGGAGCGATGTTTTTGCACCAGACCGGCAACCACGAACACCTCACCCCCGCCGGGCTCGTCCCGGTGGAGCGCGTGATTCGCCGGGAAGTCATTCGTTCCACCGACGCGAGGTCGGTGGGGACGGGTTCTAAACAGCCGCACTAGCTAGTGCGAAATCACGGCTCCACCGAGGCAAGCTCGGTGGTGGCCGCGCCCCTGGCGGGCAGTATGAGTCCGGGTCCTAGAGTGTGGCTATTCTCGCCAGCTGAGCCGATAGTTCGCCATTTTCTAGTTCAGTGCACCGTTCCGGAGTCACTAGCGAGATGGAGTATCGCCGATGGACCTCGAAGTCAGGAGTTCTTAGTCTCCGCCTGCGCCAGAGCAGCACCCCACTAACAATAGGCGATTGTGCGGCGAATGTTTGGCATGCGCCGATTACATCTTGTTGGAATACTCGCAACCGGTCGAAATACTTCTGGTGGCGCTCAGCCATCTGTCGTTCATACTCAGATTCTGGCTGAAGGGGCAATTCCAGCAGGGAACGCGCATCAAGAGCAACGACGCATTTTGCTTTTTGTTTTCCTATAAGCCCTTTGCGAATCTTGTCTTCTTTCTTCTTGAGGACGGTATGGATCAAATGCGAAAGTGTTTCCTCGTACCGAAAGTCGCCCCAAGAAATGGCCACGGTACGATCGCCGGACCTGGCGACGTCGTGCAAGATGCGATAGTCCTTACGAATTAGAACGCGAGCTCCTGCAGTGAGCAATTCGTTAACGTCTTTGGTAATTAGTTCCACCAAGTCGTCGATAGTCTCTCTTCCTTTTGCGAGGATTTCAACTGATAGATGCTTGAACGTGAGAAATGCCAGCGATGCGGTCAATCCCTCCGCCACTGCTCGCGGAACTGGCACTTCCCGCATCGTGGCTTCGATACCTAACAGTGGATACTTTGTAATGAAGTCCGGTGACGTTGTTCGATAAGTTGGCTTCAATCCACCGCGTACCAGTTCCGAACCTACTTCAATCTCGAACAATGCGCCCCGGTATCGTGTTTCGTCATCCGAAATCAGATCGCTAAATGCCTTCGTCCGGCCCATTGCGTTCTTAAAGTCACGCAAGGCCAAGCCAAGATACAGAAGTTGGCTGAGAGTCCCCGATCCGCGGACGTTCAGAAGAATGGGCACCGGATTATATGGCAGCCGCTGGTTTGGGTAGGGCAGCAGATCAAAATGGCCAATGCCCCCTGTGCGTGACGATTTCTCACGGTAGTACTGTAACGAGCCGTCAAACTTGAAGAGCGAAGTAACCTCGTGCAACGCAGAGAGGTAGTCGTCTTCCGCGAGTGCAAACGATGGTAGTAGCGGTTCGTATGCTGTCTTGTTCAAGAACCAGTATTCGGGCATCATTCTGGCCTCACTGCTGTCTGACGATACGTGTTGACTCCAAGCCGTACATTGGGCTGCATGTTCGCTCAGGAGACCAACTTGGCGATGCGGGTTCGCTGCCTTGACACGAAGAAAGACGATTGGGCGATGTTAATTAGCGAGGGTTTCTAGCAGCCAGCAAGTTCCAACGGTCCCTTCTCGGACATAGTTCCGCCCCCATTTTTTGCCTATACTGACGGGCTGCATTTTACCGGAACAAAGTCACGATTCGGAGCGATTGTAATGCGGTTTTCCCCTTTCCACTTTTCGATTGCCCTGCTCCTCACGCTGGGAGTTGCCCTGCCTTCCTTCGCCGCCGATCCCCAGTGGCTCTGGGCGACCCAGGATGCGAAGGCCAATGAGACGGTCTTTTTTCGCAAGGCTTTTGAGCTCAAGGGGAAGCCGAAGGCGGCCCTGTTTTTGGGCTCGTGCGACAACGATTTTACGCTGTTTGTGAATGGCCAAATGGTGACGCAGAAGCGGGAATGGGAGATTCCGGCTCGCGAGAACATCGCCAAGCATCTGGTGGAGGGAAAGAACGTCATTGCGATTCGGGCGGCGAACGAAGGGGGACCGGCCGGATTTGTCGGGCTCATTCTGCTTGAGAATGCCGACGGCTCGAAGGAGCAGATTGTGACGGATGCCTCCTGGCTGACGGCGAAGGAAGCGGAAAAGGGGTGGCAGGCCGTCAAGTTCGATGACTCCGCCTGGAAGAAGCCCCATGTCATCGGGAAGATCGGCATTGCTCCCTGGGCGGCTGTCTCGCTCGACCCCAATAAGCCGGCTGGAGCGGCGGCCACGACGGAAGAGAACATCAAGGCGATTCCCGGCTTCAAGGTGGAGTTGCTGTATTCGGTTCCCAAGGACGAGCAAGGGAGCTGGGTGAGCATGACGCCGGACCCCAAGGGGCGGCTGATTGTGAGCGACCAGTACGGCGGCCTGTACCGGGTGACGCCGGGGAAGGACCGGGAATCGACGAAGGTGGAGAAGCTGGAAGTGGAAATCGGCGAGGCTCATGGGATGTTGCACGTGGGGGCCGCGCTCTATGTCGTCAACAACGAAGGGCAGAAGTACAAGCGGGGCCTGTACCGCGTGACCGACACGAACGGGGACGACCAGTACGACAAGGTCGAGCTGCTCAAGTCCATCGACGGCGGCGGCGAGCACGGCCCGCACGCGGTCCGCCTCGGCCCCGACGGCAAGCTCTATCTGGTGGCGGGGAATTTCACCAAGCCGCCGGAAGGATACGCCTCTAATTCACCCCATCGCAACTGGGCCGAGGACCAACTGCTGCTCCGCAACCCGGACGGCGGCGGGCACGACCCACACATTTTCTCCCCAGCCGGCTGGGTCGCTCGCTGCGACCTGGACGGGAAAAACTGGGAGCTGATTTGCGGCGGCCTGCGGAACAGTTATGACATCGATTTCAACACCGACGGCGAGCTGTTCAACTTCGACAGCGACATGGAATGGGACACCGGCACCCCGTGGTATCGCCCCACCCGCGTCAACCACATCGTCAGCGGCGGCGAGTACGGCTGGCGGAACGGGACCGGCAAGTGGATGGAGTATTCGCCCGACAGCCTGGGGGCCGTCGCCAACATCGGCCTTGGCTCGCCCACCGGCGTCACCTTCGGCACCGGGGCAAAATTCCCGGCGAAGTACCAGCGGGCGTTCTTCATCAACGACTGGACCTACGGCAAGATTTACGCCGTCCACATGACACCGACCGGCTCCACGTACACCAGCAACTTTGAGACCTTCATCGAAGGTAAGCCGTTGCCGGTGACGGACATTGTGGTACACACGGACGGGGCGATTTACTTTGCTATCGGCGGGCGGCGGACGCAGTCGGGCTTGTACCGGGTGACGTATACCGGCAGCGAGAGCACCGCCCCGGCGGAAATCGTCAAGGACGAGATCGCCGCGAAGGCCCGCGAGCTGCGGCACAGCATTGAAGCCTGGCACATGAAGCAGGATGCCAAGGCCATTGAAGTTGCCTGGCCGCATCTCAATTCCAACGACCGGGCGATCCGCTATGCCGCCCGCATTGCCATTGAGCATCAGGATCCCAAACTGTGGCAGGACAAGGCCCTCAGCGAAACTCGCACGACGGCCGCCATCCACGCGATGGTCGCTTTGGCCCGCACCGGCAAACGCGGCGACAAGGCGCTGCTGGAGAAGATTGTCACCCGTCTCTCGCTGTTGCCGTGGGAAAAGATGACGGAAGATCAGTTTCTCGGTGCCATCCGCGCGTGCGGACTGGCCTTCATTCGGCTGCATGATTTGCAGAAGGATCCCGGCGGACTTTCGCCGGAGCAGAACCTGGCGACGATCCGTCCCGCCAAGCCGGACCCTAAGCTGGCTTCGGCGCTTGCTGGGCGCATCGCGCCCCTCTTTCCGAACCAGAGCGAGAATGTCAATCACGAGTTGGCGGCTTTGCTGGCGTATTTGGAAGCACCCGCGGTTGTCGCGCCGGGGATGAAGCTGCTCGCGACTTCGCAGACGCAGGAGGACCAGTTGCATTACGTCCTCGTGCTTCGCAACGTCAGCCACCTGATGAACAATGAGCAGCGGCGGGCGTTCTTTAGCTGGATTCCGATGGCCCAGCAGAGCTACCGCGGCGGCAACAGCTTTCGCAAGTTCCTCGACAAGATCCGCGATGACGCCGCTGCCAGATTGAGCGACGCCGACCGTGTGGCTCTCAAAGACGTGATCGAAGGGAAACAGAGAGTCGAGGTCGTGAAGCTGGAAACGACGCGGCAGTTCGTCCACAACTGGCAGATGGAAGACCTGCTGCCGGAACTGAACGCGGTCGAGAAAGGCCGCTCCTTTGAGAAGGGGAAAATCGCTTACCAGGCGGCCCAGTGTTACAAATGCCACCGCTTTGCCGGCGACGGCGGCGACACCGGCCCCGACATCACTGGCGTCGGCAACCGTTTCAACCCCACGTACATCCTGGAATCGCTGATCGTCCCCTCGAAGGCCATTTCAGACCAATACCTGAACACGTCCATTCTCACCAAGGACGGCGAGGTCTTTAACGGACGCATCCTGGAGGAGAATGCCAAACAGATCAAGCTGCGGCCCGATCCCTTCGCCAAAGAGCCGATCGTCATCGAGAAGGAGAACATCCAGGACCGGCAGCTTTCCAAGGTCTCGGAAATGCCGCAGGGACTGATCAACACGCTGACGAAGGAAGAAATCCTGGATCTCGTCGCTTACATGCGGAGCGCGGGGAAGGCGGAAGACAAGGCGTTTGGGAAGTAGGTTCCCTTGGAGATTTCCTCATGTCCCTCGAACTCGCCATCAAGCAACTCGAATTCGCCCGCTCCTACACGCTGTCGCTGCTGACGGACATCGCCTCGGACGAGTGGTTCGTGATGCCACCGGGCTGTCCCACGCACGCGGCGTGGCAGATCGGGCACTTGGCGATGGCGGAGTACGGCCTGTGTTTGTACCGCCTGCGGGGGCGGAGCGAAATCGACCTCACGCTGATGACCGGCTCCTTCCGCAAGTTCTTCAGCCGCGGCAGCATTCCCGAGCCGGACCCGGCTAAAAATCCTTCGCCGGCTGAAATCCGCGGAGTGTTCGACCATGTTCACGCCCAGGTGCTGCTGGAAGCTCCGAGCTTCACGGCGGAATCGCTCGCGGAGCCGGTGGACATGCCTTACGCCGCGTACGCCACCAAGCTCGGCTCGCTGCTCTTTTGCTCCCACCACGAGATGCTCCATTGCGGGCAACTCGGCCTGCTCCGCCGGCTGTTGGGGAAACAGCCGGTGAGATAAAACATTATGAATATTCAACCAATTGTTCGCTATTTCTTGCTGGCGAAAGACTTTTTCTACGAACAAGACGACTCCAATGGGATCAGCGTCTTGCATTTGCTAGACTCCATTCGTTCGGTCGACGAGCCCCCATTCCCGATTCTGTTCCCAAAGCTTTGTTGCGTCGTCGGACTGGCTGGCGGTAGGGGCACGGGCACCGCACAGATGATATGCTTAGAAGAGGAGTCCGGATTGCCCATTTTCGGCAGTCAGCCACACACGATAGCCTTTAGCACTGATCCACTGGCGCTGACCGTTGCATCGTTTCGGATCCTTGACTGCCGATTTCCGCGACCAGGTGTTTATTCGGTCGAGTTCTTTTGGAACGATGAACCGTTTGCAACATATCCCTTGAGAGTGAGGTGAGTTATGGCATTTACTAAAATTGAAACGTCGTCGTTCACTTTGACCCAGGAGTTTAAGGACAAAGCCGTGACTTCCAAAAAGGCGCTCGCCAAGTTCGCCCGCAAGAAAGGGACGCCCAAGGGCAAACCGACGAAGCGTCGCAAGGCGTCATGACCACCGGCCCGCCCGACTCCGACACGCCTCCCAAGGCGCGTACTCCGCTCCAATTCCGACTCTGGCAACTCATGTTGCTGGTCACGCTCTGTGCCGTTGCGGCTGGTGTGTTGCGACTGATCCCGCTGCCGATACTCGAAACTTTGGGGGCAGGGGTTTTCGGAATGGGCCTCTGGTCCGCGTTTCTTTGCCTCCTTGGAGCGCCAGGATACTTTCTAACCTATCGCTGGACAAAGAGCCGAGGATGGTCGCTCCTTGTGGGACTGGCGACTCTGGGTTTGATTTGGATGTTGTTGCCAAGCATATCTACGCCGCGACCCGCCGCGCGCCGCATGCAATGCGGCTACAACCTCAAGGCTATCGGCATCGCCCTCCACACCTATCACGACGACTACCAATCCTTGCCCCCGGCTTATCTCTGTGACGAGAACGGCAAGCCGATGCACAGTTGGCGGGTGCTGCTGTTGCCTTACCTGGAACAGCAGGAACTCTACAAGAAGTATGACTTTCGCGAGCCCTGGGACGGCCCGAACAATATCCTACTCGCGCCAGCGATCACTGCCGTTTATCAATGTCCCGAAGAGGGCCATCAAGGCGGAACCACCGTAAACTATCTGGCGGTCGTGGGACCGGGAACGGCCTGGCCTGGGGAAAAGTCGTTCAGCTTTCGCAACATCACAGACGGTTTGTCCAGCACAATCATGGTGGTCGAAGTGGCCGGTACCGGGATTCAGGGTTCCGAACCGCGGGATTTGGATTACAGCAAGCTCGCCATGCAAATCAATCCCCAGGGGGGTGGCGGCATTTCCAGTCTCCACGGAAAGACCTGGCGACACGAGGCATCGGGTGCTCAGGTCATATTCGCCGATGGCTCCGTTCACTTTCTGAGCAGCGACCTAAAACCGACGAGTCTCAAACTGCTTTTGGAAGCAAATGATGGGCAGCCGATTGGAGATTACTGACGCAGCCGCCTAATTCCCGTCCGCATCCAGCGTCTCATCCTCATGAACGTTCCGCCGCCGCGGGCGTTTGAAGTTGACGGGGATGTCGTCCGCTGATGAACCGTTCTTGGCATCGTCCTCCGCATCGGGTTCGTCCCCGTCGGAACGCATGTGCGGGGCAGAGGGGCCGGCAGAGCCGATGTCGACGTTGTTGCCGAAGTACCGCTCGCGAGCTTCGGGGTGGCTGAGGACTTCCCGCGGCGTGCCGTGGCAGAGGACGCTCCCTTTGTGAATGACGTAGCTGCGGTCGGTGATTTGCAGCGTCTCGCGGACCTGGTGGTCGGTGATCAGGATCGAAATGCCGCGGCTGCGGAGCTCGCGGATGATCCCCTGAATGCTTTCGATGGTCTTGGGGTCAATGCCCGTGAAGGGTTCGTCCAGCAGGATGATTTCCGGATCGGAAACCAGGCAGCGGGCAATCTCCAGCCGCCGCCGCTCGCCGCCGGAGATGTTGACGGCCTTGCTGTGGCGGATGTGGGTGATATTGAACTGCTCGAGCAGGTCGTCGCAGACTCGCTTGCGGGTGTTCCAGTCCTTTCCCAGCAGCTCCATCACGCCGAGCAGGTTCTGCTCGACGGTAAGCTTTTTGAAGACGCTCGATTCCTGCGCCAGGTAGCCCATGCCCGCCTTGGCCCGGCGGTACATCGGCCAGTTGGTGACGTCCTGGCCGCCCAAGAGCACCTGTCCCTTGTCGGGCTCGACCATGCCGCAGGTCATGCGGAAGCTCGTGGTCTTGCCGGCCCCGTTCGGCCCGAGCAGCCCCACGATCTCCGCCTTCTCCACGGAAAAGCTGACGCCGTCCACCACGCGGCGGGTGCCGTACGATTTGACAAGTCCATTCGCTTCCAGCAGTGGCATGAGATCCTCCGTGACTAATTCAATCTCTGTCGCTTTTCCGCCGAGGAGGGGGTCGGGAGTCTTTGGCGAGCGGAGGTAATCGATTTGGATAAACCGCTCTCGCCAAAGACTCCCGACCCCGTCTGTTTCCTGATCCCTGACTCCTGTTTCCGGGCAGGCTGGAAGCCTACCCCACCTACCTGATCCGCCGCATCTCTCCGGGATTGGGGGTAAACCAGACGGGGCTATTCCAGGTATGCGGCCAGTACACGCACATCGCCCGGCCGATGAGCAGATCGCGGTCCACATAGTTCTCCGGGGCTTCCCAAATCCGGGCGTCCGAGCTATGGGAGCTGTTGTCTCCCATGGGGAAGAACTGGTCTTTCTGGAGTTCGAATTCAACGCTGCGGCGCGTGGTGAACAGCGATTCGTACTCCGCCCACTTTTCCGGCTCGGAGAAGAGATTCGGCGGCGGGTACTGATCGTAATCGCCCGTCGATGTGAAAGGACTTTCCACCGCGATGTAGTAGATGTCGCGGTGAATCTTCAGCGCGGAAACATGCACCTTGCAGCCCTTGGCGGCGATGCCGGCCGGAGCAAGGTCGAGCGGGTCTTTCGGCGACCAGTAGGGAGTGAGGTTGGCGTTGCATTCGTACGTCGTCGGCAGGTCAAATTTGACCACCGACCCATTCACCCACAGCAGCATCTGGCGGTCGATATTGGAAAGTCGCAGCCGATAGGTGCCGGGGCCTGTGACAATGGTTCGAGCCGTGGGATGGGGGGAATCCGCTTTGGGGGAATCTGATTTCGCCCCGGAGCCCTCAAACGAAACCGACTTTCCCTGAGGGTCGGTCATGGTCAGAGTCGCCACCCCGTCCGCCAGATTGATCCGGCAGTGGTGGTGGATGCCGGCCTGCACGAGGTCCATCGCCAATTCTCCCGTGGCGCTTTCCACCTTGGCGAGACAATCGACCGCCAGGTCGTCCGCCCAATGCAGTCCGTTCGGTTCGGCGTCGGAGGCCTCGCCGGGGCCCGGCTGCGTGGGATCGTAGTTGCCCCGCAGGAGGCTGCCGGGGACCAGGTTCGCCGTGATCTGATCCCCTTCGAGGGAAGGATAGGCGTCCAATAGTACCACCGTGTGCGGCGCGTTGTAGGCGGCGAAGTCGGTGATCAGCGAGCCGCGGCGGGCCTCCGCGCCCGGCGGCAGCTTGCCCTCCATGATTTGCTTCCAGTCCTCATGGGTGGGAACAATGTGCCGATAGCGAAGCCAGACTTCCTTGTCCTTGGCATCGATGGTGAAGCTCTTCCCGCCGTTCTCCGTTTGCCAGTTTGCCGCATCACCCGCGGCCGGCCACTGCTGCCAGCGGAGGGGCCAGCCGACTTTCGTCAGGCGCGGTGCGATATGGTCGCTGTCGTCCACAAGCTGCAGCATCGCGCTCAGACGGCCGGCGGGCTTGCGGGCAATCCGAAAATCCGCGTCTTCCGCTTTCTTGGTGAAAATGTTGCCGCCCCCGATCCGGATGGTCTCCCCGGGCAACCCGATAAGCCGCTTGATGTAGTTGACGGTCGCCTCGCCGGGCCACTTAAAGACAATGACGTCCCACCGCTCGGGATCGCCGAGCTCATAGGCGAATTTGCTGACGATGATGCGGTCGCCGCTGAAGGAGCGGTCGTTCGGCTTGTCGAACAGGTCCAGGCGCTGCGTGTAGCGGCAAACGGGGCAGGTGGTGGTGGTGACGAACCGGCCCGAAGGACCATTACTGTCCTGATCCCACTCGCCACTGGCGCCCGTTTTGTACCACTGGCCGCATTCCGGGCATTTCACGTCCTTATGGCGGCCCATCAAGGTGGGAGCCATCGAGCCGGTGGGGATGACAAAAGCCTCGGCCACGAAGCCGCGAAAGAGCAGGGCCAGGATGATGGCCATGGCGATCGATTCCACCGTCTCCCGCCAGCCCCCGTCGGCGGGCTTGTCCTTCTTGGGGTCTTTGGCTTTGTCCTTTTCGATAATGTCGGGGATGGAGGCGACTTTCGACATGGCGGCGGGCTGGCGTTTGGATGGACTTTGGAATGGGAAAACAGGTATGGACCACGGATAACACGGAGATCACGGATGAAAGCAGAAGCGCCTCTATCCCTTTGTTTCTATCCGTGACATTCGTGATATCCGTGGTTCAGTTCGACTAAGGCGTATTCGCCGCCGGAGGGCAAAATATAGCGGAAATGGAATCTGGGGGGAACTTGAAAGGAGTCGCCCGTATCCCTGTGGGCTTTGGGGCATGTCTCGGCAGTTATAAGGGTTTTTTCAAACTGATAACTGCTGGTAAGTATTGATCATTCAAGGGCTTAGAGCGAAATCACCTCTTTTTCCCATAAGGGTTTCATAAGGGTTTGTCCTGGGTGCTCGGGCACGGTGATAACGCTTTTTCACAAACTCTTCGCATCGAAATCGTCAGCCCAACCACCTGCCCGGCAACCACTTACGGCAAGCGAGTCGTCAAAACTCTCTCCGGCGCGATTACCGGTGATAAGAAACAACTTTGGTTTAACGCAAAGGCACAAGGCGCAGAGACGCGAAGGAGGAAAGGGAGGAAGAGGAAAAGAGATGAAGGGAAGTTGAGACGAATCGTGAAAGCTCACCCTCTCTTGAATTCTCTGCCTTTTCCCCCTTTGTGCCTCTGCGTCTTAGCGCCTTGGCGTTAAGATGCGCGACTAATCACTTTTGTTCACATATACAAAAGAATATTTTTAACTTGGCGCTTGCAGCTCAGGCAGCTTTCTTCGCTACTCATCTTGAATCGTTTCCTCCACCAGCAGCAGCTCGTCGCCTCGGGCGGCGAGGTAATGGAAACCGATTCCGCCGCTGGGACCGCTGGCTGCGTCGAAGTGGACCTCGCCGCCGGCGATGGTGACGACCATGTCGTAGCGGTTGCCTTCGAGCCCGTCGACCACGACCATTTCCTGTTCGCCCTCGAAGACGACGGTGGCCAGACGGCGGCCATCGGCGCTGAAATAGAAATCGTCGTCGATGGCGTCGTACGGCTTTTGCTCCTGGCCCGAGTCGACCACCAGCCACTTGCCGCCGGTCTTCGCCACGTAGACGAGCCGCTGGCCATCAGGGCTGAACCGCGGCGCCCCCGTCTTCTCGTAGCCTTTCTGAGCGAGGCCATTGATCTGCGGCTGGCCGTTGAGCAGGATGAACTCGCGATTGCCGAGCTTGGCGGCCATCGCCACCGACTTGCTATCCGGGCTAAAGACCGGCGTGCCAAGCCCGTCGTAACCGGCTCCTTCCTGGCCGTCGATGACCGCCAGCCACTTGTCTGCTTCGGCCGCTACGGCCGTGTAGGCGACCCGCTTGTTGTCGGGACTGAAGACGATCCCCAGGACGCCGCGGTACACCTTGCTCTCCTGGCCGTCGATCACCGCCGTAAACTTGCCGAAATCCCGCGTGGCGTAGCCGATTCGCTGGCCGTCCGGGCTGAGGGCCAGGCTGCGGTCGGCGACGTTGCGGTCGCTCTCCTGGCCCGGCTTGCCGTCATACACCACGACGTACTTGAAAACCCCTGACTCCGCGACATAGGCCACATGCTTGCCGTCTCCGCTGACGACTACGTTGCGGATCTCGATCTCTCTGAACCGGTTCGGATCTTCCTTGCCGTCATAGACAACCAAAAACTGATTCTCGCCGCCGTACCCGATGTAGCCCAACTCGCCAGCGGGGCCGTAAAAGAAATTGCGGTGGAGCGTCGCCGGACCAAAAGCTCGATCCACCGGCTCCTGGCTGCCGTCGATGGTTTGCTCGCGCATGATCGCGCGTTCCCGCTTAGCGAGATTGACCCCGTACACCAGCTTCTTACTGTCCGGCGTGAACGCCATCTCCCAGGCAAAACCTTTTTGCGGCGGCCCCTCTTTGCCGTCGATCACCACAAAGTCTTCGTAATCTTTGGCGGTGAATCGGTCGCCGAAAAAGACGACGTGCTTGCTGTCGGGGCTGAAGACCGGGCCGGGACCAATGCGGTGATAGGATTGCTCGGCTTCCTTGCCGTCCAGGACCAGGATGTAGTTGGTATCGCTCTTGGGCCGCTTCACATGCGCCGCGTATGCCGTCCGTTTGCTATCGGGGCTGAAAGTAAAAGACTCGGGCTCGACGCCATAGTCGTATTCCTTGGTTTCGCCGTCGATCACGATCCCCTTCTCGGTCAAGTACGCCACCCGCCGCCCATCGGGGCTGATCCAGAGCGTCGGCTTCTTGGGGTCGAACTTCGACAGGTCGTACTCTCCCAGCGATTTCTCGGTGATCTTGCGCTTGGAGGAAATGCCTTCCCGAGGCGCTGGCCTGCGTGCCAAGGCAACCTTGGGGGTTTCTCCAGTTTCCTTGTCCTCCTCCTTCGGCTCCGCCTTCTTCGGGACAGGCTTTTTCGCAGGTGAGGGCTTCTTGGTGGGGGCCGGCTTCTCGTCGGCGGGTACTTCCACTCCCTTTTTCAGGAATTCCTTGACCTCATCGGGAAGCTCGACTCCGGGGGGCAATTCCGGGAAGGGGAGTCCGGGAGTCTTGGGCTTCTTGCCTTTCTTCGGTTCTTCGGCAGGACCTGCGCCCTCTTTCTCGTCTCCAGGTTCCTCCAATGCCTTTTTCAGCAGATCCTTGACTTCATCGGGGAGTTCGATGCCCGGCGGGAGTCCGGGGATGGCTGGCTTCTTCTTGACGGGCTTCAGGGGCTCATCCGTCGGCTCGTCGGCAGCCGGTTTGTCCGCAGCCAGTTTGTCCTTGGCGGAAACCGGCTCCAGCACGACGTTCTTCGTACCCTCGACCTTGATGTCGACACCACCGCTAACGCCGAGGGACCAATAGCTCAAGGTGAGCCTCGCAAAGCCCTTCGTGAGAAGCACGATGCCGCTCGTTTCGTCGAATTCCCTGCCCTTGCCTTCGGTCCACCCCTCCTTGAGAAAATGCTCGCGGAGCGCTGTCAGCTCCTTGGGTCCGCTGCCGGTGGCGAGCCTGAACTCATACATGTGCGCCTCTTGCTCATCGATTTTCTTTGCATTGGCCGGCAGCGGCACGGCGACGTTGACCTTCTTATTGATCGCGGCCAGTCTTTGCTTCTCGACCTCCGCTTGCGCCTTCGCCAGGCGCTCCCCTTCGGCGACTTCGGCCGCGGTCTGATGCGTCAGCGTGACTCCCACTTTGCCGGAGTATCGAACCGTATCGAGCGAAAGCATGTCCTTCTGCGGATTGCGGTAGACCAGAAACTTCGTCCTTTTTCCGTCATCCGCAATTGGCTTCTCGGTCGTCGCCTTCCAACCCTGCTTGGGAAGCCGCTCCTGATAGAACGCGAAGATGGCGTCGGTTTGATCTTCCGGCGACTCGAACCAGAGCCTCTTCTGATGATCGGTGTACCGCGGATCGGTCGCGTCCGCCGGCGCGGGCAGATCGACCGAAAGCAGCTCCGCGTTGTAGCGGATCAGCGTCGTCTTGCGACCCTCGGTCTCCATGGTCATCACCCACGATAGCAGCTTGATGTTGTTCCGCTTGAAATACTGCATCGTCATATCCGGGTTACTCTTCAGGGGGGCCATTTCACCATACGGTTCCCAGCCGGCGGCGAGCAGCAGCTTGCGGCAGGCGGCCGCGGTCTCGGCGGGCTTAGCATCGGTGGTATAGGAGGCTTCATACGCTGTCGGGTGGAAGGGCTTCACCCCCGGCGGCACCGGCAACTTGTCCAGGGCCACGTTCCCTCCGTTGCCCAGGGTCACGTTCGACCAGCCGGCCTTGGTGGGATCGCCGCTGATTTCCCCGGCGCTGAGGCTCACCCGGAAGCCGTCCTTGGTGAAGTTGCCGGAGGAGCTGGTCTTGTCGCTGTAGCCCCCCGGCAGTTCCTTGAAGCCGAGCTTCACCAATTGCTGGCGATGAAACTCGAACGCCGCTTTGGGAGTCCCTTTGGCCTCATACATCAACAGGCCCAGCGTGCGTTCGCTCCTGGTCTTGGCCCCCTCCATGATCGGAATGGTGCGCAGGTCCAAAACTTTCGCCGCTTCCTCCGCCGTCGCCGGTTCGGCGAGCTTCGCGGCTGGCTTTGTTGCCGCCGCAGCCGGTTTCTCCGCAGCCGCTGGTTTCTTGCTAGTCGACTTGGCGGGAGACTGTGCTCCAGCCGGTTGAGGTGCCGCAAATAGCGACAGTGCCATCAAACTTACCGCGACCATCTCGAAACTTCGGCAGCAAGGAATATTGGACATGGCGATTGCCTCCCAAGAGAGTGAGCGGGGAAGCCGGATTATCGCCGAGCGGCTGATTCACGGCCAGTGGTTGCCTCTACGCGCGGCCTGTCTCTCGCGGTAAGGTGCAAGCATCCGCAAGTGTCGCCTTTCGCTCCGCGAAAGAACGTCCTTTCGCGGAGCGAAAGGCGACTATCCCATGCAGCTTGCGGAACTCCTCGAAACCGATGCTGGCGTCTACGAGATTCAGACGACCGCTCGGGGTCCGCAAGGGGAACTGCCGCTGACGGATGAAATCCTCAAGACCTGGTCGAGCGGAGACCTGTTCGGCCTGACTCAGGCGGCCGGCATGGGCTGGAACCCGCAGGATTTGCTGGGGGAGCAGTATTTGATCGTCAGCACGCAGGGGGGAGTGCGAGCGCCGGACGGAAGCCCCATTGCCCTCGGGTATCACACCGGGCATTGGGAAGTGGGATTGCTCGTGCAAGCGGCGGCCAATGAAATCAAATCGGCCGGCGGAGTTCCCTTTGCAGCGTTTGTCAGCGACCCTTGCGACGGGCGGACGCAAGGGACGACCGGCATGTTCGATAGCCTCCCCTACCGCAACGATGCCGCCATCGTGATGCGGCGGCTGATTCGCTCGCTGCCGCAGCGGTCGGGGGTGGTGGGCATCGCCACCTGCGACAAGGGGCTTCCCGCGATGATGCTGGCGCTGGCGGGATGTTCGAATCTGCCGTCAGTGATTGTGCCCGGCGGAGTGACGCTGCCGCCGACCGAAGGAGAAGACGCGGGAAAGGTACAGACCATCGGCGCTCGCTACGCTCATGGAGAAATCACCCTGCACGATGCGGCAGTCGCCGGCTGTGCGGCGTGTGCGTCCCCCGGTGGCGGCTGCCAGTTTTTGGGTACGGCAGCGACGTCCCAGCTAGTGGCGGAAGCACTCGGCATGGCCCTGCCGCACTCCGCCCTCGCTCCCAGCGGCCAGCCGATTTGGCTGGACATCGCCACCCGCAGTGCCCGCGCGGTAAGGGAACTATCGAACAAAGGACTGAAGCTCAAGGACATTCTCACCTCCGCTGCCGTTCGCAACGCGATGGTCGTTCATGCCGCCTGCGGGGGCTCCACCAACCTGCTGCTCCACATTCCAGCCATCGCCTTCGCCGCCGGTCTGCCGCGGCCAACCGTTGCTGATTGGACCGAGGTCAATCGCCAGGTGCCACGATTTGTCTCCGTGCTGCCGAACGGGCCGACGAATCATCCCACGGTGCGGCTGTTCCTGGCCGGCGGCGCGCCGGAAGTGATGCTGCATTTGCGCGAGCTGGGGATGCTCGACTTGTCCGTCCTCACCGTCACCGGCCATCCGCTCGGCGAAGTCCTGAAATGGTGGGAAAAATCAGAGCGGCGGCAACGGGTGCGAGCACTGCTCAAAGAGCGGGACGGGGTGGACGCGGAAGAGGTCATCATGCCGCCCAAGGTTGCCCGCCAGCGCGGACTCACGAGCACGGTCTGCTTCCCGGTGGGAAACCTCTGTCCAGAAGGTGCGGTCATCAAGGCGACGAGCATTGACCCGGCAGTCGTCGATGCCGACGGCGTTTATCGCAAGCTCGGCCCAGCCCGCGTCTTTACCAGTGAACGAGCCGCCATTGCCGCCATCAAGAGCCACGGCCCCGATGCCGTCAAACCGGGCGACATCCTCGTGCTCATCGGCCGCGGCCCGATGGGCTCGGGCATGGAAGAGACCTATCAGCTCACGTCGGCACTCAAATTTCTGAAATGGGGGCGAGAAGTGGCCGTCGTCACGGATGCCCGCTTCTCCGGCGTCAGCACCGGCGCCTGCATCGGCCACGTCGGGCCCGAAGCTCTCGCCGGCGGACCCGTCGGCAAGCTGCGGGACGGAGACCTGGTGCGAATCGTCATCGACCGAAACAGCCTGGTCGGCACGGTGGATTTCGTGGGCGAAGGGGAAAGAGCCTACACACCCTCGGAAGGAGCCCTGGTGCTTGCCGCCCGGCAGCCGCACCCGGATTTGCGCCCAGACAAGGACTTGCCCGACGACACGCGGCTGTGGGCGGCGCTACAGCGCGTTGGGGGCGGGACTTGGGGAGGGTGTGTTTATGATGTGGAGAAGATTGTCGAAGCACTGAAGACAACTTCTTAATCTTAATCCTAATCTCAATCTTAATCCTCTTCGCTTTGCTCGCCGCATGAACTCGGAAGGAAAACGATTAAGATTAAGAGTGCGAAAGCGATCTGATAGGTACTATGTCCAAGAAAGTTGAAACGCTCCGCTGGGTCGGCGATGAAAGCGGCCACCTCGTTCTGATCGACCAAACTCGCCTGCCGACGGAGCTGTTGGAAATTGAGTGCCGCACGGTGGAAGCGGTGTGGGAAGCGATCAAGCAACTGCGGGTGCGAGGCGCGCCGGCGATTGGGATTGCGGCCGCGTATGGCGTGGTCGTGGGCTTGCAGGCCGGCAGCAATCTGGACGTAATCACCGCCTATCTCGCTTCCAGCCGGCCGACGGCGGTGAATCTGTTCTGGGCTTTGGAGCGAATGAAGAAAGCCGCACTTCGGAAAAGAGACCTGCTTGCGGAGGCCCGGGCGATTCATGAAGAGGACCGGGCCATGTGCCACGCCATCGGCCGGTATGGCGCTGAACTCCTGGCCAACAACAGCGGCGTGCTCACGCATTGCAACGCTGGCGGCCTGGCAACGGCCGAATATGGGACGGCACTGTCGGTGTTCTTCACGGCCCAGGATCAGGGGAAGCAGCTTCACGTATTCGTCGACGAAACTCGCCCGCTTCTCCAGGGAGCCCGGCTGACCGCGTGGGAGCTCGCGCAGCGGGGCATCCGAGCGACCCTGATTTGCGATAGTATGGCAGCCCAGGTAATGCGGGAAGGTAAGGTGCAGGCTGTCATCGTCGGGGCGGATCGCATCACCGCCAATGGAGACACCGCTAACAAAATCGGCACCTACTCCGTTGCCGTTCTGGCCAATGCCCATCAGATTCCGTTCTACGTCGCCGCCCCCACCAGCACCTTCGATCTCAGCCTGGCCAGCGGAGACCTGATTCCCATCGAGCAGCGTAACTCAACTGAAATCACTCACGGCTTTGGCAAGCAGACCGCGCCGGATGGCATCGAAGTTTACAATCCCGCCTTCGATGTTACACCCGCGCGGCTCATCAAAGCGATCATCACGGAGCGCGGTATCATCGAACCGGTGAGCAGCGAGACAATTGCAACGTTAGTGGGCCGGCCAGTAATTTAAGAATACGAATGGGCCACGGATGAGCCACGGATTGAACACGGATAAGAGTCAGATCTTGAAATGAATGTGCTCCTCTTTTGGCTTGGATTCTATCCGTGTTCATCCGTGTTCAATCCGTGGCTCTCCTCTCGTAATCCTTGACAACTCACGGAATTAGCGCTAGATTGCGCGGGCTTTCCATTTTGCGCCAGAATCGTCTTTGCGCGGCCCCGCTAATCGCGGGGCTGCAATGGTTTGACCGATGAACTTGATCCGTATCGACCTGGGGCACGTCGCCCGCGATCTCGATTTGCCGACCCCCAGCGTGGAACGGACCGTCGAATTGCTCGACGAGGGGAACACCGTCCCCTTTATCACGCGCTACCGCAGGGATCACACCGGCGGTCTGGATGAGGAGCAAATCCGCAGCATCCAGTTCGTTGTGACGAAGTTGCGCCAGCTCGCGGAGCGGAAGCAGACGATCCTGAAATCCATTGAAGCCCAGGGAAAGCTGACGCCCGAGCTGGCGAACCAGATTCAAAACGCCACCACGCCCAAGCGACTGGAAGACCTGTATTTTCCCTTCAAGCCGAAGAAGCAAACGCTGGCGACCAAGGCCCGCGAGCAGGGGCTGGAGCCGCTGGCGGTGGAAATCCTGGACGCCAATCCCGCCGCTGCCGATTTGGAAGCCCGGCTCACCGCGCTGATCGATCCCGAGAAAGAGCTGGCCAATTCCACCGATGTGTTGCAAGGAGTTGGCTATCTGATCGCCGAGCGCTTCGGCGAGAACGCCGAGCTTCGCGGCCGGCTGCGAAGGATTTTTCACCGCTCAGGGAGGCTGGTCTGCACCAAGGTGGAGACGCCGGTAAGTCAGGAGCCCGAAGGTGGGGTAGGCTTCCAGCCTGCCCAGAAACAGGAGACAGGGGACAGGGGTCAGGAGACAGGGGACAGGGGTCAGGGGACAGGGGACAAGGGACAGGAGACACCAACCCGAAGCGTTAGCGAGGGAAGCGGTGAAGCTCAAGGCTTGCCGCAAGCGGAAATTCCAAATTTGAAATCCGAGATTTCAGAGTTGAAATCCGAAACCGCCGGTGCTGAACCTCCTGCTGCCGCTGCCAATGACCCTATTCCCGCTGACTCTGTCCCTTCTGAGCCTGTCCCCTCGGAGTCTGCTCCTTCCGAGTCTCAAATCTCAAATCTCAAATCTGAAATCTCTGCCGAGGTACTTTCCCCCAGCCCCGAGTCCCCAGCCCTCAGCCCCGAATCACCCCCAGTCGATTCCCCCGTCCCCGCCGGCCGCCTGTTCGACAAACCGCCCGAGTCCGCAAAATCTCCCGACGTTCAGCAGGCCCTGAAGAAAGCCAAAAAGAAGAAAAAGAAGAAGATCATCGGCGAGCACGCCTTCAAGGACTATTACAACTTCCAAGAGCCGCTGCACAAGGTGCCGCCGCACCGCGTGTTGGCCATCAACCGCGGCGAGCGGGCGCGGGCCATCCGCGTGAAAATTGACGCGGACGTGGAGGCGATGCAGCGGGAGGCCGAGCATCTACTGGTGCCGGAGGGGCATCCGCACGCGGAATTCCTCAAGCAGTGCGTGCGAGACGCATTGACCCGGCTGCTCATCCCCAGTTTGGAACGGGAAATCCGCCGCGAGCAGACCGACAAAGCCGAAGAGCACGCCGTCGAAGTCTTCATCCGCAACCTCCGCAAGTTGCTGCTCCAACAGCCGACGCGGGGCAACCGGGTGCTGGCGATTGACCCCGGATTCAAGAGCGGCTGCAAAATGGTGGCCCTGGATGAATTCGGCAATGTGCTGGGGCACGGTGTGGTATATGTCATCGGCAAGGAGGACCGCCGGGCCAAGGCCCGCGAACGCCTGGCCAACTTTGCCAAGCAGCACAAGGCCCAGATCGTCGCCATTGGCAACGGCACCGGCTGCCGCGAGACCGAGCAACTCGTGGCCGACGTGCTCGCGGAGGAATTGAAGGACCGGGACATGGCGTATGCCGTCGTCAACGAGGCGGGGGCCAGCATCTACAGCACCAGCCCGCTGGGCCGCGAGGAATTGCCGACGTACGACGCCCTGCAGCGCGGGGCCATCTCCATCGGCCGCCGCCTGCTCGACCCGCTGTCGGAGATGGTGAAGATCAATCCGGCCAATCTGGGCGTCGGCTTGTACCAGCACGATGTGAAAGCCAAGCACTTGCAGGAATCGCTCGATAGCGTGGTCGAGTCCTGCGTGAACTTCGTCGGCGTGGACGTGAACAGCGCCAGCCCGGCTCTGCTCCGCTATGTCTCCGGCATGAACGCCCTCACCGCCCGCCGCGTGTACGAATACCGCCGCGAGCACGGCCCCTTCAAGAATCGCGACGAGCTGAAGAAGGTCACCGGCTTTGGGGACCAGACTTTCGTGCAGTCCGCCGGCTTTCTGAAAATCATCGGCGGCGAAAACCCGCTGGACGCCACCTGGATTCATCCCGAAAGCTATGAAATCGCTCAGCGCGTTCTCGCCAAGCTCGGCTGCGAGCTCGATGAATTGGCGAGGAGCGTTCCCGCTCCCCCCAAGCCACCGGAGAAGCCGGCGTTCGCGGCGGAGCTGGCACAGGAGTCAGGGGTCAGGAGTCAGGAGTCAGCAAGTGGGGTAGGCTTCCAGCCTGCCCAGGAACAGGAGTCAGAAGGCAGGAGTCAGGAGTCAGGGGTCAGTGAGACTGACGCTCAACCTGCCAATGGGACGAATGCGGCTGATGTGACCGATGTTGCGGAAGTACAGTCGGCAGCGACGGAATCAACTGATTCTCAAGTTGCTACTCCATCCTCGCCGGGTGCGGACTCTCCCGAGTCTCAAATCTCAAATCTCAAATCTCAAATCCCTCCCCCCGATTCTCCAGCGCCTAGCCCCCAGCCCCCTGCTGCCACCGAGCCTCCTCCGCCAGCACGAAACGTCATCGCCGAACGAGCCTCCGCGGTCGACATCACCAAGCTGGCGGACGAGCTGGCGGTGGGCACGCTCTTGCTGCAAGACATCCTCAACTCGCTCACCCGCCCTGGCCTCGACCCGCGCGATAATGTGCCGGCTCCGGTCCTCCGCCGCGGGATCATGAAGCTAGAGGATATGCAAGCGGGAATGGAACTGCTGGGGACGGTGCTGAACGTCGTGGACTTTGGTGTGTTCGTGGACATCGGCCTTTCCGACAGCGGCCTGGTACATATCAGCCGCCTGGCGGACCGGTTTATCAAAGATCCGCACGAAGTGGTCGGCGTCGGGGACGTGCTCAAGGTCTGGGTCGTTGAAGTCGACAAGACCCGCCGCCGCGTCTCGCTCACGGCCATTGCCCCCGGCACCCAGCGCCCTCCTCGCCCACCCCGCGAAGAACGGCCGCAGCGAGACCAGCGACCCCCGCGCCAGCGACAAGAAGGTGGTGGGCGTCCCCAGGGTCAGCGCGGCGGACAGCCGGCGCAGCAAGGAGCCGCGGGAACAGCCGTCCAAGGCGGTCAGCAGACTTCCCGTCCGCCGCAGTCGCGTGTTCCCTCGCCGCACGGTGATCGTCCGCCGCGTCAAGGCGGTGGTGGCGGCCGGCGCGACCAGCGCGGTGGCAACCGCGAGCAGTATCCCAAGACCATCGAGCGGCCTCCCACCAAGCCCAAGGTCGTTAAGCCGCTCACCAAAGCCATGGAAGAAGGCAAGGCTCCCATGCGCTCCTTCTCCGACCTCAAGCAACTCATGGAGAAGAAGAAGGAAAAGGATACTCCGCCCCCGCCTCCCCCGCCGCCGGAAAGCGAAGCTCCTCCATCGGCCGAACCCACCGTCTAACAGTTCGCCGGTCACTGGAATAATGGGTGGCACGCCCACGGCTTTGCGTGGGCGTGCCACCCAGTCCACATGGCCCCTCAAAGCAGTCCCGGCGCGCCGGGATGCCACCCAGACCGGAAGCATTTATCTCCCCGCCTGCCCTTACAGGATCCGCTGTGCCGTTTCCGCGAAGGCACCCAGAGGGTCCAAGTGGAACTCGGCGGCCAGAGAGGGATCGAGCCAGGCGAAGGCAAGGCAGGTGAGCAGGATGCCCAGCAGAAAGGCCTCGCCGCAGCGGGTGAGCAGCCGCAGGGGAGTGGTGCCCCGGGTTGTGGACGCCGATTCATCCGCGGCGATCTCCACGGTTCCCACGAGCGGCAGCCGGACGTTGATGAGGACGTCGGTGAGGCTGGCGAGCCTCTTGCGGGCCAGGATTCTCCGCTGCGAAAGCATGACCAGGCCCGTGGCACCCAAGGAGAATACGCCCGCCCACCCAAGTTGCTTGCTGCTGTAGCCGCCGCCGATTTTGGCCACGCGGCGAGCGGGCTCCGGCCGCCATGCTGGCTGGAGAGTTCCGGCCAGATCTGCTTGGGTTTGCTGGATGGCCGCCTGGTCCCATTCGATCCCCTTCCGCTGGCTGGTCAAGACCGCAAGTTGATGCGCCGCCTCGTCCATCTGCGCGGCCATGTTGAGGTAGGGATCGAGCCCCTGGCGGGTGATGGGAGCCGCGGGGACTTCCTGCTGATGTTGCTGCTGGGCAATGGGGGACGGGGTGATGGGGGACGGTGTGGTGGGAGAATTCGCGCGCCGCCATTCGAGCAGCGGCTTGCGATGGGAAGCGGAAGATACTCTGTGCGAAATCGGTTCAATCGGCGTCGCCAGCTGTCGCGGCGTTTTGCTGAGCGAGCCGGTCACCTTGGCGATGCGGAGATTGAGGCCATTAATCTCGGGATGGTTTTCTTGCAGCACTTCCAGCATTTCCGTCCGCTGGCTGTGCAACGTGTCGAGTTGCTTTTTGAGCTCGACCCAGCGGGGATTGAGGTTGTCGCTCTCTCCATTGTCACCATGCCTGCTCTGACCCGGCGGACCGGCAACGACCATCGCCAATTGCCCGTGCCGCAGCCGTTCGAGCTCTCCCCGCTGGCGCTCTTCCGCATCGCGAGCGACCCTGAGCCGCTCGCGAACTTGCTCCAAATTCTCATCCGTCTGGCGGCTGGCCAGCTCGCGGCGCTGCGCGTCAAAGTGATCGGCGATTTGCATCGTCAGCTCCCGCGCGACGTCGATGGCCGCCGAGCAGCGGGGCGCGGTGCAGGTGATGGCGAGGCGGGGAGATTCATCCGGCTGGTTCAGAGTGGCAATTGTGATGCGATCTCGCAAATCGGCAACCGTCCATTCGGGCGAGTCCGTGTTCGTGAGCGCGGCCTTCAAGACGGCGTCGGACCTTAGCCAGCTTTCGATGTCGCCGCTTGCGCCATCGAGTTCTCCGGCCTCACGCAGAATCACCGCTTCGGCCTGATACTCCGGCGGAGATGTTTGGCAACACAAGAGCGCGAGCAAGTAGGCAGCCGAGGCGAGAATCAGCGATGGATGGCAAGCTGCGGCGACGGGCAACCAGCGCGCAAAGAGCGTACCTGGTGCCTGCCGATAGTGGGCCATGAGCGCATCCCTGCCAAAGATCCTGTGCGGCCATTGGGTTCCGCGCAGCGTGAAGCGGCATCCTGTCGCCTCACTTCTGCTATCGACCGGGCTGAACACCAGCCTGAAGCGCAAGCGAAGGAAAGCGCCGCTGATGAGCGGTCGAATGATCGCGCGAACCCGTTGGCAACGCTTTCCTTCGCTGGCGCTTCAGACTGGTGTCCACAGACTGCTGAGAAATGCAGAGTCGCGTCCGGGATACTGGTGTCATCAACTTGATAACGGAATTCCTCCTGCGACTGGCCGCTTGCTAGAATAGCAACGCTATCACTCGAAATCTTAGAAGGCCGCGCAGGAATCGCCTTAACTCATTGGCACTGTGTACTTTAGAGATGATTTGTCTCATCTCCACACACCTTTCCTTTCGCACCTTATCCAGTCCATTACGCTACCGCCGGTCCCCCGATTGCAGCGTGTTACACTGTGTCCGCCACTTTACGCGGACAGACCAGTTTTCCTTCCCGCCCAATGACGGCTTCCCCCCAGGGAGAAAACCATGAACTCTCGCATCCGATCCTTTGCCTTTCACTTTGCCTTTCACATTGCCTCCGCGGCAGCGGTATTTTCACTGCCGATTTCAAGTCTCACTGCTCAAGATGTCCCACCCGCCCCGGAGACCGAGGGGATCGAAGTCCTCACGCGGGGCGTGGTGCATGAAGCCTTCGCCGAAGTCGTGACCGATCCCCGGCCGGGTCTGGTAGTGAGCAAGCGTCCGCCCGAGGCGATTGAGGAAGTGCCGCCGGAATTCAAGCCAGAGGACGAAGCCGCGATTTGGATCACCGGTTATTGGGCGTGGGACGACGAGCGGGACGATTTCTTCTGGCAGAGCGGCGTGTGGCGCGTGCCCCCGCCGGGTATGCGGTGGGTGGCCGGCTATTGGAATGAAGTGCCTGACGGATGGAGATGGGTGAGCGGCTTTTGGGTCTCGACCGAGACCGAAGAACTCCGCTACTACGATGCTCCGCCCGCTTCGTTGGAATCCGGCCCGAGCAGCCCTTCCCCCGGAGACGATTATTTCTGGGCGACAGGCGCGTGGAACTACCATGACACCGGTTACCGCTGGCAGCCCGGCTACTGGGCACCGTACCAGGAAAACTGGGTCTGGATTTCCCCCCGCTACGTTTGGACACCGGCTGGCTGCGTGTATCTGCCCGGCCGCTGGGACTATCGGCTGACCCGCCGCGGCTGCCTGTTCGCGCCGGTCTACTTTCAGCAGCCTATTTATCTGCAGCCCAACTACGTCTATCGCCCCTGGTGCGCCCTGGACACCCCCAACCTGTTTTTGCATCTGTGGGTGCGGCCGAACTACGGGCATTTCTACTTCGGCAACTACTACGGCTCGAACTGGGGCAACCGGGGAGTCACTCCCTGGTGCCAGTATCGACCGTATCGCAACTGCTATGACCCCGTGCTGACCCAGTTGCAGTGCCACTATCGCCGCAGCGGAGTGAACTACATCAACCGGCTGGACGGCTGGCACAATCATTATGAAAACAACACTTCCCATCGTCCGGCGAGGACGTGGAACGAGCAGGTCCGGATTGTGAACAATACGAACATCAATAACACCAACATCACGAACACCAAGCAGAATATTTTGGCCGTGAACCTGCAGGATGCCGACCGGCGTAAAGACCTTCCGGTGAAATTCGCCCGCCTGGATGACCACATGAAAAAGCAGGCCATCGATCGGACCAAAGAGACCCGCGAAGTCCGGCAGCACCGGATTTCCGTCGAAAAGCCAGAGGGCCTCTCGCCGGATTTGGCGAAGCGGGACCTCGAGAGGCAGGGCGGCAATCAACCTGGTCTCAATGGCCGCAATGGCAACAAGCGCGCGGGGGACAAGCCTGGCGACAAGTCAGACCTTGGCCAGCGAGGCCCGCGCCCTCGCGTCAACGAGCAGGTCCGGCTGAAGTTGCCGGCGACCACGCAAGTTTCCGACACTGTCAAGGAGAAGGAGAAGCTCGCGCCGCCCAAGCTCTCAGGTCCAAAGGTTTCAGGAGCGAAGCTCACGCCGCCGTGGGCCGAGCGAGACGTGATCGAAAAGCGGGGCGGCGATGGCCGCGGGCCGCTGCCGCGCCCCGAACGGACCAAAGGCACTTCGCAGCCGAAGGTGGCGGTGCCAGCAGAGCTTCCCAAGACGGAACTTCCCAAAACTGAGCGGCCGCAGCCTAAGGCAGAGCCGCGAAATCCCCGCCGGCCGACAAAGGTAGAAATGCCGAGTCTCCCGTCGAAGATCGAGGCTCCCCAGCCGAAGCCGAAGCTGGAAATCCCGCAGCCCAGGCCGCGAGTGGAAATCCCGCAGCCGAAGCCGCGGGTGGAGCTTCCGCAGCCGAAAGCGGAAGTCCCGCGGGCACGCATCGAAAGCCCGCGGCCGAACCGGCCGCAGCCAGCCGCCCCGCAGTTGCCGATGCCCACTCCGCGCGTCGAGCGCCGCGAGCGGCCGCAAATCAAGCTCGATATTCCCCGGCCGGCCGCCAGGGTGGATTCGGCCCCGCGCCCCCAGCCCCAGCCGCGAATTCAACTGCAGCCGCAAGCGGAGCGCCAGCCGCGGGTTCAGCCGGCTCCGCGAGTTGAAGCGCCGCGGCCGCAAGTGCCGCGGAATGAGTCGCGCGGTGGCGGCGAAAATAAGCCGCGCGGCGGACGCAACAAGCCGGAGTAGGCCTCACAGCGGAATGATCGTCGCCTCCATCGTTTCCAGCTCCACGATGGCGATGGAGTGCGGCGTCGCCCGGTAGAGAGCGCCAGGATTGAGGACCAGGGTTTTCCCTTCGCGATGCTGCTCGGCCTCGTGAGTGTGACCGTAGCAGACCAGGTCGTAACTGCCGCTGAGGATGGTCTGGCGGAAGAGACGGGCGTTGTCGCTGTGGATCAGGGCAATCCGCCGACCGGCCAGAGTGATGTCTCCGATGCGGTTGTGGCAGAGCAGCCCCGCCGCGCCGATGGCCATGCTCAGCGGCCCTTCATCGGGGTCGCAATTTCCGAAGACAAAATGCGTCCTCCAGAGCGCGAACAGCCGCGGGATGTCCGTCGAGCCGATGTCGCCGCAGTGCAGGACTTCGTCCACTTCCAGGCCTTCCAGCATCCGCACCGCCGCGCGGGTGTTCTCCACATGTCCGTGCGTATCGCTGACAATCCCCAGCCGCATGGCAGACTCCTCCTTAGGTTTCCATGATACCGAGGGTTAGGGTAGCACGCCGAGACCAGAGTGGCACGCCCACGGCTTTGCGTGGGCGTGCTGATGTCCGATAGCAACAATGTGAGCCGAGCGCTGTTGCTTGCCGGCATCGAGTCCGGGGCAATCCTAGCCGAGTTCCGGCCGCATCGCCGGTGCAACCCGCACGCGCCATCCCTTTTGCTGCTGTCGGAGGAGGGAGGTGTCACGCGGTACGCCGGATGCATTACCTTGCCTCACCAATCGCGGCCCGCCCCAGAGCCTCTGTCCCCTCGGGTTCTGGGGCGTCGCCGCGAAAGGTGCTTATCTTCAACCGCCGCACCTTTTTCCGTGTTCGCCGCGATGCATGTCCGCGATCTTGTCGAGTTGGCCGCCCGCATCGCGGTTTCCGCATCGTCCGCCGATTCACAATTCGCGCATGACCCCAAGGGTCGCTCTATCCAGACCTACTGGTCAGCGGCCCGGTGCCGCGCCGACCGCTGGACCCGCGCCATTCGCAGGCAAGGGGAACTGATTCTGCGCGGGCAGATTACCTCCCGCGAAGCCTGGACTCGCTTCGAGCCGCTCTTTCAGGAAATCCTCGCAGCCGAGCTGGTCAGCCGCATCGCCGCCGCCGCCGCGGCAGCGAGCGACGCCCGCCGGAAGGAAGCCGAGCTAGAGCCGGTGGCTCGAAGCGTCTTCACCGCTCATCTGGAAGTCCGCGGCAAGGTGCTGCAACTCTTGCTCACCGGGGAGCGGCAGGGAGTTCCCGCCGCCAAGCAGCTCAACGACCTCCGCCGCCGGATTGAGCGCTGGACCGATCTCTTGCTGGCTCATCTGGCGTCGGCCAGTGGCATTCATGACTTTGCTTTTGAACCCAACCGCGCTGCCGATTTCGCCGACGACCTCCGCTCCGGCGGCTCCTTCGATGAGCAGCACTTAGCAAGGGAGCTGCTGTTCTCCTCGTTCCGCGGTTCGCTTCTCTCGCACCTGACTCTCGCCAGTCCCAATGCGGACCTCAACGAGACCATCGGCCGCAGTCTGCTCGCTCTCTTTGGCGATGACCGCGATCAACCCGCTGGCGAATCCGGCTGGCTCGCCCGCATCAGCCGCATGACGGACGACGCCCAGGAGATGCTGGACGAGATTGTGGCGATGGAACTGCAAGAATAGTACTCAGCTCGCTCCGCAAGATGACTTCCTCACGCGGAGCGTGAGGAATACTATCGGCGGCCTACTTTGTCAGCCGCCTGGCCAGCGCCTCTTCCCGATGCTTCTGCCGCCGCTTGATGTTCTCGATGCTGTCCTTGGGAGTGGCGTCGATGAGCCGGCGAGTGTAGTCCTCTTTGGGGTGAGCGTAGATGTTTTCGCTCGGGCCGAACTCCACGATTTTGCCGGCGTTCATCACGGCCATCATGTCGGACATGAACTTGACGACGGACAGGTCGTGGCTGATGAAGATGTAGGTCAGGCCCCGCTTCTCTTGCAATCTCTTGAGCAGGTTGAGGACCTGGGCCTGGACGGAGACGTCGAGGGCAGAGACCGATTCATCGCAGACGATAAATTCGGGCTCGACGGCGAGAGCCCGTGCGATGCAGATCCGCTGCCGCTGGCCGCCGGAGAATTCGTGCGGGTAGCGGCGGAGGTGCTCGGGCATCATGCCGACTTCCTCGAGCAGAGCGACCGCTTTGTCGCGGCGGTCTTGGCCGTTGGTGCCCAGCTTGTGGATGTACATCGGCTCGGTGAGCGAGGACTCGATGGTCATTCGCGGGTTCATGCTGCCGTACGGATCCTGGAAGATGATTTGCATCTTGCGGCGCATGCGGCGCATGTCGCCGCTGCCGAGCTGGGCCAGGCTGACGCCGCCGTAATCGACACGGCCGCCGTCGGGCTCGAGGAGCCGGAGGATGGCCCTGCCCGCCGTCGTTTTGCCGCAGCCCGATTCGCCGACGAGGCCCAGCGTCTGCCCGCGGTAGATATCAAAGCTGATGCCGTCCACCGCCTTCACGTGGCCGACGGTCCGCAGGAAGATGCCCTTGCGGATGGGGAAGTACACCTTCAAGTCCTTCACGCTCAACAGCGGCTGGTCCCCTTCCTTCACCGACTTCGTGTCCGGCGCGTGCTGCCCTTCTTCCCACGGATGCCCCATTCCCATGAGCTTGGAAAGCGGATGCAACCGCCGGCCGCGACCCTTGGTTTCGAGCTCCTGCAACCGCTCGGGCGTGACCTTCTTTTCGATGACCTTGATTTCGCCGCCCTCGTCCTTGGTCTCCATGAAGTCGGCCACGGTCGGCAGGATTTTGTACTTCGTCTCCAATCGCGGCTTGCAAGCGAGTAGTCCTTTGGTGTAGGGATGTTTGGGGTTTTCAAAGATGTCCAGAACTTTGCCGTACTCGACGACCTTTCCCTGGAACATCACCGCCACGTCGTCGGCGATTTCGGCAATCACGCCAAGGTCGTGCGTGATGAACAGTACGCTCATCCCCCGCTCGTCCCGCAGCTTGCGGAGGATGTCCAGAATCTGAGCCTGAATCGTCACGTCCAGGGCGGTTGTCGGCTCGTCGGCGATAAGCAGGCGGGGATTGCAGGAGAGGGCCATCGCAATCATCACCCGCTGCTTCTGCCCGCCGGACATTTGATGCGGGTACGAATCGATCCGCCCCTCCGGGTCCGGAATGCCGACCTCGCGGAACAGGTCAATCACCTTCTTCCGGGCCTCCGCCTTGCTCACCTTCTGGTGCAGCAGGATCGCCTCCATCACCTGATACCCCACCGTGAACACCGGATTGAGCGAAGTCATCGGCTCCTGAAAGATCATGCTGATCTCTTTGCCGCGAATCTGCCGCATCTCCGGCTCCGGCAGGCGGACCAGGTCCTTGCCCAGGAGTGAGATTCTGCCGCTGACGATGTCGCCATTGCCCGACAACAGCCGCATAATGGAATACGAGGTCACGCTTTTTCCAGAGCCGCTTTCGCCCACGATGCCGAGCGTCTTGCCCTCCACGATCGTGAGCGAAATATCATCCACCGCCTTCACGATACCGTCGTCAGTGCGGAAGTGTGTGGCGAGATGCTCGATTTCGAGGAGAGGAGCAGGCACGGCTATTTCGCTCCCTCGCGCAGCCGCGGGTCGGTTGCCTCTTGCAGGCCTTCGCCGATCAGGTTGTAGGCCATCACCGTCAGAAAGATGGCAATGCCGGGGAAGAAAATCAGCCACCACATATCCGGGCTCCGTTGACCGGCATTGAGCAGCGTTCCCCAACTGGCATTGGGTGGTGGGGAGCCGAAGCCAAGAAAGCTGAGGGCATTTTCCACGAGGATGGCGGAGGCAATCCCAAAGCTGATGGGTACCAGCACCGGTGCCAAGGCGTTTGGTAAAACGTGGCGGAACATGACCCGCAGCCGGCCCGCACCGAGGGCCCGCGCGGCAACGACATATTCCAGGTTGCGGAGCTTCAGAAATTCAGCTCGGGTCAAGCGGGCAATACCCGTCCAACTGGTGACGCCGATGACAACCATGGTATGCCAGATCGTGGCTTTGTCCACGACGGCGATGAGGGCCAGAATCAGAACCAGCGTCGGGATGCACATCATCACTTCGATCAAGCGGCTGACAAGCATGTCCACCCAGCCGCCCATGTAACCGGCGAGCGCTCCGAGCGTAATTCCGATCGCTGCCGAGATGCCGGTCGAGACAAAGCCCACGAGCAGCGCTATTTTCGTGCCGTGGACGAGTTGGGCAAAGACGTCCACGCCCGCCTGGTTCGTACCCATCAGGTTGAAGCGGCTGGGCTTGCCGTCGCTGCCGGTCGGATTGCCGGGCTGATCTTCCCACTCATCTTCTTTGACTCGGTTGAAAGGATCCTGGCGCACCAATGGCCAAACGGCCCAACTATCAGGATCTTTCTTCTTCAAATTGACCGAGTACTTTTTTCGCAGCTCCTTAACGAAGATTGGGTTTTCCCAGCGTTCATGGAAATACGCCAGGCACGGAAAATAGATACGTCCCTTATATTTGCAGACGACCGGCTTGACGCCCACGATCATCGGAGAGGCCAGCGCCACGCACCCCATCAGCCCGACGAAAACCAGAGCCGACAAGGCGAGCTTTTTCGTCGCGTATCGCTTCCAGGTGCCGGCCCAGAACCCGCGGGCCTTTCGGCGGGCATTCGTGGCATCGGGTTGTGTTGATGGAGTTGGTTTCATGCGGTCAGCAGCGCGGTCCGGCGTGCTCGTGGAGTGGCTGCGTTAGGAGTAGGTGACTCGCGGATCGACGATGGCGTACAGAAAGTCCGCGAGTAACTGGCCGGCGAGCGTCAAGACCGAGAGCATAAACGTCAGCCCCATGATGACCGGATAGTCACGGTAGGTGATGGAATCAAAAAACAGACGTCCCATTCCCGGCCAACTAAAAATTTGCTCAAGGATAATTGCGCCGCCGAGAAGTCCAGGAAGTTGCAGCCCCAACAGCGTGACCAAGGGAATCAGCGTGTTGCGAAAGGCATGCTGAACAAGCACACGCACGCGGCCCGCCCCCTTGGCCCGCGCGGTGCGAATGTAATCCTGACGGATGGCCTCTTCCATGTTTGCCTTGATAAAGCGGCTGTCGTAGGCGAGATTGTGGTAAGTGAAGCAGATCAGCGGCAGCAGTAAATGCCAGCCGATGTCCGCCACTTTCTCGGGGAATGACATGGTTGGATAGTGGTCGCTGATCATTCCGGGCTTGAGCTGCCAGGCTGTCTCGCGCAGCAAATAGTAGAAAACGTAAAGCAACTGCATCGCGGCGACGTACGAGGGGAGCGAGTAAAGGGCATAGAGAAATACGCTCGTTGTCCGCTCATCGAGTTTTCCGCTCCTGGCGGTGGAATAGAGACCTAAGGGAATGGCCAATAGGTACGCCAGAAAAATCGAGGCGGTGGATAACAGCAAAGTCGGCCCGATCCGCTGGGCAATCACGCCAATGACGGGCTTGCCTTCGCGAAACGAGTCCCCCAGGTCCAGACGGACCAGATTGCCCAGCCAGTGAACGTAAGCAATGGGCCAAGGCTTATCGAGGCCATAGGCCCGATTCAGAATCACCATATGCTCTTTGCTGATTTTCTTGCTGGGGTCGGTCTCCGCCATGTTCAGCGTCAGTGGCGTGCCCGGCATGTTGCGGATCAGCGCAAAGATGATGAACGTCACCAGCACCAGCGTCAGCGCTCCCAAGATCAGGCGGCGAATGAGATAGTTGACCATAGCCGGCGCGAATCACGAGGCGAGGGCGGACCGCACGGGAGTGAAGAATGAGCGTCCCAAGGTTATTCGCCTACGGCACAATCGGTTTCCAGATGCTGCTGAAGCCGGGGCCGTAGTGGTATGGCCCCCGCGGCGAGAAGACGTATCCTCGCAGCGTTTTATTGAAGCCGTAGTAGGCGTTCTGAAAGAAGAGCCATGTGTAGGGCTGGTCCTCGTAGAGCAGCAGATGAATTTTACCGTAGATTTCCGCCCGTTTTTTTGGGTCGAGCTCATGCCGGCCAGCCACGAATAATTTGTCTACCTCGGGATTGGAATACTGACCGTAGTTCCGCTCTTGCCCGCTGCCCCAAATGTTATCGGAGGTGTCGGGATCGGTCCCGGTTCCCCAGCCGCCGAACGCAGCTTGAAAGTCATGCTTGGTGAGCTTTTCAATCAGGACCGTGAACTCCAGCGGCTTGACGTCGCACTTAATGCCAATCTGGTCCAGGGACTGCTTGAGCAGCGTGCAAATATCGATGCGATCCTGTTTGCTGGTGACGATCACGGTGAACTGGAACGGCACCTTCTTGCCATTTACGATCTTGTCTCGAATTCCGTCGCCATCGGTATCTACCCAGCCAGCTTCTACCAGGAGTTGCTCGGCTTTGTCTTGGTCTTGCTGATAAGGCTTGGGCGCGGGTTTGGGAGCCCACTTGGACGTGTGGTTAAAAATGCCGTTGCACGGCTCATCCAGGCCATAGCGGAGCTTTTCGATCATTTCCTTGTGATCGAACGCGAAGGACATGGCCTTGCGGACGCGCTTGTCCGAGAACAAGTCGGACTTGCAGTTCCAGACGAAATGGAACTCCGTCCATTCCAAGGCATACGCTTTGGTATTCGTCTTATAGAACTCATCGTCCGTCGTTTGGGTCCGCCACTGCTCGGGAATGATGATCATTTCATCGATATCCCCCGCCTTCAGGCCCAGGAGCGCCACGGACGGATTATCGCGGATCCGAAACCGGACCGTCTTGAAGTACGGCTTGTCCCGGACTTGTTTGCCGCCATGCATAAAGTAGCTGTCGCGGCGCTCCAGCACGATCTCCTGCCCGCGGGTCCGAGACTTGATGATGTAGGGGCCGCCGGTTACAGGTTTGTTCTCGAGCTCCACATGTTTGGGAAGCCGATTGAGGAGCGGATCCTCGGCGATTGTTGTTTCAAAGACGTGCTTGGGGATCACGCTGAAGTTCAAGTTCCAGTCGTTGGTGACCAGCGATTCCTGATGAAAGAACACCAGCGTGTGATCGTCGTAGGCTTTGACGTACTTGAGCTTGTCCGTGCCGCTCCGCTGCGCTTTGACCGGCACCGCTTCGGTCAGAATCACCTTGAAACTGTACTCCACATCATGCGCGGTGATGGGCTGACCGTCGGACCAGGTCAAGTCATCGCGCAAAACGACCTTGTCGAACAGCCGGTCCTCGCTAGATTGCCACGAAACGACGGCGTCCTTCGACGCAAAGGGGTTGAAGTCCCAGTCGAAGCTGAACAGGCCGAAGTTGATCAGCCCGCTGATATCGAATTCGACGTTGGAGCTGGCAAGAACCGGGTTAACACTGTTGACGTCTCCATAGGAGTGGCGGTTGATGGTAGCTTCCCAGTTGACTTCCTTTCCTTTTTCAGTCGGGAGTCGTCCTAAGCCACTGAGGATTCGCTCGTTGTCTTGCGGTGTGTTGTTCTGGAGGTTCAGGGCCTCCTCCGCACTGGCGAGCTGTTTCTCTTTGGCCTGGCGTTCGCGGAGCAGCGGCGCGGGGTCGATGACCGGACGATCAATCCATTTCACCTTGGCATTCAAATCCTCCAGCGTTGGCGGGTCAAATGGCTTGATCATGTCGCCAAGCACAAAAGCCTTGGTTGGTTCTTCTTTTGTTTCCCCGCTGCTAGCGATTTCTTTTTTCGCGTCCCCATCGGGTTTCACCGTCTCCGACGGATCGTTTTCAACCTTCTTCACAGCCGTCGGAGCACCGCAGCCCCAAAATCCGATGACCAGACATAGGGCCAAGAACAAAGTATATCGGGCCATAAGAATCCCTTTGGCGATAGCGATCGTTGGCACGCGGAGAATGCCGAACTGTCTTGGCAATCTAGCCCTTCCCGCCGCTCGTCGCAACACGGGTTATGTGCGGTAAGAGCAAGCGGGGGCTTGATTTGGGGCGGAAACGGACATCTGCCGCAGCTCAAACCTCTGGAGCGAAAACAGGACCGGTTCGTCTGGCGTGGGAAACCGGCGTTCGTTATAGTCTCCGGCCCTTGGTCCCACTTTCTGGGTCTGTTTACTCTATGCGCACGATTTCCACAAAGTTCGCTGCTTCACAAAATCACTTTGCGTTGCTAATGCTCGCGGCGGCGGGCCTGCTATCGGCGGGCGGCTGCGCGGATGGGTTTGTGCCGGAGGCGCGGGCGCTCAATCCGTATGTCCGCAAGGAGTGGGAAGCGGATGAGAAGCGAGGGCCGACGTATTACAAGCGGATGGACGAGCTGCGGCAGGTGCGGGCGGAAGCCGGTCAAATGCCGGATGGCGAAAAGCAGCGGCTGGCGAAGGAAATCATCGACGTGCTGGCGATTGAGAAGAGCCCCACCGTTCGGGCGGAGCTTGTGAAGACCTTGGCCGTGCTGCCCGGCCCGGCTTCGCTGGTCGCCTTGGAAGGTGCCGCGACGGACAACGACCCCGACGTTCGGACGGCGGCCTGCCAGGCTCTCGCGGGTCAGCAGGGGCCGGAAGCGGTTCAATTGTTGGCACAGCTCACGGGGGATGCTGATTTGGATGTGCGGATGGAAGCGGCCCGCGCCCTCGGCAGGCACAAAAGCCCCGCAGCGGCCAAGGCCCTCGCACTCTCCCTGGAGGAAAACGACCCTGCCGTTCAGCGGGTGGCGATGCAGTCTCTCAAATCTTCCACCGGCAAGGATTATGGCATGAGCGTGCAAACCTGGCGCGAGTATCTCGACGGCGGCAACCCCCGCCCCCCGGATCCGCCGAGCTGGGCCGAGCGCCTGCGGCAGCCGTGGTTTTAAGGGGTATGGCTTCGCACAACGCATTACCATCCGTCCAGATTCTCCAGCTCCTTGGGGTACGGTGTGGGAACGCCATCCTACAAGGGGGTCCAGCCATGCTTCTGGACTCCTCCGGTTGTCACGGCTGTTTCTTCTGGCGATGCTAGCAGCATCACGGAAATTCTTCGGCCCTAGCGTGGTGGGTTTACGAATGTCACCGTGCAGACCGATGATGAAACTTATCTCTACTCCCCTCGCGGTTAGCGGCACCGCGCTATTTGTCAAGAATTGACGAATCAAGGAATCCTCATGGTCCGGACGACGCTCTCGTTCTGCGTGCTCTTTGGCTTCCTCGTCGCCGGCGTTGCGGTGCTCCAGCAAGCCGGCCCGGAGGAGGCCAGTCCAACGGGGCAATCGCCGGCAACTTCCGACGTGGAGCACCCCCAGCCCCGCGTGGCTGCTCGTCCCGCCGAAAGGGTTTCCTTCATTTCGACGCCGGTATCGGCGGAAGACCTCAGCTTGATGCTGGTCTCCTATGAGGCGGAGAGAATCTCGGACGAATTCGACAGCCCGGCGGAGGCGGCGGAGCCGAATACAGAATCTAAGCCGGAAGACAAGGCAGCAGAGAAAACTGACGAATCCAAGTTCTTCGAGCCAGCCATTGAAGAAACGAAAGAGCTTACGCCGGAGCAGAAAATCCTCCGCGAAAAACTCCGCGATGTCCTGGCCCACTATTATCAACAGCCGGAGAACGTGGCCAGCCGCAGCCCGTGGGGCGCGATGCACGCCATGATTGCCTACGGTGTGGATACCGAGCTGATTGCCCAGAACAGGAAGGTCAACGCGATCGGCTATCTCTGCTACAACGGCAACTGCAACGGGCAGACCCTCTTTTGGGTGCAAAACAACAGGCTGCAGACGAAGATTGGGCCGGGGGTGCAAGGGCACGCCGGCCAGTTCCTGGCGATGCTCGCTCAGTCGCGGGTCCGCACCGATTACCCGATGAAGGTGGACAACTTTGATTTCAAGGTGGCCGACCTCGTCGAGCACGAGAAGCACACCTGCCAGCCCCGCACCGAGCTGACCTTCAAGCTCATCGCTCTGGTGCATTACCTCAAGTCCGACGACAAGTGGAAGAGCGCGGCCGGCGAGGATTGGGACATCCCCCGCCTCATCAAGGAAGAACTCGCCCAGCCGATCATTGGCGCTGCCTGCGGCGGCACGCATCGGTTGACCGGCTTCAGCTACGCCGTCCACAAGCGGCAGCAGCGGAAGGAGCCGCTGGACGGTCAATGGGAGCGGGCCCGCAAATTCATCGAAGAATATCACGCGTATACCTTCAAGCTGCAAAACCCGGACGGCAGCTACAGCACCAACTGGTTCGCCGGCCGCGAAGACAATGGCCCGCCCTCCCGCCGGCTGGAAACCACCGGCCACATCACGGAGTGGCTCGCCTACTCCCTCAGCGAAGAGGAATTGCAAGACCAGCGAATGGTGAAGAGCGTGGACTATCTCGCCAACCTGCTGCTCGACGGCCGCAATGAGAAATGGGCCATCGGCCCGCTCGGCCACGGTCTGCACGCCCTGGCTATCTACGACGAGCGGGTCTTCGGCGGCAAACCCGGCCAGCGGAGCAATGAGCTGGCCCGGCAAGTGAAGCCGCTGGTGAGGCGGAAATAAGCCGGTGGGGTTGGCTTTCAGCTTGCTCAATCTTGGTGTCGGCGCGTCTGCCGCGGCACACTAACCCGTAGCGTTAGCGAGGGAGTGCGCTGGCCCGCTCTTGCTTACGCTTCGGATTGCTGCCGCCGGTGAGAAGTGCGGATTAGGTGCCCCAATTCCAGGCACTTCTCGCCGCGAGGTTGTGCAACTTCCTGTGGAGTGCTTCCCTCTCGAATCACTCGCTCGTGTTCACGGCGACTTTTTTCCCACATTTTCTGCGGGCGAAACCACCAGCAGTCACGAGACCGGCACCCAATCGTCTTTGGCACTCCGTTTGCTTTCTTGCTTCGCCGTTATGCATCCATCGTCCTGAACCTATTCGCTTTCGCCCCCTCTTTAGTACATACACCGGAACTCCGACGTTGCATTGCGCGTCCCGCAGCTTGCCGGCCCAGGCGTGAGGCCGTGTCTCCCGCGGGAATCCTGGCATGCCGTCCGACTGTTCCCGCCTTGCGCCCGGCATCCGCATCCAGAGAAGGGAGAGGTCTCTGTGATGCGGATTGCCCGGGACGCGGCGGCTTGCTCCCATCCTGATTCGATTGCTGATTGCCCCTGCGTCAGCTCAGGTGTTGCTTGTCCCGCGTCTCGCCGAGTCCTTATACTCAGGGAATGGTTTTTTGGTCCCAGAGTCGTGTCGGCCGTCTCGCGTTCAGCAAGCGCGGCCCCCTGCTGGCGGCAGTCGCGGTAGCCTTGCTGCCGCTTTCACCGCTGCGGGCCGATACCTTTCGCCTGGCATCCGGGGGGCAGGTGCAGGGGGACTGGCTGAATTCGGAAGAGATGCCGCTGATACGGTTTGTCATCCGGCAGCCGTCGGGCGTGGTCCTGAAGCTGACGCGGGAGCAGGTCCGCGAACATTTGCGGGAGTTGCCGGCGGAGCAGGAGTATGACGAGTTGGCCCTGCAGACTCCCGACACCGTGCCAGCCCAATGGAAGCTGGCCGAGTGGTGCCGCGATCACCATCTCACGCGGCAGCGGACGACCCATTTGGCACGGATCATCGAGCTCCAACCTGATCACCAGGCAGCGCGAGCGCTCTTGGGATTTGCCTTTGTGGATGGCCGCTGGACGACGAAGCAGGACTATCATCGCGCGGAAGGTTACGAGTTCTACAAGGGGCGCTGGCGGACTTCGCAAGAGATCGAGCTGATGGAAACGCGCTCCAAGCGCGAGTTGGCGGAGAAAGCGTGGCTGGTGAAGCTCGTCCGCCTGCGCTCCCATTGGGGGAGCGACAAGGGAGCCGCCGACCTCATCGCGGCTGTCAAAGATCCCGCGGCCATACCGGCGCTGGCGACCATGCTGGCCCGCGAGCGGGTACGATCGGTGAAAATGCTGTACATCGACGTGCTCGAAAACATCGCGGACGGTGCTGCCGTGCAGGTGCTGGTGCGGGCATCGCTTTCCGAACCCGACGAAGAAGTCTATCACTACTGCCTCGACAGAATTGTGCGGCTCCAGGTGCCGCACGTCGCGGACTCGTTTATCGGCGCACTGCAAGATTCGAGCAATCCGGTCGTCAATCGGGCCGCGATGGCGCTGGGCCGGATTGGCGATCCGGCCGCCATCTCGCCACTGATTGACGCGCTGGTAACCGTCCACCAGCGGACACTCCCCGGCCGCATCAGCCCCGATGCGACCGCCGCCTCTTTCAGTGCGGACGGTGGTACGTCCATCGTCCAAAACGAGGGGCCGCGCGTCATCGTGGCCCGCGTGCAAAACCAGGAAGTCCTCGCCGCCCTGACAAAGCTCTCACAAACCACCTTTGGCTATGACCAGCGTGCCTGGCGGCTGTGGTACGACCAGGAGACGCGGGCCAGGGCGGAGAAAGAGCAGCCAGGGGAGAGAAGGCAGTAAGCAGAAAGCGGGGGGCAGTGGGCAGAATGCAGGGGTAGCACGCCCACTGCTTGGAGTGGGCGTGTGCATGGAGCGAGGGCTGGCGCTCGCGGCAATCCGTGGGAATGCTCTCCGGGAATTGCACGGGAAACTGGTATTCGGTTGCAATCCGGGCCATCGTGCGTTACGTTAGGTGTTAATGTTGGGGTGGAGACCTTCGTTTAATTAAGTGGCGTTTTTGAATTGGCGCTCGCCGCGCATTTTTGGGAGTGGGTGATATGGCAGTTCATCGTCGCATTGAAATCATGAATCTCAGCGGCAGCGCGGGGGAAGTCGCCCTGGTCCGGTTCCTGGACCGCAAAATCATCGACGCCGCGAACATCCAGGAGCTGGGGGATGAGCTGTTCGCCCTGGTCGAGAAGGAGAAAAAGCAAAACCTCATTCTCAATTTCAACAGTGTGGAGTTTCTCTCCAGCGCCGCCCTCAACAAGCTCATCATGCTGGACAAAAAGGTCAAAGCCGCCAAGGGAAAAATGCGGCTGTGCAACCTGCGGCCCGAAATCTACGAGGTTTTCGTCATCACGCGGCTGAACCAGTTGTTCGATATCAAGCCGAACGAGAACGACGCCCTGGCGGGCATGTAGGCGCGTAGGATAGCGTGGAAACAATGTTCCGGGTCTGGGTAGCATCCCGGCGCGCCGGGACTGCTTGGAGTGGGCGTGGGGACTGCTATCGATATCACGCCCACGCAAAGCCGTGGGCGTGCCCAGGGCTACTCAGTGTTTCAAACTGTGCCCGACACCAACCCGAAGCGTTAGCGAGGAAAAACGACGTAAGCCATGGGCTCTTCCTCGCTTACGCTTCGGGTTAGTTTCGTCGAAC
>JBKJNY010000029.1:0-11870 GCA_046593355.1 Pirellulaceae bacterium | reverse complement strand
GTGCCGCAGCCGTCTGGTCTGCTCATTCTCGACATCGGTCGGTTCGAGATAGGTCGTGTTACTCAGGGCGATGATCTCATCCCACAGCTCGAAGCTCGTCAGCACATCAAACAGCCGCATCCGCCCGAAGTTCGCGCTGCCCCCGCGCACCGTGTTGTATTTGGGGTGCCGGGGGAGATCGCACATGTTTCTGGCGAGGTCGGTGGCGTCCTTCAGGCGTCCGCAAGCGATCATGTTGCGGATGAACCACTCGTTGTTGTGGGCGAAGTTGTGAATCTGGTCCGGCAGCACGCGGTCCCGCATCATGTGGGCATAGTCGACGCGGGCCGAAGCCTCCTGCTGAAAACAGGCGTCGTCGTATCTCCGCAGCTTGGAATAGATGTGCCCAGGCATGTGCCACATGTGGGCGATGCCCGGACTGGTCTGCCCGCACTTGCCGGCGGAGTCCACCGCATTCTCGGCCCGCTCGTAGTCCCACAAGTGGATGCGGTAGTGATGAGCCGGATGCATCGGGTCCAGCCGAAACACCTGTTCGAGCACGGCATCGACGGCGATGTGGCTGCTGATGGGGATGCCCGCGTCCCGGTTTTTCCAGAGCTGCAGTGCGAGGAAGGCCCGGGCCTCGATGTCGTCCGGGAACTTGTAGAGGATTTTTTCGAGAGCCCGCGTGTAAGTTTCGTTCCGTTCTTTCTTCTTGTTGCCGTCCGCCTTGAGGTAGGCGTCCAGCGCGTCGATGTACATCAGCTCCCGCTCGCTGAGGCCGGCTTTATGTTTGACGCACTCGGCCATGAACTTTTTGGCGCGGTCCTGGTTTTCGCTGTTGGCCATCGCCATTCCCCAGTAGGCCATGCCGCATTCCTTGTCGAGGGCGGCCGCCTGACGGAAGGAGCGCTCCGCCTCGTAGTACCAAAAGCCATGCACCTGGCCGATTCCCTGGCAAATGAACTGCTGGGCCTCGGGGACTTTCGTCGTCACCGGAAAGACAATCTTGGGCATTCCCGGCATCAAGTACGCCTTCTGCCGCGGCCCTTCGTTGAAGACCTCCGCGTGGAAGGAATGTCCGGGAAGAGGGACGGTGGCGGCTGGCGGAGCGGCGGGAGTTGCTGCGGCAGCGGGAGTGGTTGCCGCGGGAGTGGCTACGGCAGGCGCGGCAACTTCCGCGGGCTTGGCCGCTTCCGCGGGTTTATTCTCCTGAGCGAGCGCCGCGGATGCGGAAAGCAGGCCCCATGAACCGAAACACAGAACACGGAAGCAGAATAGCAGCATGGCGGGAAGTTCCCGTGGAGGAACGAGAGTGGCGGAGGGTTCCCACCAGCATACCATCCGGCCGGGGGAAAATGAACCAAGAGTCAAGCCGGGTAGTGATGCCGTTTGGTTAGCCCATCGGAAGCGGTGGGCCTTTTCATGCGCGGCCGGGTAGAATGGTGGAAATGCCATTCCGCCACGATCCGAATACGCTCTGGCCAACATCTCTGGCTGACTGGCTCGTTATTCTGATGCTGGCCGCTTTACTGGTTGCAATGCTCTGGCCGGCGCTCACTTAGCGACTCACGCCGCCTAATTCTTAGGCATCAAGAATTTCCAAACGGCATCACTACTTCAAGCCGCATTCGCCAGCTTGCTGTGCAGCGGCGTGGCTTGCAGCAGAATGCACCCCTGGGACATTTCCAGCTTGCCGGGGCGGCCGACGGCGGCGGTGGGACAGGCGATAGTGCCGCCCAAGCGGTTCCAGTGCTGCTGGAGCGCGTAAGGGATGGAGCAGGAGCTGACGTTTCCCGCTGCGCTGGTCAAGCCGTTGATAATCTCCCCCGTGATGCCGAGAGCCTCAATCTTCATCGTGGCCAGCCGGACGATGCCGGTGCCGGCCTGGTGCGGGACGACGAAGCGGATGTCGGCAGGAGAAATCCTCGTCGCCGCCAGGGCCTTCGCAATTCCCGACGCCATGGCTCGCGGAGCGGCGTCGGCGACCCCCATGCCGTCCAAGGAAAAGACCAGTCGCTGCGGGGCATACTCTTTGCCGCCACCTTTCTGCGGAACGAGGACATTTTTCCGCATGTGAAAATTGAAGAACGCGCCGTCCGCCGGCTGCTTGTGGGCGTTGGCGTAGAGCAGCTTGAAATGCACCGGATGAAGCGGGCTGTCTTCCCTCGCCAGCAGCGTGGCAGTGGCCATGTCCCCGAACAAGGCCCCTGTTTGCGCGCAGGCAAAATCCGTAATGCGGCTGATGCGGTTGGAATTTATAATGAGGATGAATTGATGAGGCGTCAGGTTAGCCAGCCGTCGCCAGGCAATCGACATGGCTCGAGCGAACCCGCTGCAGAACCAGTTGATGGCGTATTGCGGGCACTTCGGGAGTTTGATTTTCTGAGCGAACCGCCGAGCCGCGCTCTTCAGCCGCTCGCTGCGTGCGCTCCGGTCATCTAGGTATTGCTGGGCTACGAGACGCGGAATGAATGACGGCGAAGCGAAGATCAGGCCGGCACAATTCCGCCAATCGCAGCCGGCTTCGCGCTGCAAGAGCTCGGCCACGCGGACGGCCATCGCGACTTCATCTTCTTCCGAAATCGGCCGCGACTGAATTCCCGTGTGGTGGACGAACTTGCGGGGAATCGTCCCCTCGAACCAATCATTGCCGAGAACCCAGGGCGGCTGATAAGTCGCAATCGCGGAGATGCCAATGTTCGCGGTCGGCCCGGTGCTCATTGGAAGGATTGCTGTCAGGGATGAAGGAGTTTACGAGGAACATAGGCATTTCTAACGAGTTTCCTCGCATCATGCCACAGAAATCCGGGCGAGAACGGGCAAATTCGCGCAATTATGCCCAACTGCGTGAACCGGCGCCATTAAGCAAGCCACGCCGCAACCTGCTTGGCCCAGTACGTCAGCACGATGCTAGCCCCCGCGCGTTGAATGGCGATGAGCGTCTCCAAAGCAATCGCCCGCTCGTCAATCCACCCCTTTTCCGCAGCGGCTTTGACCATGCTGTACTCGCCGGAGACGTTGTAAGCAGCGATGGGAACGCCCGGAAATCGGTCTTTCGCCCGGCGGATAATGTCGAGATATGCGAGAGCCGGCTTGACCATGATGATGTCGGCTCCTTCCGCCAGATCCAGCTCCACTTCGCGCAGCGCCTGGTCCGCACTGGCGGAAGGGTCCATCTGATAGGCCCGTCGATCCCCGAACTGCGGAGTGCTTTCGGCCGCTTCGCGGAAGGGGCCATAGAAGGCACTCGCGTATTTGGCGGCGTAGCTCATGATCGGCAGATGCTCAAAGCCGCCGCCGTCGAGCGACTTGCGAATCGCCCCGACCATGCCGTCCATCATGCCACTGGGGGCCACCATATCCGCGCCGGCCTGTGCATGGCTCAGCGCCTGCTTGCCGAGCAGCTCCAGCGTGGCATCGTTGTTGACATCCGGCCCGCCCGTGTGGTCATCCACCACGCCGCAGTGCCCGTGGCTGGTGTATTCGCAGAAACAGACATCGGTGATGACCAGCAGCTCCGGCGCGGCATCCTTGGCCGCCTTCACCGCTTGCTGCACGATGCCCTGGTCACTGTACGAATCCTTGCCAAGAAAATCCTTCTCCGCCGGAATGCCAAACAGAATCACGCCCCCCAGCCCCAGCTTCTGCGCTTCCCGCACCTCTTCCGCAATCAAGTCCACCGAGAGCTGGCAGTGCGGCGGCATCGAACTGATTGGCTGGCGGACGTTTTTTCCCGTCCGGGCAAACAGCGGCAGAATGAGGCTCTGGGGCGAGAGCCGCGTCTCGCGGACCAGCTCCCGCACGGCCGGGTTATAACGGAGGCGGCGGAGCCGGGTCGTCGGGAAAGAGGCAGAGGTGCTCATAGTTCCTTTATAGTCCAGTTGGCGGCGATTGGGATATCTCGTTCGCTTAGCCGCCGCGTCCACGCGGTGCTCTTCCCCGCGTGGACGCGGGGGCTAAGCTAGTGCCATGCGCATTGCACTCGGCCAAATCTGGCAGGAAACCAATACCTTCAATCCCATTCGCACGACGCGGGAGGATTTTGAGGCCTTCGGCGTCTCCCGCGGCGATGAAATGCTGCGGCAGATGGCCAATACCAATGAGCTGGGAGGTTTCATCCAGTCGCTGCGAAAGTGGCCGGAGAATCCTGAGTTAGTAGGTCTCGTCCGGCTGCCGGCATGGCCGGCGGGGACCGCGACTGCCGAGACGTTTGAGTGGATCAAGCAGGAAGTGCTTGCGGCGCTGGCGAAGGCTCTGCCGGTGGATGCCGTGCTGCTGGCGCTGCATGGCTCGATGGCGGCAGAGCAGCATCCCGATGTCGAGGGGGAAATCCTGCAAGCCGTCCGCGAGCTCGTTGGACCCGCGATTCCGCTGGTCAGCACGCTGGACCTGCACGCCAATATCACCCCCCGCATGGTCGCCGCGGCGGATGCGCTGGTGCTCTATCACTCCATCCCACATGTGGACATCTACGAAACGGGCGTTCGCGGTGCCGCCGTGCTGCGGCGGATTCTTGTGGACGGGGCCAGGCCCACGACGGCTTTCGTCAAAGTGCCGGCGGTCTTTCCCGCGGAGAAAGCCAACTCGGAGCTGGCGACGGGCATGAGCGCCGAATTCAAGCGAAAAGTGCAAGCCTGGGAAGCACGCCCTGACGTTCTCGCCGCCGGCCTCGCCACCGTTCAGCCCTGGCTGGACATTCCAGAATTCGGCTCGTCGGTGATGATTACGACGGACAACAATCCTGAGCTCGCAGAAGCACTTTGCTCGGAGCTTGCCAGTGAACTCTGGGCGCGGCGGAAAGAATATCTGCCGGAGCTGTTCACCGCGGAGGAAGGAGTGCAAAAGGCGATGGAACATCCTGACGGACTGACCGTCCTGAGCGATGCGGCGGATGCCACCACCAGTGGCGCGCCGGGGGATAGCGTCTGGATTCTCCGCGAGCTGGTGAAGCACGACTGGCCGCGGCCGGTGCTCGTCACTGTTGTCTCGCCGGAAGTTGTGCAGCAGGCGGAAGCGCTCGGCGTTGGAGCGGAGCACTCATTTTCCCTAGGAGGCGTTCGGGACAATCGATTCGGCACGCGGATTGACTTCGCGGCGAAGGTCGAGCGCATGTTCGACGCTCAGTTCACCCTGTCGGGCCACATCGGCAAGAACCTCCCCATCAACATGGGCCGCTGCGCGGTGCTGAAGCAATGTCGGCTTTCGCTCCGCGAAAGCACGCCCTTTCGCGGAGCGAAAGCCGACAATGTTGTCGTCATCGTCACGTCGCGCAGCGGGCCGCACTTCGCCCCGGAGCTGTTTCAGGCCGCGGGTTACGATCCGTTTTCAGCGTCGGTTCTCATCGCCAAAAGTCCCTGCGGCTTTCGGGCGGCTTATGCGGCGCGGGCGGCGCAGATTTTCAGCATTCGCGCGCCGGGCTGCGCGCCGAGTGACTTTTGGAACTACGAGTATCGCAATATTCCGCGGCCGCTCTGGCCGTGGGATGAGATTCCCCATTGGCAGCCGCAGCCACGGATTTTCCGTTCAGGACGGCCATGAAGCCTTACTTGCGAGCCGACCTGGCGAAGTATGGCCCCGAAGCTGGTGACACATCGCCCCTGTCGCTGGCGGATGCGCGGGCTTATTGCCGTATGCTCGCCCAAGCGCATTACGAAAACTTCAGCGTCAGTCATTTCCTGCTGCCGCGAGAGTTGCGGCAGCACTTTTGCAATCTCTATGCGTACTGCCGCTGGGCTGATGACCTGGCTGATGAGATTGCGGGCGATGTAGAGTCGCTGAGATTGCTGGACTGGTGGGAGTCGCAGGTTATCCAACTCTACGCGGCTAGCGATTTCTCACTAACCCGAAGCGTCAGCGAGGGAGCGGCCGCTTCTCCCTCGCTGACGCTTCGGGTTAGTAGTTCCTCGCATCCCGTCTTCGTGGCCCTGGCCGATACCGCGGGCGAATTCTCCCTTCCCCGCGAACTTCTCTTGGATTTGCTCTCGGCATTCCGGCAGGACCGGACCAAAATCCGCTACGCGACTTTTGAGGAGTTGCTGGACTATTGCCGTCGGAGCGCGAACCCGGTCGGGCGTTTGGTGCTGCATCTGGGGCGCTGCCACAACGAGGAGACTGTACGCCTTTCCGATTTGATCTGCACGGGTTTGCAACTGGCGAATTTCTGGCAGGATGTTCGCCGGGACTGGGAGCTTGAGCGTATCTATCTGCCGCGGGAGGATCTGACTCGATTCGGGCGGAGCGACAAGCTACTCGCTAATCGTGGCGCGGATGAGCGCTTTCTGAGACTCATCGAATTTCAAGTCGACCGGGCCGAAGGATTTCTTCTAGCCGGCGAGCCACTGGTGAAACTCGTCTCCTCGCAACTCCGCGTCAGCGTGCGGCTGTTCATCGATGGCGGGCTGGCAATCCTCGCGGCGATTCGCCGGCAGGGGTATGATGTCTGGTTCCGCCGGCCGGTCGTCAGCAAGTGGACGAAGCTGTCGCTGGTGGTGCGTGCCTATCTCGGGCGGACTTCATGACGAGCGACCTGGAAACGAGCTACCGCCACTGCCGCGCGGTGGTCCGCCGCGCCTCGTCCAATCTGGCATCGACCTTCTGGCTGCTGCCGGGGGAGCAACGGCAGGGGATGGATGCTCTCTATGCCTTCGCTCGTCAGGCGGATGACCTGGTGGATGGCGACGAGCCGCTGGAGGTTCGGCGGAAGCAATTCGCCGAGTTTCGCCGGGCGATTGCGATTCGGCTGACTGCTGAAAGCACCGAGCCTTTTTCTTACGAGCCGCGCGGACCGCTGGCCCTGCTGCCGGCGCTGGAAGATACGGTGCGGCGATTTGAGGTTCCGCCATCACACCTGTTGGAAATGCTCGACGGCGTGGAGCTGGACCTGCACCAATCCGCCTATGCCACTTTCGACGACCTCCGCGTTTACTGCTACCGCGTGGCCTCGGTTGTCGGTCTGTCCTGCCTGTCCATCTGGGGATGCCGGGATGCCAGGGCCGCCGGGCGGGCGATTGACTGCGGCCTGGCGTTTCAACTGACGAATATCCTGCGTGACATTCGCGAGGATTCCGAGCGGGGCCGGATCTATCTGCCGGCGGACGAGCTGGCGCGATTCGGGCTGGCACCGGCGGATATCGTGAGCGGCGCTCATGAAACAAGTTGGCGCGAGTTTTTGCAGTTCCAGACCGCCCGCGCGGAGTGCTTCTTTGAATCCGGCGCGGCAACCAGCCGCTATCTGCCGGCGGCCGGACGGCGGGTCTTTCAGCTGATGCTCGCCCGCTACCTGGCAATTCTCGGCGAGGTCAAACGCCGTGGCACAAGAGTTCTCCGTGAACGAGTGCAACTCAGCTATCCGCGCAAGCTGTTCATTGCGGCTGGGGCGTTGTGGGGGTCGGGAAGTGTTTTCGCGCGTGTAGAGAATCCATCGCCAACAGACCCAGCCGCGAAAACTCTTCCTGACCCCGTTGCGTCCGACACCGTCATCAGTCACGGGGTCGGGAGGAGTTTTCACGGGATGACTTTTGCGGATATCCAAAGCTTTTCGCCGCGAAAACCCCTCCCGACCCCTACTGTTGCCCCTACCGTTGCGATCGTCGGCGGCGGACTGGCGGGGTTATCGGCTGCTGCGGCACTTTGCGAGCGGGGTTTTCGCGTCGAGCTATTTGAAGCGAAGCGGAGACTCGGTGGGCGCGCGGGTTCCTACATCGATAAGGAGACCGGCGAAGTCATCGACCACTGCCAGCATGTGGCGATGGGTTGCTGCACGAGCTTTCTAGATTTCTGTCGCCGCACGGGAATCATCGACCTGTTCGAGCGGCACCGCACGTTGCACTTCTTCGGCCCGGAAGGGCAAAGGTGCGACTTCCGGGCGTCGAGTTGGCTCCCAGCCCCGCTGCACCTGGGTCCGGCGTTCCTGGGGCTCTCGTATCTCACTCTTGCGGAGCGACTGAGCGTTGCATTTACGCTCATGAAGCTTTCGCGTCTGCCGCCGAAAGTGCAGCCGGACGAGATGACCATCGGCGCATGGCTTGAGCAACAAAAGCAGTCGCCACGATGCATCGAGCGGTTCTGGCAAGTCGTGCTGGTGAGCGCTTTGGGAGAGTCACTTAGCCGCGCTTCCTTGACGGCTGCCCGCAAGGTGTTCGTGGACGGCTTCATGTCCGCCCGAGGAGCGAGCGACGTTTGGATTCCGAAAGTGCCGCTGGCGGAGTTGTACGCGCGAATTGCCGATTGGCTGACCAAGCGCGGCGTGGCCATGCATTCCGGCGCGCCGGTCGAGAAAATTGAGACCCAAGCGGGCGGCGAATTGTCCATCCGATTGAAAGACGGTCCGCCCCTTCGTTTCGGCTCCGTCATTTGCGCCGTCCCTTGGCGACAGGCAGCCGCGATTCTTCCCGCTGCCGCGGCAAGTCACATCCCCGTTATCCGCTCCGCGCCCATCACCAGTCTGCACCTCTGGTTCGACCGGCCCATTACGCCATTGCCTCACGCCGTACTGGTGGGACGGCTGAGCCAATGGGTGTTCGCCAGGAGTCAGGAGTCAGGGGAACACTATTATCAGGTGGTCATCAGCGCCTCGCATGAGTTGGCGGGGCGGGAACGCGAAGATGTATTGCGGGAAGTGCGTGGCGATTTGAATGCAGTCTTTCCCTCTTCACGCGATGCTGAGCTGCGCCGCTGGCAGATGATTACGGAAGGAGAAGCAGTCTTTTCCGTGCGGCCGGGTCTGGAGGCCCAGCGGCCTTCCCAGCAAACCAGCATCCCCAATCTCTTCCTCGCCGGCGACTGGACCGCCACCGACTGGCCCTCGACCATGGAAAGCGCCGTCCGCAGCGGCTATCTGGCGGCGGACGGGGTCATGAACCAGTTAGGCCGGGAGAATCGCGTGGCGAGATGACGGTTGGCGACCAGATCGGTACTCGGTACTCAGTACCCTCATCGCCACGTTTCGTAACTCGCGCGCCGCGCCGTCACCGCGCCGCCCGGCATCTGTCCGGTGCCGACCTTGATACTGTGCGGCGTGTCGGCTTTGTGAATCGGCTTGCCGGGTGTTGGCTCGGGAGTGGGAGCGGGATCCCAGTTTTCGTCGAGGACGCTGCCCGGATCTGAGTGCCCATGCGTCTCATGCCCGGCGTGTCCGCCATTTCCACCGCACGAGTCGCAGCCGGCCCCGCCGCAAAGGTTGCAGCCGAGCAAGGGAAGCCCGCAGCTGGTGCCGCAGTCGCCGGGGCAGTAGCGATAGCCGTTGAAAATCCGCGACAGGCGCTCCAGGCAACTCGTCTTGCAGCAATTGCCGCCACTGCCGGTGAAGCCGCCGCACTGGTCGCACGGATCGCAGCAGTCCGGCGGATCGCTGACCCACTCGCCCCAGTACATGTCGCCACAGCCCTTGCAACCGGTGGCCTGGTTATTGAGCCAACCCTTAATGCCGCCGTTGCAGCAATCCGTGGGCGTGTTGCAACTGCCGCAGTGATTCGAGTTGCTATCGGCCATCCGCTGCTCGTACGGCCGGCACAGGAGCGAACCGCCGCCGCGACGAGGCCCGCAGCCGCCAACTCCACAGCCGCTGCCGCTCATATCCGGGCAGCAGCAGCCGCCGGCCAGCAGCGCGGAAGCGCAGACGAAAAGTGCCCACCGGGAAATCATCGCGAAGTCCTTTGAAGTGGCGATCCGTGTCAGAAATGCCTGCCAACCAGAGTTAGCAGTGCTTCCGATTTATCGGACGTTAAAGTTCGCCAAATCGAGAAAATCGCTACAACCGGCACATTTTGCCGAGACTCACGACACTGCCGCCACATTCCCGCTCCAGGCAGGGGCGCTGTTGGCGACGGGATGGCCAATGCTCATGGCGTAGATAGGCCGTCGCTCCGGCTCACCCGCGGCGGGGGTGGAGTGCCGGGTTAACCGCGCGGTTTCGCTTAAATCCTTGTTGCAGCGGGGGCAGATGTGCGTGCCGGCAACGCCGGGGATGCCGCGGCGGTGGGCGTCGCAAAACCAACAGTAGTATACGTTTGCGTCAAACATCAATTGCCATGTGAAGCGAGGGTGGCTCGGACTAGAACCCTCAGGTGGCTCGGACTAGAACCCTCATTATCGGCAGAGATAGGATATTCGTGCATGGAAAGCTCCAGAGTCAGTGCGGCAAGTGAATCCGCAGCCCGCACGTTCCGCATAGGCGTCAAGGATTCCAGCATCGATGTGTTTTTTCCGCGGGCCGCAGGCGGAAAACTTTACCCAGCTTGAACCGCGGCTCGATAAGTCTGAAGACAATAACCACGCCGCGCCTTTGTGTGACACCCAGGCTTCCACCCATGAGCACATTCTCCTCCTCCCTGGCCGATCGCGTTGACAACGCCCTGGTCACCAATCCCTATCTCACCGGCCGCACGCTCCGTTTCGAGACCGATGGCGGCCGCGTCATCCTGCGGGGTCGCGTCGGCACCTGGTATCAGAAGCAGATGGCCCAGGAGCACCTCCGCCGCGTCGAGGGGGTCGAGCTGATCGACAATTTTCTGGAAGTCGTCGGCTCCGCGGTCTAACTCTTGGCGGGGGACGGCCCTCTGGCGCAGCTTTTGCGCTCTGCAACTATGCCGCGGCCGACAGTGGAGTGTTTCGCGGCTGCTCCGTGGGGCTGCTGTTGAACATCAGATTGCTCATGGCGATTTCCCACTGGGAGAGCGAGAACTGGCGCTCGGCGGGAACACCGGGAAGTGAGTCGTTGCTCAGAACGAGATGAGCTTCAGGGGCGGCGAGCAGGGAATCCGCGGAATGATCGAGCGCGACAAGGACGTTGCACTGGGCGCGGCCGGTGAATGCCCCAGGGCCAGGTGTGAACAGCACTTCCACTTCCGACGGCCCATCGGCGACGAAACGAGGCCGTGAAGCGGGGAAAATCTGCCGGAGCACGCTGCTGGCGGGGAGCGGGCCGGCGGCAGCGTAAGAAAGCTCTTGCCGGGTGCGCTTCACCAGGCCATCGCAGCACTTGATGAGGTGAAATCCACGGCGGAGATAGTTGTAGTTGTCGCCCCCCGTGCGGCCCGCCGGCGCGGAGGGATCCTTCGGATGCCACAGGTGATAACACGTGGTCCACCATAGGATCGTCCGCAGTTGCAATCCCGCGCGGCGAAGCCGAAAGCCGAAATCGTCGTCTTCCGCCCCCCAACCGACATAGCTCTGGTCAAAGCCGTTGACCCGCTCGTAGTCCTGTTTCCAGAGGGCCACGTTGTTGGCGATGAGCCGCGGGCGATCGGGATGATTGCGGAGGTTGTAGAAAGTGCTCTTGGCCGCCCGCAGCTGAATGCGAGCGAGCTCGGGGATGGAGGCCAGGCGAGCCAGGCGGCCGTGGGCAGCGAATTCTTCCGAGACGCTGGCGGAAGGGCCGGGAGCGAGCCGGATACTGTCTCCCACGCGGACCACACCCGGCCGTCGCCTGGCCAGTTGCATCCGCACATGGTCCCGCGGCAGCAAACAGTCGCCGTCGAGCAGCAGCACATATTCCCCGCGGCTGGCGGCGACCCCTTCGTTGCGTGCCCGCCCCGGACAAAAGCCGCCGTGAGGATGTGTCGTGAAATGGACGGGGAAGCGAACCGACTTTCGGAACTGCTCGACAATCCGCGGCGTTTCATCCGTGGAGCCGTCATCGGCCACGACGACTTCGAACTGGCCATCGGCTCCTCGCTGCCCGGCAATGGAAGCCAGCACCCGCCGCAGATTCGCGGGGCGCTGGTAGGTGCAGACGATGATGGAGATTTGAGGAGTGAGCATGGTTGATTACTTATACTGCGCACGGCCCAAAGTGACACAATCGATTCGGGCGATTGTCCAACGTAAGCCTATACTGGATAACCAGATGCGGATGAACCACGGAATGTGTCATTTTGGGCCGTGCGTAG
>JBKJNY010000166.1:0-9410 GCA_046593355.1 Pirellulaceae bacterium | reverse complement strand
TCAACACCAGGGGGGTATTCTGCCCTCCTCTTCTTGCGGTGTCGTCGCCTTCCCTCTTCCAGTCCCAAATCTCAAATCTCAAATCTCCTTTCCGTCTTTCCTTCTCTTCGCGACCCGCCCCGCCCTATACTATACGTAAGTGTATTCACCTATTGACTGTGCCAACATAGGTGTATACACTTACGTATAGTATAGGGCGGGGCGGCGCGCGAAGAGAAGGAAAGACGGAAAGGAGATTTGAAATTTGAGATTTGGGACTGGAAGAGGGAAGGCGACGACACCGCAAGAAGAGGAGGGCAGAATACCCCCCTGGTGTTGAAAGAGGGGGGAGCGGATTCAACACGGACCCCGTTTTTCTCCCCGAGGGGGGTGTTGAAACAGGGGGGGTAAGTTTCAACAGCGAGGAGAGAAGTGGGAATTTGAATCAGAGACGGCAGAGACTGGTCCTCACGTGAATAAGACAACATGAATAATCACGAAGGTATTTCGCAGTACAAATGAATAATGAATTGGCAATGTCCGTCGCCGCAGGTGGTTGTGGGACTGGGAGTTAGGAGAAGAGCGGGCGATCGAGGGTGTCCGGAAAATGGAGCTTCGAAACATGAATAATCGATGCCCCAAGCGGGGGAGCCCCAGAGAGGAAGGCTGGAAAGTCCGGTTGCGGCTACGTGCCCGGCAGGCTTGGTTTTTTCGGGCGGCAGGGACGTTTACCACGCCGCCGCAGGTGCGATTCCCAGTGCTCGCGGTGCTCGTTCTGCTCGATCCAGGCATAGATCGTCTGGTGGGAAACGGAGCCGCCTTTCGCCTGTTGCTCCAGTCGGCCCGCAATCTGTTGCGGGGACCATTCCTGCGACAACCCTGCCCGCACGGCCTCGTTGATCTGGGGATCGTCCATCTTGCGAGTCAGCGGATGCTCCGTCCGTCGCTCCTCGGCCTTCCGCTGCGCAAGGCCGGCGTAGTAATCGCTGCCCGTGCTGTTGCGCCGCAGCTCCCTGCTGACCGTGGAAGCCGAGCGCCCCAAAGCCCCGTGCCATTTCTCGCTGAGTGGCCTTCTCATACCGCAGTTGCGCTAGGCGATCACGCTCTTCCACCGTAAGATGATTTGGCATCGCTGGGACTCCGTTCCCAAGGGAGGTTTATAAGACTTTACCCATGGGAACTTCCCAGCGATGTTTTCTCCTACACTACTTTCGAGGCTCACTTTAGCGAGCCTCAATTGCATTTGAGACTTGAGACCGCCCACTTTCGCGGAGACTTCGCAATGCGTTACTTCCTCCTCTCCCTTGTTGCCGTCCTAGGTATCTGGCCGCTCATGTCTCACGCTGCCGATGGGCTGACCGTTCACAAGCGGCAGCGGGTACAGAAGGGCGCAGAGTATGTGACGAGCGAAATCGAGGAGAAGTGGTCCCCGCGCGAGACGGCCATCATCGTCTGCGACATGTGGGACGCCCATCATTGCCTGAACGCCGTCCGCCGCGAGACCGAGATGGCCCCGCGGCTCAACGAAGTGCTGCAGGCGGCTCGGAAGCAGGGGATTCTCATCATCCATGCCCCCAGCAGTTGCATGGAACCGTATCAGGACCATCCCGGTCGCAAGCTGGCCCAGTCGGCTCCGAAGGCCAAGAACCTGCCCGCTCAGATTGATGAGTGGTGCCGTCATATTCCGGAGGAAGACAAGGGAAAATATCCCATCGACCAGACCGACGGGGGCGAGGACGACGACCTGGAGGAGCACCGCCTGTGGCACGAGCAGCTTGCCGCCAAGGGGCGCAATCCCAAGGCGCCGTGGAAGAGCCAGATCGATTTGCTCTCCATCGAAAACGGCGATGCCATCAGCGACAGCGGCGTGGAAATCTGGAACCTGCTGGAAAGCCGCGGCATCAAGAATGTCGTGCTCTGCGGCGTGCATACCAACATGTGCGTCCTCGGCCGCCCCTTCGGCCTGCGGCAGATGGCCAAGAATGGCAAAAACGTCGTCCTGATGCGGGACATGACCGACACCATGTACAACCCGGCCCGCGCCCCGTTCGTCAGCCACTTCGCCGGCACTGAGCTGATCATCCAGCACATTGAGAAATTCGTCTGCCCCACCATTACCAGCACGGACTTCGTCGGCGGCCAGCCGTTCCGCTACTCGCACGACCGGCGGAATATCGTGATCCTGATCGGCGACGACGAATACAAAACCGAAATTACGCTCCCCGAGTTCGCCGAGAACGAGCTGCGGCCGCTCGGCTTTGAGGTGACGATCATCCATGCGGATGCGAAGGACAAAAACCATTTTCCGGGCGTAGTCGAAGCTTTGAAGAAGGCGGACGTGCTCCTCGTCAGCGCTCGCCGCCGTCTGCCACCGAAGGACCAACTCGACGCGATCCGCGCCCACGTTGCTGCCGGCAAACCGGTCGTCGGCATTCGCACCGCCAGCCATGCCTTTTGCCTGCGGGATGAAGCTGCTCAGAAGGCGGCTCTGGCATCCGGTCTCGACGCCTGGCCGGAGTTTGACGCCCAGGTGCTTGGCGGGCACTATACCAACCATCACGGCGAAGGACCCAAGACGACGGTTGCTGTGGCGGACGGTGCCAAGGACCACGCGATTCTCCGCGGCGTGAACGTCGAGGAGTTGAAAGGGAACGGCTCGCTCTATCTCGTCCGCCCGCTCGCTGCTTCGGCCACACCCCTGCTCATCGGCAGCGTGCCGGAGAAGGAACCTGAGCCGGTTGCTTACACAAATCTCGCCGGCCCGAAGAAGGCTCGCGTCTTCTACACTTCCTTCGGCCACATCGACGACTTCAAGAACCCGCTGTTCCGCAAGCTGTTGGTGAATGGGATTTTCTGGACGATTGAGCCGCCGTATCGGGAAGAAGGGCGAGTGCTGAAGGTGGCCAGAAAGTAGTCCGCTCACTCCGTGAGCGGACATGCCTGCACACGGAGTGTACAGGCTAAAGTGAATGCGGTGACCCAAGTTCTGATTCGAGGCACCTATGCCGAAAGCAGAACTTGGGAACGTAGTAAAACTCTCGCGGACCGTGCGTCAATGAGCACCTCTCAGAAAACAACCTCAGACAAACCGTACTTGGCGCGATGGCAAGTCGTTGTTGCGACTCTGGTGGGGGTTGTAGCCATTACCTATTGCATCATCCAGTCACGAAGCACTTTGACCAAATCTGCCGCTGCACTTGAAGGCAGCCGTTTGCGAACCCCGGCAGGGGTGAAAGAAATGGCGGCCATCGGGCGCGCAGGATATCGCGGAGCCGCGACAGTATGGGGCACCCGCCATTCTTTCGCCGCTGCCGCGGCTCTGGCGATGTTCGGTCTCCTGCACCCATAGCTTGCGCTATGGGCTGGGATCTGCCGCCGCTACCGCGGCTGAAATCAGGGGAAGAGGACGGCCTACCGCGGACTAATGATGCAGGGCTAGGAGGTTGCGCCGCTACGAGACGAAGCGCGACCATTAACGACAGTGTGCGTTTAGAGAAGCTGCAGATCCTGGTGCAAAGGCAGTTTCAAGACATCCCGCAGCATGCGGGCCGTTTCGCTACATTCCCACTTGAATCGCTCGTCACTTTTGAGCAAGACCAGCTTTTCGCCAGACTCGTTGTGTAGTTCGACACGATAACGCACAACGATGTTGTCGCGGCCAATTGCTAAGAGTGCATCCAACGGACTGTACAGTGCCAGGAGAGCCAGTTCTCCCTGACTTGAGCGCCTGTCCTCGACTCCCTGAAACAACCATACACTCGTATAAGGAGAAGCGTATTCGCGCCTGACAAACCTAAGCACGCCGTAGCACCGAGTGATTTCCACAATTGGATCGGCAAGTTTATTTTGGTATGCGGATACACGGATACGGCGGCGGAAACTAACGAGGAGCCAGGCGACTCCGAGGATTGTGAAAACGAAAAGCAGCACTCCCTGCCCTCGATTTGGATCATTTTTCGCCACTCCCCCGGCTACAAGAACGCAAACGTAGCCGATGGGAAGCAAACCCAGGAGCACGCGTCCGATGTTGGCAGCCATTCCTCCTTGGAAATCGACAAAGTCCGGAGAACGGTCGATTTCCGTTGTATGCCGCTTTCCCGTACGGAAATCATACCCGCATTCGATGCAGAGAACCGCGTTTTCGGAAGTAGTTGCACCGCAGTGCGAACACAATGGCATCGGAAATCTCGCCGAAAGTCGTCACCCCACCAGCCCCTGCACGACCTTCCCATGCACGTCCGTCAGCCGGAAGTCGCGGCCTTGGAAGCGGTAGACGAGGCGGGTGTGGTCGATGCCGAGGCAGTGGAGGGCGGTGGCTTGGAAGTCGTGGACGTGGACCGGGTCTTTCACGATGTTGTAGCAGTAGTCGTCGGTTTCGCCGTAGGTGATGCCGGGCTTGATGCCGCCGCCGGCCATCCAGAGGGTGAAGCAGCGGCCGTGGTGGTCGCGGCCGTAATTGTCCTTGGTGAGGGCCCCTTGGGAGTAGACGGTGCGGCCGAATTCGCCTCCCCAGATGACCAGCGTTTCGTCTAAGAGGCCGCGGTCCTTGAGATCCTTGATGAGGGCGGCGGAAGGGCGGTCCACGTCGCTGCACTGGCCGCGCATTTGCATGGGGAGGCTGCTGTGCTGGTCCCAGCCGCGGTGCATGAGCTGGATGAAGCGGACGCCACGCTCCGCCATCTTGCGGGCCAGCAGGCAGTTGCGGGCAAAGCCGCCGTCCACGCCGTCGTCCTTAATGCCGTAGAGCTCCAGCGTCTCCTTTGATTCGCCGGCCAGGTCGGTCAGCTCGGGGACGCTGGTCTGCATGCGGAACGCCATTTCGTATTGGGCGATGCGGGTGGCGATTTCCGGGTCGCCGATGGACTGCTCCGCCAGGGCGTTGAGCTGGCCGACGCCGTCGAGCATCTCGCGCCTGGCCGGGCCGTCGATGCCCGGCGGGTTGGAGAGGTACAGCACCGGGTTTTCGCCGGCCCGGAAGCGGACCCCCTGGTGCGTGGACGGCAGAAAGCCCGCCCCCCACAGGCGGCTGAAGATCGGCTGGTCGGTCTTGTTGCCGGAGCCTTGCGAGATCATCACGATGAACGCGGGGAGGTTGTCGTTCTCGCTCCCCAAGCCGTAATCGAGCCAAGCCCCGAAGCTCGGCCGCCCCGGCTGTTGGCTGCCGGTCTGCAGAAAGGTGATGGCCGGGTCGTGATTGATGGCCTCGGTGTTCAGCGTTTTGACGATGGCGATTTCATCCGCCATCGAGCCAATATGTGGGAGCAATTCGCTGACCCACGCGCCGGATTTGCCGTGCTGGTCGAACTTGAAGATGGAAGCGGCGCAGGGGAAGGACTTTTGGCCTGACGTCATTCCGGTAATCCGCTGCCCCATGCGAACGGAGGCGGGAAGCTCCGTGCCGTTGAGATCCTTGAGCTTCGGCTTGTAGTCGAACAGGTCGATGTGGCTTGGGCCGCCGGACATGACGAGGTAGATCACCCGCTTGGCCTTGGGGGCGAAGTGGAGCTTGTCGAGGGCTCCGGGGCGCGCGCTGCCGCGGGGGATTTTCTTATCCGCGGCTGCAAACAGACTGGGATTGAGCAGCGACGCAAGCGCTGCTGTGCCGATGCCGGTGGCGGTGCGGCCGAAGAAGTGGCGGCGGGTGAGGAGCTGCTGGTGGTGAATGAGGGGATGCATGCTAAAATCTCCGGTACCTGTCGTTTCTGCTTGTTAGCCCTTGGTGAGCGTCTCATCCAAGTTCATCAGAGCGCTGGCCACGATGCTCCACGCCGCAAGTTCCGTCGCATCGAGCGATTCATCTCGCGACGATTCGCCGACGGAGAGCAGCCTCTTGGCGGCATCGGGAGTCGCTTTGAAACGGGCAAGCTGTTTGTCATGGATGCCGCGAAGGACCGCCAGTTCGGCTGCGGATGGCGCTCGGGACAAAGCGCTGCGGAAGGCAAACTTCAGCCGCTCTTCGAGCGAGTCGCCCCCTTCCTTCATAATCCGCTCCGCGAACTTGCGGCTGGCTTCGACGTAGGTCGGGTCGTTCATCAGGACGAGGGCCTGCAGCGGTGTGTTGGTGCGGGCGCGGCGGACGGTGCAGGTTTCGCGGTCGGGGGCGTCGAAGGTCATCAGGCTGGGGGGCGGCGCGGTCCGTTTCCAGTAGGTGTACATCGTCCGGCGATAGAGATCCTCCCCGTGGCTCTGGCTATATTCCTGAGCCGTCCAGTTTTTGCCGTCGGCGCGGGAGGCCAGTTCTTCCCAGATGCCTGCCGGCTGATAAGGCGAGACGCTGTTGCCGCCGATTTTACGATTGAGCAGCCCGCCGAGAAACAGGGCTTCGTCGCGGATGAATTCGGCCTGTAACCGGTGCCGCGGTCCGCGGGCGAGCCGGCGATTTTCGGGATCCTTCGCGGTCAGCGCCGGCGTGACGGCCGAGAATTGGCGATAGGTGCTGCTGGTGAGCATGCGTCGGACGAGCCGCTTGATGTCCCAGGTTCCTGGGTGGGGTAGGATTCCAGCCTGCCCAGAAAACTCCACGGCCAGCCAGTCCAGCAATTCGGGATGTGTCGGTAGATCACCTTGCGTCCCAAAGTCCTCGGAAGTCTTTACGAGGCCGGTGCCAAAAAACATCTGCCAGTAGCGGTTGACCGTCACGCGGCTCATCAGCGGATGCTGCGGATCGATCAGCCATTTAGCGAGTGCCAAGCGGTTGCGCGTCGCGCCTTCGGGCAATGGCGGGAGGAAGGAAGGAATGTTCGGCGTGACCTTGTCGCCCGGCTTATCGTAGGCACCGCGAACCAGGACGAACGTCTCACGCGGCTTCTCCATGTCTTGCATGACCATCACCGTGGGGACCGATTTTTCCAGATCCTCCTGCTGCTTCTTGAGCTTCGCCAATTGCTCGCTGAGTGCTGCGAACTCCGTCGAAACTTTCTCGCGGTAATACTTTTTCACTGCGGCGGCTTGGGAATCTGTTCGTTTGTCCGAGGCGGCTGCCAGAGCAGTCGCCACTTCCGCCGGCAGAACGTCCGCCAGTTGCGGCTTGGCGGCGGAAGCCACAGCCAGCCGAAAGCGGCCGATTTGGTGGTGGGCGAATTGCGATTGGAAATCGAGCGTGACCTTGATCTCCCGCGGAGAATCGAGTGCCAACGGCTCCGCCAGCGTGAACATCGCCTGATGTGCCTTGCCAACTTCAGGGTAGATCCCCCAGCCGTTGGCCGGATCAGCGTCGAGCACGCCGCCGATTTGATATTCCTTCTGGCTGAAATCCGCGTCGGCAGCTTTGATAGCGAGATCGAGCCATTCGCCCTCGCCTTTCGAGTTGGTACGGAGGGCAATCTTCACGCCCGACATCACGATGTTACCATTCGGGCTACGTCCTGCACCTTTCATCGGCAAATTGTCATCCGGCAACGCTTCCAGCCGCAACGCGGTGATTTGCTTCAATTCCGGCCGCACGATGAGCCGTACCTCGTACGTTTCCTTGTCAGGATTTTTCCCCTCCGCCAGATACGAGCCATCAGGCAGCTTCTTAAGCGTGGCACCTCCTTTGGAAATAACCTCGCTCACTTCACAGAATTGCCAGGCCTGCTTCGCCTCTTCGAGGGCGCTCACATCCCATTTCGCTTGAGCAGCATCGACCTCGGGCAGCGGACTGGCGAGCCGTTTCTCCAAATCGGCGACGCGCGAGCCAATCGCCGCCAATAGCTGGTCCTGGCCCGGTCGCGGCGCTTTCATGAATGGGGCGGCATTCCCCTTGCTGCCGTCCAGGCCGTTTTCCGGCAGCGTGTTGAAGAATGCGTAAAGCTGATAGAAGTCCTTTTGCGTTAGCGGATCAAACTTGTGATCATGGCACTGCGTGCAGCCGACGGTGAGGCCCAGGAAGACCGTGCCCGTGGTGTTCACGCGGTCCACGATGTAGGCGTTGAGATACTCCTGCGGGATCGCCCCTCCCTCGAAATTAATCATGTTGTTCCGGTTAAAGCCGCTGGCAATTTTCCGCCGCAAATTCTCGGCGGGGTCGGCTGTGTCAGGCAGCAAGTCGCCGGCGAGTTGCTCGACAGTGAACTGGTCCCACGGCAGGCCGCGATTGAACGACTCAATCACATATTCCCGCCAGCGGGTCATGTCCCGCCCGCTATCGATGTGATAGCCGTGGGTATCGGCGAAGCGGGAAGCATCCAGCCAGTCCACCGCCATCCGCTCTCCATGAAACGGCGACGCCAGCAGTCGATCCACCAGGCGCTCGTAAGCATCCGGGCTCTGGTCAGCCAGAAAGACATCCACTTCTGCCAGAGTTGGCGGCAGTCCGGTCAGATCCAGCGTCGCACGACGGATGAGCGTCGTTTTCTCCGCTTCGCGACTGGGCTTCAGGTCACTAGCATCGAGCTTGGCGGCAATGAAGAGGTCGATCTCGCCTCGCGACCAGGCTTTGTCCTTCACCTCAGGCAGCGCCGGTCTCTGGGGAACCGTGAACGCCCAATGGGTCTGGTACTTCGCCCCTTCGGCAATCCATTGTTTGAGCAGCGCCTTCTCGGAGTCTGTCAGTTTTTTCTTTGTCTCCGGCGGTGGCATCCGCAGATCGTCGTCGGTGGAGTTGATGCGGGAGATCAGCTCGCTCGTCTCCGGCTTGCCTGGAACAATGGCATGTTCCCCCGACTCCGCGGCTGCCACGGCGGAGTCGCGTACATCCAGGCGCAGGTTCGCTTTCCGTTCCGCGGAATCAAATCCGTGGCAAGCCAGGCAGTTATTGGCCAGGATGGGGCGAATCTGGCGGTTGTAATCGACGGGGGTCCGCTGTGTCTTGGCCGCCTCCTCCGCGAAACCGCCAGAGAGCGGCAGTGTGATCAGAAGGAGGGAGACGATTGGAAAAATCAAACGGGGAAAACGAGGCATCGTTTTCTTCCTTACGTGCAAGCGAAACCATCAATTTCAAGGCCAGGTCAAGACCTGCTATTATAGCCGAAGAGCTTGGCCATTTAACCCCGCGCCTGTGCATGGTCCGCGGTTCATGATGCAACTGGCTGGCAGACAAGAGTGCGCCAATGAAAACCAATCACCTGTACACGAACCGCAAGCTCATCCCTAAAAGCATCGGAAAGGGATCGCGGCGCTGGCCCGGGCGAGTTGTCCGCAAGGCAAAGGGCGGGAAGAAGAAGTAGGCTGCCTAAAAGCTAGGCCGCCAAGAAAATCAAACTGAACACTACCCAGTCCCCATGAACCCCATGCACACGCAGTTTCGCCCTGAGTTGGTCGCACCGTCGGCGTTTATCGCTCCCACGGCAACTGTTCTGGGGGATGTGCGGATCGGCGAAGACTCGAGCGCCTGGTGTCAGCGGGCGCTCATAACCAGCCACCGGGAGCGCTTTGAAAACCAGCCATATTGAGCAGTAGAAATTCGTCGTAGAGGTTCCTTTGCACCCAGCGTGCGGAAGGGAACCGAAGAT
>JBKJNY010000147.1:0-37653 GCA_046593355.1 Pirellulaceae bacterium | reverse complement strand
GGCCTCCTCGCTTAGAAACTCTGAATCTGTCCAATTCGAGTTCTATTCGATGAGGCCTTTCTTGTGGATACAACTTCCACGCCACAAACTACTTACGGTTCAGGAAGTGCCATTCGTGCGTGAAACCCTTTTCCCTTTTGCCGCACGATTCCACTGTGAGGCTTCTGGGGGTCCACTTTCCAATCGTCCGGCTTCGTCCAAGTTACGGCATGGTCCGGGTCAGTTTCAACGACCAAAATCGTGTGTGATACTCCATCCTTGATCGAGTGGAAGCTGTAGGTTGCGTTCTCCTCAAACAGCGATCCCTTGGAAAGTGGCACTTGATAAAGGGTTAAGCCTTTTGCCACCATGTCCACTGTTTCATAGGGGAAGCAAAAACGGCCGGCATTTTGGGAATGAGCGTCTTGTTGTGCTCACTGTCCCACGGTTCATCGAGATGAAACTGGTCATATAGCACCTGCTCGCCGAAATACGGAAGGATCTTTACGCGCCAACTGAGCAGCGGCTTGTCGAGCTTTTTGATGGATTGAGCGGGGAACAACTTGAATGCGTCATGATGCACATGCATGCCAATCCCGATCTTCTTCAGGTTCTCGCTGCTGGCGTGACGCAGGTTCTTTTCTGACGGTTCGGCTCCGATGGTGGCCGGCTTGGTTGGCTGTTTTGTGCCGTCGTCTTTCTTCTCTTCCTTCAAACCTTCCTTTGCCGGCTCTTCGTTTGGCTTTGCACCTGGGGGCGATTTTTCGGCGGGCGCACCCGGCACCCGCAGCAACACGGGCTTGTCCGAGGACTTTCCGTCAACCGTTACCTCTACGGTGCCCCCGTACTGTGTCGCGCCCGCTTCAATCTTGAATTTGCCAGCCGGCAGTTTTAATTTTGCGATTCCACGCTCGTCGGTTATCCCTCCATGAAAAGCCGGGCTCTTGAGATTCTCCGCCATCGCCTCAACCGCTCGCACGAACATTGCTTTGGCCGGCTTGTCACCTTCCTCAAAACGAACTTCGACCGGTACGGAATACGTTCGACGAAGCTTGACGGTCACTTCGCCACGCTGAAGTTCAAAGTCATCCTTCACGCCATTGTCCGGAATCGAATGCTCGGCGTTCGTGGCTCCCAGGCCGACCGTTGAGTAATCGGGATGCGTCACAAAGAACACTCCCCTCATGTCCACGGGAATTTCAGAAAACTCAAAACGGCCTTCGGAATCTGACTTTCGCCGAGCAATGGCATCGGGAGCTGCCTGAACTTCGCCCATAAGACAGTAATTCAGGCTGTCGCTATCAGGAATCTTGACGAGCGGATCCTGCGTGTACCGCCGACAATCCATGAGACGAATGACCGCGCCAGCCACCGGCTTTCCTTTTTCATCGATAACGCGTCCTGCGATAGCTTTCGTAGGGCGCAACGCCAGATCTAATTGATTCGCTATGCCGGTTTCGATGACGATCCGATTGCCGAATTTGCGGGTTTCGTCCGCGGAATAAACCGTGGCCGGACCCCGCCAGGCAAATTTCTGGTCCTTCGTCAAGGCAACAATCTCGAGGGTTGTCGATTCGATGGACCGCTCACGCTCTGCTTTGGGGACTGGAATGATCGGAATGGCGACATCACGCAGCTCATATTGACCCTCCGCATTGACGGCAACCTTCTTCAATTGCCGAATGGAAACACGCGTCTCCGTCGGGGCAGCAGGATCGTGGGTCACCGCAAATAGATAGACAGTCGCCTCCTTAACGGGCTTCCCGTACTCATCGGAGACAACGCCAGTGATTGTGACCTTCTCTTCTTTGAGTTTAGTCTGCTCACCAGCCTTCACTTCCTCCTTCGGCCTTTCTTGGACTGCCTTTGCGGCGGCGCCGCCCTTGTTCTGCGGCGTAGGTTCGCCTTTCTTGTCGGGATCCTTGGCCACTGCCAACGGCTGCAGCGCGAAACTGCTTAAGAACAGAACCAGCAGCAGCGTGGCGCTGCCTAGTGCCCACTTTGGCTTTCCAGAGAGCTCGTACTGTCTGTTCCCTTCGCTCTGTTCCATCGCCGAAAGCCGCTGAGCAAGCCGACCCTTTCGCACGATTGCCAGCCCCAGGCTCAGCGACAAGCGGCTCTGGCAGCGGGCCGCAATGTCAAGCAAAGTGTCGCAGTACATTTCAGAGTCTCCCAGGATAAAGATGGAAAAGTCGTCGCAGACGCGTTCGCGGATGAAGTGGATTCGCCGCTCGGCCCACCACAGCAGCGGATGGAACCAAAGCACGACTTGCAGGCACCGCAGCAGCAATTGCCAGGGGTAATCCCGCCGCAGCAGATGCACGAGCTCATGGACCAGCACTCCTTTGCGGGCGGCTGCCGAAAGCCCGCCAACCAGGTCCGCCGGGATCACAATCGTTGGCTCCAGCCAGCCGCAGGCGATGGGGACGCTGATCTCGGACGACTGTGTCAAGCGGACCTTGGCTCGCGAGCCGATTTGCGAAAGGCATTCCTGAAGCGTCCGCTGCCATGGTACGTCCTGAATGTCGGTTGCCCGCCGCTTTAGACGACCTACCGCCATCAGCGAAAGCAGCAGTCGCAGTGCAAATACGCTGGCACCGGCAAGATAAATACCTCCCAGCAGTTGCCAGATGCTCGGAACGGCGAACCACGTTCGCGCCGGCTCCGAGGTCACTGGCCCTCCGGGAGTCGCGCCCCTTTCCTCGGCAATGGCGGATGGTAACTGAAGATTGGCCGCCGACAGGGTGTCGGTGTCTGCTCCGGACGGCTGCCAATTTGGCCTCACTGGCTCAGCTCCGGTATCAAATGCGATGGGAATCTTTATCGCCGGCATCGTCAGGCAGAGCAGTGGTATTGCCGCCACGGCCAGCAGGACGGCGTTCCACATGGCGGCACAGGCGAGCGCTGATTTGCGGCGGAGAAGCTGGTCGAGCCCGAGCGCTCCGAGCAGCAGCAACGTGATTTTGACCAGGAGAGTGAAAGTGAATAGCGCGCTCATGACTGTGACCTCATTGACTACTTGCCGCCGAAACTTGCACCTCGTCCAACCCTATTTCGAAGCATCGCCGCGCCCTCGGCCTTTGCGTTCCCGCTTTAGCTCTGCGAGTTGCTTGGGCGTCAACTCCTCATCCTCAATCAAGCGCATCACGAGTGCATTCGCCGAGCCCCCGAAAAATCTCTCCAGCAGGCTGCGGGTCGCTTTGCGCTGCACTTTTTGCCGCGACACGGCGGGCCGATAAATCACCGGCTGTCGCCCGACCAGCCGGACGTAACCCTTGTCCTTGAGAATTCGCAGCAGCGTCCGGACCGTGGAATCGTGCGGCTGGCCAGGGAGCGATTCCCGCACCCGCTCCGCGGTCGCTTCGCCGGCAGACCACAGGACCTCCATGATCTGTGACTCTCGTTCCGTCAGAATCTCGGAAGGCGGCCTGGCCATAGTGACTGTGTTCCGCGAAAGGTACTTGTCCGTTAATTCATTAACGTCACTCTACGACCACGGAGAGACTGCTGTCAATAGCGCCGCGTTAAATAATTAACGAATCTGGCGGATGAAAATGCCAGACCGGCCGATCGATCCAAGATGATGGACAGCGGGGAAGTGGTGAAAGAAGTGTTTGGATAGTACTCCTCACGCTCCGCGTGATGATTCCTCACGCGGAGCGTGAGGAGTACTTTTCTTGCTTACCGATTGAACAGAAACGCCGGGTTGTTGATCAGAGCCCATGCCAGATCCTGCACGCCGATGGTGCGGGCATTCTTCAGTTGCTCGGTTTCGCGCTGCACGGCCTGCGTGAGGCGGATCAGGTCGGCGTCCTGACCGCGGAAGTAGTCGCTGACGACTTTCTTCTGGGCATCGTCCCGCTTGTCGGCGGGAACCGCCAGTGCCGCGGCCAGCGGCGCCGGCAGATTCGGACCCGTCAGCGGGCGGCTGCCGGTGGCGACGCTGAGGCGGAGCTTGCCGAGCGTGTGCATTGCGTCCGGGAACTGCTGGGAGAGCGTGATGGTCAGCAGTGTGCCGCCGTCATGCTTCACGTCGGTCTTGGTTTCAAAGAGAGCCGCGTGGTCCTTGCCGAACTGAGGTGAAACGGCCCAGCCGGTGGCTTCATTGCCGTCTATCGCGCCGGCGACCGCCCAGGCGTCCTGGCTGAAGTCGGCGGAGGCATTCTGCAGCTCGACCGCGGCGGCCTTCGACGGATCGGCCTTCGGAGCAGCCGTCACTTTCAATTCGCTGAGAACAAAGTTGCCGTTCGGCGGACGGCCGGGCCCGCCGGCAGGAAGTGCGGGATCGGCGAGGGCTTCAATCCGGATGCCGGTAATCCCAGCCGCGTCAGTCGCGGCAACAATCGTGTATACGTCCTTGCCATTCGCACCGCCGACGGAGATCGACTTGTCGTCATTCTTCTTGAAGGTCGCGCCGACCAGCGACTTCATCTCGCTCGGGTCCAGCGCCGTCCAGGTCACCGGCTTACCGGCGGACAGCTCCCAGGCAATCTGCTTCGCCGGAATGGTCTTCTCATACTCCGCCAGAACCGCCGCCGCCTTGTCGTGCTCGGCGGCAGAGCCCTTCAGCGCTTCGGTGCCAAGCTTGATTTCCTGCTCGGTTGGATTGCGGGCCAGGAAGCGGAGAAAGACTTCTTGAATCAGCTTGCCGTCGTCCTTCTCGGCGGCCACGAGCAAGTTGAGCTCGCTGGCGGGGTCGGCGATGGCGTTGGCGACCGTCGGGCCGTTGATGAGCTTCATGATTGGCCCCAGCACCATGCCGGTGGAGCGCTCGCATTCGCAGGCGCTCTCGCGGGCTGGCTTGCCGAAGTCGTCCAGGAAGGGGTCCGATGCGCCGGCGTCCGGCAGCTCGGCGGCTCGCATCCCGGCGGGAAGGCCTGGCAGGTGCTTGACCGAGCCCGTCGCCAGGTGAATCGCATCGAACATCACCTCCGCCGGCAGCCGGCGGGGCATGGTGTGCGAGTAGTTGAGGGTGTCGTCCTCGTTCCACTTGCTGGTTTTCACGGAGAGCTGATAGACCCGCGACTTGCAAATGGTCGTAAGCATGTGCTGGGCATCAAAGCCGCTGGCGACGAAGTCCTTGCTGAGGGCGTCGAGCAGTTCGGGGTTGCTGGCGGGGTTGCCGGCCCGGATGTCATCGATGGGCTCGATGATGCCGGGACCGAAGAGATAGCCCCACAAGCGATTGACATAGCTCTTGGCGAAATACTGGTTGTCCTTGCTGGTGATCCATTTGGCGAGCTGGTCACGGCGATTGGCGGAGGCTGGCGACAGTTCCTGCTGGTAAGGGAAGCTCGGCGGCGCGACCTGGCCGGTGCGAAGGTGCTTCACTTCGCCTGCTCCAGTGTCGTAGACCACCTCGACCAGCGGCACGGCGCCTTCCACCGCGCTGCCGCCGATGTTCTGGCCGGCGTAGGTGGGGTCCCCCTTGCGGCCGACCTGGGCGAAGAAAGCGGACATGTTGTAGTACTGGTCCTGCGTCCAGCGCTCGAACGGGTGATCGTGGCACTTGTTGCAGTTGAAGCGCACGCCGAGGAACAGGTGCGTGGTGTTCTCCATCAGCGTTTCGGGATCGCGGATGACCTTGTAATACGCGGCCGGCGGGTTCTCCAGGTTGGAGCCGCTGGCGGTCAGCACCTCGGCCGCGAACTTGTCGTAGGGCTTGTTGGTGGAGACGCTTTCCTTAATCCAGTTCCGCAGGGCGATGGAGCCTTCCTCGCCGAGGAACTTGCGGTTGACCTGCAACAGGTCGGCCCACTTGTTGGTCCAGTGCTCGACATATTCCTTGCTGCCGACGAGCGAATCGACGAGGGCGTCGCGCTTGGTTTTCTGGTCGCGGGTATCGGCCAGAAAGGCCTTCACGTTGGCAACGGTCGGCGGCAAGCCGGTGAGGTCGATGTAGACGCGGCGGAGGAACTCATCGTCGGTGCAGAGGTCGCTGGCACTGATCTTCACCTGCTGCAGCTTTTTGTAGACCAGGCCGTCGATGTAATTGTTTTGCGGCGGCTCCTGCCAGACAAAGCCGGTGCGATCCCCCATGCAGATGATCGTGGTCGCGGCGTAGGCCCCTTCATAGCGGACGAGCACCGGAGCTTCTCCGCGGCGGAGCGTGGTCAGGATGCCGCTGGCGGTGGCTTCGATGACTTCGATATTGCCGCTCTCGATGAAGGCCTCGCGGGTGACGTCCCGCACTTCGCCGTCGGAAAATGTCGCCATTACGGCAATCTGCTGCTTCATCCCCGGCAGCGGCACGATGGGGTTGAGCGGCGAGACTTCGATCTTGGTGACCCGCGGTGCGGCGAGGTCGAGCTTGACTCCCTGCAGAATCCACTCGCGAACGAGCTCGTAATAAGGATGGCCATAATCCGTGCGAACTCCGCCAACGTGCGGAATGCTGCCGGTCGCCTTGAGGAGCATCAGGCTCTGGTCCGGCGCGGCCCGGTTGAAGCGGCGAGCGCCGATGTCGTCCGTCAGCGCCCGATGGTCGTAAATCGCATCGTAACCCCGCAGCGAGAGCTTGAAGCCGGCTTTTCCGTCTTTCGCCCCGTGGCAAGTGCCGGCATTGCAACCCATGCGTGCCATGAGCGGCTGGACGTCCCGGACGAAGCTGACTGGGTGCGGCGCTGTCATGCCACTGACTGTGACGGGCACTTTCACCAACTGGTTGCCGTAGGTGTAGGTAATCTCATCCGCCCCGTCCTCGACTGCACGAACCTGGCCATCCGCGGAAACATTCGCCGCCTTGCCGGAGTGCGACATCTTGACCATTCGCGTCAGATCCACGGACTCCCCGCTGCTCAGCTTGCCAGTCACCAACAGCTGCCGGTACTCAAACCGGTGCTTCAGCTCCACCGCTGCTGGGCGAACCTCGATGCTGGCAACATTCAGCCCCGCCGGCAGTTGTTCTTGCCCACGAGCCGTCAAAGCAATCAGCGACAAAGCAAAAGGGATGCTCACGAGCCAGCAGAGAACACAGAGTGGTTTATTGAGTCTCATGGTAAATTCCATTTCAATTACCGTCGAGTTTGAATGTCCGTCGTACCCAGCCCAAAATTTGCCTTCTCTTTATTTTCTTGCCACCCATTTTCTTGCCATAAGAAGAAGGTGGCAAGAAGATGTTTGGCAAGAAGATAAGAAGAGACTTCATTACTTCACCGCCACTGCCGGCTTGATCTCCACCGGCGTGAATTTCTTCAGCAGCTTCCCATCCGCCGCATTCAGCAGCCGTACGTCGCCGTCGAAGCCGGCGGCGAAGACGGTGGAGCCATCGGGGGTAAAATCGACCGTGTAAATGCCCCCTTCGGGCATTTCCGATTTCCACAGCACCGCGCCGTCGGCCGCATTGTACACCCACACATGCCCCACGCCGTCGTTGCTGCTGCCGGCCACAATCTTGTTGCCATCGCGGCTGAAGCGGACGCCGTAGACCCGGCCCGGCATAGCGGCATATTCCCGAATCAGGTTGGCGTTGTCACCAATCGTGCGGACCTGCGTGCGAATCATCTTGAAGACCTTGGGAGCCCCGTCGGAGCCGCCGCAAAGGAACTCATCTTTCGTCGGATGCCGGTCGAGGCAAATGAGCCCGCCTTTTAGCGCCCCAGGCGTGATGCTGGTGATGTTGTCCACGAATCGCTGCGTTCCCACTTCCACCAGCTTCATCGACATGTCGCGGCTGACGGAAATGAGATGGTCGGAGTTGACGGAGAAGACGGTGTCGAGCACCCAGTCATTGTGGGCCCCGCTGAACAGGACTTGCTTGCCGGTTTCCACATCGAAGGCGTGCGTGGTGTTGTCCGGGCAGCCGTAGGAAATCATTTTGCCGTTCGGGGACCAGGCGGCCCCATAGCACGTGTCATAGCCGACCATCAGCGAGAGCTTGAGCGTCTTCTTCTCCAGATCCCAAATCTGCACTTCGCCAAATCGCCCAGGAGAACCGCCCGTGACCGCCAGGAATTTCCCGTCCGGCGAAAACGACGCGGATTCAATTCGCTCCGACTGGCCGACCAGCCGAGCCACGAGGCCACTGCCGTCGGGCTTGTGCAGGAGGACTTCGTGATAGCCACCGACGGCCAGCAGATCCCCCTTGGGGCTGTACTCGATGCAGCGGAGGACCGGGGCACCCACATAGACCGGCGGATGTTCCGCGTCGTACTGCGGCCGAGTGGACATCGGCGTGTCGTCCTTGGCTCCTTGCTCAATCCACTTCGTAATCAGGGCAATGTCATCGGCCGATAGCGGCGGGGCGTCTTTGGGCATCTCCGCTTTGCCGTCCTTGGGCGTAATCTGAGCAATCAAATGGCTCTTCGCAGGCTGGCCGGGCACAATCGCCACGGTGCCGCTCTCGCCCCCTTTCAGCAAGCCGACGAACTCCGTCATCACATATTCGCCGCCGCGTTTTGCGGGCTGGTGGCAGCCCGTGCAGTTTTTGGTGCGGAGGATCGGCGCGACCTGCTTAAAGAAGCTGATGGGCCCGTCCACGGGAGCGGCCGGCTTGGCGTCATCGGCCCGCGAAGCCGCCACCAGCATTGCCACACTAACAAGAGCAAAAGCCAACAGGCGAAAGAGCTTCATGACGCTGTTCCCAGTTCCCAACTCCCGCGTGAACGGGCTTCGGGTCAAGAGAGGTGGGGAGCGGCTAAAGCCGCTTCTAGGGAGGCGGGACCATCCGGGAGCAAACGCACACGCAAAACTCGCGTGGAACCTTCTCCCAAACGTAGTTTTCATGATACCCGAGCCCCAGCGGGGTCGCAACCATTTTGGCCAGAGGTGCGATGCCGTTTGCCGGAATTTCCTACTTCTTGAGTGGATTCGGGGCCGGTGCTGAAGAGTTGGGCACGATGGCCTGCCAAGGTGGAGTGGGCGGTGTTTCATCAACAACGGTCCACGGGCGGTATACTGCTCGCTTGTAAAGTAGCGATATTCGAGAGTGATGAAGTGACCGCTCCTGCAATTCATCGAATTTGAGTAGAGCGACAAAGTCCTCGTTCGTAATTTCAATCGATCCCGCAGGATCGCCTTTGTGTGCCAAAAGGAACCCTGACTCAATCGCTTCCTGAACCTGGCGATACTCGTCATCAGCGCGCTTTTGGTCTTGCAACTCAGTGGGAGAATTTTGGTCCTGCAACTCAGGTGGAGAAGTGGTGTCCATCGCCAACGTCGCCTCTTCACGGAAGCGTATTGCCTCCCCGTCGTGGTAAGCCGCACGCCGTCGTAGGTACTCGATTCTTGCTCCGAGTAGGCCAAACACGACGCACCCCAGCGTGACTACGATCATCAGGCTCCGCAGGCTGTATCTCATAGGCTTATTGTAGCGAACGGCAAATCGGGCGGACATGCAAATTTTTGTCCGCCCCGATAGACTATGGCCATGACCGTTATCCTCGCCGACCTCGATCTTCCCGCCCATCAGCAGGCGATCCTCAGTCTGCTGGATATGTACTGCCGGGACCAATTTGGTGCCGGAAAGCCGCTGCCGCGCGAGACGAGCGAAAGGCTGATTTCCGGACTGAAGGAGGTACGAGGGATTTGTTTTCTGGCCAGCGAAAAGACGCCGGCCGGTCCCGACAAGTTCATTGGCATGGCTCTCTGCCTCCCCAGCTTCTCTTCGTTTCGCGCTCGCCCCATCCTCAATATCCACGACATCGCCGTGGCTCCCGGCCATCGTGGAAAGGGGGTCGGCCAGGCCCTCCTCCAAGCCGTTGAACAGGAAGCCCGCCGCCGGGGCTGTTGCAAAGTGACGCTGGAAGTGTGGGAGGACAACGAGGTTGCCAAGGCTGCCTACTTGCGGGCGGGATTTTCGCCCACCACGCCTCAAACCCTGTTTTGGAGTCGAGAACTGGGATAGCCCCTGCCGAGATCTTCTGTTAATTGCCAGCGAATTGCCAGCAGTTCTTGCTTGCTGCCGGAACGAATCGGCTGTAGAGTAACCCCCATCTTCTCCACTTTATTCTTGACGGGTGCTGCCATGAAGATGACGGTTGGAGCCAGCGACGGCGAGCTGGTGCGCGTGGCGCTGTCGGGTCCGGTGACGCAACGGGAGCTGGCTCCTTTAGCCGAGCCGCTCATGGATTTGCTCGGCCCCAGTGCCTACGGCAAACGGGTGTCAATGGATCTCAATGAGGTCTCCTATCTCGACTCCAGCGGCGTCGGCTGGCTGCTCGCCTGCCATAAGCGGATGCGACAGGCCGGTGGCAAGCTGGTGCTGCACTCCTATTCCCCCATCGTATCCAACGTGATTCGCGTGCTGAAACTGGAGCGGGTTTTGGACCTGGCGGAGAACGCCCTTGCCGCCGAGAAAACCGCCTTGTCGGGGAGCAAAGCATGAGCACCGCCGAAGTGATTGATTTCAAAGCCATTTCAATGGCCGAGCTGGAACCCTCCCAGGCTGTCCGCGTCCTGGTCGAACAGGCAGCCGAACTGCAGGCCAGCGACATCTTTCTCCTCAGCGACGAAACCGGTCTGCGAGTCGCCGTCCGTCGCATGGGTCACATGGAGACGCTCGCCACGGTTTCTCGCGAGCAAGGCCGCACCATGATCTCTTATCTCAAAGCTCAGGCCGGCATGGACATTGCCGACCGCCGGCGTCCGCAGGAAGGGCGCTGGATCTTTGAGCGCGAAGCGGGGCGGATCGATCTTCGCCTCAACATCATTCCCACGCTGCACGGCGAAGACCTGGCGGCCCGAATCCTCGACCGCAAGCAGGGGCTGCGGACGCTGGACTCGCTGGGCCTCACCCGCGGCGACCATCAAAAGCTCACCGCGCTCCTGTCGAGCCCCAGCGGCTTGATTCTAGTGACCGGACCGACCGGCACCGGCAAGACCACCACGCTCTATGCCTGCTTACAGCACCTGAATAACGGTTCGCGGAAGATCAACACGCTGGAAGATCCGGTCGAGTTTCAGCTTTCCGGCATCCGTCAGTCGGAGGTGAAGCCGCGGCTGTCGGTCGATTTTCCGGAGATGCTCCGCAACGTATTGCGGCAAGCGCCGGACGTCATCATGATCGGCGAAATTCGGGACGACGAAACCGCTGCCACCGCGGTGCGAGCCGCGAATAGCGGGCACCTGGTGCTGGCCACTCTGCACGCCCCCGTGGCGGCCGGCGCGGTGCAAAGCATGAGAGCCCTCGACAGCCACCCGTTCTTCCTCGCCGGTTGTCTCCTCGGCATCGTGGCTCAGCGGCTGGTGCGAAAGCTTTGCCCGAACTGCCGCACGGCGTATGACATCAGCGAATCGCCGGATACCTTCGCGGAGGTGCAGGCGCTGCTTGAGCCGGGCCTGGGCACCTTCATCTACGGCCCCAGCGGCTGCGACCAATGCCGCAACCAGGGATACAAAGGCCAGGTCGGCGTCTTCGAGCTGATGACCTTCAACCGCGAGCTGCGGCAAATGGTCCTCACCGGCAAGCCGACCGAAGACCTTCAGAAGCAGGCGATTGCCGGCGGCATGGTCGAGTTCCGTCGGGCCGCGATGCTGAAAATCGCCCAGGGCCTGACCAGCACGGAAGAAGTCCTCCGCGAACTTCCCGCGGAGTATTTGGGGCTGGAGATATAAATCCCGCTCCCTTTGGGAGAGGGCCGGGGTGAGGGTCTCAAGGAGTTTCGAGTCGATGCCCCGTCATGACGAAGACGCAAACCCCTGGGTGGACGGCCTGACCATCGGCCAGGTGCTGCAAGAGACCGCCGTCCGTCACGCAGACAGAGATGCGCTCGTCTTCCCCCACACCGGCACGTTCCGTTCTTGGACCCAGTTCGCCAGCGACGTGAACGCCGCCGCTCGCGGCCTGCTCGCGCTCGGCATTCAAAAGGGGGAACACGTTGCCATCTGGGCCACTAACGTGCCGGAATGGGTGACGCTGCAATACGCCACTGCCGCCATCGGCGCGGTGCTCGTCAACATCAACCCCGCCTATCGTCCGCACGAGCTGAAGTACGTCCTTAAGCAGAGCGACTCCGTCGCCTTGTTTCTCGTTGATAAGTTCAAGACCTCCGACTACTTCGCCATGCTGGCCGAAGTCTGCCCGGAAATTGCCGCTGCCAAAAATGGCGAGGTCCGTGCCGCCGACTATCCCAAGCTGCGCCGCATCATCACGGTGAAGGGCGAGCCGCCGGCTGGTCTGCTCACCTGGCAGCAGATGGTGGAGCTCGGTAGGAGCGTGCCGCAGTCTAGCGTTGACGCAATCGCGGCTACGCTCCAGCCCAACGAGCCCATCAACATCCAGTACACCTCCGGGACCACCGGCTTTCCCAAGGCGGCGATGCTCAGTCATCGCAACCTGCTGCTCAATGCGTACTACATCGGCCTCTGTCAGGACTTCACCGAAGTGGACCGCCTCTGCATCCCGGTGCCGTTCTACCACTGCTTCGGCTGCGTGCTGGGGACGCTGGCCTGCGGCGTGTTCGGTATGGCGATGATTGTGCCCGCCGAATATTTCCAGCCGGCGGCGACGCTGGAGGCGATTGAAAAGTACAAAGCGACGGCCCTGTACGGCGTCCCCACCATGTACATCGCCCAGCTTCAGGACCCATCCTTCGCCGGCCGCGATTTTTCGTCCCTCCGCACCGGCATCATGAGCGGCGCCCCCTGTCCCATCGAAATCATGCGGCAGGTTGTGGACAAATTCCACGCCCAACAAATCACCATCGCCTACGGCCAGACGGAAGCCTCCCCGGTCATCACCCAGACCCGCTGCCACGACCCCATCGAGATCCGGGTGGAAACCGTCGGCCGCCCGCTGCCCCGTGTGGAGGTCAAGATCGTGGATACGGCCACCGGCCAGGAGCTCCCCGATAACCAGCAGGGGGAATTCTGCACCCGCGGCCACGTCGTCATGCTCGGCTACTACGGCAACCCCGAAGCCACCGCCGCCGCCATCGACAAAGACGGCTGGCTGCACACCGGCGACCTGGCGGTCCGCCTCCCCAACGGTTACTTCAAGATCACCGGGCGGCTCAAGGACATGGTCATCCGCGGCGGCGAAAACATCTATCCCCGCGAGGTCGAGGAATTCCTCTTCACCCACCCCGCCGTCGAGCAAGCCGCCGTGTTCGGCATCCCCGACCCCAAATATGGCGAAGAGCTCGCCGCCTGGATCAAGCTCAAAGCCGGCCATCAGGCCACCGCGGACGAGCTCCGCGACTTCTGCAAAAAACAGCTCGCCCATTTCAAAGTCCCTCGCCACATCAAGTTCGTCGACGCCTTCCCCCAAACCGTCACCGGCAAGATCCAAAAGTTCAAAATGCGCGATCAGATGAAAGCCGAACTCGGCCTGGCGGAACAGCAGACGGCGTAACCCTCATTTCTCACCGGCGAGCGGCCTGCGTAAGCTGGCCGGTGACGTTGGACGCGGAGTACACCCTCACCCCAGCCCTCTCCCAAGGGGAGAGGGGGCTACACATCTTCAGGGTTCAGGAATTTGAAGGTGAAGGCGGCGGCGGCTCCGCCAGCGAAGTTGGCCACGAGGAAAATCCAGATGTCCTGAATACTGGACAGGCCCAGGATCGTAATGCCCACGGCGACGGCGGGATTGAAGGCTCCTTTTGAAATGGGGCCAACGGCGTAGGCCCCAGCCAGGACCGTAAAGCCGATCGCCAGGCCGTAAGTAGGGTTGCCGCTGGTCCCCTTGGCGGTGGCCACGTTGAGCACGACATAGCACAGGGCGAATGTGAAGAGAAACTCAGCCAGCAGCGCCTGCAGAATATGAGCCTGGGGAATCGGCGGCGGCGGAGCTTCCTTGAGCACTAGGACGAGCACCGCGGCCAAGGCGGCTCCGGCCACCTGGGCGACGATGTAGCCGGGCAGATCGGCGGTGGAGCACTTCCCCCGCAGCCAGACGGCGAGCGTCACCGCGGGGTTGAAATGGCCCCCCGAGATGTACCCGCCGGCAAAGATCATCACCATCAGCGCGGCACCAATAGCGAGCGGAGCCATCGCGCCGGCTTCGCCCGGCTTGAGGGACACGCACCCGATGGTGAGCACGAGGAAAAAGGTGCCAATCAACTCAACGAGGTACTTTTTCATTCCGGTGAATTCCCTTCATCACGATTTCCACGAAACACAATAGGTGAAATCGTATCCGCTGCGGGTGTCATTGTCACGCCGATTTCCACGTGGCCACTCATGAACTCATGAACCTCGTGTTTGCCGCAGGGCCACGACGCTGACCAGCACGAGAGCCGCCAGCAGCAGGCCGATGACGAGGATGACTTCCAGCGGGACCGACGGCAGGCGGAACCACGGGATTTTCCACGCGGCCAGGATGATCCAGCCGAGCGACAGGAGGACGGCGACCAGGACGGCGGAGGCGACTTGTTCGAGGAGGGAAAGCGAGGTCTTCATTCTGGCGTCCCTCCCTTGGCGGCCTGGCGAGCGGCAAGTTCCTCCGGCGCGGCGGTGCGAATCCGACCGTGGGCCCAGAACCAGTAGTAGCACAGGCCCAGGCCGTAGAGCAGCGCGGTGAGCGGAATCACTTTCACGTCGATGCCGGCGTAAACGTAGACCGCGAACGCGGAAAGCAGCACCACCGCGACCGGCAGCACATGATAGAGCGGGGCGCGATAGTCTTTGAACAGTCCGGGCTCGCGAAGGCGGAGGACGTAGAGGCAGCCCATCGCCAGGATGTACCAGATGAGGGCGGTGAGCGTGGAGACCAGCACCGCGACGGCCACTGCGTCCTTGAACCAAAGATTGGCAATGCAAAAGCCGGCGGTGATCAGGCTGCAGACCAGCAGCGAAATGACGGGCGTCCGCCGCGTGGAGTGGACCTCTCCCAGGAATGCGGGCAAGTATCCCGCCCGCCCGAGCGCAAACAGTTGCCGGCTGGTGCCATAGATCATGCCGTGGTAGCTGGCAATCATGCCGAAAATGGCGATGAAGCCGAAGCCGTAAATGGCCAGCGGATATTCGCCGATAGGGATGCCGACGACGACCTTTGCCAGCGGATAGGTGACTTCCGCAAATTCCTGATAGTCCATCGCACCGCAGGCAAACAGCCAAGTCAGCACCACCAGCACAATGAGCGTGAGTTGGCCCCAGACCAGTCCGCGGGGGATGGTGCGGTGGGGCTTGTCGGCTTCTTCGGCGGCGAGGGCCACGGTCTCGATCATGACGAGCCACCACAGGCAGTAAGGGACGGCATCGAGGACCGCCTGCCACCCCTTTTTCTCCGGCAGCAGCGGCTCGGTCCAAACACGATGCCAGGAGAAGTTCGTGGCGGCGAGGCCCCAGAAGATGAGCAGACCCAGGATTGCTCCGTAGGTCATGATGACCATGGCCAACGATTGCTCCTTCACCCCCCAGGCTTGCAGCACGAAGAAAATGGCAATGGTGGCGAGGGCCGTCCAGACCTGGACCGTGGAGCTTGGATTTTCAGGATTCAAGAGGAATGCGATATACCCGCCGGTGGCGAGTGCCGTGGCGATGGTGGCGAATTGGCATTCCAAAAACATCGACCAGCCCATCACGAAACCGAGCGACCCGTCCACCGCCCGGCGGCCGTAGGCCAGCGGGCCGCCGGCGAAGGGCATGCTGACGGAGAGTTCGGAAAGGGCCAGAACCCAGGTGAGATAGAGGACGCAGACGATGAGCGACGCGATGAGGACCGCGATGGGGCCGTTGTCTTTGAGAGCCAGATTCCAGCCGAAATACTCGCCGGTGATGACGACGCCGACACCGAGAGCCCAGATGTCGAGGACGCGCAAGGGGCGTTTGAGGGAGTGGTCGGCGAGATACTTTTGCTCATCCGGGCTTAAGGGGCCGGCGCTAACGGGGTCGGGAGTCTTAGGCGTCATAGACTATCGGTATTCAAAAAATGTTGACGCCTAAGACTCCCGACCCCCTGATACTCCTGGCACCCAGTCCGTCCCCGCCAGTGGCACCTTGGCCATTGCCGCCGCTTCGACGGTCAGGGCGACGAGGTCTTCGCGCTCCAGATGATGGACGTTCGACTTGCCGCAGGCGCGGGCCAGTGTGGCCAGTTCCATGTTCATCACGCTGAGGTAGTTTTGCAGCCAGCGAGCGCCGTTTTCCGCCGTCAGCCGCTTCTCCAGCACTTCGTCCTGCGTGGTGATGCCGACGGGGCAGCGGCCGGTGTGGCAGTGGTGGCAGTAGCCGGGGGCCGTGCCGAGTTGCTCGTATTCCGCAGTCACATCGAGCCGATTCCCCGACTCGTCCACGTAGCAATTACTGTTGCACCCGAGGGCGACGAGGATCCCCTGGCCGATGGAAACAGCGTCGGCTCCCATCGCCAGGGCTTTCGCCGCGTCCGCCCCGGTGCGGATGCCGCCGGAGATGATGAGTTGCACGGTGCCGACCATGTTCATTTCTTCCAGGGCTTCCACCGCCTGCCGCAGGGCGGGGAGCGTGGGGATGCCGGCGTGCTCGATGAAGACCTGCTGCGTGGCGGCTGTACCACCTTGCATGCCGTCGAGCACGATTACGTCCGCCCCGGATTTGATGGCGAGTTTGACATCGTTCTTGACGCGGGACGCGCCGATTTTGACGTAGATGGGAATCTGCCAGTCGGTGATCTCCCGCAGCTCCAGGATTTTGATCGCCAGGTCGTCCGGGCCGGTCCAGTCGGGATGGCGGCAGGCGGAGCGCTGGTCAATGCCGGCGGGGAGCGTGCGCATCTCCGCCACTCGGGGACTGATTTTCTGGCCCAGCAGCATCCCGCCGCCGCCGGGCTTGGCCCCCTGGCCGATGACAATCTCAATGGCGTCCGCCTTCCGCACATCGTCCGGATTGAAGCCGTAGCGAGAGGGGAGACACTGATATACGAGCGTCTTCGACGACTGTCGCTCTTCCTGCGTCATGCCGCCGTCGCCGGTCGTCGTCGAAGTGCCGAGCGCCGTCGCCGCTCGGCCGATGGCTTCTTTCGCCGTCGCGGAAAGCGCTCCGAAGCTCATGCCCGCGACCGTGATCGGGATTTCGAGCTCGATGGGCTTCTTGGCGTGACGAGTGCCCAGGACCGTCTTCGTCAAGCACCGCTCGCGGTAACCTTCCAGCGGATAGCGCGAGAGCGAAGCAGTGAGGAAGACCAGGTCGTCGAAGCTTGGCAGGTGCCGCTTGGCCCCGAGGCCGCGAATGTCGTACAACCCCCGCTCCGCCGCCTGCTGGATGTAGGCGATGGTCTGGCGGCTGAGGGTGTAGCTTTCTTCGCGAGGGGGCTGGGACATGGCGGATAATATAGCGGAGTTGCGTGGCGAAGGCCATTGTCGCCTTTCGCTCCGCGAAAGGATGCCTGGGTGGCACGCCCGCGGCTTTGCCTGGGCGTGCGGTCACTCCTTGTGTCCAGCACCCCATCACCCTTAACCGGGGGGAATTGTCCCTGATCTTCTATAAAACATCGCTTAACATGTGTTGATAAACTAGTCCATTGATATTCTTCATTTCATTAATTAGCAACAGTTTATGAAAATCGACCCCCCCGGGTAAACCAACACCCCCCTCTTCTCGCTCGGCCGACTTTCGGAAACAAATCCCGCTCCACCGGGGGGAGCGCCGTCGCAGGACGGGCCTACTCGTCCGCCGCGACCGGCCTTGTTGCATTACAACCAGATTGCCAAACAGCTAGGTGAAATCCGCGACGTGCTCGCGCGGAACTCCGCTCATCACAGCAATGATACTCTTGTCCATGATACTGGTCAATAGTCCATAAACACAATTTGTAGGGGGCCCTTGGGCCTGCCTCTACCAGCGATAGAGGGCCTATTGTGGTCCACTGCGGCAGGCCGGGGTCGGGAGTCTTAGGCGGCAGCGACGCAGCCATTCTCACAAGCTCATTCGCCTAAGACTCCCGTCCCCCTCGCGTGGCGGCGGGTTGCGGCCGGCGACCCGGTTGGGGCCGTCACCCTTCGCGGGGCAGTATCAACCGGTGGGCGACGTCAGGGGGTCGGGAGTCTTAGGCGACGGCGATTGCTCAGGTAGCCAGGTTGTTTGACGCCTAAGACTCTGGACCCAGATCATCCCGTCAGGATTTTGGATTTCGTTGACTTCGGCCACTGGTCGCGTTAGCTTATTGCCCAGTGGCGCGAGATAGAATTGACTTCTGTTATTCGGAGGCTCTTATCTGCGACAACGATTTGCCCACCCCCGACTACAAACTCCCCATTGAAACTCGCCTTGTGAAAAGCCTTCGGGTTTGGCGCGACGATCCTGGCTCGCAAACGGTCAAGGATGAGATCGGTAGCCTGCTTGAATGGTACATTTGCGAGTGCATCCCATACGGCCCAACCACACTTGGTGGCTGGTGGTCTGATGGCGTCATCTATCTCGAAATCGCTCAGACTGCTGTCAATGCATTCAACCTGATTGGCGTCACTTGGGTTGACTGCGACGGGATCGCTCCGTTTGAAATTGATGCCGAACTAGACCCAATCGATTACCATCTCTTCGCCAAAGTCACATTCCGAATCGGTATGCTCGACGACCTCAGACGACCAAAGTTAATTGACCCTCGCGTCGATGCGCTGGGTGTATTAGAAATGCGTCCGCGACAGAATCGAGACTGGGCGATGGCGGTTGAATTGACGCCGCCTTAATGCAGCGAAACAGAACCGGTCACTCAATACTCCCCCTGATGCTCCGAGTTCCAATGGTACAGCCTCCGAGCAGAGCCAATCCGCTTGAATTCGCGGGGATCGGCGTCGAAACCAGCCTGTTGTAGCAACTCGCTCAAAGCGGCGATATCCGCGGCTTGCAGCGGTTCTTCCTGGGCGTCGGCGCCGAGGCTGTGGATTTTGCCGCGGACGTAGAGGACAGCTTCGTAGAGGGAGTCGCCGAGGCCGGGGCCGGCGTCGCCGCAGACGACGAGGCGGCCGGCTTGGGCCATGAAGGCGGAGACGTGGCCGACGCTGCCGCCGACGACGATGTCGCAGCCTTTCATGGAGATGCCGCAGCGGGAGGAGGCGTTCCCTTCGATGACGACGAGGCCGCCGTGGCCGGATGCCCCGGCACATTCCGAGGCGTTCCCCTTCACACGGACCGAGCCCGACATGATGTTCTCCGCCACGCTCCAGCCGACGCTGCCGTGGACCGTGATGCGGGCCCGCTTGTTCATGCCGCCGATGAAGTAACCGGCGTGGCCGCGGATGTCGATCTCCACGTCGGCATCGACGCCGACCGCCAGGTTGTGCATGCCGTTGGGATGCAGAATCTCGACGTGCTTTGCATCGGACCCAGCCAGCTCGTGATGGAGAAACTGGTTCAGCTCCCGGACGCTGATTTTGGAGAGGTCGAGCGGATGAGCGTGCTTTACACTTTCCATGAGTAAATCACCTCGGGGAGCGGCTCGAAGATGTTGGCGTTTTCGACCCCCGGCAGATGGGCGAGCGAGCGGAACTCGGAGGAGATGGCGACGTACTGTTCCGTTTCCGCCACGACGGCCGGCTTGCAGGCGAAGGCGTCCCGTACCAGCGTCATCTGGTCATTGGTGGCGATGAGCAGCGTGTAGAAGCCGTCGAGCTCGTTGAAAGCAGTGTGCAGGGCCTGGTCCAGCGTTTCCCCCTGCTGCATTCGCCATTCGATGAAGCGGCAGGCGGCTTCGGTGTCGTTGTCGGTTTCGAAATGCAGCCCCTGCGCTTCCAACTTGCGGCGAAGCATGTAGGGATTGGAGAGCGAGCCGTTGTGGACGAGACAGAAATCCTCGCCGGCGGTGAAGGGGTGGGCGTGAGCGGGGGAGACGGCGGACTCCGTGGCCATCCGCGTATGTCCCACGCAGTGCGAGCCGGCAAGGTCCGCGAAGTGGTAGCGGCGGGCGATGTCGCTCGGGTGTCCTTCGTCCTTGTACACGTCGATGTGCCGGCCGACGGAAAGCAGGTGCGGCGACGGGTCGCACTCCGCCAGCCAATTCTTCAGCACCGCGGGCTCAACAGCGGAAACCAGGACGGCGTGATTCTCGACAGCGGTGATTTGACCGCTCGCGCCGGTCTGCTGCTGGAAGTTTTCGAGCAGCGAATTCCAATCGTACTTGCGATCGGGAATGAACAGGTTGAACCGTCGTTGACCGGCACCGACCGGGGGCTCAAAGATGGCGAGGCCGGCGGAATCCGGCCCGCGCTCGGCCATGCAGTCGAACATCGGCGTCATCAGCCGGCCGAGTGAGGGCTGGTCCGCCTTGTTTTTCATGAGGAGGCCGATAATGCCGCACATTGGTCAAATTTCTATTTTTGACCACGGATAACACGAATACCACGGATGAAAGAGAACGACTTCTACTCTTATCCGTGAATTCCGTGTAATCCGTGGTTGATTACGATTAGAAAAACTCCAGGTATCGCGACACTTCCCAATCGGAGACGTGCCGGGAGTATTCTACCCACTCCATCCGCTTCAGGCGGATGAATTCGCCAATGAAATCGCGGCCGAGCGTTTCGGCAAAGAGCGGGTCGGCTTCCAAGGCGAGCAGGGCTTCGTGCAGCGATTGGGGCAGGACTTTGATTCCCTTCACGGCCAATTCCTCGGGAGTCGCGGTGTAATGGTTGAAATTCTGCGGCTCGCCAGGTTCCAGTTTGCGGTCGATGCCGTCGAGCCCTGCGGCGATGGCGGCGGCGGAAGCGAGGTAGGGATTGGCACAGGAATCGGTCAGGCGCAGCTCGATGCGGCCGAAGGGGATGCGGACCATCGACGTGCGGTTGTTGTCCCCATAGGAAATAAAGGCCGGGGCCCAGGTCGCGCCCGAAAGGGACCGACCGACCACCAGCCGCTTGTACGAATTGACCGAAGGCGCATTCAGTGCCGCGAGGGCCGGGGCGTGGGCCAGCAAGCCGCCGAGGAAATAGTAGGCTAGTTTGGACAGGCCAAGATTTCGACTATCAGTCTTGTCGTAGAACAGGTTGTGCCCCAAATTGTCCTGATCCGCCAGCGAGATGTGCATGTGCATCCCGCTGCCGGTCCGGTTGGAGAACGGCTTGGGCATGAAGGTGCAGACGGCCCCCAGCTCGTGGGCGATTTCACTGGCCGCCATGCGAAAGAAGATGAGCCGGTCCGACGAAGTCAGAGCGTCCGCGAAGGTGAAGTTGATTTCGAACTGGCCGTTGGCGTCCTCGTGGTCGATTTGATAAACGTCGATGCCGACTTCGATGAGGGAGGTGACGAGTTTTTCCAGAAAGGCCCGGCTGCGGGAGAGACCTTTGTAGTCGTAGCAGGGCTTGTCGAGAGCGTCGCTGGCGTCGGCGGGGCCGAATTTCCCATCAGGGCGGCGAGCGAGGAGCATGAACTCCGGCTCGAGGCCGACGTTCATCACCCAGCCCCGTTCCGCCAGGCGGGCCGTCTGCTCAAGCAACACCTGCCGTGTGTCGTAGGGCCAAGGTTCCCCCCGGACGCGGCCATTGCAGACGATGCGGGCGTAGCCCGGCTGCCAAGGAATGAGCGAGAGGGTGGAGATATCGCCGACCGCCATGTAGTCGGGGTCGTGCGGCTCTTGGCCCAGACCCCAGACGGCAAAGCCGGCAAAGCCCGCTCCCCCTTCGAGAATGTCCTGGAAATGGCTGGCGGGAACCGACTTGGTTTTGGCGACGCCGTGGATATCGACGAACTGAGCCAGCACGAATTTTATTTGGTGCTCGGAGAGAAAGACGGATGCTTCTTCAGGGGTCATCGATTCGCCTCGCGCTCAGAAAGACCTGGAAAGAAGACCGCCGTGCCGACCGCTCCGCCGCCGAGCTCCTGCGCAACCTCCAGCAGCGTGTGCCAAATATAAGTGCCGTAAGTTCCGTCCGTCCAGAGGCGGAAGGCGGGAAAGCCGTTGATTGTCTGCCGCAGCACCGAGCAGGAAACGCCAGCGATGGGGGTGAAGACCAGGTCGTGATGCGGCTCGTTGATAAAGTCGTAGCTCGAGACGTGCCGGAACAGTTCGCCGGCCCGCGAACCGCTGAGGACCAGAGAAGTGTCCTGGCGGAGGACGGGGTAGACGCCGGGCGGGCAGCTCGAACCGAGCGCCTGCTCTACGCTGGCGACAATATTGCCACCGACGCCCTCTTCCAGGAAGAACTCGCTACTGCCAGTGCGGATGATGAGGCCGCCGTTTTCCAGCGGAGCAAACTTCAAGATGCTCTCGGGGATAGGAATGTTGCGGCTTTGCAGGAAAGCGGCTGCTTGCGGGCCTTTGATGACGACGCGGGGGAGAAAGCTGGCGTCGGCGAGGGCGAGAGAGTTGGCGAGTTCGATTTCCTTGGAGTTGTCGTCTAGGTGGAGGGCAACGGGCATGCCGTGGGCCTCGCCCCACTTCGCGCGCGGGTGCTCTCTTTGAAGAGCATCGTGCAGTGGGCTTTGGGTTTGAACAACCATTCGATTTCAACCGTTACTCTGATGGCTCGCGAGAGGACTCGCGGCCTACTTTTCTTGCCGCTCCCCTTGAGGATCGTAAAATGGTGTCTCCACGACGGTCCCCGTCACCAACGAACCGTTGTCGAGGCGAATCTGGAATTGGGTGGCCGGATGGGCTCGTTCCGGCGCGACGAAGGCGAGGCCAATGACTTGATTCAGCGTCGGACTGCGAGTGACCGACGTAATGCGGCCGACGATTTCTTTGTTCTCGATAATCAAATGACACTCTTTGGGAACTTTCGCCGCTTCGGTCTCCTTTGGCATCGTAAAGCCAGCCAGCACTCGCTGGAGCGGTCGCGGGCGGATGATTTGCAGGCTCCGCTGGCCGATAAAGAACGGCTTGTCGTCTTTCACGGCCCAGGCCATGTTCGCTTCGAACGGGTTAGTGAGGCCATCGGTGTCCTGGCTGACGATGATGTGAGCCTTTTCCAGCCGCAAGATGCGCTGAGCTTCCACACCGAAGGGGCGAATACCTCGCTTTTGGCCGGCTTCTTCGAGGACGTTCCAGACGTGCAACGCACTGTAAGCAGGGACGTGGATTTCGCAGCCCCATTCGCCGACGAAGCCAACGCGAAGAAATCGGGCACCGACTCCGGCGATGTTGCCTTCGCGGACGGCCATGTAGGGAAATGCCGAAGTGGAGACATCGAAATCGCAAAGCTCCGTCAGTATCTGCCGGGCCTTCGGTCCCGCCAGGTTGATGCCTCCGCGCGAGCCGGTGGCGCTGGCGAGCACGACCTGCATCCCCCAGATGATGGCCCACCGCTGCATCTCGCGGTAAACGGCTCCGGAGGCGCTGGTGGTGGTAGTGACGTAGAATCGGTCGTCGGCAAGGCGGGCGACGAGTCCGTCGTCGATGATGACGCCTGATTCATCGCACATCAGACCGTAGCGGGCGGTGCCGGGCTTCATCTTGGCGAAGCGGCCGGTGTAGATACGCTCGATGAATTCGCCCGCATCGGGGCCGCTGATTTCAAGCTTGCCGAGCGTGCCGACGTCGATGATGCCAGCGGCTGTGCGAACGGCAGTGACCTCTTGGGCAATTGCTTCTTGCGGGCTGAGGTTTGGACGAGCATAGTACGCCGGCCGTTGCCAGTCGCCGGCAGCCATGAAGACAGCGCCGAGCGCTTCATGTCGCCCTTCCAGCGGCGTGCGGCGATGGGGATGAAAGCCGCGGCCGGCGAGCTGGCCAAGCGAGACGGGATGGATGAAGGGGCGGGAAGTGGTGACGCCGGTCTGCGGGACGGTCTGCCCTTTGATGTGGGCCAGGATGCGGATGGCGTTGATGTTCGCCAGCTTCCCCTGGCTGGTTCCCATGCCGAAGGTGGAGTACCGCTTCATCAGCTCGACCTGGTCGAATCCTTCCTGGGCGGCGTTGACGAGATCCTTGTAATGCACGTCTTCGTCCAGATCGACGAAGCATTTGACCGTGGGGTGCGGAAAAATGGGATAGGGATACGTCGGTGAGAACTTCGGAAACTCCGGCTCGGGGAGAATCCCCTCGGCCTGCTTGCCAAGGAACGCAACCGCGGCCAGACCCGCCCGGCAGCCATCGGCAACCTCCTCGTCAAAGCCATAGATTCCGGTCAGCCTGCCGGCGGCGAAGAGTCCTATCGGCGCGGACCTGGGAACGAACTGCTGCATGTGGTCAGACCAGGCCATGCGGCCGCCGCCTTGATGGAAGAGCCCATCCGCCGGCGCGAAGCCGACACTCATGGCGAGACCGTCGCAGGCAATCTCGAAGCTGCCAGTCTGCTTCGGCTGGCCGTTGGCATCCAGCGGAGTCACCTGCACTCCGCGGATGCCCCGTTTGCCGCTTGTGGGAAGCGCGAGGGTGACGGCGTGGCCGAAGTGGATGGGAACGCCCTTCATTTCCCGAATCAGCCGCGCGGCCTCGCCGCCGTAAGGCGATTCGTGTTCCGGCCGCAAGTCCACAATTTCCACCTCGCAGCCTGCGGTCGACATGAGGAACGCCGCCTCAAAACCCTGATTGTTGCCCGTGAAGACCACGCCCTTACGAAACGGCTTGACGGCGTACTGACGAATGAGCCTTTGAGCGGCTGTCGACAGCATGACTCCGGGAAGATCGTTGTTGCCAAACACCGCGGGTTGCTCGATCGCGCCGGTAGCCAGTATGACCGACTTGGCGCGCATCTTCGTCAGCTTTTGCTCGTCCACGAGCGCCAGCCAATGGTCGGAGTAATATCCCGCGGCAACCGTCGAGGTGCGCAGCTCGATGTTTGGCTGCTTAGCGATCACCTTCCGCAGATCCCGCGGGAGATCCGTGACTTCTGGCTTGTTCCAAATTTCGTAGTTCGCTGTCCCTCCCGCGTGCGGCTGTTCCTCCACGATCACCACTTTCAGGCCGTCTGCCGCGGCCGCGATTGCCGCGGCCATTCCCGCCATGCCGGCTCCGACCACCAGCACGTCGCAGAAATCGTAGACAGAGGGAAAATGTTCGCGCTCCCACTTGGCGTTCACGGCACCCAGCCCGGCGATGTTCCGCATCCGCCGCTCGTAGAAGGGGAACAGGCTTTTGGGGCTGTGAAACGCCTTGTAATAAAAGCCGACGGGCAGAAACTTACTGAACCAGTCGACAATCTTAAGCCGGTCGCCCGCCAGGCCGCCGAAAGTGTTCACCGCTCGCAGGTCAGCACCTTCCCAGAGCGGAGTCACGTCGCCGCGGATATTCGTGCGGCTCCTGTCTTCCACCAGTACGTTCACATCGTGGTTCCCCAGGCTGTAGATGCCGCGGGGCCGATGATATTTGAAGCTCCGACCGAGCAGGCGCAGGCCGTTTGCAGCCAGCGCACTGGTAATCGTGTCCCCCGCGAAGCCGCTGTACTCGCGGCCCTCGAACTTGAATTGCAGCGGCCGACTACGGTCGATCCATTCGCCGGGCTGCGGAGGAAGTCGCTCGGTCATGAGTATGGGCCGCTGAAAAAGGGGTCAGGCACCTCGCGGCCACCGTGTAAGAAAGGTCGTCGCCATTTCAGGCTCGAAGCCAGACCCCTTTTTCAGCTCGTTCCCTCCTGTTTTGCGTCGCGACTATAGAGATACGTCTTCACAAACTCATCCTTCAGGTTATCACGTTCTGCGATGAACCATGTTCCGCTGGCCGTGTGATACCACCATTCCTTCCGCACTCCCGGCTCCCCTTGGCGATTGAAAACGTAATCCGCCCACTCTTCATCCGTGGCGGTCACCGCTGTGGGCATATCGCGGACCTCGCCGCCGAACTGGAACTCGGAGAGCGGGCGGAGGCCGTTGATGGGGCAGCGGAGGAGTTTCATGGGTGATGCCAGCTAGACCGGTGGGTCCACACCAGGGGGTCGGGAGTCTTTGGCGGCGTACTCTTTTCGTTTTGTAATAGTCATCGCCGCCAAAGACTCCCGACCCCGGCGCATGTTAATGTCCCACCGAGGCTGCCCCTTTCTCTCCCACCAGCGAAAAGTTCTTGAACCGGTCCAAGTTGAACGCTTCAATCAGCTCGTGATTCTTGTTCTTCGCCACGGTGAACGCCATCGTGGTGCCGCAGACCGGAGTGGCTTTGAAGCCCCAGGTTCCCCAGCCGGCGTCGAGGTAGAAGCCTTCCACCGGCGTGGTTCCCATGATGGGCGAATAGTCGGGCGTCATGTCGGACATGCCGGCCCACTGGCGGTTTACTTTGATATCCGACAAAAACGGGAACAGATCGAGCAAGTGATCGGCGAGTCCCTCGACAAAATCCAAGGTCGAGCGCTCCGAGTGCAACTCGTAGGGGTCCAGCGAGGCACCCATCACCAATTCGCCGCGGGAAGACTGGCTGACGTAGAGGTGCAAGTTGGCGGAGACCACGATGTTGTCCAGCCACGGCTTCAGAGGCTCGCTCACGCAGGCTTGCAGCGGCTGGATGACGATGGGAGTGCGAAGGCCGACCATGCGGGTGATTCGCGGCGTGTAGCCGGCCACCGCGCAGAGCACTTTCTTGGTCTTGATAAAGCCCTTGTCGGTCTGCACGCCGACGACTCGCTGGTCTTTCACCTCAATCCCGGTGACGGTCGTCTTCTGATGGATTTCCACGCCGCGGCGGTCGGCTCCTTTGGCGTATCCCCAGGCGACTGCGTCATGCCGCACCACGGAGCCAGGCGGGTGATAGAGCGCTCCGACGATCGGCGCGTGCCCGCCGCAGTTCAGATCGATGTACGGGCAAATCTTATGAATCTCCTCGGGCGTGATGACGTAGCTATTCACGCCCAGGTGCTTGTTCACTTCGGCCCGCCAACGCATGGTGCGGAGCGTGCTGTCCGCGTGGGCCAGCGTGAAATGCCCGCGCTGCGAGTAGAACAGGTTGAGGTCCAAATCCTGCGAGAGATTTTCGAACAGCCGCACGCTCTCGTCGTAGAACTTGACCCCTTCGACGGTGAGATAATTGGAGCGGACGATGGCCGTGTTCCGCCCCGTGTTCCCGCCGCCGATGTAGCCCTTCTCCATCACGGCGACATCCGTGATGCCGTAATCCTTGGCCAGGTAATAGGCCGCCCCCAGCCCGTGCCCGCCGCCGCCGATGATCACCACCTCATACGAATCCTTCAGCCGCTCGGGCTCGCGGAACATCCGCGGCTCGGGGTACTTTTTGCTGAAGGCGAAACGTAGCAGACGGTAGGGCATACGCGGAAATAGCGGGGCAGGGGTCGGGAGTCATTGGCGGCAAAGATCTCCCACTCGCGGACAATCGCTGACGCCAAAGACTCCCGACCCCTTTTTTCGCGAGGCACGCGAGCGAGCTGTGTCCGAGGCAGCCTCGGGACCAACAGAGAATACTCTGCCCTACTCGTCTCCGCCACGGCCAGAGTCGGCCTGCCGCATCCACTTGACGCTGAAGTGCTTCCTCAGATCGGCGAACAGCGATTGCATGTCGCCACGCTTCTCGAGGCTGGCGAAGGCCATCAAATCCGAGAACTGGCCACGCTGCAGCGCGGTCACGAACATCTCCCGCCGGATTTCCAGCGAGGGCTGTTCCCCCAGGACGCGGACCGCATAAACGACGTTATGCGGCTGGTCCACCGCAACCCCGGCATCCCCTGGTTTCAGGCTGAAGACCTTCTCCATGAATTCCTTGCCGGCCATGGGAATGCCGTTGGGCTGGCTGAATTCGGGTTGGCCGCCGAAGATGAGCGGCACCTCGTTGCTGGTAAACATGGAGAACGGAACAGGCTGCACCACCTTGCCGTCTTCCCCCTTGCCCACCAGATCCCGCAAGGACGTTCCCTTGGCCTTGGCCACCAGTTCTTCGGCCCGCTTCTTGGCGGCATCAAAAGCTTTCTCTTTCAGCCAGGCCTGCTCGACTTGCGTTTTGACCGCGGGGGGAAGGCTGCCATCCTTTTCCAGCTCGACTGCCTGCTCCGGCTGGTCGTCAATGCGCCAATGGATGTATTTCGTGTCGCCGACCGAGGACGCATCTTGCGGGTCGTAGAGGTTGACGCGTCCTTCAAATGCATACTGCGAGAACATGAACGAGCCTTGGGTACCTCGCACCATCGCTTTCTGGCCGAGCACGGTAGTTGCCGCCTGGTGCTCGTCGACGAGATTGGTCTTGCCGTAAGCGAACTTGTTCTTCTTGGCAAAGGCTTCCGGGCGAAACTCGCCGGGGTTTTCCACAATGGCCCGGGTGTCCTGCTTGTTCTCCTCGTACCGCTTGAGCTTGGTGGAATAAATCCGCAATTCGTCGATGGCGCTGCGCACCGCGTCATCGCGGAGCTGCACGGCTTCCGGCTGGGCGAGCTCGGTTAGGATTTCATCGCGGACGTCTTCGTAGGTCCGATGCTGGATTTCCTCTTTCGGCTCGGTCTTGGCGGGGTCTTCGGTTTTCTCTCCGGCAGGAGTCGTGGCGTCTGGGGTCTTGGCCGGCTCAGTCTCGGCCGACTCGGTCTTAGCCGGCTCGGACTTCTTCGCTTCCTTGGCGGGAGCATTTTCTTCCGCAGGTTTTTCTTCACCCGGTTTCGCGGCCTCTTCCTCACATGCCTTCTTTTCAGCCGGCGTCTCTACCGCGGGCTTTGCCTCCGCGGGCTTGGGCTCTTCCTTCTTTTCTGGTTCGGCGGGTTTTTTCTCTTCCTCGGCCGGTTTCTCCTCGCCTGGCTTCGTTTCGCCTGGCTTGGTTTCCTCGGGCGTCGTTTCCTTCGGCTTCTCCGTGCCCGGCGGAATCAGTGGCGGTGGCTTGCGGAAACCTCCCTGGGCGATGCCTTTCTCATATCTCTCCAGGGCCTTGGCTTCCGGGACATTCTTCTTGGCAATCTGCAGGAACACCTCAAAGTCCACCGTGCAGTAGCCGAAGGCGATGCGGTGCGGGATTTTGAAGCCGGGTTCGAGGAAACTTGGGTCGGGTACCCGGTCCTTCCCCTTGTTGAAAATGACCATCAGCTCGTCGGGCTTGGCGTCGGCCACCTTGAAGCTTGCCTTCAGCTTCTCCACGTCAATCGGATAGGCCTCGATCTTGTATCGCAAGTTCAATTGCTTGTGGAACTCCCACAATTCTCCCGTGGAGACATTGGTGACGCTGGCCGCAAACATGTATTGCGCCTGCTGGGCAGTCAGTTCCTTCCGCAATGCGGCCAGCAAGGTATCCACGCTGATGACCTGTCCGCTTTTAACCGCATCATCCACGGTCTCCTTCGCGAGTTCCAGGAAGTCCCCTTCTTTATCCTCGCTGAAGCCGCTGAGGCCTTTCAGATAGGCCATCATCGCCGGCTTATCGACCCGCACTCCCAGCTCGCGCCCCCGTTCGGCGAACAGTTGAATGTTGACGACGGTGGCCTCGCTGCTATCCATGGGCAGGCCGAGTGAAATGTCGCCGCGCTGATTGGGGCTGATATTGAGTCCGGGAGCTTGCGGAAGTAAGTCCCGGTCCATCGCCTTCCTGACTACGCGATTCACGAAATCCAGCACAGCCATGTGCTCCTGCCGCAGATACACCAGGTCGTCTTTGGTGAGGAACTGCGGCGTGCCCCCTTTATTCCACTGCACGACGGGAGGTTCGGCCTGCTGGCGGCCGCGGGAAGCGCCGCCGAAATAGTCGACGGCGACAGGGCCGATGACCCAGGTGATGATGAGCACGACCCCCATCACTGCCAGGATGTAGCCTTGGTTGCGGCGGAGGGTCGTAATAATAGGAGTTGCCATCGTGGACGGAACCTTACAATGAGCCGCGCGGCTGAAGCTTCTGGTTCGCGCGGCGGGATTTTATGGATTTTGCGGACTGGATTTCGCGGGCCAAGGAGATCGTGCGGCCCTAGACTGTCAAATTGTAGGGACAAGCGACGTAAATTCAATGCCAATCAGGGGCTAGGGCGGCCCTCGCGCCTCTCGAAGATGGCCCCGACGAGATGGCATCCGCCGGCACGAGCCGCCTCCTTTCCACTTTAGACCGCTTGACACCTGGACGGCAAAGGCCGTAGGAATCGCCAGTGACGGCAGCAAAGCCTGTAACGGCAGCAAAGCCTGTAACGGCTGGGCCAGCCGGGACCGACCGGCTTCAGGTTTGCCCCAGGGGGAACCTGATAAAGCACTGACACGTTCACATCCCCCGATCATTCTCAGCCAAAACACAGCGTCCTTGGAAAGCACAGGTTCTCGCGGATGGCCAAACGAGCAAACAGCAGCGGAAAATCCCTGGTAATTGTGGAGTCGCCGGCCAAGGCCCGCACGATCTCCAAGTTCCTGGGCCGCGGCTATACCGTGGAAGCCAGCATCGGCCATATCCGCGACCTGCCGCAGGGCTCCAAGGAAATGCCCGCGGAATTCAAGAAGGAAAAATGGGCGTACCTCGGCGTCAACGTGGACGACAACTTCACGCCGGTCTACATCATTCCGCCGGGCAAAAAGCAGCAGGTCGCCAAGCTCAAAGCGCTGCTCAAAGACGTGGACCAGCTCTATCTGGCGACGGACGAAGACCGCGAAGGAGAGGCCATCAGTTGGCACCTCGTGGAGGTTCTGCGTCCCAAAGTGCCCATCAAGCGGTTGGTGTTTCATGAAATCACGGACGAGGCCATTCACGAGGCCCTGGCCAATCCCCGCGACATTGATCAAGACCTGGTGCGGGCTCAGGAGACCCGCCGCATCCTGGACCGGCTGTTTGGATATGAAGTTTCGCAGCTTCTTTGGCGGAAAGTGGGGCCAAGACTCTCTGCCGGGCGGGTGCAAAGCGTGGCCGTCCGCCTGATTGTGGAGCGGGAGCGGGCGCGGATGGCGTTTGTCGCCGCCAGTTGGTGGGATTTGCTGGCGAAGTTCGCCACTAGCGAGGCCAAGGAGTTCGACGCGGAACTGGTCTCCGTCGGCGGCCGCAAGATACCCTCCGGCAAGGACTTTGATTCGACCACCGGCGCGATCAAGGACCAGCAACTCTTGCTGCTGGATGAAGCGGGGACGAAAAGCCTGCTCGAGCGTTTGCGGGCCGCGCAGTTCAAAGTCAGCAGCCTGGAAGAACGCCCCTACACCAGCCGCCCGGCCGAGCCCTTCACCACGAGCACCATGCAGCAGGAGGCCAACCGCAAGCTGGGCTTCACCGCCCGCCGCACTATGGACGTGGCCCAGAGCCTGTATGAAAACGGCTATATCACTTACATGCGAACGGATTCGACGAACCTGGCGCAGGTCGCCATCGAGGCCGCCCGCGAGCTGGTGCGGACGGAATACGGCGATCAGTTCCTGCCGGACTCGCCGCGGGTTTATCGCAGCAAGGTGAAGAACGCCCAGGAAGCCCACGAAGCCATCCGCCCCGCCGGCCATCCGTTCAAAGTGCCGGAGACACTGCGCAGCGAGCTCAACTACGACCAGTTTCGATTGTTCGACATGATCTGGAAACGGACCATCGCCAGCCAGATGGTGGACGCCCGCGGGCAGACGATTACCTTGCAAGTCGAAGGGGGCGGGGCCGTTTTTCAGGTCACCGGCAAGACGATTGAATTCCCCGGCTATTTGCGGGCCTATGTCGAAGGCTCCGACGATCCCGAAGCCGAGCTCGCCAACCAGGAACGCCTGCTGCCGGCAGTGAAAGTCGGGGATCCGATTTCCGTTCGCGACCTGACGCCCAAGGGGCACACCACGCAGCCGCCGGCCCGGTTCAGCGAAGCCGCTTTGACCAAGGAACTGGAAGCCAAGGGCATCGGCCGGCCGAGCACGTACGCTTCGATTCTCGACACCATTCTGGCCCGGCAATATGTCTTCAAAAAGGGAACGGCTCTCGTCCCGACCTGGACGGCATTCTCCGTGATTCGCCTGCTGGAAACGCACCTGACCAAGCTGGTGGATTATCAGTTCACGGCTCAGATGGAAGACCTGCTCGATGCCATCAGCCGGCATGAGCAGGGCTCCATCGAGTACCTCAGCGATTTTTACTTCGGCAATGACAAGACCGGTGCCGAAGGGCTCAAGCCGCAGCTCGACGCGAAGCTGCTGGAAATCGACCCGCGGGAAATGGGACGGTTCTCGCTCGGGAAGCCGAAGGAAGGGCACCACAGGGAGGAGGTTTTTGTCCGGGTCGGCAAGTTCGGGCCGTTCATCGAGCAGGGGACTCGCAAGGCAAGCATCCTGCAGGACATGCCGCCGGACGAGATGACGATGTCCCGCGCCCTGGAAATGCTGGCCGCCTCCAGCAAGGCCGACGAGCCGCTGGGGGTTGATCCAGATACGCACAAGCCGGTCTTCCTCAAGCAAGGACGGTTTGGGCCGTATGTCATGCGGGGGACGATGGAGGATGAGGAGAAACCAAAAAACGCTTCGCTGCTGCCAAACATGAAGCCGGCGGACGTGACGTTTGAAATCGCCCTCCAGTTGCTGTCGTTGCCGCGGACTCTCGGTGAACATCCGGTCGATCAGCAGCCGGTGCTGGCGGCGAACGGCAGATACGGGCCGTACATCCGCTGGGCGAACGACTTTCGCTCGCTCCCCAAGGAACTTTCGCCGGTGGAAGTCACTCTGCAACAGGCACTCGAGCTGCTCGCGCAACCCAAGCAGCGCGGCCGCGGCCGGGCCGCCCCGAAGGATCCGCTCAAGACCTTCGAGGCCTCCCCCGTCACCAAGCAGCCGGTGAAGCTGCTCGAAGGAAAGTACGGCAACTATGTGACCGACGGCGAGACGAACGCGACGGTCCCCAAGGACGTGACCCCGGAGGCGCTCACGTTCGATCAGGCCCTCAACCTGCTCGCCGAACGTGCCGCCCGCGGTCCCAGCAAAAAGAGCCGCCGCAAACCGGCCCGCGCCGCCGCTCCCAAAGCCGCCCGCACCAAGAAAGTAACCAAAGCCAAAGTGCCTGCCGGCGAAAATGGTGCGAGTACGCCACTTAAGAAAAAGGCCGCCAAAAAGACGCCAGCGAAAAGCCCGAAAAAGGTCGCTCGCGTCGCCGCAGCCGATGGGCCGATTGACGACTCGGACGTGGACGCGCCGTTCTGACAGCTTTCCTCCCTGCCCAGTTTTCAGGCTTTGCCCAAAAAATCGGATGCTGTCGCAACATGTTGCGACAGCATCGGTGGTGAAATACTTTGCTTGGTATGCGGCGCGAATTATTGGGCAAAGCCCAGTTTTCAGGCAACCGGCCCTAAGTGGGGTAGGCTTACAGTCTGCCCAGTCCCCTCTTGCTCGCTCGCTTCCTCCGCCAATTGCCAACCGACCGATAAGCGGTTGATAAGCGCTCTTTCCCCCTCGCGAGGGTGTTTTTAATTCACATTTGCAAATGTATTGTCTCATGGGACTTAAGGCGAAGCGGATTCGCCGAACTCCTTCTATGAACATTTGTTGTGATACTTGCTCTCGACGTAAGTTTGATTCACTGCCGCTGTTTTTCGGGGCTCTTGATTCACCAACGGCACTTGAACTTATAAGGCGTTTTCACACTCGCGATCTTTCGTTTTGCACCTAGTTCTGGACGTCCCGCCCCGGCCGGCTTAGCTGCCCAACTCTCGCGCAATCGACTGCTCGACATTTGAACAAGCAACACTCGTAGCTGGGACTTCAGTCCCAGCGCTCTTGGACACAAAAACACGAAAACCCAGGCGCGGGGACTGAAGTCCCCGCTACAGCGTCCTTCCAGTACCTCTATTGTACACAACAGTATACTAGATATCAATGGTTCACTTATCGAATCGTTGCCGCGCAAGGAATCTCATCTTTCTTCCCATTCTTCCTCAGCGTCCTCTGCGCCTCTGCGTGATTTCCTCCCGTAACTTCATGCGAAAGGGCATCATGCAGAGGTGCCAAGACCGCAGAGGGAAGACGCAGAGGGAAGAAATGGGATGAACTGAGTGCCACTGCCCGCAAACCGTCCCAATTGTCCGATTGCACCCTGGCCGGTAGACTGAGGTGCAAATCAATCCGCCTAGCGCCCCAATTTCCAAGGTCCGCCATGAAGACCCGTCCTCGTACCAAATTCACCCGTGCGCTCAATTCCCGCCGCTGCCCCAAGTGCGGCGGGAAAGTCAACAATCAGAAGGTGCGCTGCAAACGGTGCAGCCAAGCCCTTACCCGCCCCAAGAAATAGGCCGCCGGAGTCATTCATGCGCTATGTCCTGAAACAGGACCTGTTTGCCTGGGGGGAAGACTTCGACATCTTCGATGAGCAGGGGCAGGAAGTTTACTTTGTGGATGGGGCCGGAATCGCCCTCCGCAACCAGCTCTCCTTTCAGGACATGCAGAAGCAGGAGCTGGCGTACATCGCCCAGACCATGTTCTCCTGGGGGACCGAATACACCATCAGCCAGGGGGGCAAATTGGTGGCCAAAGTCTCGCACCAAACGCTGGTCGAAAGCCGCTGTTGTTTCTTCATCAATGTTCCCGGTCCCGATGACCTCTGTGCCGATGGGGACTTTTATAACCACAACTACGCCTTCAAGCGGGGCGACACCATCGTGGCCCGCTCCACCAAGGAGCCCCACAGCCAAGGGTTCGGCGTCGATATCCCCACGGGTGAAGACCCCGTCCTCATCCTGTCCAGCGCCATCGTCATCGACCTCGTCACCCGTAACAGCGTCGGCCGAAGCACACTATTTAACTAGAAAGTAGCTGGGACTTCAGTCCCAGCGCGTCCCGGCGGCAGCCACTGACGTGGGGACTGAAGCCCCCACTACGTCCCCAATACAGCGCCGCTCATGAAGCATTCACAGTATCCGGGCGATTAGCTCAGTTGGTTAGAGCATCTCGTTTACACCGAGAGGGTCGGGGGTTCGAGTCCCTCATCGCCCACATATTGAGACTGGCGACTTCGAGCGCCAGTCGTGCGTACAAGTGAACTAGCCTGCGTTACGCTGGCTTTCTCCGTGGTTTTTGCCACTTTCTCGCCCCTCCCGCCCAAGGAGTTCACTTTGGTGCGCTCCCCCTCACCGGCTTGCTGAGACTGAAAATGCGCCGCGCGTGCGCCGGATTCTGCGCCGCGCTCGAAATGCTCGTCAGTAACTTTCAAATAGTTCTTGCGGGCGACGCGCTGCGAATTCCCCATCCACTTGCAAACTACATGCGACGGGAACCGCTCTTCCAACTCGGTCTGGCGGGAAGCTCGCAGATTATGAAAGAGCCGCTTCCAGGGCACCAGTCCGGCACGTTTGACGATCTTCTGCATCGTCGTTCGCAGATTTACGTTCACCCAGCCGTCCGGACCATCTGCCCGCCGCCGCATCTCATCGCTGACGACGCATACGGCCCCTTCCGGTGCCTGCTCGCAAGCCTCTAGCAGATACGGCCGCAGTTCCGGAAATATCGGGATGACGCGGCTGGCTTTCCCTGGGTGATGCTCCGTCTTGGGTGACAGCACGGTCATCCTTTCGCGCTTCCAGTCGATATCTTCCAGGCGGAGCGATAAGACCTCGCTTGGGCACCGCAGGCCCCCGAAGCGGGACAGGGCGACGATTGCTCGCCATCGCCAGTCGGTGCAGGCATCGATGAGTTTCTGGGTATCCTCATGGCTGACAAAGCTGGCGTCCTCAACGTCCGCAAACTTGATTTTGACATCGCCGAAAGGACTCTCGGAAATGAGTTCCTTTCGCTTCGCTGCGCGGAAAATGAGTTTGGCGAACCGCAGGAGCTTGTCGGCCTGCTGTGGCGATAGCTTCCGGTCTGTGCCAGTCTTTGCCTTGCGGGTTGTCAGTGTGATTCGGTACTCGTCAGCATCTCCGGGTGTCACGTCCGCCAGCGGTTTCTCCTCGCCAAAGAACGCCAGCAGATTTTCCTTTCCTTGCCGCCAGATGGTGAGCGTGCCGGGCTTGGCATCCTTGCGGCTCTTAACATAAGCGTCGATAAACTCACCAAGTTTCTCGAGCTTCGTCTCGCGTTGAGGAATCAGGCCCACCGCGGCCAGCTTGTCCGCCAACACGCTGCCGAGTTCGGTTACCCAGTTCGCAGTTTCGTTATCGACCGCATGCCCCGTAATCGACGCGGCGACAAGGCGTTCGACCTTCACTTTGACGGCTTGACCTGTCTCCTGGCTCATTTTCCCTAGGCGAATGGCCTTTCGGTGCCCGTCTTTCCCCACGAATTGGATCCGTCGCCGTCCGTTCGGGTCTTTGATCAGACTCGCCATAGCTGTCCTGCCTTCTCAAAAAATGCCGTGTGCCGCTCGAATTCAACCCTTCTGACCCCTCACATGGCGGTATCAATAGGTGATTCTCTCATCGCCTGCCATTTTTCTCGCGAAGGAGCTCCCAAGGCGATCCACCTCGATACCTCCGCGGCAGGCCAGCGAGTTGTGCGGCCAAGGTAAAAAGGTTGAACGGCGAGCCGTCCATTCTTATGAAGAGTCCAAAGGTGCCGCTCCGAAATCCCCAGCAGAGCGGAGAGTTCACGGGCGGAGAGTGCTAAGCGTTCTGGTTCAGGTTTGTGCATGGCCTAAGTATATGCGCAGCTCGCATATTGTCAAGCAATTTATTATATACTCATTAGAACCTATATGGGAACAATTGGAGGAGTACGATGACCCAGGATTCTCGGATACCGGCGGGGGGGGATCCGAGAATCCTGGGTCATCGTACTTAATCAGTCCTTCAGCGACCTCGCCCCCCCACCAAGGCCATGATGCACGTACAGCGAAAGGTGAGTAACTGCCGCTTCAATGTGGCCGCGGCTTCTCAGCCGCGGAAGGGGGGGTGGCGGAGGGCGGCGACTGACGGGAGGGTGCCGCTTCAATGTGGCCGCGGCTTCCCAGCCGCGGAAGGCTGAGCGGCTCGGGCGGCTGCTTCGCGGGCAGGTAGGGCTTCAATGTGGCCGCGGCTTCTCAGCCGCGGAAGGGTTACAACCGTGGCGGGAGCGGCAGCCAGCCGGGAGGCTTCAATGTGGCCGCGGCTTCTCAGCCGCGGAAGGGCAGTGAGTTTGAGGAGAGCGAGTGATGGACGACGAAGCTTCAATGTGGCCGCGGCTTCTCAGCCGCGGAAGGCCGCTCGCCGTGGTGGCCCGGGCCTACGATCCGCACGCTTCAATGTGGCCGCGGCTTCTCAGCCGCGGAAGGCCAAATTCCAAGATATGACCAAGGCAGCCCTCGCCGCTTCAATGTGGCCGCGGCTTCTCAGCCGCGGAAGGATCACCAGCCAGTGCAACGTCAAGCTGCTCACGGAGCTTCAATGTGGCCGCGGCTTCTCAGCCGCGGAAGGGACAGCCGTGCGGAGGTAGGTGATCTTCTGGATGAGGCGCTTCAATGTGGCCGCGGCTTCTCAGCCGCGGAAGGAACACCAGCGACTTGGACAAGCGATGCGACCGTTGGCTTCAATGTGGCCGCGGCTTCTCAGCCGCGGAAGGACGAGAGCGAGCGGATTGAAGTGCGGCTGGAGAGCGCTTCAATGTGGCCGCGGCTTCTCAGCCGCGGAAGGATGGACGGGCCGGTGAGCAAGGAGCGACAGCAATGGCTTCAATGTGGCCGCGGCTTCTCAGCCGCGGAAGGAGACCGTCCAGCAGGCCGCTGTTGCCCAGAAACAAGCTTCAATGTGGCCGCGGCTTCTCAGCCGCGGAAGGTCGCCATCATCAAACACTAGGTGCCTAAATGAGTATGCTTCAATGTGGCCGCGGCTTCTCAGCCGCGGAAGGAGGCGCAGGAGCGGTTGCTTGCCGACTGGCGACAGCAGCTTCAATGTGGCCGCGGCTTCTCAGCCGCGGAAGGTAAGCACGGGATGGTCGGACAGAAGGACACATGGGGGCTTCAATGTGGCCGCGGCTTCTCAGCCGCGGAAGGCGGATGATTGCGGGCAATCTCTTGAACGTGCGAGTCGCTTCAATGTGGCCGCGGCTTCTCAGCCGCGGAAGGCCGCTAATCCGGTCTGTGTAATCTCCCGCTCGGCAAGCTTCAATGTGGCCGCGGCTTCTCAGCCGCGGAAGGACGCCTTCGCTCAGTCGCAGCAGCAGTAC
>JBKJNY010000088.1:0-24103 GCA_046593355.1 Pirellulaceae bacterium | reverse complement strand
GCATTGACCCCCTTCGTCAAAAGCTTGCCCGATTTGCGGGCGGCTTCCAAAGCGTCAGGATCGAGGCTCGGCAGCAGGATTTGCGACAGATCGCCGGCGGGGATGCGCAGGACCGCTTTCTTCTCGTCGATCAGCTTCTCCTTGACCATGTCGCAGGCGATTTTCACGCTGGCTCCGCCGGCCCGCTTGCCGGTGCGGGTCTGCAGCATGTACAGCGTCCCCTTCTCGATGGTGAACTCGATGTCCTGCATCTCGCGAAAATGATTCTCCAGAACATCCTTGATTTCCAAGAGCTGCTTGTAGACTTTCTTATTCCACTTGGGCATTTCGCTGACGACTTGGGGCGTGCGGATGCCGGCCACCACGTCCTCCCCCTGGGCGTTAATCAGGAAGTCGCCGTAGAACTTGTTCTCGCCGGTGTTCGGATCGCGCGTGAAGGCCACACCCGTGCCACTGTCATCCCCCATATTGCCGTACACCATGCTCTGCACGTTGACAGCCGTCCCCAGCAGGCCGCGAATATTCTCCACGTCGCGGTACTTGACCGCCTTGTCCCCCATCCAGCTCTTGAAGACCGCCTCGATGGCCGCTTCCAGTTGCACCAGCGGATCCTGCGGAAAATCCTGGCCGGTGTGCTGGCGGTAGACCTCCTTGTAGTCGTTGCACAGCTCGATGAGCCCTTCGGTGGGAACGTCGGTATCCAGCTTCACCGCGTATTTTCGTTTGATGGCGCTGAAGGCGTGCTCGTAGTGCTCGTGGCCGACGTCCATCACCACGTCGCCGAACATATTGATCAGCCGGCGGTAGGCGTCGTAGGCAAACCGCGGATTACTGGTCGCTTTCGCCAGTCCGGCCGTGGAAACATCGTTGAGCCCCAAATTGAGAATCGTGTTCAGCATCCCCGGCATGCTGAGCGCTGCCCCGGAGCGGACGGAGACCAGCAGCGGGCTGGCATCGTCTCCGAACTGCTTGCCCAGCTCCTTCTCCAGCATGGCAATATTCTTCCGCACGGCTTCCATCAGCCCAGCCGGCAGCTTCTTGCCGCTTTTGTAGTAGGCGTCGCAGACCTCGGTCGTGATTGTGAACCCCGGCGGCACGGGCAGGCCGATACTAGTCATCTCGGCCAGGTTCGCCCCTTTCCCTCCCAGCAGTTGCTTGGAAAGCCCCTTTCCTTCGGTCTTGTTCTTGGAGAAGTAGTACGTCATCTTGCCGCCGGAAGTCTTGGCGGCAGCGGTGCGAGTCTTGGCCATGCGAACGCCTCTAGGGGGAACGAAATGAGAGTTTTTGACAGGTGATGAAACGGGAATCGGAGCCGCAAAAACCGGCCTTTTCCCGCGGAAAACAAGCATGTGAGTGTAGCGGGGGCGGGTAAAAGCGTCAATGAAGGCGAAGAGGTCATAAGAGGGGATTGGGACACGGAAAACGCGGGAAACACGGAGGGAGGCGGAGGGAGGAACCGCGGAGGACGCTGAGGAGCGCGGCGAGAGATCAGGTTTTGGTGAATGAATCGTCCTTAACTCTGCTCGTGAATTGCCCTGGAGTTTTGGACCGCCCCGAATTACTCCGCGCCCCTCAGCGTCCTCCGCGGTTCATCCCTCTCGTGCCTCTCCCTCCCCCTCCGTGTTTCCCGTGTTTTCCGTGTCCCATCCATTCTTCAGTTTCCAATCGCCGCTCGTCCGGTTGCACCTGCCCCTTTCTCAGCCGATATTAACGGTCCAGCCTCATCATCCCACCGGAGATCCGCTCATGCCCCGCCTTCTTCTCCCCGCTCTGCTGGCACTTGCCGTTGCCATGCCCTCCTTGGCTCGCGCGGAGAACTGGCCGAATTGGCGGGGGCCCAGCCAGAGCGGCGTGGCGGAGGGGAAGGAATATCCGACCAAGTGGAGCAGCACCGAAAATGTGGCCTGGAAAGTGAAGCTGCCGGGGCGGGGGGCGTCGACGCCTATCGTCTGGGAGGACCGCATCTTCCTGACTTGCGGCGTGGCGGAAAAGGAGGAGCCAGCGAGGAACATGCTGCTCTGCTATGACCGGGGCGGCAAGGAATTGTGGCGGACGGAGATTGGCAAGGCCAAACCGATCAAGAGCGCCAAGGGGAGCAGCACCAACCCTTCGGCAACGACCGACGGCAAGCACGTCTTTGCGTATTTCAAGAGCGGCGACTTCGGGGCGGTCGATTTCAGCGGCAAGATCGTCTGGCAAACGAACCTGCAGGAGAAATACGGCGAGGACACGCTCTGGCACGACGTGGGCACTTCCCCCGTGCTGACCAAGAACCACGTCATCGCCACTGTGATGCACGGCGGCCCCTCCTTCCTGGCTGCGTTTGATAAGGTAACCGGCAAGCTGGCCTGGAAGCAGGACCGTAACACAGGAGCCCCCAGCGAATCGGCTGATAGCTATACCACGCCGGTGGTGGTAAACAGCGGCGAGCAGGAACTCATCGTGGTGCTGGGTGCGGACTACGTCACCGGCCACGACGCCGCCAATGGAAAAGAGTTGTGGCGAGTCGGGGATCTGAACCCCAGGAAAAATCCGAACTTTCGCTCCATCTCGTCCGCCGTGGTCTCGGACGGCGTGGTCATCGCCCCCTACGCCCGCGGCGGCACCGTCACCGCCATCAAGCTCGGCGGACAAGGGGACGTGACCGAGACCCACGTCCTCTGGACCAAGGAGAACCTGGGAGCCGACGTCCCCACCCCGATCGCCAAGGATGGCAAAGTCTACCTTTGCAACGACAAGGGGCAGATCTCTTGCCTCGACCTGAAAACCGGCGATCCTCTCTGGACCACCCAGCCGGAAAAGAAGCGGCTCACGACGGTGAGCTCGTCCCCCATCCTCGCCGGCGGCAAGCTCTACATCACGCGGGAGGATGGCAAGACCTACGTCATCACGCCGGAGAAGGACTCCAAAGTCGTCGCCGAAAACGAGCTCCAGGGCGAATTCGTCCTGGCCACCCCCGTCTTCGTCGACGGCAAAGTGCTGCTAAGGACGAACGACCATCTATATTGCTTTGGAACGTAAATGGAGTAGGGTGGTGAAAACGCTTGCCCGCGGATTTTCGTAAGTTCAATCGCCACATTCCCTTAGGACTTGCCGAAGAGGAGCCTTTTCACCACCGCCCTCCTCATAAGTGGGGATTTCGTTCCTCCCTAAAGTAGATCCCCTTTTCCTCCCCCTCGCGCTCTCCCCGTTGGTTCGGGTAATATTTCCCGCAGAAGAAAAGGTGAAAAAACCGGCAATTCTCGGTGACCTCTCGGGCACTCTTTGCAGGGTCAGTCTTAGAGGGGAACTCATGCCTGATGACCACGCCGAAAGTGAAGTCTGGCTCGCCCGGGCGGCAGCGGGGGATAAGTCCGCTCGGGCCAAATTGCTGGAATTACATCGCGCCCGCCTTCGCCGCATGGTGGCGGTACGTCTCGACCGTCGCCTGCTCCAGCGGATTGACCCCTCAGACATCATTCAGGAGACGCTGATCCTGGCCGACCGCCGGCTGGATGAATACCTGCGGGACCAGCCCATTCCCTTCTATCCCTGGCTGCGGCAACTCGCCTGGGATCAGCTTGTCACGGCCCTCCGCCGCCACGTTCTTGCCGGTCGCCGCAGTCGCAGTCGCGAGGAAGCAGTCGTGTTCGCGCTATCCGACGAATCCGTCGCGGAACTGGCGACCTGCCTGGTCGATCACTCCGCCGATCCCTTCCGCAAACTCCTCAAGGCGGAAGCCCACGGTCGCCTACACCAGGCCCTGGCTCAACTTGCCGAGCAGGACCGCGAAATCCTGGTCCTGCGGCACCTGGAACAACTCTCCACCGCCGAAGCCGCCGCCGTGCTGAAAATCGGCGAATCAGCCGCTAAGATGCGGCACCTGCGAGCCCTCCAGCGACTCCGAGAGCTCCTGGCCAGTGACCGCCCAGAAAACTGAACACTGAACACTGAAAACTGAAACCATGACCCAACTCCTCACCTCCTCCTCCGACCATCTCCTTGCCGACCTCGTCGAAGAGCTTTCCCAAAAGCTGGCGGAAGGCAATTCCGCGGATGTGGAGGCGTTCCTGGCTCATCACTCCGACCATGCCGAAAAGCTGCGGCCACTGATACCGACGCTGCAGATGCTGGTGGAAATTGGTTCCAGCCCGGTGGCAGCGGCCCGTTCGCGGGCAAACCTGTCGGAAGGGAACGGACACGAAACAAACGGCCATCCGGTCCTGGGTGATTTTCGCATCCTCCGCGAGGTAGGCCGGGGCGGGATGGGAGTGGTCTATGAAGCGGAACAGATTTCCCTCCGCCGCCGCGTGGCCCTCAAAGTTCTCCCCTCTGCAGCCATGCTCGACCCGCGGGCCTTGCAGCGGTTCCGCAACGAGGCCCAGGCCGCAGCCGCCCTGCATCACAGCCAAATCGTTCCCATCTTTGGCGTCGGTTGCGAGCGGGGTGTTCATTACTACGCGATGCAATTCATCGACGGCCTGACTCTGGCCGAAGTCATCACCGCCCTCCGCGAATCCGCCGGCCTCGGCCCTCTCTACCAGCCCGATCTACACCAGCCTGAAGCGCAAGCGAAGGACACCGTAGATCAACCGAGAGCCTCCGCTCCCACCCCAGCCCCCAATCCCCAGCCCCCAGCCCCTGCCCGTTCCGCCACCGAAACCGACGTCCTCGCCGCACTCTCCACCGAAAAGTCCCGCACCTCCCCCGCCTGGTTCCGCCGCATCGCCGAGCAATTCGCCCAGGTCGCGGACGCCCTGCACCACGCCCACGAGCTGGGCGTCACCCACCGGGACATCAAGCCCGCCAACCTGATGCTCGACCGGCTGGGGCACATCTGGATCACCGACTTCGGCCTGGCCCGGATCGAAGGGGAAGGAAACCTCACCATGACCGGCGACCTCGTCGGCACCCTCCGCTACATGTCCCCCGAACAGGCCCTCGCCAAGCGAATCGGCATCGACCACCGCACTGACATTTATTCGCTGGGCATCACCCTCTACGAGTTGTTGACGCTCCACCCCGCCCTCCCCGGCCACGGCCGCCAGGAAATCCTGCGGCAGATTGCCTTTGAAGAGCCCAAGCCGCCGCGAAAGCACAATGCCGGCATCCCGCATGACTTGGAAACGATTGTCCTGAAGATGATCGAAAAGAATCCCGCTGAGCGTTATCAAACCGCCGCAGAATTGGCAGCGGACCTTAAGCGATTTGTGGACGACAGGCATATCGAGGCTCGCCGTCCCAGCCTCTATGTTCGGGCAAGCCGGTGGACCAAGAAGCGACAGGGCTTCGTGGGTGCCACGGCAATCATCTTGCTCCTGGCTGCCGCCGGCGGCCTCGGCTGGATGTTCGACCGCAGCCAGCGAGTCAGCAGGGCGACGGCACTTGTGAACGAAGCGATTCAGGAAACAGCGCTGCGCCGCGTCGAGGCCCAAACCAAACGGGATGATTTGATTGCCTGGGAACAGGCTTCTTCGTCCGCAAAACGGGCCAACGCCCTGGCGGAAAGCGTCCCGGTGAGCAAGGTTCTGGTTGTCCAAGCCCGTGATCTCGCCGCGCAGTTGGACACCGAACATGAGCAGGCTCGCATTCATGTCCTGACCGCCGGCCGCGATGCAAAAATGCTGCGCGACTTGACCAATGCACGTTTGGTATCCTCGAAGAGGATGGTCGAGGGCGCATTTGATTCCGCCAGAGCGCACACCGCATACCGACTCGCGTTTTTTGAGTACGGGATTGATCTCGTCAACTTGGGACCAGAGGAAAGTGCGCTTCGAATCCGCGCTAGTTCGATTCGTGAGAGTTTGATAAGCGGGTTGCTGGTTTGGGCAAGTCACCGAAAGAAAGCGAGCCAGGACATTCCGGCCCCCCCTTTCCTCTTGGCCGTCGCCGCGGGTGCCGCCACGGAATCCCCCGCTTGGCACAAGCCGCTCATCCAAGCCTTGCGGGATGACGATTTGGAGGCATTACAAGAGCTGGCGAATTCAGCTTCCGCGAGCGAACTTCCGCCGGAAGGAACGATGTGTCTCGAATCCGCTTTACGAAAGAGGAACGACACCAAGACCGCGCTGGCGCTTCTTCGCGCCGCTATCAAGCGCAGTCCGGGAGATTTTTGGCTGAATGAACAACTGGGAAATCTCTTGGAACGGGCGAATCCTTCCCAATCGACCGAGGCAATCAGGTTTCTGACCGCGGCCGTCGCCCTCCACCCCGACAGCCCCGGCGCCCGACTCAACCTGGGAGGCGCCCTGGATAGTGTTGGCCACTACGACGAAGCAGCTGAAGCTTACCGTGAAGCAATAGGTCTCTTGCCAGACTATGCGGAAGCGTATTCAAATCTCGCTGTTGCGCTAGTCAAACAGGGAAAACACGACGAAGGGGTTGCGGCTTGTCTGCAGGCCATCCGTCTTCAGCCGAAAGATGCAGAGTTACACCGCAATCTAGGCAATATTCTATCAGAACAGAGGAAACTTGATAAAGCAGTTTTAGCCTATCGTGCGGCGATCGACCTCCGACCGACCTTTGCAGAAGCGCACTCATATCTGGGGGCTACGTTGCAGGCTCAAGGAAAGTTTGACGAAGCGGCAGCGGAATTCCGTGAGGTCACTCTCCTGAAGCCGGACAACGTGGAATCGCGTATGAATCTAGGAACCGCACTGAAGAATCAAGGAAAGTTGGACGCTGCCGCCGCGGCGTATCGAGAGGCCATTCGCCTCAATCGGAACTATGCGAAAGCGTACTCGATGCTTGGATCGGTGCTCATGGCGCAAGAAAACTTTAGTGAAGCCATTGAGACGTTAGGTGACGCCACACGACTCAGCCCCGACTCAGCCATCGCGCATTGCAATTTGGGAATTTCGTTGTCACGAACCGGCGATTTCAAAAGCGCCCTCGAAGCAGTCCGCAAGGGACACGAACTAGGCATGCGCGATCGTGGTTGGCGTTACCCTTCGGCCGCATGGGTCGCAGAAGCGGAGCGGCTGCTGAAGCTTGACGCGGAATTCACTGAAGCTGTGCAAGGTGATAAGACCTCCCTTAGTCCGGCCAGTCGCGTTGAATTGGCGAGATTCGCACTCAGTCGGAAGCAACTCCCCACGACTGCCGTCAAATGGTATCAGCAAGCATTTGCTGAAGACGCATCGCTGGCCGAAGATCGACATACCGGCCACCGTTACAACGCTGCCTGTGCGGCGCTTCTGACGGCGGCAGGGAAAGCCACCGAGGTGGACAAGGTGGAGGACGCGGAGCGAACTCGCCTTAAGCATCAGGCCCTGGCTTGGCTGCGGGACGAACTGGCAGCCTGGGGTAAACTATCGGAAAGCAAGCCCGAACAGTCGCCACAAGTAGTGCAAGCCTTGGCCCATTGGCAACAGGACTCCGACCTAGCCAGCCTCCGGGACGAACAGCAGGTTCAGCAGCTCCCCGTCGAGGACCAGGAGCTCTGCCGCAGGCTGTGGGCAGACCACGCCGAGCTTGTAAAGCGGCTGCGGGAAAAGAAATCCTCCGCGAAGTAACTCAGCGATAGGAAAGACGCAAAACGCCCTTTGGGATGACGAGCGGCTGGCGGTCTAAAGCCAGCAGCTCCAACCGGTTGCGCCGCGAACCGTCTCCGATTGTTATTGCAACGACATTGGAGGCACGGTTTCCGTAAGGCACGAAATGCCGGAAATCTTTGTGACCAAACTCGCCCTTTTGCAGGGTTAATCATAGGGGCGCGGCGCAGGTTCCCCTAGCGTGACGTTCGTCGAAGCGTTCGGCGAAAGATTCAGGCAGCACCTTTCTTTGACCATACGAAGGAATCGTTCATGAGTCGCTCTTCCTGGTTAAGCACTTTGTTTTCTCTGTCCAAAAACGCTCGTGCCTTGAGAAATCGAGCAAAGGGCGTATCGCGCCGTCTGGTGCTGGAGATTCTAGAAGGCCGCCGTGTGCTTTCGACCATCTCCTGGGATGGCGGCGGCGGCAGTCTAGATTGGAACAATGTTGCGAATTGGAGTGGTGACGCTCTACCTGTCGCGAGCGATGACGTGACGATCAACGCGCCAGGGGATGTGACGATCATCCATTCAGGAGGGGCAACCGCGATCCGCAGCCTCGTCAGCTTTGACTCAATCGACTTGTCCGGCGGTTCGCTCGCGCTGAATGGAACGTCCACGGTTCATGGGCAATTCAGCAACAGCGGCATGGTCGAGATCCAGTCCGGGACACTCACGCTGCTCAATCTGGGGCGGAATGTCAGCTTTGTTACCACGGGCGATTTCGTGAGCGCGGCAGGCGCGAAATTGTTCCTTTTCGACGGGACGCTTTCCGCCAGCGTCGATATTCAAGGAGTTGAGGTCGGTTTGGGTGACTGCACGATGGCTGGCACTTACAACGTCACCAGCAGTACGCACTTCGTCGGTGTGACGTTCACGGGTACCGCCGTGAGCATGGGGCAACTCAAGGCCGGCGGGATCGTCGATTTGAGTCCCCAGTCCGGTTCGCCGATCAGTGTGGCGAGCCTGGAGTTTGGAGGCGGCGGCAATCATGGGGAAGCGGCGCTGCTTACAGGCACAGCCGACTTGTCGGTTGCCGGTCTGTTCCGTTGGACCAACGGAACGCTGACGGGAAGCGGTCAACTAAACGCTAATGGCGGGATCATGATCGAGGGGGGAGGGTCGCTCAGTGCGAAGTTCCTGAATGGACGCAAGGTGAACAACGCGGGGGCGGCGGTGTGGAGAGATGGATATTTGGTCGCTTACAACGGCGCCGTCATCAACAATATGCTGGGAGCCACGTTCGAGGTTCAGAGCGGCTACGACCTCATTTACGGTTTCAGCGCCGGCGGCTGGGGCGGCCAGGGGACGCGGGCCACGTTCCACAATGCCGGCACATTCCGCAAAACGGGCGACACCCTTCCCATCCCCTATGAATTCGCACCTGGGACGAGGCTGGACCTGATCTTCAAAAACACTGGCACCGTCGAGATCCAGACAGGGACATTGCAATTTCAGGACTTGGGAAACGGGGGGGGCATTGTCATCACGGGTGACTTCGTGGGCGCGGCGGGCACGACACTGTACCTATTTAACGGGACGCTTTCGGAAAGCGTCCAGATTCAGGGCGATCACGTCGGCCTGGGTGACTGCACGATGGCTGGCACTTACAACGTCAGCGGCAGCACGCACTTCGTAGGTGTTACGTTCACGGGCACCGCCCTGAGCATGGGAGATCTCAAGGCCGGTGGCCGGTTCGATTTGAGTCCCCTCACCGGTTCACTCATCAACGTGCGGAGCCTAGATTTTGGAGGCGGCGGCAACCATGGTGAGGAGCCTGTGCTCGCCATTGATCTCGGCGGCGCGACTCCCGGTAACCTGCCTGGCAATCACGACCAACTCGACGTCCGCGGCACGGTCGCACTGGCTGGGAGGCTCGAAGTCAGTCTCATCAATGGTTTCGCCCCATCCGGCAATCAGCCATTCGTGATTGTCAATAACGATGCCACCGATGCTGTGTCGGGTATCTTCACCGGCCTGCCCGAAGGCGGAGTCGTGAGCGCTCCGGGCGGCTCGCAATTCAAAATCAGCTATGTGGGCGGCAACGGCAACGATGTGACGCTCACGTTTATCAACAGCCATCCGACTGCCGGCATCACTGGGCCGAGTTTCGGCGTGCCCGGTCAGCCGCTCTCGTTCATCCTCACCGCCGCCGATCTTTCACCAAGCGACAACGCGGCCGGCTTCACCTACTCAATCAATTGGGGTGACGGCATTGAACTTATTTCCGCCAGCCCCGGCAACGGCTCCGGCACTCAGGTGACGCATACTTACGCCGTCGCCGGTCCGTACACAGTGACGGTGACCGCCACGGACAGGAGTTTCGGCATCAGCGACCCGGTTACGCGCACGGTAACAATTGACAGCGTACTCCTTCAACCCGACGACTGTCACCCCGGTCAAACACAACTGGCTGTTGGCGGGACTACGCAGAATGACGTGATCGTCATCAGCCCCGTCGGAAATTCCGGAGCTGTGGAGGTGGTGATCAACAACGTGTCGCAGGGGACGTTCACGGCGACGGGGCGGATCATCGTCTACGCACAAGCGGGGGACGATGACGTGCAGGTGGCGGGGAGCATCGCGCTCCAGGCGTGGCTCTATGGCAATTCCGGCAATGATCGGCTGAAGGGGGGCGCCGGCAGCGACGTGCTATTGGGCGGTGCGGGCGACGACCTGCTGGTGGGCGGTGCCAGCCGCGATCTTTTGCTCGGCGGCGTTGGGGCCGACCGCATCGTCGGCAATGCGGATGATGATATCCTCATCGCCGGGACCACGGCCCACGACTCGAACGACGTCGCACTCTGCAAGATCATGGATGAGTGGACCCGCACGGATGCCGACTACACCAGTCGTGTGAATCACCTCAAGGGCATCCAGGCCGGTGGCCACAACGGTCCGTTTCTCCTCAACGACCTGACGGTTCAAGACGACGCGTATGAAGACGTGTTGACCGGTAGTTCGGGGCAGGACTGGTTCCTGTTCAATCAGGATGGCGACGGCGGCGTGAAGGACAAGGTGACGGACATGAGCACGTTTGAGGCTATGTTCGCCCAGGACATTGACTTCATCATGGCACCGTAAGGTCAGGATGGTGCCGAGTTTCCGGAATGAGGAAAGATACTGGCCGATCAGCGAGCTACCAAGCGCGGCAGATTGCCACGCCAGCGCGGTTGAATGTACGCGTGCGGACTTCGCGGCTTACGTTCACTTGCTACGATAGAAGCATTGTCGTAGCGAGTCGCAAGGGGAGTCCGGCGGGATGGCGTACGCAGTGAAGGAGATTTTTTATTCGCTTCAGGGGGAAGGTGCGCAGGTCGGGCGGCCGGCGGTGTTTTGCCGGTTTGCCGGGTGCAACCTGTGGTCGGGCCTGGAGCGGGACCGGGCGGGGGCGGTCTGCCAGTTTTGCGACACGGACTTTGTCGGCACCGACGGGCCGGATGGGGGCGTTTTTGAATCGGCGGATGCATTGACGGAAGCTGTTCGCAGGCGATGGCCCGAGGCTGCTGCACCCTCTACTAATGCACGACCGTTCGTCGTTTGCACCGGGGGCGAGCCGCTGTTGCAACTTGACGACCCGGCAATCGAGGCGCTGCATGGCTGCGGATTTGAAGTGGCCGTGGAAACCAACGGCACGCGCGCGGTTCCCGATGGCATTGATTGGCTTTGCGTCAGTCCCAAGGCCGAGGCAGAACTGGTCGTTGATTCGGGAGATGAACTCAAGCTCATCTATCCGCAGCCGGGGGCGGAGCCAGAGCGATATATTGACCTCGATTTCGAGCACTTCTTCTTGCAGCCGATGGATGGTCCGGCGATTGAGGAGAATACCCGCCTGGCGGTGTCGTACTGTCTGAGCCACCCGCGCTGGCGGCTCAGTTTGCAGACGCACAAATTGCTCGGGCTGAGATAGCGATGGTCGAGATGCTTGAACAGAAGAAAGCGGATTTTTTTGAACAGAAGGAAACAGAGGGAACGAAGAAAGGCAGAGAAATGCATTCCCTAATCCTTCTGTCCTCCTCCTTCTTCCTTCGTTTCCTCCGTTACCTTCTGTTCGTGCCCCGTCTTTGTTTGCTACGGCAATTCCCGAATGCGGATATTCTTGAACTCGACAGGCGAACCCTCGGATTCCAAGCAGAGAAAGCCGCTGGCCGGTTCGCAGCCGTTGCCGCCCGAGACTTCTTCGCCGTTGACCCACAGGCGGACTTCGCCGTTGATCGCCCGGACGTAATAGTGGTTCCACTCGCCGTGCCCTTTCGCCAACTCCTTGCGCGGAAAGCTACGGCTGCCGTCGGGGGAAAGCGGGGGGAAGGGCTTCATCTTGACGCCGACGGCAAAGACGTCGCCGTTGGTGGTGGACCAGTCCCCCTTTTTCCCATTCTTCTTCTCGTACTCGGTGGCGTATCCGTGATCGAGGACCTGCACTTCAATCCCTTTGGGAAGTTGTCCCTTCTTCACGGCCTTGAGTGATTCTTCCGTGGTCCAGACAAAGACGCCGGAGTTACCCGCTGATTTGAGGTGTTTCCACTGCACCACGAGCTCGAAATTCTTGTACGGTTTGTTGGAGCGGATAACGCCGACGGGTTTGCCCGTGCAATGCAGCACGCCGTCCTTCCAGGACCAGGTATCGTCGTCGCAGTTGTTATTGGTGAAGTCCTTGTCACCCAGTTCCACCCAGCCGGGGCCGTTGCCGTCGATGGCGGCTTTGGGGAGCTGGGCATCCTGCTCTTCAGCGCGAGACTGGGATGCAGCGGGAGAAATGGAAACTACCAGCAGGAGAGCCGAAAATCGCAGGCAGATATTCATCGGAGCCTCGGAGAGTCGATGGTGCGGGGAAACCTGTCGCCCATTTTACTCGCTGCGACGACGAACTGAGACTACCCACCACTTTGCTTTCATTTTTCTGTCTCCCATTTTTCTGTCACACCTCTGCCTGCAAAGAATGTGACAGAAAAAAGGAGGACAGAAAAATCAGAGGGGCAATTGCGAACGGCGTACAACCTAACCCACAATGATACAGTTCTGAATGTCCCAGAGTTACCAGGGCAAACGACGATGTCCCGCCTGACCACTTTCTTGACGCTCGTTATTTTTCTCCCGCTCGATCCCCTGCGGGCGGAAGACGAGCCGCTGTTTACGCAGAAGTTGAATGTCAATCCGCCGCCGATTAAGGACGATCCGTCGGTCAAGTATGACTACGACATTGTCTATGTCCGGGCGAAACGGGCCGGCGACAAGACCCACAAGCGGTTCTACACCGATTTTTCCCAGCCGGTGACGATGGAGCCGGGAGCCGATTTGATGCTGCTGCACCCGGATGGCAGCGAGGAACTGCTCGTGGAGGGAGGACAGGGTTCGATTACCGACCCCGTTATTTCCTTCGACGGCGAGTGGGCGTATTACGTCCATATCTACAACCTGCAAAACGCCAACCAGTGGACGCCGCCGAAGCAAGGGGCTGACATTTTCAAGATCCATCTGAAGAACCGCCGAGTCGTCCGCCTGACCAATCAGCGGTTCGTCCCCAACACCGGCGCGGCCAATTGGTCCGCCGACTATCGCCAGGGTGAAGAGGGCAAGACGGCCTACGACTACGGCGTCTTCAACATGGGGCCGCATCCGCTGCCGGGGGGCAAAATTGTCTTCACCAGCAACCGCGAAGGCTATCGCCCCAGCAAGGGCTACCCGGCCATCGCCCTGCAACTGTTTGTGATGGATGACCGGGACGGGGACGTGGACCCCAGCGAAGAATATCCCGCCAACATCGAAAAGATCGGCCACCTCAACATCGCAGGGGCGCTGCATCCGGTGGTGCTGACCGATGGCCGCATCATGTTCAGCAGTCTGGAGTCCCAAGGCATCCGCAGCGAGATTTCATGGGGAGTCTGGACGATTCATCCCGACGGCACGAACTGGGGACCGCTGGTGAGCGCGTTTGATCCCGGCGGAGCCTCGAATGGCTTTCATTTTCAGACGCAACTTTCCGACGGCTCGCTCATCATTGAGGAGTACTACAACCAGAATAACAGCGGCTTTGGTGCGTATCTTAAAATGCCGCCGTCGCCGCCCAAGGGGAAGAGCGGTTTTGGGCCGGCGAACATGCGCGACCCGCGGAACGCGCCGCTCCGGTTCGGGCGGTTCGATAACGGCAAGGGAAAGAACTACTATCTGCCGTTCATGCCGACGGGGGCCGTTTCCCTCACGCCGTTCGCCCTCAATCAGGAAGGCCCGGCGGATGAGTCGGTGTTGGGGGACAAGAATTCGCCCAAGGTCGGCAAGTGTACGCACCCGTCGTCCGCGCCGGATAACCATCTGCTGACCATCTGGTCGCCGGGGCCGGTCAATCACCAGTACACTTTCCTGCCGCAGCTCGACGGCGGCATCTACCTGATCAAGGACGGCAAGGTGCTGGAAGAGCCCGGCCAGATGCGGCTGATTAAGAACGACCCGAACTTCAACGAAAGCTGGCCACGGGCGGTCGTTTCCTACAAGCGGATTTACGGCATTGACGAGCCGGCGAAACTGCAGCAGTTAGTCAATGACGGCTCGCGCTCGCCCCACTTGCCGGCAGGCACGCCCTTTGGCCTCGTTGGGTCATCGAGCTTTTATAAGCGGGAGAGTTATCCGAACGGTTCGGTGCCCGAGGGGAAAGTGACAGCGACGTTCGCGGGCGGCAATGATCCGTGGAAGGGGCTGGACGCTTTCACCAGCCACGGCAACGGCATGCCGACTGCCTGGCATAATCAGGGAGGGGACGTGGGACTCTACGAAAACTCGGAGATTCATGCCGTCCGCATTCTGGCGATGGAGCCGACCACGGATCGCAAGAATGGCGAAAAGTCCGGCCGCCAGTTCCACAGCCACGCCATGGAGCGGCTGCGAATCCTTGGCGAGCTGCCGCTGCGGAAATTTGGAGCAGGCGGCTCGAAAGATGGCCAAGAGCCGCTCGACCCCGACGGCAATCCGGACACGAGCTTCTTGGCGAAGATTCCGGCGGACCTTGTCTTCACGTTTCAAACGCTCGACAAAGACGGTCTGGCTCTCAACATGGCCCAGACCTGGCACCAGTTGCGGCCGGGGGAAATCAGAAGCGACTGCGGCGGCTGCCACGCGCATAGCCAGCAGCCGACGGAGTTTTCGTTGACGATGGCCGCGAAGCCGAACTATAAAGTCTTCGATCTGACAGAGAAGACCTCGCTCGTTTCCGCGAAAGCCGCGGACGATTCGCAGCAGAAATGGGACGCGGAAAATGCTACGGGCCTGCGCCACCAGACCGGCCCGCTGAGCGTGGAATACCACCGCGACATCCGCCCGATCCTCACCCGCAGCTGCACGGCGTGTCACACGACAAAAAAAGGTTCGCCGGCGGGAAACCTGGTGCTCGACGACGAACAGCCGATTTCCTTCGAGCATCATGGCGAATTTCCCGACACGTACTATCGCTTGGCTTTCGATGAGCGGGCCAAATTCGGCCACAAGCCGGTCGGCTCTGACTCCTGGGGCTATCCGCAGGCCTCGCGCTATGTTCGCAAGCTGCAAGCGCGGCGGAGCCTGTTAACTTGGAAGATTTTCGGCAGGCGGCTGGATGGGTTCTCGAATGAGGATCATCCGTCGGAATCAAAGCCGGGGGCCGGGGATCTTGTCGATCATGGCAAAAAAATCGAGCCGAAGGGGAATGGCCACCGCGTGGACATCGACTTCACCGGCAGCATCATGCCGCCTCCGGATGCCGTCACCGCGGGCAAGGTCGCGCCGCTCACGGACGAGGATCGCCGCACGCTCGTCCGCTGGATCGACCTTGGCTGCCCGCTCGACCGCGATTACGACCCGGCCAAACCCCAAGAACGCGGCCGCGGCTGGATGCTGGATGACCAGCGGCCGACCCTGACGCTCACTTCTCCTCAGCCGGGGAAGAACGGTCCGCTGACGCGAATTCTGATTGGAATGCACGATGCATACACCGGCTTGGATACCCAGAGCCTGCGAGTGACAGCGGACGTGCCTCTGGTCGGCGTTGGCGCGGGCGAGGAACTTTCCGACAGGTTCACGGCTGTCTCACAGGGAGTCTGGGAGTGGAAGCTCGACAAACCGATTGAGGAATTAGCCACGGCAAAGCTGGATGTCTCCGTGAAGGACAAACAAGGAAACACCAGCCGAATTGTGCGGAAGTTTTCGGTGGGGAGCGACGGCAAGTGATTTGAGCCGCAAAATTGGCCGGCAAATAGAACGCCGGTTTTCCAGCAGCCACAACTCTACGCCAGCATCTTCTCCACTACTTTCCCATGCACGTCCGTCAAGCGGAAGTCGCGCCCCTGGAGACGGTAGGTGAGCTTCAGGTGGTCGAGCCCCATCAGGTGCAGGATGGTGGCGTGCAGGTCGTGAACGTGGACCTGGTCCTCGACGCCGTAGTAGCCGATTTCGTCGGTCTTGCCGAGCGAGAGGCCGGGCTTCACGCCGCCGCCGGCCAGCCACATCGTGAAGGACTCGGTGTGATGGTCGCGGCCGGGCAGGTCGCGGATTTCTCCCTGCGGCGTGCGGCCGAATTCGCCCCCCCAAACGACGATGGTGTCTTTCAGCAGTCCCCGGCGTTTGAGGTCCTTCACCAGAGCGGCGGCTCCCTGGTCGGTTTCCTTGCAGATCTTGTCGAGCGATTCGCCGAGCTCCGTTCCCTTGTTGCCGTGATGGTCCCAGTCGGTGTGATAAAGCTGGACGAACCGGGTGCCCCGCTCGATGAGGCGGCGGGCCAACAGGCAGTTCATGGCGAACGACGGCTTCCCTTTTTCAACGCCATAGAGCTGCATGGTTTCCTGGCTTTCGCCGGAGAGGTCCATCAGCTCCGGGGCGCTGGCTTGCATGCGGAAGGCCATTTCATAGGAGGCAATCCGCGTGGCGATTTCGCCGTCTCCCGTTTCCGACAGCCGCAGGCGGTTGAGCGAATTGACCGCGCCGATGAACCGCTCCTGCTCGTCGCGATCGATGCCCTTGGGGTTGTCGAGATTGAGGATGGGCGCGCCGGTGGAGCGGAACGGCACCCCCTGGTAACTCGTCGGCAAAAAGCCGCTGCCCCAATTGGGAGCGCCGCCGCGCGGGCCGCGGGGGCCGGACTGCAGCACGACGAATCCCGGCAGATTCTTGGATTCGCTGCCGATGCCGTAAGTGATCCAAGCCCCCATGCTCGGCCGGCCGAACAGCGGCGATCCGGTGTTCATGAAGAACTTGGCCGGCCCGTGATTGAAAACGTCCGTCTTCATCGCCCGCAGTGTGCAAATGTCGTCCGCCACGCTCTGCAAATGCGGCAGACATTCGGAGATGACCTGCCCGCTCTCGCCATGTTTGGCGAACTTCCGCACGCAGCCGAGCAGCTTGGCGTCCTGCTTGATGAACGCAAACCGCTTGTTGGCCACGAACGACTGCGGAATTTGCTGGCCGCCGAGTTCTTGCAGCTTCTCCTTGGGCTCGAAGAGCTCGAACTGGCTGGGCCCGCCGGCCATGAACAGGAAGATGACGTTCTTGGCCTTGGGGGCGAAATGAGTGGGGCGAACGGCGAGCGGATCGCTCGACGCGCCCCTTTCCGCAGCTCCCGCTTGTCCAGTCCCGTCCGTGAGTAGCGAAGCGAGCGCCATTCCGCCGAGGCCAACGCGGCAGTCCTGGAGGAAGTAGCGGCGAGTGATATCAAGTGTCTCGGGCATATCAACAAATCCTATTCTCTCGTAATCATCTCGTCCAAATTCAAAATCACCCGGCACAGGCTGATGGCCGCGGCCAGTTCGGTCGCTTGGGCGCTGGAAAGTGATTCCAGACCCTTCGGCAGCAGCTCTTTGGCGGCAGCGAGGTCTTTGGTGAAGGTTTCGGTTACTTGCCTGGCAAGCTGCGCCAACGCGTCGCGTTCGGCGGCAGTGGGGGACCGGCTGAGGCACAAGCGGAAGGCGTACTCGGCCCGAGCGAGCGGATCGGCGGGGGCTTCCGCGATAATCCGCTGGCCCATCGACTGCACGCATTCGACAAAGGCCTCATCGTTGGCCAGGGTCAAGGCTTGCAAGGGCGTGTTACTGCGGATCCGGCGGGTGCAGGTGACGTTGCCGTTGGGGGCGTCAAAGATGGTCAGGGCCGGATAGGGGGCGCTTCGCCAGAAGTGCGTATACATCCCGCGGCGATAGCGATCCTCACCGGTGGCCGCTTTCCAATTCTTGGGATCCTGGGTGAAGTCGTACACTCCCTCCGGCTGCGGCGGGAAGACGCTGGGACCACCCAGCACGTTCGTCAAGAGTCCGGCCGCGGAAAGAGCCACATCCCGCACAATCTCGCTGTCGAGGCGGAGGCGGCTCTGGCGGGCGAGGAGCTTGTTTTGCGGATCGCGCTCGGCGAGGTCCGTGCGCCAATGCGACGATTGGCGGTAGGCGGCGCTGGTCACCACGCGGCGGTGCATCCGCTTCACGTCCCAGCCAGACTCCACGAATTCCCGAGCGAGATAATCGAGCAGTTCGGGATGCGTCGGCGGCGTTCCCTGCGTGCCAAAATCATCTTCCGTCTCGACCAGGCCGCGACCGAAGAATTTCTGCCAGTCGCGGTTCATCACAACGCGGGGCGTGAGTGGATTTTCCGCGGTGACAAGCCAGCGCGCGAAGTCCAGTCGATTTCCCCTGACCCTCTCGCCTGGCAAATCGCTGGCGGTTTCGCGCCGCACCTGCATCGCGGGCAGCACCGCGGGGACTCCGCCATGAACTTTCGCCCCGTGATCCAGAAAATCACCCCGCTTGTGGACAAACGTCTCGCGCGGTTGCGAGCGCTCGCGGAAAATCATCGTCGTGGGAATCTTGGGCTCTTCCTGCTTGAGCTTGAAGATTTCTTCGAGGACCGGAAAGGCCTTCCGCGCCTCGTCGGTTTCACGATAGTAATCCTCGATGAGCTTCTTGTTCGCGGCGTCCCGCTTCTCAAACAGCATGTCGTACGCCACCTGCACCGGGCCGGGGAGCCGCGCCCGCTGCTGCGGGGTGACGATCTTTTCCCAAGCTTTCTGGGCTTCGTCGAACTGCATCCGCTGCTTTTCCAGCTCGGCTTCAAGCTCTTTCACCTTGGCCCGCATCTGGGCTCGCTTCTCTAATTCGCCGCGAGCGATTTGCAGGTTCGAGGGGACTTCAATCGTCGGCTCATCGCAGTTGTTGAGCAGGGCGAAGAATTCGTAGTACTCGATCTGCGAAATCGGGTCGTACTTGTGAGTGTGGCAGCGGGCGCAGCCCAGTGTCAGCCCGAGGAACACGGAGCCGGTGGTGGCCACGCGGTCGGCCACCGCCTCGACGCGGAACTGCTCCGGGTCCGTCCCCCCCTCTTCATTAATCAGCGTGTTGCGATGAAAGCCGGTCGCGGTCAGTTGCTCGGGCGTGGGGGCGGCGAGCATGTCCCCCGCGATCTGCTCGATGGTGAACTGGTCGAACGGCTGGCCGGCATTGATGGTGCCGATGACCCATTCCCGGTACTTCCAAATCTGCCGGCCAAAATCCCGCGTGTAGCCGTTGCTGTCGGCATAACGGGCCATGTCCAGCCAATGCCGCCCCCAGCGCTCGCCATAATGGGGTGACGCCAGCAGGCGCTCGACGATTTTTTCGTAGGCATCCGGGGATTGGTCGGCTTCAAACGAGGCCACCTCGGCGGGCGTCGGCAGCAGGCCAATCAGGTCGAGGTACGCGCGCCGCAGGAGCGTGGATTTTTCAGCGGCAGTCGAAGGGGCGACGCCTTCCTTCTCCAACTGAGCCAGCAGGAAAGTGTCGACGGCCCCGCGCGGCCAGGTAGCATCGCGCACGCTCGGCAAGGGCGCACGAACCGGCGGCTGGAAGGCCCAGTGCTTGTTTTCCGGCGCGACCAGCGGCTGCTCGTCGGCGGGAGCTTTGGCCCCCGCGTCAATCCACTTGGAAAGCAGGGCGATTTGCGTTTCGCTCAGTCCCGGCCCTTCCGGCGGCATCTTGGAGATCGTCTCGCTCTTGCCCATCACGGCCGTGATGAGCAAGCTCTCCGCAGCCTTGCCCGGAACAATCGCCGCCCCGGCATCGCCGCCACGGAGGCCGCTCGCCGTGGTATCCAGCCGCAGCCCGTTTTCCTGCTTCTTCGGCCCATGGCACTTGCCGCACTGCTCGGCCAGCAAAGGCTTGATGTCCCGGAGGTAGTCAACGTCATCCGCGCAGGCATGCCCAGCCGCGGATACGCAAAGAGTCGCCAGGCTTACGCGAAACCAGTTCCAAGCCGCCATGGAGAATGCTCCCGCAAAAGGGGCCCTAGAAGAGTTTTCGCGGGAGAGGTCACCGGAAACGCCTGAGCCGCCGACCGCGAAAACCCTTCCCGACCCCGTTAATCACCAAACCATCAGTATCGATGGATGCCTTGGCGGGGGCAAGCGGTTTGGCGGGATTCCATTGGTCGAATGAGTCCAGGCCCTCACACGACTAGGGCGGAGTAAAATCATCCCGCGCGGGCCAATTGTTCCGGTCCTTCGCAAAGTCAGGATCGGAGATTAACTTCTTGATCTGCTCAAGCTTCCCGATGTACTTCAGGTCGGGACGAGGGTAAGGTGGGTTTGCCTTCTCCTTTTCGATGGCGAACGCCAGTCGCCGCGCCGTCAATTCGGGCGTGTCGAGCATATAGAGCACGAACGTGTAATGCCGTAACTCATCGTCGGTTAATTCCTTCCGCAGGCGACGGATCATCGTCGTCGCGGTTCGCGGGCCGCCAATGCTAATCAAGGCTTTGGCGGCGTTGCGGGCTTTCAGCGGCTCTGGTAGCGGCAGCCCATCGGCATTCGTCCTAAAGGTACGCGTGATGTTGTCGCACAAGGCTTCAATTGCGTCCGTATAGTCAGTGTGCATTTCAACGATCAATAGGATGGCAATTTCCACCTCGCGTCGGTCCTTCGACTCTCCTTTGGCATATCGCTCCAAGGCGCTAACGCAGTTTATTCGTACAACTTCCTGAGTTCGTCGAAACTTAAAGACATCCTCGGGACTAAGCAGAGAGAATTCGATTCGAGGACCGGTATCCGGTGGGGGCTGCACGACTCGGGGAATGTTTAGAGGATCAAAAAACTTCGGCGGTTGAGCGCACGATTGCCCTTGTGATTCAATCACACCTTGAGCAATTGCCGCCGATGGCGATTCTCCGAACAAAAGACCGGCCACGACAATAGTGACGAGACGACAGCGAATTCCCATATACTCCTCTATCTCATAACGATACGTTACTGACCAGGGATTTGCAGGGGCTGCACGTGCCCCGCTGCGATATCATTCGGTAGTGCATCATCTCGGATCCATGTCCCGTCATGTTTTTTGATCGCTGCTTGAAGATTCCAGCCGGTGTAAGGGGAACAAATGGACCCCTCGATTGCGGCGGGCACGGCATTGTCCACGTCGTCAAGCCCGGGTCGCACGCCGTCCAGGCGGACGCGCATCCACTCCCAAAAATTCGTTTTTCGAGCTTGCTTGACATATGCCTCACTCGCGCTGTCGTTGAACAACATTCCTGGCGCGTCGAATGCGTACACATGGCTATTCTGAAATGGCTCATGGCTCTCATCGTTTTCTGGGCCGCCAACAGGCACCCCATCGTCATTGGGTCGCTCCCACTCAATTGGATACGGATATGTGTTCGTAACGTCACGACGCACTTCGCCATCAGGCATGGTAACCCAAGCTACTCCCGCTTTCTGACGCGTGGGATCGAACTTCACTCGGGGTAATGATGCTTGAATATCAAACGGTTTGAATTCAAACTGAAAGAGAATCACGTAGTGAAATCCCGAAATGTGTTCTGGCGGAGGACCTACATCGACCCTGTCAAAAACCTTGTTGGGGCGTTTGCCTGTGCCTCCGAAGACATCCTTCACAGGCTGTTGCAGGTGGGCGTCCATTTCGATACGCCATGGGTCCGCAGCCAAGTTGGCATAATCGATAGTTGCAAACTCCCACTTTGTCATTGTGGCCCAAATCCCAGTGGCAATTACTTTATCTTCAAAGAGTCGGTAGAAATGCGCGGTGATTACGACGTCTCCAAGCTCGCTACTGACGTCCTTCAGTTCCACCCAAATTGTCTTGAATTTTGGTGTATAATTCGGAAAATAGATGTCAACTTCTCCGCCCGTACCCAGCGGAAGCAACGATTCCTTCGTTGACGAGGTCCAAAACGCAACCCTCTCCGGAAGGTTTGAAAAAACACGGATGTGATGAGAACCATTGGCACCACGCAGTACGTCTAACCTCATCAAGTCGACTTCATCACGCCCGTGCTTGTCGACTCCCGTTCGTAATTCCTTGACGCTTGTATCCACGTTATCGATAAACTCGTCGGCGTCAGTGTTGTTCTTGTTTGCCACGGTCACGGCACCGGTGATATCCTCATCAACGTCAGCGATCGCTGGCCCTTCTTGTCCGTCATAAATCGTCAGAAGCTCTTGCGGAAACGGGGTAAACGCGATGAATTCTTCCTCGACCAGTTGCCCGCCGCCTCCCGGGCCGGGCGTCCGCAGGCGCAGACGCATTCCAAGGGAACCGAGGCCGCCTGCCTCCACATAGAACCGCTTGGAGAGTTCGTCGGCATTTCGATCGGCCGGGATTGGCGGATCGTCATTGCTTAGGATCAGGGGATCGGCGCCGCCTACCGTCCAGGTCGCGGCGTATTCGTCCTGTTGCGTGTTGTGAATGATGAGCGGTTCGCCGGACTTGTCCGGCGTCAGCCAGATTCTTGGATTCTGATAGAACGCTTCTTGGCTATACGGCCAAATGGTCAAAATGATTCGCCAACCCAGGTAGTTTTGGATGTCGGGACGAGAAGGCTTTTGCCAGATGACGTCGATGGGCTCCAAGTCGTCCTCACCCACGACGGGCCCGGTGTCCAGATAGTCGTAGACTCCATTTTCGTTGTCGTCGTCACCATTGAAGGCGATGTGCCGGCCGGGCCCGGGAATCGACGTTTCCGGAGGGGTTACTCCGGGAGTCAGAGGCTCATAGGGCTCGTCGATGGCGTTAATCTCGCCGTTGTCATTGGCGTCGTTGTCCAGGTCGAAGAGATAGAGCGTAAAGCCTTCGGAATACGAGACTGATCCCGTGTCATCGTCCGTGAGGGTGATCGTGATGGTGTAGCTCAGGCCGTGGCGGGGATAGCGATGCACTTCCGGGTTGAACTCATCGCCGACTTCCAGGTTGGTAAAGACGGTGTCCGGCGAGCCGTCGCCCCAATTGATGACGGCGGTCCCGCGGTCGGTCAGCCCGACATCCTGGTACACGCCCGTGGCTTTCCACCACGGACCGCCGACGGGCATGTAGTTGTAAATGTCGAAAACCGGGCTGGGGGCGACGTTGTGAATCGTCGTCGAAGTGATCCCGCTGAGCGGATAATAGACCGGGCCTTGCATGGTAAACTGCGTGGCGGTGCCCGTGAGCGTGATGGACTGCACGTCCTGCGGCGTGCCGTTGCCGGGTGCCGGCCCGTCGTCGAAATATTGATGGGCAATCGTGAACGACCCGTCGGCGCTCGTCGTGCCGCTGAAGCCGACCGGGCCCGCGCCGGGGGTCGCTCCCCAATCGACCCCGACGTTGATCTGGTACACGCCGGGGGGTGAAAGCTGCGCGGTGAGTGAAAAGGCTTCCCCTTCGCCGACATTCGTCGGCGCCGACAGGGTGAGCGTGGTGGTCCCGCCCCCGCTGCCGCTGCCGCCGGACGCAACGTCGTCAATTGTCACGGCCACGGAACTGGCGGCGGGATTGATCGTCGCCCCGGTCGCGCCGAGCAGCGCCACGGAAAATGTCTCGGCCGGCTCGGCCTGGGAGTCGGTCGAGATTTGGATCGAGATGTTCGCGAAAGTGGCACCGGGCGGGATCGTCACGGACTGATTCGTGACCCCCGTGTAATCGGTGTTTTCCGTCGCCGTCCCCGGCATGGTCCGATAATAGAGCGTGACCGGCTGCATTTGCGTTTCCGAGAGCGTGGCTTGCAGCGTGGCCGTTCCCCCTTCCGCGACGTGCAGGCCCGTCGGTCCGAGGCTGAGCGTCGCCAGGAGTGCGCGATCTTCCAGTTTCTCCACGACTGGCCTCCGTAAACGCCGTACCGTCCTGTTAAGGTGCGGGAGGGGGGGGGGCTTGGTTAAGACCAAGCCGGGTGAGCGTGCGCCGCCACAGGGAGAGCTTTTTCATCGGCCGTGCGTCCTCTGCAAACAGGGAGAAGAATAATTCTTTTCTGGGCAGGCTGGAAGCCTACCCCACCCGCAAGACGCGGGTCATCCTACTGGCGCGATTTGCAAAGTCAAGCAAGCCAGGAAGAATTCTAGCGCCAAGCCAAATATATTCTTTTGTTCCAGTGAACAAAACAGACCTATCGCGCATCTAGTCTCTGGGACTCGGTGCGCGCGGATAGCGGTTCGTGAGTGCGGAGTAGCCCGCATTGCTCACACCAGCCTGACGCGCGAGCGAAGGACGGCTCGGGATCGTTGAGTAATAAGAGCCTTCCTTCGCTGGCGCTTCAGATGCTATGGAGAAAGAGGCCGCGGGGTTAAGTTTCGGGAATTGTCTTGATTTCCGAACCCTTGACGAAAGGAACTTAACCATGTCCGCGGGCCT
>JBKJNY010000027.1:0-8523 GCA_046593355.1 Pirellulaceae bacterium | reverse complement strand
CGGCACCTTCGGCGGCGGCGCCGGCCGCCGCTTCGGCGGAACGGGCGGAGCGTACCGATAGTAGCCTGCACACTCCGTGTGCAGGCACGTCCGCTCACGGAGTGAGCGGACTACTTTGAAGCCATGAAGGACACCATGCGAACAAGCCTCTTTGCCGCGACCGTACTCGCCCTTGTCCTGTTCCAATCCGGCTGCTCGCACATGCCCGAGCGGCCGAGCTGGGCGAACTGGAATGCAAAAGCACCTTCGACCGGCCTGCCGTCGCCGGATGCTACGATTGCCGCTTCGGAAGCTAAGCCGGCGGGAGGCAGCGCCGACCTTTCCCGCGGCAAGTCGCTGGAAGCAGCAGGCAAATTCGACAAGGCCCGCAAGGCCTATGAAGACGCCTTGCGCAAGCGCCCGGAGTCGCCGGAGGCCGCTCATGCCCTGGGCCTGCTACTCGACAAGCAAGGCAAGCACGCGGATGCCGAGCAGTGTTTTCTTGCCGCCTTGCAACAGCAGCCGCGCAATCCGGAACTCCTCGGCGACCTGGGCTACTGCTACTTGCTGGAAGACCGGCTCGATAGCGCGGAAGCCGCTCTCGTGAAGGCGACCACGCTGGAGCCGAAGAATTCACGCTACCGCAACAACCTGGGACTCGTGCTCGGACGCCAACAGCGGTACGAAGAGGCCTACGAACAGTTTTCCCAGACCGGGAGCGAAGCCGACGCATTTTACAACATGGCCTATGTGTTTGCCTCGCAGGATCTTCCCGAAGAGGCCAAGGGATGCTTTGAGCAGGCCCTCGCCATCGACCCCAACTATCAGCCCGCCCGCGAAGCGTTGGCGTCTTTTGAAGAATTCGACCGCCTGACGCCGGAGCAGCAAAAGCAAGCACCGGCGCTCGCCAAGAATGGCGTCCGCTACGTCCCCTATATCGAAGGGGCTACCTCCGGCAATCAGCCGGGCGGGGGCGAAGTGAAACAAGCCTCCGCCGCGACTTCCATGAATGCCATGCCCGCCAATCGCCATGCCGGACGGGCGACCCGCAACTTGCAGATTCAATCCCGCGGCATGCTCGGCGGCCACATGCAGAGCGAGCGCAATGCCCAAAGCGCCGCGAACGCCGCCGCGCTTCCGGGCGTTCGATAGCCCGGTTAGGGCACGCTGAAAGGAAGAAGGGCGGGGCTGCGGAATATCGAGCGACCAGGCTATCTGCAGCGCCAGAGGATTTCCTTGGCGATGCCCAGTCGCTTTTGCGTGGCGGCAATTTCTCCCTGAAAGCGGAGGGCGTCCTCTGGATAGCCGGCCGTAGGGCGAAGGCCGGGAATGTGCCGCTGCCAGAAGTCGTTAAAGGGCTTCATGGCGAGCTCCCGCAGGTACTTCGCCAGCATCGACGCCAGCGCGGTCGGCAGCAGCCGTTCCCCCTTCGCCAGGAAATGAAAAACAACCGGGCGGCCTTGGTGCGTGATGCGATAGATGCTCTCATCCCGCCCTTCTCGGAGAACGCCCAGAAGCGAGTCCGAAAAGACGTGCTGCAAGAGAGCCGCGTAACGATCCCGCCCGCCGTGCTTGTCGCAGATGACCTGCACGTTGCCCGCGGGAAGCAGATTCAGCACCCGCTCCACCAGGCGGAGCGTCGTCAGCGAGAGCGTCTCCCCTTTGCTGTCCGTCTGGGCGACAAGCTCATTGAACTCTTGCGGAAATATTGCCGTGGAGGAGAGTGCCAGCAGACGGACTTTCGCACAAGCTAGTCCCTCTTCAAGAGATTGCAGCGCTACAGCAATTGCCTCGAGGGTCGAATCAACCGGCAATTCCAGATCATAGTCCTCATGCCACGGGAGGGAACTGAAGCGCTCGCATGCCGCACCGCGATGGACGACAGAAGTCCAAAGCTCGCGCCACTTGCGGGCCGGAGAGCCCGCCACCGCCAGAGCGGACAAGACGCTCCGTTCCAGCACCGCCAGCCCGCTGCCGGACTTGTAGAGCACTTTGGAATCCGCCATCGGCAGCCGGCCATCATCCGCGGACACAGCAGCCGTGACTACTATCCCCAGCCGGTCATAGAGCGTTTCGGCCGATGTCCCGGGCGGCACTTCCCAGGCGCTGGCCGCCACCACCAGTGGCCCGAGGTTGGGTCCGTATCCCGCTTCGTCCGTGCCAATGAGATAAGGCATAGCGGAACATTGTAGCGAGTGTTCCGCGAGGTGGCGCACATCGTGGCTGGGACTTCAGTCCCAGCATTTACTCCAAGAACATGATAACGCGGGGACTGAAGTCCCCACTACTCTCATCGCCGCAGGGTGCGGAGGGAATTCGCGGGAGCGTTGGCCTGCCGCGGCTGGCTCAACGTCGAACGGACCTCTTCCATGAGCGGCAATTCGCCGGAGGCCTGAGTCGGCACCGGGGGCGGAGGCGCTTGCTGTTCCGCGCCCGGCGTAGCTCCTTCAGGGTGGACGAGCGGCAGCGGCGCGGGGGCCCCGGTATCGCCCGTCACATGGAACGACCACTGCGAGGTCGGCTCGTGCATTTCCGCATGCCAGGGGTAGTCGAAATAATTTCGGTAGTTGTACGCCTTGCGATAATACGCGCCGTGGAAGGCCGGGTAGCGGTTGCTCCACCGCGAGCCGTGGTAGCACCCATAGGGCGGGTCGTAGCAGGTCTGCGGCATCGGGCCTTTGCAGTGGCCGGGCAATGTCGTGCCATGCATAGGACGGTGATGGCCATGACCATCGACGGACTCGGCGTCGTCCGCGTAAATGCCGGCATCGACCGTGGCAACATGGACTTCACCACCCGTTCCACCCAAGGCCAGGACCGTCAGGAGAATGACATTCATGAAGCGATTCCTCTCGAATTTGCCGGTCATGCGGCGCAGAACAGGGGCACGCTAGTTTGCATCGGCGCACGATGCCCGCGTATCAAGTTTCGTCGCTAGGAAACGCACAAGGGCCGGAATCGGAACAGCTTTCCCAGAAACCCAGGTTTCACCTAACCGACCTGTTCAAGAGCCGTAAATGCTAGCGGGCAGGCAGTTTCGCGCCGCTAAATCCGGCAAACTCGGCTCGCCCCGAATCGGGAAGCCAAGATTTACGGATGCTCAGGCGGTTTTACGGTTGGTAAAGAAGATGGACCAATTAGTTTGGGAATTGTGGGCGAAAAACTGTTGCCTTTACATTGTGCAGCTTCGCCCGCTTGCGACTCCGCCTCGGCCCCCTTCCTCGATTTGTGTTTGGTGCTCGTATGACTCAGAGCATTGTTCTCTTCAGCAAAAGTCCCAACCTGCTGATGGAGATTGACCGCCAGTTAGAAGGGAAACATGAGATTATTTCCTGTGAGTCCCTGGACGGACTGCACGAAAAGCTCAGCGGACGCGAAATCAGCGCCGTCCTGGTGCATCTGGACCGCACCACGCTTAACGGTTATTCCCCCGGCCGCTTCATTGCGGAGCTCGACGAAGCCATCGAGAACGCGCCCATGTACGGCCTGCTCGACGCCGACTGCCCGCCGCGCCTGCGGAAGCTGGCCAACAAAGCCGTCGACGACTGCCTCGACTTCCCGCTGGACTTCACCCGCCTCCGCCGCCTCCTTTCCGACAAGCAGGATCTGGAAGGGGAGCTCGCCGGTTTCTGGAGCGGCATGCCGCACAAGGAGCTGCACGGGGGCAGCAAATCGCTGGTCACGTTCACGCCCGAAATGTTCGAGACGATGGACGAAATCAAAGTCGCCGCCCGCCACAACGTCACCGTGCTGCTTATCGGAGAAACCGGCAGCGGCAAGACCTTCCTCGCCCGTCTGATTCACGAACTCTCCGATCGTCGCGAGGACCGCTTCTGCACCGTGGCTTGCGGCGCCTTGCCGCCCGACCTGATTGAGAGCGAGCTCTTCGGCTACGTGAAAGGGGCGTTCACCGGCGCGGACAAGGACCGCGAAGGCAAATTCGCCGCCGCCGGCAGCGGCACTCTGCTGCTCGACGAAATTGACGTGTTGCCCCCCGACCAGCAAGCCAAGCTCCTGCGCGTCATCGAGACCGGCGAGTACGAGCCGGTCGGCAGCAACACTACGCAGTTCTCCAAGGCCCGGCTCGTCGTCGCCTCCAACTACAACCTGGAAGAGCTGGTCCGTGGCGGCAGCTTCCGCACCGACCTCTACTATCGGCTCAACATCCTCAACTTCCGGCTGCTCCCGCTCCGCCAGCGGCCGTGGGACATCGAATATCTGGCCCGCAAATTCGCGCTCGAGCACAGCCGCACGCACAACATTCCGCTCCGCTCCATCGAGCCCGCTTTCCTGGAGACGCTTCGCCAGTACCACTGGCCGGGGAACATCCGCGAGATGGAAAACGTGATTCGCCGCGCCGTGCTCTACTGCCACCGCGGCATCCTCACCGTGAACGACCTGCCCAGCTCCATCCGCGCCGCGGTGGGGGCCGGAAATGGCCACGCAGGAGCCGTGCATCTGCACAACATGCATGCCAGCGCTTCGCATCCCACGCACGAAGACCCCGGCAGCATGTCGCTGCCGGCCGGTATGGGGGCCCGCCTCCGTCCCAGCCCGCTTGCTCCGACGGTCCGCACAATGCCCGGCGGTCCCGCCTACCTGGCTGCGCCGGCGTATGTTCCGCATCCTTCGATGCCCAGCACCCTCGATAGCGGCGGCACCGCCACCGCGGTCCTCACCACCACGAACCGCTTGTTGGCCAGCTCGTTGGAGGCCCGCGTGGATGTCCTCGAACAGCGGATCATCGAGGACTCGCTGAAGCGGAATAACTTCCGCCGTAAGGAAACCGCCGCCGAGCTCGGCATCAGCCGCGTCACCCTTTACAACAAAATGAAGAAGTTTGGACTTCTGTAAGCAACCATGCTCCAGACCTTCTCCCGGATCTCGCTCCCCCCTTTGCTGCTGCTGGCGGCTTTGACGGCGTACCGCTTCGTCAGCGGCGCTCTCTCGCCACTGCCGCCGGAGCATGTGGCGGCTCCCCGCAATGAACCGGCCGTCATCGCGCCGACGTACAACGAGCCGCGCCTCTGCACCGACCAGCAGCTTGCCGAAGTGCTCGACCGCGTCAAGCCGCCGGCTACCCCCGTGAACACCAACAACATGGTCCACGCGCTTCGGATGTGGGGCAAAGACGCGGATTTTGGCGACGCGAAGATCCCGTCCGGCAAGGACATGCTCGGCTACTTCCTGGACGACGCCATTTTTCAGAAATGGGCCGGCCAGGAAACCCCGCCGCTGTTCTTCGTGGGAGAAGACGGCATTCAGCCCCGCATCTTCGATGACGGCGGCAAGTTCCGCCCCACCTCCAGCTACCATCCTGACGACCTGCTGGCCACGCTGGCAGAAATCGGCACTCCGCTTGATACCCCCATGCACCTCCGCGGCAGCGAGGCGAAGGTCGCCGACCTGCTCGACGATTCCATGCGGCGGTTCTACCTCGACCGCCTGGAATACGAATGGTCCACCATCAGCTACATCCGCTACCTCTATCCGCTCAAGCAGTGGCGGAACAAATATGGCGAACGGATGAGCGTCGACGGCCTGGTCAAGGAGCTGATGGAAAAAGCCCCCGAAGCCGGCCCCTGCGACGGCCTGCATCGGCTGGAAGCCCTGGTCCTGCTCTACCGCGTCGATGAAGCGGCCCAGGCCGCCGGTCAGAAGAGCATCCTCTCCAAAAACGACCGCCACAGAATGCTTGGCTACATGAAGCGAATCTCCGAGTTGCTTGTCGCCGCGCAGTCGCCGGAAGGCTACTGGACTCGTCAATGGTCGAAGGGAGTACTGCCGGCGGAAGTCAAAGGCGAGCCGAACGCCAAAACAGCCGCGATGCATGACAAGCTCCTCGTCACCGGACATCAACTCGAATGGCTCGCCCTCGCCCCGGAGCAGGTCCAACCTCCCCGTGAGAACATCGTCCGCGCCGGCCAATGGATCACCCGCACTCTCCTCGAAATCGATCAGAAAGAACTCAGCGAAACCTACGGTCCCTACTCCCACGCCGCCCGAGCACTTTGTTTGTGGCGCTCCGTTGAGCCGATGGAAGCGTGGAGGAAGGGTTCAAAGTTCAAGGTTCAAGGTTCAAAGTTAATGAACTCCCGACCTTGAACTTGGAACTTGGAACTTGGAACCTTGAACTGATGAAAATGGGCGCGGGGTGGGAATGCACGCGCGGCCGATGCGAAAGCAGGCGAGAGGCCGCGCTGGCAAACCCACCCCGCTCTTTTTAACCACACCATGAGCACGACCTCCCTTCCCGCACGCAGCGCCACACGCAGCGAACCCTTGCCGGATTGCCTCACCAGGGACAATCTCACCGGCCCGTATTTCCCCAGCACCAGCGCCGCCGGCCTGTACGCCGTCATCGCGCTGGCCGTGGTCTTCACGCTGACCAGCTTCAATCGGCTGAACCACACGGACCTGTGGGGGCATCTCGATTTTGGTCGCTGGATCGTGGAGAACCGTTCACTGCCGGCGACCGATCCGTTCGCCATCGCTCCCGCCGACAAGCCGGTGCTCAATTACGCCTGGCTCTCCCAGGTCATCGGCTACGAAGTGCAGACTCGCTTTGGGAATGAGGGGCTGGTCTTCGGCCATGCATTCTTGATGACGCTGATCGCCGGCGTGCTGATGCTCGCCGCCGTCCGCCGGGGCGTTCCCCCCATCTGGGCCTGGGTTGCCGCAGCCGCGTTCTTCGTGCTGGACCTGCCGATTCTCGGCACCATCCGCCCGCAGCTCTTTGGGCAGCTTGGCGGGGCGCTCGTCCTCTTGGCCTGCTCGGAACTGCCCAAGAAGTGGCACCCGCTCCTCTGGCTGCCTTTTGTCGCCCTGTTCTGGGCCAACCTGCACGGCACCATCCTGATGGGCCTGGCCATGCTCGGCTGTTACGCCGCGGGCATGACTTGGACGGTCGTGCAGGAGAGCGGCAAGGATATCGCCAAGACCATCCGCGATGCCCGCTTCCAGCGTGCCTGGCTGGCACTTCTCGTGACGATTCTCGGAGCCTGCCTCAATCCGTACGGGCCGACGCTCTTTCCGAAAATCATCTTCTTCGGCGAACATGCCACGCTCTCGTTCATTTCTGAATGGCGGGCCCTCTCGCCGAACAGCCTCACCGGCGGCCTGATGATTGTCTCCTGCCTCATCACTGCCGGCCTGATGAAGTACGGCGTGAAGAAGTGGGATCTCGGCGAGCTCGCCATGTTGGCCCTCTTCGGCCTGGCGACTCTCTCCGCCATTCGGATGCTCGCCTGGTGGGCCCTCGCCTGGCCGGTCGTCATCGCTCCCCACGCCGCTGCCGCCTGGAGCCATTACCGCAAGCAATTCAATCCAGCCGCCGAAGGAGAAGCCGATGAGGCGACTTCGATGCGGACGCTCCTGGCGATGGGGGTCGTCTTCATGGCCGCCATTTTCGCTCCCCCCAGCTACAGCCTGATCACCGGCAATGCGCGGGGCGAGGTGCCAATCAACGTCTCGCAAGCCCCGGTCTACATCACCGACGAAGCCCTCCGCCGCAACCTCTCCGGCAACTTCGCCGCTCCCATGGACTGGTCCGATTACCTCGTCTGGAAAACCAACGCCCGCCTGAAGCCGATGATCTACGGCCATATCCATCTGGCGAAACTCGAGACCTTCCAGGACTACCAGAAAGTCTTCACTGGCGACGAGCTCTGGCTGCAAACGCTCCACAACCAAAAGGTCCGCTACCTCTTCGTCAGCAAAGACCGCAACAAGGAGCTCACCAACCGCGTCCTCCTCGAAGAGCGCTCCGGCACTGGCCGCGCCGCCATTCTCTACCAGGACCAGCGGAGCATCCTCGCCGAAATCGCCCCGCCGCGACACCGGCCTGAAGCGCCAGCAAAGGAAAGCGCCTCGACTCGTTGAGCTGCGTACGGCCCGTGTTCCCACGAAAAGGGGTCGGGAGTCTTTGGCGTCAAAGACTACCAACAATAGTATGAACATCGACGCCAAAGACTCCCGACCCCCTATTCATGCGTGGGAACGAGAGGCTCCGGGGCAGTGGACACCTGGTTTTCGTCACTCGCCAGGCTCTGGGCCAAGGCGTGAGGCCCTCCCCCACGTCCTCTCCCAGCACCTTAAGGGTTTGGGCAATTTCCCGCATCCCGAAGAGCCTGATAAGGCGATTATCACCTCGCTTGATGCACCTTTTCAGTTATTCATTTCACGCCCGCTGGCGCTGCAAGTCTGTGTCAGAAAAAAACTTGCGTCGCCGAACTTGATACATTCGCGGCAATCTTGATACAGGCCAATTCGGGTGTTTTCCCTAAACCGATAAGGTCTTTTTCGCGCTCTTCACGCAGTTGAAGATGGCCGCTAAGGGCGTATTTAGTGCGTTACGAGTAGAGTCGAGAAGTGACGCGGTGGTTTAGGCGGCAGTTTGTATTCCCTGTTTCTCGCCCTTTCGTCTGCGAGTGTCACAGTATCGCCACCATGCTCCGTTTTCACTTCCCGCTCATCGAACCGGACAGGCGGATTTCTCCCGGCGCGCCGGGACTCTCGGACATGGGTTCTCACGCGGTTCGCCCA
>JBKJNY010000215.1:0-9836 GCA_046593355.1 Pirellulaceae bacterium | reverse complement strand
GTCGTCGCAGTACTTGGTGATGGGGACGCCGTGGACGAGTTCCATGACGAAATACGGCCGGCCCTGTTCCGTGGATCCCGCATCCAGCACGCGGGCGATGTTGACATGGTCCATCATCGCCAGCGCCTGCCGCTCCGCCTCGAAGCGAGCGATGACCTGGCGGCTGTCCATGCCCGGCTTGATGACCTTCAGAGCGACCTTCCGCTGGACCGGCTGCGTTTGCTCGGCCATGTAAACCACGCCCATCCCCCCTTCGCCGATCTGCTGCAGAAGCTTGTAGGGGCCAATCTGCGTGCCGGGGCGTTCGGCGAGGGGAGCGGAAGTGGCATCCAATACGCCTTGTGATCGCTGGTGAGACAACAGCAACGCCTCGACTGCGGCGCGGAGTTGCCGATCGTCGCCGCACGACCGCTCCAGAAACGCGGCCCGCTCGGTCGGGGAGGCGATTTCCGCCGCCTCCAGAAAGATCGTTTTTTCGGTGTGCAGTGAAGTCGGCATGATTAAACTCCTGCCCAGAAGCGGGCCAGGCATTCAGTAATGCGAGATCGGCGCGAAAGGGGGGCCACGGATTCCTGGCAAATCCGCAATTTCTCTCGCGTTCAGCCCTCGTGCGAGGCTGGGGCGTCTAATTCTCGTCCCAGCCAGGCCCGGGCGTAGGCCCAATTTCGCTTGGCTGTCCGCGTGGAGACGCCTTGAATCGCTGCCGCCTCTTCGACAGTCAAGCCGGCAAATACCCGCAGCTTCACCAATTCGGCGGCTTGCGGATCAACGGTCGAAAGTCGCGTCAACGCGTCATCAAGGTCGAGCAATTCGTCGCTGATCGGCAGCGTGACGCGATCGGCGTCCGACAGTTCGCAGCGCTGCCAACCGCCGCCACGACGGTCGCTATGTTTCTGCCGCGCTTGGTCGATCAGAATCCGCCGCATCGCTTCCGCCGCAGCGGCAAAGAAATGTCCCCGGTTATCCCAGGACTGCTCGCGCTCCCCATCGCCGACCAGCCTTAGATAGGCATCATGGACGAGCGCCGTGGCCTGCAGCGTCTGGCCCGGTTTCTCGTGCGCCAGCTTGGCGGCCGCCAGTTTCCGCAACTCGTCATACACCAGCGGCAGAAGCTGCTCGGCCGCCGACGGATCGCCGGATTCAATTTGCGACAGGATGCGGGTGACGTCGGACATTCGGGGAGGGCCCGGTGAGGTGGTGAAACCGACTGGAGTATACTTCCGCGACTGCTGCATTACATTCGACCGATCTACACAACCAGAATTAAGAACGAGGGAATCCACTGTCGAGGTGCCCAAAGTGTCGCCGAGTTTATCGAAAAGGGTGCCCACTATGCCACCAACTGGGCGGGGCGAATAGGCAACGCGACTTTTTTCCAGATTCCCATGGCGTGCGTCGGTCCGACAAACCGTCGCGCGCCCGGGAGTCTGCACTTGCCGTGACTTGAACTTGGTGTCGCTTCTTCATGACGACAGGCAATAAACGCTCATTCCCGGTGGTCAAGACAGAATGTCCCAAGGTGCGTGACGAGTTGACCCGGACGGACCGACCCGCCCAGCGCGTGGCGGCAAGAGAGAATTACCCAGTCCGATCCTTGTCGTCGCTTGGCCGTTCCAGATGGTTTGCCAGACGCTCCAGGAGCTTTTCTGGAGGCTTCACAAGCGGATACCGGCTTGCCGCCTGGTTTGCGGCTCGGCCTCTTCATCGGGCCTCTCCTGAGCTCAGCTTGTCACGCCGTTGAAGGCTGCTTGTCACTGGGCAGCTGCGGACATTCAAGACAATCTGTCGCAGCGACTTTGTGTTGAGCACTTATGCATTCTCGTTGCTGGGGCCGCCCGTGACCTGTGCTTGGTCTGAGGACTGCTGCGAACGTAGGCGCAGTCCGGGACATGGATGGCCGACACCGGTCCTGAGGCCGAGGCGAGTCGCTGCAAGGTCTCCTAAATCGCGACCGAGCCCAGATCCCGCCCTGTCAGCACAGACACCGGCTACAAGATTCGATGGCCTACGATACGACTCATGCACCGGACATACCAAGACGGTGACTGCTATATTGGCGCGCGTGAAGTTTTCGAAAGCACCGCTCGCCCCAAGTTCGTCGGCGACAAGTGGGCGACAGCAACTCCAGAGCGATTGGCTACTCATGAAACACTACTTGGCTCTCCTCGTCTCTTGTCTGCTCGTGTCTTCGGTCAACGCTGCCGAGCCGTCGCGGCTGCTCAAGGTCTTCATCCTCGCCGGGCAGTCCAACATGGAAGGGCAAGCGGTCGCCGACTTGGATGGCAAGGACTACAACGACGGCAAAGGCACGCTAAACTTCCTGCTCCGCGATCCAGACAGGGGTCCGCTCTTCAAACACCTCAAGAGTCCGGACGGAACCTGGAAGAAGCGAGAGGACGTTTGGTGCCGATACAAACGCGAGCAGGGTCCGCTGCTCGCGGGACCGCTGACGATGGGATTCAGCGTCTACGGCGACCAGCACCATTTTGGTCCCGAACTGCAATTCGGGAATATCCTCGGAGACCATCTTGAGAATCAGGTTCTGCTGATCAAAACCGCGTGGGGTGGAAAAAGTCTCGTTAAAGACTTCCGCCCTCCGTCGTCAGGCGGCGAGGTCGGGCCGTATTACACCAAGATGATTGCGGAAATTCGCGAAGCACTCGCCAACCTCAAACGAGACTTTCCCGGTTACGACGGCGAGGGCTATGAATTGGCCGGATTCGTCTGGTATCACGGCTGGAACGACGGAGTCGATCCCAAGAACGCCGTGCCCGAGTACGAGCAGAACCTGGTAAACCTCATCCAGGACGTCCGCAAGGAATTCAAAGTCCCAGATTTGCCGTGCGTCATCGGCGAGCTGACCGGTCCCTGGGTGGAAGCGCCCGGCGAATGGGAGACTTTGCGAAGGGCGCAGCGGAAGGCAGCCGAGCGTTCTGAGTTCAAGGGGTCGGTAACGTTTGTCGAGACACACAACTTTGTCCGTAAGCCGGAAGACTCTCCGAATCCCGGTCACGGACATCACGAATTCGGCAATGCGGAAACTTACTTCCTGGTGGGGGATGCCCTGGGCAAAGGGATGAGGGGTCTGCTGACTTCACCGCGGGCCTCGAGAGCTGAACTTCCGCAGCCAAAATCTCGCTCGGTTCGACAAATCGAAGGCTGGACCGTCCGGGTCGACGACCGATTGCTCGGGGATGCACCCGAAGCGGCAGTCGGCTCACGAGCGATTCGCTTTCTCGAAGCAAAGCTTGTAGAGATCAAGGCCGTGGTCCCGGAGGAACGGTTGAAGGATCTGCAGTCGGTCACGATCGTGCTGGATTTGAATTGTGGCAAGCTGGGGGCGATGCAATACCACCCCGACGCCGGCTGGCTCAAGGCGAACGGATATCCGACAGACCTCGCGAAGTGTGTCCATCTGCCGCAAGCCGCCGACTTGCCGACGCGGCGCAACATCAACGAGCAACCGTGGGTGATTCTGCATGAGCTGGCTCACGCCTTCCACGACCAGAAGCTGGGTTTCGACGAGCCACGCATCAAGGCGGCTCACGAACGGTTCAAGCAAAGCGGTCGCGGCGACGCCGCGCTGCTTTACAACGGCAAGCGAGTGAAGCATTACGGATTGACCAATCCGATGGAATTCTTCGCCGAGATGACCGAGTCGTACTTCGGCAGCAACGATTTTTTCCCCTTCAACCGCGCCGAGCTTCAAGACTCCGAACCAGAAGTGTTCCAACTCCTTACGGAGATTTGGAACTCGCCAGCGAAATGATCTCTCTGTCCGCGTGCCGTCGAAGTAGAGCGAGCTTGCGGCTCCAGGGCCGCGGTGCCGAGCTTAGGCCGTCTGCCTCTTCGCGGCGGCCTCTCGCTTCCGCCGCTTCGTCTCCCACGCCTTCATTGCTCTGGCCTGGGCAGCCGCTGGGCTGATGGAGCTGGCCGCCTTGGACGCCCTGGCGCTGCGGACCTTTGGAGGGTCTTTCGCGCGGCTCGCGAGGGATGCTTTCACCGCCGGCTTCGTGGCCCTCGACCGCTGCTCCGGCGTCAGCGTAGACCACCGGCGCTTGTTGAGCGCAGTCCATGCGACTGAGAGCTGCTGTCTGAGTGCTGATTCCACGTCGTCGTCGTCCTTTTTCTTACTGGCTCCACTGGCCACTGGTTATACCTCCGCTTATTATAGCGAACGTCTAGGTAAACGCAATAAGCGAACGCCGAGTTTCGTCATCGCGGAAGTACACCCAACAAGACTCGAACTTGTAACCTTCGGTTTCGCAGTCGCTAATAAGTCCTCAAGAGTTTCAGCGTTTTTCCCGATGATTCCGCATATTTTACCCTCTCTCGCGGGTATTGCAAGTAGTCACACCCATAAGCAGCTTTATACGGGAAAACACGGTATTTGCAGAATCGGACCGAGGCGCAAGTGGGTAATTACCAAAGGTGAACGGGCGGATAGATATCGCGGTACAAGAGCTATCCATCCGCAGAACGCATTAGGAAGCCCGCTGACGCCACGGAGTCCGCCTTGACTCTGAATACCTGATTGCCACCTTGGTCGGGGCAGGAGCGAAGCCAGGGCGATTCTGGCAGTGAGCGACCACGCCTACCTGGTGCCTTGCTCCCGATGCCGGTCGTCCGCAGCACTACAGCCGCCGCATTAAGGTGGACACGCGAACCGTCAACTGCATCCAGAAAGGCAAGCTGAAAATCGTTGACAAGTTAGGGAGCCTGCTGCCACGCAAGAAGGCAGGAGGTGGGAAAAAGACGGATAAAAAGAATCCGCCTGCCACCCCTGCGAATTCTTTTGGCAAGGAAGCCGCCACCACCTACCGCAAGGGAGCACGTGCCTTTGTCATTGCGAAATGCGGAACCACTGCCTGACCGTTCCTTCACCCACTGCTACCAACTTACAACCGTTGTAGGTTCGCCAGCAACATCCCACCGCCTACTCGTTCCACCAGCCGCTGTTAGCAACCGTCATGAGCTTCACCGTCGGCTTCGCCATCATCCCACCGCCTACTCGTTCCACCAGCCGCTGTTAGGCTAACTGCTCGGCTACCTTCCCGCCACGGTGCGCCATCCCACCGCCTACTCGTTCCACCAGCCGCTGTTAGTTGATATGTGGCTGTTCGCCCGCCAGAAACAATTCGATCCCACCGCCTACTCGTTCCACCAGCCGCTGTTAGTCCGTCTCTGCAAGTCCTTACGCCGCAATGCCCCCGGTGAGCCTTTGCGAGCGGTTATTGAGAATCCACCCCGCTCAGGCCGGAATGACGGCCGGGCGACGCTGTAGGAAGCTCAGGAATCGACTTGGACGGAGTAACTCGACTCTGGACACCTACCGATTCCGATGCCTTTACTGGGTCAGTCTCAATAGCCGTCGGGTCGATAACCTCGACTGCCAGGCCGCTCCCGCGCCAGTAGTCGGCAATCTGGCTTGCCTTGCGGGAATCGCTGACGCGCTCTTGTGCCACAACTTTGCCGGCGTCGTCAGTGCCGATGATGGTACTCATAAGAAAAAAGCGGCGCGGGGACAACCAGCCCCGCGCCGCCGGAAGCACCTACGCGGAGTAACGTAGGCCACGAATGTTAGCTTGTGATTCCAGTCAGCCGGGCGAACGCGCCGCCCTGCAAGGTATTGAAACTTCCACGCCAAGTGAGTTTGATAAGCAGGCTATGTTTGGTGAAGGCGTCGCTGCCGTCGCGGGTGACTTCTACCAGCACACCCTGTCGGATGCCAAAGGCGCAGTTGGTGAAGTCGCCGACGATGATGGCCGAGTTAGCGCAGTTCGTGGTGACGTGCGGAGTGAGCGGAGCCACCAGCGGAGGCGCGGTCAACCAAAGCTTCGCGGCGTTCGTGCCGGCACCCGATGTCAGGATCGTCAGGTCGCCATAGATTTCGGGGTGGATGATGTAGGCGGTTGGAGCGTAATTGTTGGTGAGCACAGAGACCACGCAGTTGTGCAAGTCTTCCCACGCGATCGCGCCGGTGCTGGCATCAACGTCGGTGATGTCCGCCCGAACCCTGAGGCCATTCATTTCCGCGCCGCCGTTGCCGTTGACGGCCTGTCGGTCCAGCTCGGCCGCGAAGGCGCGGGCCAGTGCCGCCTCGACCATTGCCGCGGCGTTCGGCGCGTCTTCCGCCAGCTCCCGCGACATGCGGACGATGGTCCCGATGGTTCGCGCCGTGAATTCCACTCCCCCGAAAACCATATCGCTTTCGGTGATGGTGGCATTGTCCGCGCGGGTGACGAAGCTGGCGTCCGATGTGATTTTCGCCATGGTGAGCGTATCGCTTTCCATCGGCACAGTGACCGCGCCGGCAGCCATTACCGCCGACATCCCCCGCGCCTTGTCGATTACCGACGCGCTGACCGCGCTCGGGACCATAAAGCCGCCGCCGCTGCCAACGTTGCCGCCCATCGACTGCATCAGGTCCAGCTCGCGGGGAGCGTATTTCCGCTGTCCCGTCGCCATGCTGCGAATGAGATTACCCAGCGATAGGCTTTCAGAATTTTCATGGCCGGGAAGACTGGCCCACTTGTCCGCCTTTTGTAAGACGTGAACCGGCTTGCCGTCGCGGTCCACCCATTGCGCCGGCTTGTGACTGACGCCACCAACGCCGCGGGCCAGGTGGATGGCTTGCTCGCCGCTCTTTTGTTCAAGCAGTTCCCGCCGCGCAATATCCTCACTCAGCTCGCCGATCTTGCCGGCCGAGTAGTTCGGCTCGCCGGGCTTGCCGCGCCCCATGAGCAGGGCGAACCGCTCCGCTTCTTGCGAACTAAGTGACCGGGCGTCCTGGTCTGCTTTTTCGATGAGCTTGTCGGCTTCATTCAAGAGTGACGCGCGAGTCTCACGCAATTCTTTCAGTGCTGGCATGTATAGTTTCCTCTGTTTCTGTTTTTGAACCGCCGGCCAGGAATTCGTCAATGTCGCACTTCCGCCAGCGGAGTAGCCGCCGTCCGAACCGGAGAGGCTTCGGCATGTGGCCAGCGCGCCACCAGCGGCGGACGGTTTGCTCGGAGACGCCTAGCGCGCCGACAACTTCGTCTTGGGTGAGCAGTTCTTGATCGAGCATTGTGTAACCTCTAATTTGTATTTTGTCAGTTAGTGGCAGTTTGGAAATACTTCGCAGTGCTACTGACTACAATTTTGTTCCCATCAGGGCGGTAGCCGCACTGCCGGCAGCCGACATAGCGGACGCGGGTAGAGCCGATGAGCTTGGTGTTGACCACGGTGAGCCGGCCAGCGGGACAACGCGGGCAGGGTGTGCCGCTCATAGTCGCACCTTCAACCGGCCCGCTGACGCCGTCACGGTTGCCAGAATAAGAGCGTCAAGGAAAACGGAAAGCTCAGGCCCAACGTGCTCAAAAAACGACATCGACGTTGACGCCTCCAGCGCCTCAGCTACTTCGGCGTTGCTGAATTCAATTGGCAACGTGCCGATGGTCTCCGTGGGGAGGTCCGCCCCCAGCCGCCGCCGCTCCGACTCGGCCACGCAAAACGGGTGCAGCCAGGCGGTGAAGGTCGGATATAGGTGCTGCGAGTCCTGCAACCATGTGGCGAGGAAGCGCAGCTCGCGGTCAGTTAGGTCGGGGAGGTAGCTGGTGAAAGGTCCAGTCATTTTAAGTCTCCATTGGGGGTGCGAGTTCGTTCAGCATCTCATCGAGCAGGGCGTCGTTTTGCGCCTTCATTTCGCGGAGCATGGCGTCTTGCTCTTCCAGGTCCGGCAGCCCGACGCCTGGATCGCCGGGGACCGCCTTGCTGTAGTCGCCGTCGAGTTTGCTGCTGGTGAGGCCCAGCCGCTGCCAAAGGGCTGCGAATTCCTTGCGGGCTGACTCTTCCAATTTCGCCAGCGGGTGCAACGTCGGCTTGCCCGCCATGCTTTTGCAGTAGTAGCCGGTTTCCGCCAGTTGCCGCCGGAAGTCTTCGGCCTTGTCGCGGGCTTCAAACGCCAGCACCAGCAAGGCCAGCCGCTCGGCAGAACGGCAGCGACGTGGAACGAGGTCCGCCCATAGTGCCGCCGACGTAGGCGACAAGTGCGCCGGGGGTGCGAACCCGGCAAAGGCCGCAGATTGACTTGATTTATTTTTCATTGAAAACCTCAAAATCTGCGGAAATTAGTGCGGGGCTCGCTTGCGGTTAGGGAAGCGAAGCGTCTGTACATTATTGCTACGCCCCGTATGCACATTACGTAAGTCCAATAGATTAGTTTCGCATAAAGTATTCAAGTGTTATGTATATCAGTAACTCGCCGGTCATCGGATAGGGGTTGATGGTCGGTTTCTGCCGCCGCTCTGCCAGCTTCCGTCAGCTTGCCACCAGACCACCGCGCAATTGCACCGCATACCCAAGTGACGAGGCCACGTTGCTGCAATCGGCTGAAGGCGCGGGACAAGGCAGCTTGTTCGGCGGCGTATCGTTCCTTCCCGATCTTCTCCTTGGAAAACTTCTGGCAGCCGGCGCTGGAGTTTGCTCTTTCCAGGTCGGTCCCCTTGCTGGTGATGTAGATGCCGGTGACGGGAAAACCGAAGTACACGACCAGCACCTCGGCATAGCGAACGTCGGCGGAGTAATGTTCCTGCGGAAGCAACTCTTGCTGCCGTCGATTGTCGAGAGCCAGCCGCAAGATGAGCTTTTGCAGGTCGGATAGTCCACGCGCCATGATGGTGAATTCCTATCGGTTAACTTTGTGGCAAATTTGCCACAGTGTTAACCGTTTCCTCTTTCGCCACCTTCGCCGGCTGGATGCTGGTGCAGCGCAGGCCGTAGGAGCGGACAAGAGCGTTCAGCGCCCGCCGCAATCGCCGGATGCCGCCGGGGTCACTGGCGTCTGGCATTGGCCGGATGGTGAGGGTGTAGCTCGCTTCCTTGCTCATGGCTTCCGTTCCGATATGTATTCCTGCCCTTTACCCCCCAGCCCAAGCCGCAGCGTTTTCGCTGCTTAGGCTTGGGGGGTACTAGGGGGGGAGAGATATATATTGTTTTGGCTTTCGGGTGGTACTTCCGGGGGAGCTTCCGCAGGCTGTTTGATGTTGGCGAAGAGTGCCTTCCGCTTGTCCTCGGGGTTCACCCAGGGGAAGGCAAACTTCTTGGCCGCTGCCGTATTGAGCAGCTTCTCTGCCTTCTTGTCCGCGAGGCCCGCCTTGATGGCGTCGTCAATGATGGCCAGCTTGGGTTGCGGGGTGCTGGTGATGAACGCCGCCGCGAACCGCTCGGCAGTCCAGGCGACGGGCTTCTCCTGGTTGTCCTTGTCGGTCTGCTCCTTGGGGCGGCGCGGGCGGTCTGGCCGGAGCATGGCCGGGTCCAAGGCACTATCTGGCGTCCAGACGGGGAACTGCCAGCGGAGACAGATAGGCTCGACTGGCTTCCATGACCGGGTGACGGCATCCAAGACGACGACATCGGTTTCCTGGTGCGGCCGGAGAATCAGGTGGGTATCGGCGGCGCGGGACTGACTGCCGGCTCCAGCGCCAACGTCGGTTATCCCCTTGCCGCTCTGGTTGCCCTTGGTGGAGTGATGAATCAGAACGATGGTGCAGCGCAGTCGAGCCGCGTAGCTGTCGAGGGTATTGTAAATCTGCGCCATGCCGGCGTTGTCGTTTTCATCCGTGCCGCTCGGCATGAACCGATAGAAGGCGTCCAAGATGACGAGCTTCAATTCGCCAGGCTTGAATTGTTGGAAGTATTCGCCGAGGAAATGGCGGTCTCAAATCTCAAATGCAATGGAGGCTCCAAAAATGAGCCTCGAAAACTGGTATCGGAGAAAACATCGCTGGGACGTTCCAATGGGAGAGGTCTTGCAAACTTCTCTTTGGGAACGGAGTCCCAGCGATGCCAGGTCA
>JBKJNY010000212.1:0-98371 GCA_046593355.1 Pirellulaceae bacterium | reverse complement strand
GTCGTCGCAGTACTTGGTGATGGGGACGCCGTGGACGAGTTCCATGACGAAATACGGCCGGCCCTGTTCCGTGGATCCCGCATCCAGCACGCGGGCGATGTTGACATGGTCCATCATGGCCAGCGCCTGCCGCTCCGCCTCGAAGCGAGCAATGATCTGGCGGCTGTCCATCCCCGGCTTGATGACCTTGAGGGCGACCTTGCGCTGGACGGGCTGCGTTTGCTCGGCCATGAAGACCGTGCCCATGCCCCCTTCGCCGATCTGCTGCAGGAGCTTGTAGGGGCCGATCTGGGTGCCGGGGCGTTCGGACGACTGGTCGATGGTCGGATTGGATGTCTCTTCGCGATCGATCATCACGCGGGGATCAATCCGCTGCTGGTCGAGGAGGCTGTCGGGCTCAGCGTGGACGCGGAGCAGGGCCTCGACGTGCCGACGCAGTTCGGCGTCAGCACCGCAGGCGTCGCGCAAGTAATTTGCCCGGTCCGCCGGATCAGGCTTGTCGACCGCTTCCAGGAAGATCTCTTTCGCGGATTTGACGGAGAGGGGCATGGATGGATCCTGGCTTGGTGCTCCGAGAACCAGTGCGACGAATTCCGCCGCAGGGTCTCAGCAAATTGAAAAAAATCCTTACTTGCCGCCATCGCACTGCAACAGGAGCCGCAGGCTGGCGCGGGCATAAGCCCAATGGCGATAAACGGTTGCGCGGGAAATCTGCAACGCGTCAGCCGTTTCTTCAAGTGTCAGGCCGGCGAAAAAATGCAGTTTGACGACCTCGGCGGTCTCCGGCTCCGATTCGGCCAGGCGGGCGACGGCCTCATCGACGGCGAGAATCGTGTCGGCGTCGGGGACGCGCGCCGCGGCGACTTCCTGAAGCTCGATCCGTTGGAGGTCTCCTCCATGGCGCACGCGGCCTTTGCGGCGGGCCTGTTCCACCAGGATCCGCCGCATCGCTTCGGCTGCCGCGCCGAAAAAGTGTCCGCGGCTGTTCCACTTCACTGGCTCCTCTCCCTTGGCTGCAGGCTCCTGGCCTATCACCAGCCGCAGGTAGGCCTCGTGGACCAGCGCCGTTGCCTGCAAAGTCTGCCCCGGATTTTCCTGGGCCAGCTTTGCCGCCGCCAGTTTCCGCAACTCATCATAAACCAGCGGCAGCAACTTCTCCGCCGCCGACGGGTCGCCGGATTCGATCTGCGACAAGATGCGGGTGACGTCGGACATTCCCCGTAGCCTAGAGTCCGGCGGCGTCTGAGGGAAGCAAGCGGTTCTGCCTCGCAGGCGGGACAATCGGCGGCCGGTTCACTTGGACTCGATACGCCGCCGTCCCATTCGATCTTGTAACAGCCGCCACGCTACTCCTTGGGCGAATCAAAGGGGTCAGGCTTGCAGAGGAGAAAAGGGGTCAGGCTTCAATACCAAGGAGCAACCCATGAAAATGTATCATTCATCCAGTCTAGACGGCGGCGGCATTCCCGAAATGGAGCGCCGGGTGATTCCAGAAGCTCGGGCGGAAGAGCTGCACCTGAGCTTTTTCCGCCACGAGGGTCCAACCCCCGGCCAGTGGCTGAACGACGAGCCCGTTGCTTGCGCCGGCGACGACCAGAACCTTCGCCCCTATGTCGGCATCGTAAGGAAAGACTTGTGATCGACCACAAGCAAAGTGCAATCACGCCCGCCGCCTACGAAAACGGCCCCACCCCTCTTGCCGGTGGTTACTGGACACTTAGGCAGTAAGGGCCGTTTTGTATAATACCATCAGGCGAGGCGGAGCTTCGGGCGGGAGGGACAGAGGATTTGAGATTTGAGACGAGGTTGGCTCTTTGGCAATTTGGTTGTTGTACGAGAAAGCATTGCTGGACTTACGCCGAGGCGATTTGACGTAAGTGTTGCGGCGGTGCGTGGCGAATCTTGGGTTAATGTCAGGAAGATGGAGGCCGTTGCGATACACGCCCACGCAAAGCCGTGGGCGTGCCACCCGGTAGAGAGTCGGCTGTTAGAGCCGCACCTTGGCCCGCTCCCAGGGGAAGAGCGAGGCGGGCACCGCAAGAAAACGCAAACGGCAGGGCCGTGGGGCCCTGCCGTCTGCTCTGCCAATCGCTCCCGACGTAAAACTGAGGTGTGCTTTATGGCGCTGAGACTATTTGGGCAGGCTGGAAGCCTACCCCACTTACGGAACGAGGAAGATGCCGCCGACCCAGACGCCGGTTTGGGCGGCGGCGCCGCGGAGGGAGAGCGGGATGGGGGGAATGTGCCAGGGGGCGCAGTCGCCGGGGCGGTAGTAGCCCAGGGGATACTGGCATTCCATGGGCGGGTTGATGGCCATCTTGTAGGGCAGGGCCGCGATGTTGAAGAAGAAGTGGGCACCGGACAGGATCGGCTGCTTGATGGGTCCGGCGGTGTGGCCATACCGCTCGAGCTGCACTTCTTCAAAGTAGAGCGGCTTGTGGCAGAGAGCCGAGGCGGTCCAGGTGAAGGTCGAGGGGATGAAACTGCGGCTGACGATGCTGGTATCGGCAATCGGGCATTCCCCCGGCAGCCGCCACCAGCCGGTGAGGAAGCAGAGCTCATCGGCTCCCAAGTCGCGCATGTGGAGCGCGGCGACCTGCGTTCCCGCGTCATCGGTGATGATGACCTTGCCGTGTTTCAAATCGCCGAGCCGTCCCGTGGCCAGCAGGCGGCCGCTGCGGTCTTTCCAATCCCGCGAGCTGGAATTCTTCAGTTGCTCCACTCGATGCTTATCGTCTTCCTCCTGGCTCTTGGCGTTCGGCTTGTAGTGCGGCATGATGTTGAGGGAAATCTCCGACAGGGAGACGCCGCGGAGCGTCTCCGCGAACAGCTTGCAGCCCTCTTCGGCCTTGGCGCAGTCGCGGAAATTGTAAATGTCCGTCATTGGCTCGGTGTCGGGCATCGGTTTGGGATTGGTGTCCTCCGCACCCGGCACCGGGTTATCCATCGGCGCCGGAAGATCGTCCGCTGGCTTCAGATTGCCCGGCACTTTCGGCATCGGTTCGGTGGCATCCGGCTGGGCGGTTTCCTCGGCCCGATCGTTGAGCGCTGCCTTGCGGGTTCCCGCGGGCGCTGCGAGTGCCGGTTCGCGGCCGGCTTGGGACACGCGATCGCCGAAGGGATCGGTGCGAGGGTCGTGCGCCACCAGGCGAATCGCCCCGTCGTCGCTGAGGAGACTCGCAGGAGAGCCGGCCTTCGACTTGTTCCAATCGCCGGCTTTGGCGGGAGCTTTGAAGGCGGGGCGGAGGCTAGAGGCCGAGCGCCCGTCGCGCTGCTCCGGTTCCTCGTGGCTGGCGGTGATGATCGTGGGTGCCGAGCGAGAGTGTGAGTTGAATGCCCCTTCGGAGCCGCGACTGATTCGGCTGGTCTTCCAGCGGAGCACGGCGGCCTGGCTGGTCGACTGCGGTACTTCCGCCAGGCGAGTTTCCTCTGGGACGGATTGTGCCAGGTCTTCGTCGGTGAAGTAGCTCGGCTCCGCGCTAACGCCCGTGAGCGTAACCGCAGCAGAGAGTCCACCGGCGATCAGGGCGCGCGACGCCCAGCGGAGAGTCGAGCCGAGGAAGGACGAGCAAGGCTGCTTGTCCGACGAGAAACTAGTCCCCTCCCTTCCCTTCCGGGAATTCGGGGCTGTAGTTGGGTGCTTCCTGCGTAATAGCGATGTCATGGGGATGACTTTCCCTCACACTAGCTGCGGAGACTTGGATGAATCGCGTTTCCGTCCGCAATTCCTCGACCGTTTTTGTGCCGCAATATCCCATGCCTGCCCGGAGCCCTCCGACGAGCTGGTACACGAAGTCGGAGAGAGCGCCCTTGAACGGCACGCGTCCCTCAACCCCTTCGGGCACCAACTTGCCGGTTCCCCCCTCGGTTCCGGACTGGCGATATCTTTCGCTCGAACCCTTCACCATCGCTCCCAGGGAACCCATCCCGCGATAGGTTTTGAACGTCCGTCCCTGGTACAAGATGGTCTTGCCTGGACTTTCCGCCAGGCCCGCAAACAAGCCGCCGATCATCACGCAATGTGCGCCGGCAGCCAAGGCTTTCGTAATGTCCCCGCTGTATCGGACGCCCCCGTCAGCAATGATGGGAGTGCCGCTTTCGCGGGCCGCTTGGGCGGCTTCATAGATGGCGGTAATCTGCGGCACGCCCACGCCGCTGATCACCCGGGTTGTGCAAATCGAACCCGGACCGATTCCGACCTTCACGGCGTCGGCCCCGGCAGCAATCAAATCTCTGCAGCCTTCGCGAGTTGCCACGTTTCCCGCGACGACGTCAATATCCCATTTCTTTTTAATCGCCTTAACCGTCTCGATCACGTTCTCGCTATGCCCGTGGGCCGAATCTACGATCAGCACGTCAACCTGTTTCTCAATCAGGCTTTGCGCCCGTTCGAGATCGTCGACGCCGACCGCCGCACCTACCCGCAAACGCCCCAGCTTATCTTTGCAAGCATGGGGAAACCGCCGCATCATGTCGATGTCGCGGATTGTGATCATTCCGGTTAGGCAATATGTATCGTCAACCAGCAGAAGTTTCTCCACCTTCTTAGCCGTTAAAATCTTCTCAGCTTCCGCAAGCGTTACACTCCCCTTCGCCGTCACCAGGTTGTCCTTGGTCATCACCTCGCTGATCGGCTGGTTTCCGTTCTCCAGAAACCGCAGATCCCGCCGCGTGAGAATGCCCACCAGCCGACCGTTTTCCAGGGTGATCGGAAAGCCGCTGACGTTCTGCTTCTTCATCAGTTCCTGGGCATGGCCGACCGGCTCATTCGGGCGAAGCGTGACCGGATCGACGATGATGCCGTTGGCCGACCGCTTGACCTTGTTGACTTCCTCCGTCTGCTGCTCGATGGTCATGTTTTTGTGAATGACCCCGAGCCCTCCTTCCTTGGCCAGGGCAATCGCCATCTGGTGCTCGGTGACGGTATCCATCGGCGAGCTGAGCAGCGGGATATTCAGCGCGATCCGCCGCGTCAGTTGGGTAAAGACATTTACCTCCGCCGGCACCACGTCGCTATACCGCGGCTCCAGCAGCACGTCGTCAAACGTAATCGCTTGCCGCACCAGTTTGTCGTCCATAATTTTCCTCTTCGTAGGGTAGGATGCCAGCTTGCCCCTCTTGGTGGGGTAGGCTTCCAGCCTGCCCTAACCTTCCCTTTGCCGAATCTTGGATTATGACGGACATCGCCAATAGCGGCGAGGGGACGGCAACGCTCATCCAGGATTTGCGAGATTGGTGGCAGTGTCATGTGCGAGGTTGCTAGAATTGCCAGGACATACATCGCTTCTCTTTCGCGAACGAAACATGACTACAGCCTGGCACCAGCTCTCGTGTCGAAAGCGAACTGTTGCATTACTGCTCGGCTTTGTCGTCCTGGGCTGGCTCATCCACCTCTCCTACGAGACTGGCATCGAAATTCGTTTGCGGCAAAAGGGAGCGGATGTTTGGCGCAAGTGTGGACGTGTTGCGGGATTGGACTTTGATAGGGGAAGCACGTTTGGCGACGCCGACATGGGATTGGTCACGCAGCTGGGGGGACTCGAATCGCTCGACTTGAGCTTTACGCAGGTCACCAGTTCAGGGCTTGAGCAAGTGCGCAAATGTCGCCGCCTGGAACGTCTCTCGATACTCGTTGATCAGATTACTCCGGAGCAGGAGCGGCAATTCAAGCAGGAACTGCCGCTTCTGGTGGTCGACCAGCTTGTAATCGTTGATGGCTGGCGAGTCCTAAAAGATTATCGCTAATTGCCCTATGGAGCCTGACGTGTGGCGCTGTAATGAATGTCAAGAGACGGTTGAGGACGACTTCGAGGTCTGCTGGAACTGTTGCGCTGTGCGCCCAGGTATCGAGGAGACGGAGGAAGCCGTTTCTCCGTCTGATGACACTGCGGAATCCGACCTAGGCTTGGAGGACCGGTTCCCAATTGAAGTTACGGACAACTTCCTGCGGAAATGGCAGACTCGTTTCTCCCGTGCTGCGGCAATGGTCAGCCGATTACCTTGCGTGGTGATTGCCCTCTTGCTGCAAATCACATTTTGGCTGTTGCCGACACACACGGCGGACGTTTCTTGGAGTTACTCTCCCGGAATCGTCTCGTTTGCTCTCTTTGGCGTCGCGTTATTCATTCCGCGCGCAATTCAACAACAGGACTGGAAGGGGTTGGCGGCAATGGCAGCTTTTGGCGCCGTCGTCCCCTTCGTGCTGAGTTGGGCCATCGTGACTCTGCCGATTCGTGACTCATTGATCATCCATCGTTTGGCCTGGCCCCTGGGTCTCATCATTTTGGCCGGAACTGCCGAATGGCTGCGCTCTCCCAGTGACTCCTGGTGGTCATTCGTGTGCGTCATGGTCGTGGGGACAGGGGTCGCCTTTGCGTACGGCCTGGTGTCCTACCTGATCGATGTGGTCCCTTCTTTGAGCACGCCGGCCCCGTACCTGAACTCCGCGCTTCTGGTAATGGCCGTTTGGTTGTCCATCCCCTTGGGATTCTGGATCGCAGAGCCGCAGAGAAGGGCCTGGCAAGTGGTCAGTGGACTCGGCTTCGTCTCCTCAGCGGTTTGCTATTTTTGGACAATGTCATCCGGAGTCTACCTGCTGGCAGAGCAGTCTCTGCAACTTGGGGGGCCATTCGACCAGGAATATAGTGTCGGCCTTTTGGCTCATCGCGGGAGAGAGAGCGATTTCAGGCTGATCTCGTCGCAGCTCGACCAAGCGGATTGGAATGCTCGCTTCGCCTATCCACCAAATCAGTTTGACAGCTCTCGTGACTGGCGATATCGGGCAGTTAGCGCGCTCATCCAGCATAATGAATCGTCCGCCGCGGATCGCTTGTCCAAGCTGCTCCTCGCCAAGCCAAGCCGCCAACTCATCGACATGACCGACGGCCTGTTCGTCAGGCAGCGTCGTTACGAAACCGTTCCGATCTATCTGCGGTATGCCGAAGTAGAGAGCATGGACCTATCTCCTTTCGCCACCGTTGGCCAAGACCGATTCAAACTGGCCCTGGAAGAGTTCCGGGTGCCCCAGGTAGTTCATGCCTGGATGCGAGATACGATCTGCACCCAGGTATTTTTCGCCTTGATGCGTGCCCGTGAAGTAGGCCGCGACCACAATTTCAGTGTCGACGAAATAGTGGTGAAAAAGCCTTTGAGGGAAAAGCTAAGAATCTTCTTGGGCAAGGACGCCGGTGACTACTATCTCGACTGGAGCGAGTTGTATCACGAGGAAATTCAAATTGCGCCGTCTCCGCTTTCCAATTCAGTTCGCCACGAAGCAGACCGCGTCATCGAGTGTTTCGAGGAATACGACGGGGCGAACGCGAGACTGGCCGATGCACGAACTTCAGCGGAGAAGAATGATTGGACTTCGCCGGCTCGTCCGGATCCACCCAATTGGGATATTCCCACAACGGATGGGTTGCAGCGTGAAATTGACGATTATGCTCAGCGAGTCGAAAAGGCGATTGAGGTGGCAAGCCCTCATTAGAATCTGCGACAGCGGCCATTTTGTCGCCTCCGAATGCCCTCTCCCTCGCTGGCACGCTGGCGTGTCGGGCTAGTGTCGTACAATCAAACCATGCTGCAAACCGCGTTTCATAAGACCATCGACCTCTTCTTCTCCTTCTCCTGGCTGCGGAAGGCCTACTGGAAATTCTGGTATCCGCTACTGACGCGGAAAACAGCGAAAGAGCCACTGTTTTTTCTTAATTATGCCTATGTGGAGTCGCCACCGGCGGAGTTGTCGCTGGAGGAGGCGGACGAAAAGGACCGGCCGTGCATCGGGCTCTACCATCACGTCGCGACACAGGCCGATTTGCAGGGGAGGGAGGTCTTGGAGGTGAGCTGCGGGCACGGCGGCGGTGCGAGCTTCGTCATGCGCTATCTGAAGCCAACGAAGCTCACCGGATTGGACCTGAATGCGGCTGGGGTGGAGCTTTGCCGGCAGCATCACCAGCTTGACGGCTTGGAGTTCGTACAGGGAGATGCCGAGAACCTGCCGTTTGAGGATGGCAGCCTGGACGTGGTTATCAATATCGAGGCCTCGCACTGCTATCCACGCTTCCCGAAGTTCCTGGCGGAAGTCCATCGCGTGCTCAAGCCCGGTGGCTATTTTCTCTACGCTGATTTTCGCTTCAAGGACAGCTTTGCCGCGTGGGAGCACGCCCTCGCCTCTTCGCAGCTAAAGGTTCTGAAGACCGAGAACATTTCGCCGCAGGTCTTGCGGGGACTGGATTCTCTTTCGGACCGATCCCAGAAAATGGTGAGCAAGCTGCTGCCGCGGTTCTTGCACTGGTTGGGGAAGGATTTTGCCGGGACGAAGGGTTCGCGAGTGTACACCTCGCTGCAAAACGGCGACATGGTATACCGGTCGTACGGCTTCCAGAAATAGTAGCCAGCACACTCCGTGCGCTGGCTGTCCGCTCACGGAGTGAGCGGACTACGATGCCGCCACTTCCCGCATTGCCGCAATTGCCGTATCAATTTCCTCTTCGGTCGTACTATGCGGACCGATGCTCATCCGCACGGTGCCGCGTGGCGAAGTTCCCAGAGTGGCGTGCATTCGCGGGGCGCAGTGAATGCCGGCGCGGACCTGGATGTGATAGGCAGAATCGAGCAGCGCGGCGAGTTCTTGGGGTTCAAAGGCGGCGAGGTTGAAACTAACGACGCCGAGGCGAAGGTCCATCGACTTGGGGCCGTAGAGTGTGAGGCCGGATATCTCGGCTAGACCGCGCAACAAGCGTTCGCAAAGCGAGCGTTCTTTTCCGAGAGACGCTGCCAGGTCTGTCGCCGCAATGGCGCGAACTCCCTCCCCTAGCCCAACTATCCCCGGCACATTCAAGTTGCCCGCTTCATATTTGTCCGGCAGCGAGGTCGGTTGGAGGTCTTCATCGCTGCGGGTGCCGGTGCCGCCTTGCCGGAGTGGAGCAAGGCGGTCCTCCATTCCAGGCGGAATATAGAGTATGCCCGTTCCCAGAGGACCAAGCAGACCCTTGTGCCCCGGCGCGGCAATGAGCGGCTGGTGAAGGGATTTGGCGGTGATTGGCAGATGGCCGAGCGATTGAGCGGCGTCGAGCAGAAAGGGAATCTCTCGCTCCGCCGCGATGCGGCCGACTTCTGCCGCCGGTTGAATGGCACCGGTAACGTTCGAGGCATGAACCATAACAATCAGCCGCGTGCCCGGCAGGATGGCGGCGGCTATATCGTCCGGATTGACGAACCCTTCGCCGTCGCAGCGGACATAGGTGACGCGCACGTCTCGCTTCTGCTGATGGAATCGGAGCGGCCGCAGGACGCTGTTGTGCTCGCAAACAGTCGTCACGACATGGTCCCCCGGTCTCAGCAGCCCGTGGATGGCCAGGTTCAGCGAATCGGTCCCATTCTGCGTGAAGACAATCCGCTCCGGCTCACTCTCGCCGAGCAGCCCCGCAATATCCGCCCGGCACCGCCGCACCAGCCGTTCCCCTTCCATCGCCTCGGCATACGCACCGCGCCCCGCTGCTGCCCCCACTTGCCGGGCGTAGCGGTCCATCTCGGCATACACCGCCTCCGGTTTTGGCCAGGTCGTGGCGGCATGGTCGAGATAGATGCGAGGTTGAGTCATAAAGTAGTCCGCTCACTCCGTGAGCACGGTATTTCTATAATACCGGCCAGCACACGGAGTGTGCTGGCTACTATCCTCCAATCTGATACATCGCCCGCTGCGGCCGCACGAACTGGTCGGAGTCGATGCCGTGCCCCGGCTTTTTGTGCCAGATGCAGTCGCGGACGAGTTCGGCCAGATCTTCATCGCTGCCGTCGCCGCGGAGGACCGCGCGGGCGTCCCATTCCACCGTGGAAAAGAGGCAGTTGCGGACCTTCCCTTCCGCCGTCAGCCGCAGTCGGTTGCAATCGTGGCAGAAGGGCTGCGTGACCGGATTAATGAAGCCGATCACGCCGCCGCCATCGCCGTAAGCGAAGTCGGAGGCGGGCTGGCTTGGGTCCGGCCGCGGAGCCGGGACGAGTGGACCGATGGCCGACTCAATCTCGCGGCGGATTTCCTCGCCGGTCAGCACCTGGTCGTGGTCCCACTGGTCATCGGCATCGAGCGGCATGAACTCGATGAACCGCATCTCCATCTGCTGCTCGCGGGCGAATTTGGCCAGCGGCACAATTTCGGCCTCGGTGATTCCCTTGATGGCAACCGCGTTCAGGCGGATTTTTTCAAAGCCGGCCTTTTTTGCCGCCTGAATCCCCGCCAGTACCCGGTCCAGGCCGTCCCGCCGGCTGATGCGGCGAAAGGTCGCTTCGGTCAAGGCGTCGAGGCTGATATTCACCCTTTGCAGGCCGGCGTTCTTGAGAGCGACCGCATTTTCCTCCAGCAGGATGCCGTTCGTCGTGAGCGCGATGTCCTCAATCCCTTCAATAGCCGCCAATCGTTCCACCAGCTTCGGCAGCCCCGAGCGGACCAGCGGCTCGCCTCCCGTGAGCCGGAGCTTGCTGATGCCGAGCGGGGCGAGGACGCGGGCAAAGCGTTCGATTTCCTCGAACGTCAGGATTTCTTCTCGCGGCAGAAAGCGGACCACTTCCGGCATGCAGTAAAAACAGCGGATGTTGCAGCGGTCGGTGACGCTGATCCGCAGGCTGCTATGCACGCGGCCGAGAGAGTCGAGAAGGGGAGCGAAGGATTTCATTTTGCAAAGTAGGGTGCATAAGCGTCAGCGCCATGCACGCGTAATCCCGCATGGCCAACCCGGTTACGTCACCTTGTTAACGACATCTTTCAAGCGTGCATTTCGCTTGCGCTCATGCACCCTACAGGATATTCTACCGTCGACCTACGGATAGAAGTATTTCGGAGAGAACCTCGTCGTCGCTCGGATAGTCGCTCTTGAGCACGGGCCGCAGCGGAATTGGGATCTCGTCCATGCGGTAGGCCGTGCCGGGGCGATGAATACCGTAGACGGCCGTTGTGAATTTCACCGCGGGCACCAGCGGCGGCTCCATTGCGGGGATGTCTGCCTGCGGATAGTCGAGAACGATGACCGGAATCCTCGCTAGGTGCTCCTTCGCGGCGGCTGACAGAGGTTCAATCCCCTCGCTGCCGACGAGCAGGCAGGCATCGACCTCGCCGCGAGCGAGCAGGTCGTTCGCGGAATATTCCCCTGGATTATACCGCGGATAGCCGCGGGCCAGGTTCACGCTGAACGGAAAGCCGGTCTGCCAGCAGAGGACGGTATCGGCGCCCGCCACGTCGCCGTAGACCCGCATCCGCCGGGCATGAAACCGAGTATGGGCATTGAGATCCCGCACCAGCCGCAGCAGGGCTTCGACATTGGCATGACCGACGCCGCGCTGCGTTAAGCCCAGCCCGAAGAAGAACACGCCGCACTGGCAGCTTTTCATTCGCTCCGCCAGATCCCGCAGGACGGACATTGGCTGGCCGGCGCAGGTTTCGTTTGAAAAGGACATGCCTTGCACGAGACCCCGCAGGGTCCAGAGCAAATCGAAATCGCCACCGGGCTCGACTTGGATGAATAAATCCGCCTCTTTGCTCGTCTGGGTCGGCTGCACGTCCACAACGACAAGCGTTCTCCCCTCGCGACCCTGGGGAACAAACTGGCCAGTGGGAAAGGCCGCATAGCGCTCCATGTGCCGGGGATGGCTGACGGCTGGGTTGGAGCCCCAGTAGATGACCAGGTCCGCCCGATTGCGAATCTCGCCGAGCGAACAGGTCGATTCCCCCACCTGCTGGAGCGCCATGATGGACGGAGCATGGCAGAGGGATGCCGTGGTATCGATGTTCGCACCCAGTGCATCCGCCAACCTTACCGCCTGCCGCTGTCCCTGCGTGCTACTGCGGGAGAGTCCGTAAATCAGCGGAGCCTTTGCCGCTTTCAGTATTTCCGCCGACTTCGCAACCGCAGCTTCAAGATTCACCGGCCGCCCTGCGATTTCCGCCTCCGCCGGCCGGCGGCTATTCTGCGCCAGCAGCCAAGGCTCAGCCAGTTCGCACGCCCCTTCCGCTCGGACAATCCGTCCGTTTTCCACCGTCAACTTCAGGTCATCGCACACGCATCCGCAGACGGTGCAGGCCACGTCGTCGAAGACTTCGGGCGGATTCAAGGGAAGAGTTTGAGTGGCCATCGGGGGTAGGCAATTATAGCGAGTACGGAGTAATAAGTACTAAGTACTCGGTACTCCGTACCCTGGCCGTCGAGTATCCTGACGCTCATCCCCCAATCTCCACAAACTTTCCCATGACTACTCAAAATCCCACCCGCCGCGATCTGCTCCGCTGGTCCGCCTGTTCCGCCCTGGGAATGTCTGGCCTTGCTCCGTTCACCACGTTGCCCCTCCTGGCCCAAGAGCAGAAGGGGGCTGGCCAATCGCCCCGCCGCGACCTGCCGCCGCTGAACCGCTTCTCGCGGATGGTGCAAGAGTACTTCATCGTCCAGGTGAAAAAAGCGGAGGCAGCGGCCCTAACAACCAAGGCCGCGCTCAAAACCAAGGAAGACGCCGAAGCCTACGTCGCTTCGGTTCGCGAAAAAATCCGCCAATCCTTCGGTCCGAATCCCGAGCGGACGCCGCTCAACGCCAAAATCACCGGCACGGTAGAGCGCGACGCCTACAAAATCGAAAAAATAATCTTTGAAAGCCGTCCCGGTTTTCTCGTGACCGGCAATCTGTATCTCCCCCAGGGGCGCAAGTTCCCGCTGCCGGGGGTGGTCGGTGTCTGTGGCCATTCCGCCAACGGCAAAGCGGCGGAGGCGTATCAATCCTTTGCCCAGGGACTGGCCAGACAGGGATACGTGACGTTTATTTTCGATCCGATTGGCCAGGGGGAACGCTTGCAATACGTGGACGCGGCCCTCAAACCGAAAAGGGGCATCGGCGTCAGCGAGCATCTCTATGCAGGCAATCAGCAGTTCCTGGTAGGCGAATTTTTTGGCATGTGGCGGGCCTGGGACGGCATTCGGGCACTCGACTATCTGCTCACGCGAGAAGAAGTGGACCCCAACCACGTCGGCATCACCGGCAACTCCGGCGGCGGGACGATGACTACCTGGCTGTGCGGCCTGGAACCTCGCTGGACGATGGGGGCTCCGGCCTGTTTCGTCACCACCTTCCGCAGAAACCTGGAAAACGAACTCCCCGCCGATACCGAGCAATGCCCGCCGCGGGCCATCGCCCTGGGACTCGACCACGACGACTTTCTGGCGGCAATGGCCCCCAAGCCCGTCATCATCCTCGCCAAGGAGCGAGACTTCTTCGATGTCCGCGGCTCCCTGGAAGCCTTCGCCCGGCTCAAGCGGCTTTATTCCCTGTTGGGAGCGGCGGACAACATTCAGCTCCACATCGGCCCGACGGAGCACGGCTACTCGCGGGAGAACCGCGAGGCGATGTACCGCTTCTTCAACCGCGTGACGAAGATTTCCGATGCTGAAAGAGAGCCGGTGCTGACCATGGAGAAGGACGAGACGCTGCAATGCACACCGCACGGGCAGGTCGCCGAATTGAAATCGCGGACGGTCTTTTCGTTCACCGACGACCGCGCGCTGGAACTGGCCAAAGCCCGCAAGTCACTGACGGGTGATGCACTGAAACAAGCCGTAGCTGCCGTCCTGCAACTGCCGCCGACCGCCAAGGAGCCGCCGGAATTCCGCATCCTGCGCGGGCTGAAATCACGAGACTATCCGCGGCCGCACGCCACCACCTATGCGGTGGAAAGCGAGCCCGGCGTCTTCGCCCTCGTCACACGCCTCGGCAACCAGTCACATATCGCGCGCCCGCCGCAGGATCCCAGCCCCGCACTGCTCTACGTCTCGCACCACTCCGCCGATATCGAGATGCGTGAAGAACCAGTCATCAAGGAGTTGCTTGGCACTTCCCCCGACCAGCCGTTCTATGCCTGCGACCTTCGCGGCATCGGCGAATCCCGCCCCGACACCTGTGGCAGCGACCAGTTTCTCACTCCTTACGGCAGCGATTACTTCTACGCGATTCACGCGCTCATGTTGGACAAGCCCTACCTCGGCCAGAAGACGCATGACCTGCTTCGCGTGCTGGACTTTCTCCGCGCCGCCGGCCACCGGGAAGTTTACTTGCTTGCCAAAGGATGGGGCGCGTTACCCGCTGCGTTTGCCGCGCTCCTCTGCGAACACGTCACCGAGGTCACGTTGCTGGACGGGCTGACTTCCTATCAGGAAATCGCCCAGTCCGAAGAGTACGCCTGGCCCCTCTCGATGTTTCTGCCCGGCGTCCTGGCCCGCTTCGACCTGCCAGATGTGTACCGCGAGCTGGCCAAGGTGAAACGGAAAGCAGACTGGGTGAGGATGAAGGGGGCGAGTTGATTACGCCGTCATCGGCGCAAAGGGGGTCGGGAGTCTTTGGCGAGATTAGACCATGCCAATGGACAGACTCCGCTCGCCAAAGACTCCCGACCCCTTCGCTCTCGGATGACGACCTTACGTCGCTTCCTTCTTTCCGCGAATCGCCAGAAACTTCTCCTCCGGCATCACCATGGAGTTGATGCGGAGGCCAAATTTGTCGCCGACTTTGACGGCTTCGCCCACTGCTAACGCGTGGTTGCCAACTTGCAGCGTCAACGGTTCTTCGCACGATTTTTCCAGCGGCACAATGGAGCCGGGGCCGAGCTGCAGGATTCGCTTGAGCGACAGCCGGGTCGTGGCCAGCGTGACCATCACCGGCACCTTGATTCGCAGCAAGCTGCGAGCATAGGGAGGGAGGGAGGCTAGCGGCGACTGGGCACTGGTTGGTCCCCCCTTTTCGGCGGCAAGTCTGGCGAAATCGGATTTCTGCTGGGACATGGGGAGGCTTGCTTCAACGAGTCTCTTAACGTGCCAGATGCACCGACGAGCGCGAACGACTCTTTCGCTGGCGCGTCGGGCCGGCAGGTGCGCTGCCGACGATTATCGGCACCATCTCCCGCTAAACTTTGCCAAAGCTGCCAAGGTGGGACTTCTGATCCTTGCTAGCGGCAACGTAGGCCCAAACGGAGTTGGGCTGAGTATAATGAGCGGACCGCCGCTAGGACTGGAAGCCTTCCAGCCACCGCCTGCTCACACCGCCCTTCTAGATTTCTATGTCACGAACCTTTCGCATCACGGTCTCGGCGTTGCTGCTCGTCGCCGGGATGTTCTCGCCCGGCAGCTCCGCCATGGCCGAGGAAACTCTGGGCCTCGTCAAGGATCAGCCCGCCAGCGGCCGGTTCGTGAAGACGGAGCAGGGATATATGGTCCCGTTCCAGGCCACCATCCCGGGCACGAAGGTCACCTTCGAGATGCAGCCCATTCCCGGCGGCAAAATCAAGCTCGGCAGCCCCGAGGAAGAAGCCGGTCACGCCAAGAGCGAGTCGCCGCCGCTCGAAATTGAAGTCGAGCCGTTTTGGATCAGTGCTTACGAAGTAACCTGGGCGGAGTACAAACAGTACATGGCGATGAATGACAAGTTCAGAAAGCTGGCTGCCGCGAAGTTGATGGTTTTGAAAGACGCGGACAAATCCACCATCGTCACCGCCCCCTCGAACCTTTACGACCCGACCTTCACCTTCCAGTTCGGCGAAGACCCCCGCCAGCCGGCCCTGAGCATGAGCCAGTTCGCCGCCCGGCAGTACACCAAGTGGCTCAGCGGTATCACCGGCGACACCTACCGCCTGCCGAGCGAAGCGGAATGGGAACACGCGGCCCGCGCTGGGACGACGACACCCTATTTCTTCGGCAAGGACGCGGCTGAACTCAAGGACCACGCCTGGTTCATGGACAACGCCGAGGAAATGACGCACAAGGTCGGTCTGAAGAAGCCGAGCCCGTGGGGCCTGTACGACATCTATGGCAACGTGGCGGAATGGACGCTCGATGAATACACGGAGGGTGGCTACGGCAAGCTCAGCGGCAAGAAGAAAGCAATCGCAGCCGTACAGTGGCCCACCAAACTCTTCCCCCGCACCATGCGCGGCGGCAGTTGGGACGATGACGCCGCCGGCTGCCGGAGCGCGGCCCGGCGCGGTTCGCACGATGACGACTATCGCGGGACGGACCCGAATTTTCCCAAGAGCCCGTGGTGGTTCACCGATGGCCACGGCATCGCCGTCGGCATGAGAATTATGCGGCCGCTGAGCGCTCCCCCCAAGGAGCTGCACGCCAAATACTGGGATCCCGACACGGAAAGCACCTTCGCCGACCTCGACAACCGCATCGAGTTCAACGGCCGAGGAGCGCGGGGAAGCGCGACGAAGGAATTGCCTAAGTTGCTGGAGAAACTCGAAGGAATCAAGTAGATCATGCTGTGCATGACCATTCCCAGTAGGTCATGCCCCGCATGACAATCAAGAGTCATGCACGGCATGACCTACCCCAAGGTAACCACCATGAAGTTTCGCCTGCTGACAGTGTTGGTTCTGTTTTCGTTCGTGCAGCTTGCTCGCGCCGCCGACGCCTTGCCCGAAAAAGTGGTTTCCTCGTCCGCCAATGATTGGACCCGGTGGCGCGGACCGCTGGGAACGGGCGTAGCCGAGCCCGCCCAGAAGCCTCCACTGACTTGGAGCGCCAGCGAGAACGTCGTCTGGAAATCGCCAATTCCCGGCCGCGGACACGGCTCGCCCATTATCGTGGGGGACCGCGTGCTGTTGCAGACTGCCGAAACCGAGCCGGAACAGCAGTCGGTGCTGTGCTTTGATCGGAAGAGCGGCAAGGAGCTTTGGAAGACGGTGATCCACCAAGGAGGGCTCGTGAAAAAGGGGAACAACAATTCGTCGCTGTCCTCTTCCACTCCCTGCTGGGACGGCGAGCGAGTGCTCGTCAACTTCCTCAACAAAGAGGCCATTTACACCACCGCCCTCAACCTGGCCGGCAAACAACTCTGGCAGGTGAAAGTTGCGGACTATGCCGTACATCAGGGCTTTGCTTCTTCCCCTATGGTTTACGAAGATCTGGTTTTGGTCACTGCCGACAGCGACATCGGCGGCGTCATCGCGGCGCTCGACCGGCAAAGCGGCAAGCAGGTCTGGAGCGAGCCGCGGCCCAAAGAGGACAATTACACGTCCCCCATCGTGCTCCACATCGCCGGCAAGGACCAGCTTCTCGTCTCCGGCTGCAAGTTGGTTTCCAGCTTCAATCCCAAGTCGGGCAAGAAATTCTGGGAAATCGAAGGTTCGACGATCGAGTGCGTCACCTCCATCGTCACCGACGGCGAGCGAATCTTCGTCAGCGGCGGCTGGCCGCGGCAGCATGTCCAGGCCATCGCGGCGGACGGCTCGGGCAAGACCATCTGGGAGACCACCTCCCAGGTCTATGTGCCGTCGATGATCGTGAAGGATGCCTACCTCTACGCGGTGCAAGACCGCATCGGCATCGCCACCTGCTGGAACGCGGGCAGCGGCGAAGAGATGTGGAAGGAGCGGCTCCCCGGCGGCGCCTTCAGTTCGTCGCTTGTGCTGCACGGAGACAACTTGTTCGCCACCAACGAAGCGGGCGAGACCTTCATCTTCAAGGCAAGTCCTAAAGGATATGAAAAAGTGGCCCAGAACCGCCTCGGCGATTCCGTCTTCGCCACCCCCGCCATCTGCGGCAGCCGCATCTATCATCGCGTCGCGGAAACCATCGGCGGCAAGCGGCAGGAGATGCTGTATTGTCTGGGAGAAAAGTAAGTGGGGTAGGCTTCCAGCCTGCCCAGAAGTGCCTTTTCCGGGCAGGCTGCAACCCTACCCCACCTCCTACTTCGCCGCCACAAAGCAGCACAGCGAGCGATACGACAGCGTCAGCCGCCGGGCTCGCGGCGGTGGAGGACCGTCAAGCTCCGGGTACACGTCATACGGCGACGCCGCGGCGGTATCAATGAACAGCCGCCACTGCGTTCCCTTCGCCACCGGCGGCAAAATGAATTCCCGCGGCTCATGGGTGGCATTGATGAGCAACAGCACGTCCCGAGCTGCCCCTTCCGGATCGTGCTCCGGCTCCGTCCGCTTGAACAGGGCAATCAACGTCGTGTCTTCGCCGGTCCAGTCCACCGCGGTGCCCAGGGCGCTGAACCAACTTACGTCGGGCAATGCCCCTTCAAATTTAGGCTGACCAGTCAGGTACAGCTCGCGGCGGACGGTTGGCTGGGTGCGCCGGAATTTGATCAGAGCTTGGGCAAAGCGGACCAGGTTCTCGTTTTTTTCCACGAGCGACCAGTCGAACCAGGAAATCTCGTTGTCCTGGCAATAGGCGTTGTTATTTCCCTTTTGCGTGCGGCGGCATTCGTCCCCCATCACGAACATCGGCACGCCCTGGCTGAGGAGCAGGGTGGAAAGCATGTTGCGGATCTGGCGCTCGCGGAGATCCTCGATATCGTGCCGCTTGGTGGGGCCTTCCACGCCGTAGTTGTCGCTGTAGTTGCAATTGTCGCCGTCCCGGTTCCCTTCGCCGTTGGCCTCGTTGTGCTTTTCCTTGTAACTCACCATGTCGCTCAGCGTGAACCCGTCGTGCGAGGTGATGAAGTTGATGCTGCAATACGGCGGCCGGCCGGACTTCTCATACAGGTCGCTGGAGCCCGCCAGCCTCGTCACCAGCGGGCCAATGCTGCAGTCTCCGCGCCAGAACCGGCGGACGTCGTCCCGATAGCGGCCGTTCCATTCCGCCCAGCGGAGGTCACCGAACGAGCCGACCTGGTAAGCGCCGGCCGCGTCCCAGGCCTCCGCGATGATTTTGGTGTCCGCCAGCAGCGGGTCTTCCGCGATCGCTTCCACCAGCGGCGGGTTGGGGACCAGGTGGCCGTTCCGATCGCGGCTGAGGATGGAAGCGAGGTCGAACCGAAAGCCGTCGACGTGGTAGTTGTGTACCCAGTGCCGCAGGCAGTGGAAAATCATCTCGCGGACAATCGGGTGGTTGCCGTTAACGGTATTTCCGCAGCCCGAAAAATTCACGTACCGGCTGCCGCCGTTCCCCAGCATGTAGTAGACCTTGTTCTCCAAGCCCTTGAAGCTGAGCGTCGGCCCCAGCTCGTTCCCTTCGCAGGTGTGGTTGAAGACCACGTCCAGGATCACTTCCATCCCCGCGGCATGAAGGGCCTTCACCATCTGCTTAAACTCGTTGACCACTTCGCCCGGCTTCCGGCTGACGCCATACCACTGATGCGGGGCGAAGAACGCCAGCGGGTCGTAACCCCAATAGTTCTGCCGTTCCACCGACTGGCCATGAAAGCCGGTGACGGGGAATTCATGCACGGGCATCAGCTCGACCGCGGTGACGCCGAGCGATTTGAGGTACGGAATCTTCTCGATGATGCCCAGATACGTGCCGGGGTTCTGCACTTCGCTGGACTTATGCCGGGTGAAGCCGCGGACATGAGTTTCGTAGATGATGGACTCGGAGACGCTGGTGCGAAGATGGCGGTCCCCTTCCCATTCAAAGTGGTCATCCACGACGACGCACTTGGGCGGGCGAATGATGCCGTCCGGTGCCGGCTGAAAATTGCCGGCCAGAGCCTTGGCATACGGGTCAATCAGCCGGGCCTTGCCGTCGAACCACTGGCCGGTTTCGGGGTCGCGCGGGCCATCCGCTTGAAAGTGATAAAGCTGCCCTGCGCCGGCTCCGGGAATGAAGATGCTCCAGATGTCTCCCCAGCGGTCGGTCTCGCGCTCGAAAGAGATAGTCTCCGTCGGCTCGCTGTCTTCCACTTCATCGTACAGCAGCAGCCGCATTTCCTTGGCGCTGCGGCTGAACACGACAAACTGCACGCCGTTGTCATGGAGAATGGCTCCATACGGCAGCATGTGCGTGAACTGGAGTTTGGGATGGACGTGTCGCATGAGCATGGGGGAGAGCCTCGTGCTTGTTCAAGGTGGTAGCGACCCGTTGGAGTCCCGCCTTCAGGCGGTCCCAAGCCCTCACGAAGCAAAAAAGCGGCCTCTTCGTCACAATCGGCATAAACCGACTGAGGAAATGAAGCCGCCCCTTGCCGCGAGATATTGGCGCACGTTTATGTACCACCCGTTTCAGCCCGAGGCCTCTCGGAAAGCCAATATAGCTCGGGGATTGCGCCCATCCGCAGCCACTGGCACCAGTTGCCTAGACTTTGTCCATCCCCCCGAGTCCGCCGGTATGTTAAGCCGTACGGCCTGCATAAGCTGGCCCTCCCCCTCTCCCCTTGGGAGAGGGCCGGGGTGAGGGTCAATAACGCGCTCTCCGACTCAGGTGTCCGATAACCGCCTCGTCCCGCCCAAGCTAGTTCGACGGGCGCGGATCGAGAATCTGCGCGGGCCAGGATCGATCAAGAGCCTTTCTCGGCCTCGCGAACGTAGGGGCGCAGGTTCTTGCCGTCGCCAGCGAAAGCCACCTGGTCCTCGCTCAGCCACTGGCCGGGGGTCGGATCGAAGTGGCGGAAAAAGCTCAGGTGCAGCTCTTCCGCCCAAGCTTCTGAAATCTCCCGGCGCTGGATTTCGGGAATGCCGCCTTCAAGACTGGACGAATGATACATTTTCATTGGTTACTCCTTGATATTGAAGCCTGACCTCGTTTGTCACACTTGATATTGAAGCCTGACCCCTTTTCTCCTCCCGGTAAGTCGGCAGGTGATAAGCGTACTTCGCGGTCACGATCTCGGCGGCGATGCTCGTGTCGTAGCGGTTTCCTTCAACCAGGCTGGCAGGCCGGGCAGGTTCCACAACTCCACACTCCGGCTGCTCGGAGCAGACGAACTTGGGATACTTCGTGACCCGCACCCGCAGCTTGGGCCGCTCGAACTGCGCTTCAAATACGAGGAGAACGGCCGCCTGACCGTAATGGTCAGCGTGGAGGGGACCAAGAAGCAGCTCAAGCACGAAATCACGCGGGAAAACAGTCTCACGCAGGACCAGCTCGACTCCTGGCGCAAATACATCTCCGGCCTGGACCCTGCCGAGCCCCCCGCCCCCGCCCACCTCTCTCGCGAAGTCCGCACCGCCCCCCCACTAAGGCCATCAAGGAAACCCTCGACTACTCCCCCGAAGCCGACTCGGACAAATCCGACAAGCCCGGCAGCAAAACGCCCGACCCGGAAGGAAGCAGCCCGTCGGGCATTAAGAGACGGTGGAATTAGAGGTGATCGAAGGGAATTAGCGCTGATCGAAGAAGTGAACCCCAACGGGGTTGCGGAGCACAGCCTGGGTTGTGCTGACCCTTGGAGCGAATATTGTCAAAGATCTTCGAAGCCCACAAGCTCGTGAACTAGGCGACGGACGCGGAGGACGAGGTGAACCTGACCCCTTAGCTTGTCGGTGGCAACGGCGTTACGGAGGCAGCGACCTTCCCTTCGTCTGACTTGTGGACCATACCCCTTAGCGCCTTCTCAACGACCTTCTTTGCATGCTTCGCCTTTCCGCTGTCATCATTCATAACTTCACCGATGATGACTTCGTCCAGTAACACGGCTTGAACATGGTCGCAGGCAATATGTGCGTCGGGTGTAATCCGTCGGAGAATTTTTCGGATCAACCGCAGCACGGGCTCCGTTTGAATAATGGCTCCGATCAGATGTTTGTCGAGCGCCTGTTTCTGTTCGTAGTACTTATCGAGCTCACCCTTGCTCCATGCTTCCTTGCAGAGCAAGTAGAGCAACTCTAAATCCTCTGACTTCGGTTTTAACTCCATAAAGTCGAAGGAGAAAAGCTGTTCTGCGTCGATCTTCTTGCCAAGAGTAACCCGATACACCTGCCAGATCATCCCGTTCGAGAGGATTGCCCAACGCACCTCTTCCTTGCGAGCCGTGTACAAGACGGCCTGTTCCACGTGCCTATCCTTAAGACCGACCATGATGCCCTTTACCTCGATAAGCACCTTCAGCACGCTGTCGAGCTTGATTGCCAAATCGCATCTATCGTGCTTCACGGCATATTCGCCGGTTACCTCTTCGTGACGGTCATACCCGAGGATGTTCGTGATGATTTCCTTCACGATGTCTGACGTGTTCCTCTCATTGTCCGCCCGCTCCTTCGCCCTTGCCAAAATCGGCTGGTACTTCTTGATGCCGGACATGATCCGTTTTTTCACCTTCGTCGAGATATATTCGCCATGCCTGCCACTCCAATTAAGAAGAAACTCACCCTCCGAGGATCATTGCCGCTTGAGACTATAGTAACACAGATATCCACGAGGTGTGCGGCGCTCCATTCGGTAACCCCGTTGGGGTTCAGATTCCCAACAAACATCGCCTCATGGCAGCAGCCGACATCCCGCCTTCTTAACCGCGGAGGGGTTGGTGGGCGAACGTTCCCAAACAGCCCCGGCAGGGGCGGCAGAAATGTCGATTCGCTGCGCTCCGGTGGTTTTAGAAAGTGAAATGGGACATTCTGATTTTTCGCGCTGTCACGCTCCGAATTTGAGCTGCGGCGGCCACTGGCCGATTACCTGCGGGACTTAATTCGCGAATTGCGTGTGAAGCAAGGCCGGGTCCATTACCGCTTACTGTATTCCTTTGACGGCAAGAACATTGCCATCCTGACGCACGGCATTACGAAGAAAGGAAAGGTGCCCCCGGTCGAAATCGAGCGGGCCATTGAGTGCCTGAACCTGGTTCGCAGCGACCGGGATAAACATACTGCTGTTTTTGAAGTCTAGAACCATGACCAAAACCAAAGACTTTGCGAAAGTGATCCAGCGCCGGCTGGCGGGGGGCTCCAAGCTCCGGGCGGATGTTGAGCAGGAATTGCTCCATTTCTCCATCGGAGCCCTCCTCTATGAACAGCGCAGCAAGGCTGGCCTGACTCAAAAGGAACTGGCGGAAATGGCGGACACCCATCAATCGGTCATCGCCCGCCTGGAAGACGCCGATTACAGCGGCCATTCGCTGACCATGCTTGCGAGAATCGCAGCGGCCCTGGGAGCCGAATTGAAAATCGAGTTCGTCAGCCGCAAGCCAGCGAGGTCCGGTGCTGAGCCCCACAAAGCAGCGGCCTCCCGACGTGGCAAGCAGCGGCGATAAACAGGGAGCACGTATCAGGAGCCAGGATGAGACAGCTCGAATTCCTTGCGCAGGTTCTGCATGAAATAGTCGAGGACGAGCTGCGGTGCATGGTCGAGAGATCCTTGGAAACGGATGGTCTCCTGGCCGCAATTGTTGCAATGCAGCACGAAGCCCGGCGGAGCATCGGTGGGACCAGCGGGGGCTTCTCGCGGGCGCAGTTGCAGGTCGCAGGCTTCACAATACGGGACCACCCGCAGACTGCCGTTATGTTCCGTCCACCACCGCCAGCGAACCCCCTTGACGACGATCGGCCGCCGTTCCATCTCGCCCGGTTTTTGTGCCATTCTCCAAAGCAACGCGATGCCGCCGGCCAAGAATGCCACCGGCCCCAGCGCCAGCAGGACGAGACACCAGAGCGGCAGCGAAACCGGTCGGCCCAGGAATTGAAAGAGAGTTTTTCCGCCAAACACCAAGCCAGCCACGCCGATGGCGACGGCCAGAACGATGAGCGGGACCACCACCCGCGTTTTCCAGCTCCGGGAGTTTTCAGTGCTCATGGGGAATCGGCTCAGGACGAGGACATTCTACTTTTTCTGTAGCTTTGCCGGTCGGCGGCGGGGCCACACGTAGGATTCTAACCCCGACTGGGCACAATCGCGGCGAGATTTCGTGCCAATTCGCATAACTAACTCCCGTTTCTGTCAGGAGTTACATAATCATTCAAAATCTTCTACGGAGACGCTTGACGGTGCCAACTGTGTTTGTGTACAATTGGATATTTGACGCTCGTTGTCGTGACCACGCTCCGAGTCGTCACGCACGGCTGTGACGCTTAGGAGAAAGAGGGTCGGGAGTCTTTGGCGTCATAGACTTAACAATAAAGAATAACCGCAGACGCCAAAGACTCCCGACCCCTTTTCGTGGGAGCGTGGAACGAGAACGAAAGGACGGAATTGTGGCCCTGAGATATATGGAATTCGGATTGGCACCTGAGGACTTGCTGTTGCGAAAGGGAGCGAGTTTCGCAACAGATCCCCCCCGATTTACCCCGAGGGCGCGTTGCGAAACTGGTGGAGTTTCGCAACAGGTACGCAGCGACTGGATTTTTGTCCGTTGGAGTCCCGCCTTCAGGCGGTCTTTGAAAGCCGCCTAAAGGCGGAACTCCAACGGGTCGGGGGGGGCTGTTGTTTCGGAACGTTATACTTATCGGACCCATAAATCCGTAAGTCGTTATCGGCTTGGCACTTGCGATAGCCACCTACTTTGGTCGCTGGCGTGACCGCAGAAACGCAGCCAGCTTATCCTTGGCCATTTGCTTCATTTCATCGGAAGCATCTTTGTGGCTGTCCGTGACGCTGTTCCACTTGGCGTTTATTTTATCGTCGCCCCACTTGCCTCTCTCGGCGACGACGATCAATCGGTCCACTTCAGAACACAGCTTTGACCCAAGGAATTCGTTGTCTAAATCCCATTGTCTCGCCGTCGCGCTCCTAAGCCTCCTGAGCTTGTCCTTAGCCTTGTACAGCGGAGCGCCGGGCTTGGCGTCCCTGACTTTCTTGAGAATATGTCGCCACACGTCGTCAATGTAGGAGGGGCTGACGCTGACGCCCTTGGCCTCAAGATCTCTAGCAAGCTGAGCCGCAGTCTTTTCCCCTTTGGCACGCTTGCAAGCCGCCGCTACCACGCACTGGGTCTCAAAGCCCTCCTGTCCCTTGGTTTTGAGTCGCACGTCGTCACCCCTTGGCCTGATTGCTCCGATTCGCCTTCCCCTTCTTCGCGGCCTTCTTAGACGGCAGCTTCTTCGGATCGACCTGTAGCAGCCCCTTCACGAACGTAGCGAACGGCAGGGGTACGTGGGGGAATGGTTGGTTTGGCTGCTTTTTCGTGGGGGCCTTGGGCATGGCGGAACTCCTGTGGGGGCATTGTACACTTGCACTGGTCGCGGGGAACTGGACTTGGCCTAGTCCAGCTAGACTTGCCACGCTAGGGAGCAAGCCCTAGTTTTTTCCACGCCCATTGACCACTAGCCCTAGCTGCCGTACATTGGCTAGAGCTATGGAGATAGGGCTATGACCGAGAAACTTTCGGAATCTGATGTTCTGGCTGACATGGACCGGCTGCGAGACGCTATTGCGCTCATTCGCAAGCACTACCCGCAGCATGTTCTTACCTTGGTGCCCGCCCACGACGTTCATTACGACAAAAACGCAAGCCAGACCGGAACTGATGCAGGTAGCCAGCCCGCAGGCGCGGCTGCTCGGGGAGCAGACTCTGTTCGCAAACGAACCGGAACCAACCGCGAGCAAGTATGTGCGGTTTGCCGCGGAAAATGGGTATCCAGCCGGGACATAATCGAGTTGACGGGCCTCTCGGTAAAGCAGGTAGAAGGTGTCGTTTCAGGCAAAGGGATGACCCATTTATTCGAGCGGCGACCGTTACCCGGCGCGGACCGAACGGGAAAATTTGGCCCGGTGCAATACCGACTGAAGGAATCGGCGGATGAGAAGCCGAAACATAAGACCTAGCAAGGAGGAAACCAATGAGGAGGCCAGTAAGCGCAACGGGTGCAATTGGACCTAACCCGGCAGCGCGCCACACATAAGAGACACCGCCCAGCCCCAGTTTGATTGATCACCAGCCGGGGCTGGGCGGGAGGTCCGATTTTTGAGCCCGCGGAAAACCGCGGACCAGTGCGGCAGTGGCGAAATTAGCAGACGCTCCAGGCTTGGAATCTGGTGGGTGGCCGTGTTGAGCGGATAACCCCCGTGCGGGTGCAAATCCCGCCTGCCGTACTTTTCTTACTATACCTCCTCCGCGGTGACAAGGCCAGCGGAAAGATTGCCGACTGGCTGCCGGTACATCAGCCGCTTGCCTTCCGCCCCTTCCAGAGCCTTCACCATCCGCTCGCCATCTGTGGCGTTCCGATGGCCCCAGCGGAAAGAGAACTCATTCAAGTAGCGGCCGATGTGCTTCTTGCTCAGACTGTGAAAAATCCCGTAGTGGCCGCGCTTCAGAAGGGCGTTGAAACTCTCCGCGGTATTGTTGTGAACCGCGTAGTTTTCTTCATAGCGAACGTACTCTTTGTCGGAGTGGTTCACGGTTTCATGCCCACCAATGAACTCGTTGCCGATGCCCTTATAGGAGACAAACTCATCGGTGAAAATCGTGCTGCACTGGTCAACGTAATCGCGGATCGGCTTCTTTAGTTCAATGGAGTTTGGGCTGTAGAGGGGCGTGGCGATTGCGTCTCCATTCCGCTCCACCAGAACAAGCACGGCCTGCTTAGTGGTGCCACGCCCCCTCTTGATTACCTTCCCGCCCTTGGCGTGAATCGTCGTGTGACGGGGCTTGCCGCCAATATAGACCTCATCTACCTCTACCTCGCCTTTCAGCATCCCGGCCACTGGTTCCTGCCGCATGGCTTCCCGTAAGCGGTGAGTCATAAACCACGCGCTCTTAACCGTGATGTCGAGTTCCCGTGCAATCTGGTGGCTGCTGACACCCTTCTTAGAGGAAGTCATCAGGTGGGCCACATAGAGCCAGAACCGGATGGGGAGTTTAGAATCCTCAAAGATGGTCCCGACCTTCACGGTAAACTTCTTGCGGCAGAGCTTGCACTTGCAGGTGCCCTTGGGAACGGGGTTCTTGGATTCAGGCTTCCCCGTAAGGCGATAGGATTCCACGCTGCCGCAATGGGGGCATACGGGGCCTTCCGGCCAGAGTTGCGATTCCAGGAAGTCGCGGGCCTTGTCCTCATCGGTGAACAAAGCGGCCATCGTCATAGCGTTTAGATCGGCGGCAGTCCCGGTAGGAGGGGCCTTCTTGCCGGACTTGGGCTGCTTGAGATAGGCTGAATTCTTGGGTTTGTAGCGGGTGGGCATGGTTGAATCCTTTTGGGTATGCTCGGATTCTACCAAGAAATATTGGGTCTGTCAACTATAACGTTCCGTGTTGTTTAACCCGGGGGGGTGAGTTCCTGTAACCTATGGCGATACCCTGAGTTGCGAAAATCGAGGCGGGAAGTAAGCCAACACAAATAAAAAGTGAGACCTCACGATGCCCGAACTGCCTGAAGTCGAAACCATGCGCCGCGGGATTCTGCGGGCGGTGGGGAGCAGGATTGCTGCGGCGGGGCGGGTGCCGTGCCCGAAGCGGCCGATTGCTGTTTCGCCGGGACCGGCAGCGCTCGACAAGAGGATCGTCGGCCAGAGGATTGAGAGCATCGGCCGGGTGGGGAAGCGGGTGGTGATTCACCTGGAACGTGGCGATGCACTGGTCTTTGAGCCGCGGATGACGGGACTGGTGCTGGTGGCGGATCCGCCGACGCGGGAGCACCTGCGGTTCCGGTTGGATTTGAAGGGAGGGCCGCTCAAGTCGATCTGGTACTGGGACCGCCGCGGTCTGGGCAGCGTGCGGCTGTTGTCCGCCAAACAGTTTGAGGAGCAACTGCGCGGTAGCAAGGTCGGCCCCGATGCTCTAACCATCACTTCAGTCGAGATGCGGGAGCGGATGGAAAGGAGCAAGCGGGCCATCAAGGTGGCGCTACTCGATCAGCGGGCGCTGGCCGGCGTTGGCAATCTGTACGCCTCGGAAATTCTGCACCTGTGCGGCATCCATCCGGCCCGCCGCTGCGATCTTTTGAAGAACGAGCAATGGGAACAGATTCATGCCCGGATGCGGGAGGTGTTGGAGTTGGCCATTGAGCTCGAAGGCTCCACGCTTTCCGACGGCACCTATCGCAACGCCCTCAACCAGTCCGGCGGCTATCAGAACCACCACCGGGTTTACGACCGGGCCGGCGATGTCTGCCTCACCTGTTCCCGCGGCTCCATCCTCCGCATTGTGCAGGCCCAGCGGGCGACGTTTTATTGCCCGGAGTGCCAGCGGAAGCGGAAATAGGGGGTCGGGAGTCTTTGGCGTCATAGACTTCACAAGATGGATGACCGTTGACGCCAAAGACTCCCGACCCCTTTCGGAGTGGCAGCGGAAGAGAAAAAAGTAGTCCGCTCACTCCGTGAGCGGACATGCCTGCACACGGAGTGTGCAGGCTACTAGAATTCAATTATGAACGTCATGAGTAACATCCGGTCGATTCCCCACTTCTTCCGCAACGTCAAGCGGTCGTGGGAAATCATTGCCGTACTGCGAAAGTACGGCCTGGCCGACTGGCTGCGGCGGACGAACGTGGAATTGCCCAAAGGGGTGGACGGGGAGGGGGACGTGGCGGCGGTCGTGCTCACCCGCGAGGCCCGCATCCGCCTCGCACTCACGGAGCTCGGCCCCACGTTTATCAAGCTCGGCCAGCTCCTCAGCACGCGGCCCGACGTTGCCGGCGTCGAACTGGCAGCCGAGCTGAAGCAGTTGCAATCGGCCACGCCCGCGGATACGCCCGAGCAAGTCCGGCTCACAGTGGAAACGGAGCTTGGCCAACCGATCGAAGAGCTGTACGACGATTTTGACCTGGTGCCAATCGCGTCGGCTTCCATCGGCCAGGTACACAAGGCCCGGCTCAAGACCGGCGAGCGAGTTGTCGTAAAAGTGCAGCACGCCAACATCGAGAGCAAGGTCAACGAGGATTTGGAAGTCCTGGCCAATCTCGCCCAGCTCGCGGAGCAGTTCGAGGATTTTCAGCCCTACCGCCCCAAGGCGAACTCGGCGGAAATGGCCCGCACGCTGCGGCGGGAACTGGATTTTGGCCGCGAGGAGCGGAACCTGCACCAGTTCAACCTTTTGTTTCAGAATGACGCGACGGTCTGCATCCCGCAAGCGTATACGGACCTTTCCACCGCCCGCGTTTTGACGATGTCGATGGTGGACGGGCTGCCGATCTCCGATCCGTTGGTCCTCGACGCTGCCGGCATCAACCGGGGCGAAGTCGCCCGCCGTGGAGCGGAGCTGTACTTGCAGATGATCTTCGTCCACGGATTTTATCACGCGGACCCGCATCCGGGGAACATCTTGATCCTGCCTGGCGACGTGATCGGGCTGATCGATTTCGGCATGGTCGGACGGCTTGAAGAGCGGCTGCGGGAAGATATCGAGGAAATGCTGCTGGCCATTGTTCAGCACGATGTGCCGATGCTGACGCGGATCATCAAGCGGATCGGCCAGACGCCGGCGAACCTGGACGAATCGGCCCTGGCCAACGACATGGCCGACTTCGTGGGCAACTACTCCACGCAGTCGCTGGATCAGTTTGACCTGAGCGGGGCGCTGCTGGACATGACCGAGATCATCCGCCGCTTTCGGATCATGCTTTCGCCGCAAGTGGCCCTGCTGATCAAAGTGCTGGTGACGCTGGAAGGGACGACGAAGCTGCTCTCGCCGCGGTTCAGCCTGATGGAGGTGATGCAGCCCTTCCAGAAAAAGATGCTGCTCCGGCGGCTCTCGCCCGCGAGGCAGATCAGGAAGATCCGCCGCTTGTGGGTGGAGCTGGAACACCTGGCCGAGGTGGTGCCGCAGCACATCACGCGGATCATGGAGCAGATCCAGGCCGGCAAGTTCGACGTGCATCTGGACCACCGCGGTTTGGGGCCGAGCGTGAACCGCCTGGTGCTGGGGATGTTGGCGAGTGCGCTATTCTTGGGGTCGTCGTGGATGCTGTCGAACAGAGTCGAGCCGATGATCCCGCCCGACACGCTGTTTTGGACGGACATCAAATGGCTGCATGTCGAGGGTTGGCTGCCGAAGCTCTCCGTGCTTGGCATCCTGGGCTGCGTCACCAGCATTCTCGTCGGCCTGCGGCTGATCTGGGCGATTGGCAAGAGCGGGCATTTGGATCAGAAGAAGTCAAAGTAGGTAGGCCGTCTTTCCAAGACGGTCGGGAGCGGACGTGGCATCGAAGAGAGGACGTTTCACGAAAGGCCTCTTCACGACGAGCAGTGATCACTCCCGGCACGTCACGGAGTGACGGCCTACCTTGAGTAAGTTAGGCTGGAGAAGTTGCCAGCCCCGAGCCATCACTCGCCATGCCCATTTGCTTCTCATGTCCGCACTGCACGCAAAAGTTGAGCGTGAGCACGCGCAAAGCGGGGCAGCCCGCCAATTGCCCGCGGTGCAAGAAGGAGCTGACGGTGCCCGCGCCCGAGCCGGCGACCGCGGGGCAGGGGGGTGGCGAAGCGACGACGACGGAAGAGGGGGAGAACGAAGACGATCCCTACTCTCAGTTCGTCGTCTACGACGAGACCGAGCTGGTCTATGATCACGCGGCTCCGGCGCGGCATCCGGGCGGCACGCCTTCCGCCCAGGACCGCGTGGCGGTGCCGCGCTATGTCCTCTATACGCAGGGGTTGTTGCTAGGAGCGGTCGCGCTCACCTGCTTCATCTTTGGAGTGCTCACGGGGGGAACTTTCTTCTCCGCGCCGGCCACGGCAGGAAAGGGGCCCTGCACCATTACCGGTACGGTCCGCTATGCCTCCGGCAATCAGCGGCTGCCGGATGAGGGTGCCGTCATCATCGCCTTGCCGGAAACGAAAGATGCCGGCCAGCGAGCTTCTTCATCGGGCATGCGTCCCGATGAGCCGCTGCCGGAAACGCCGCTGGTGGGAGTGCAGCAGATTCAGGACATGGGGGGAGCGTACACGCGGGCGGGGCCGCAAGGCGACTACTCGCTGAGCCTGGCCGGCGGCGGCAAGTATTACGTGCTCGTGCTCTCGAACCACGCCCGGCGGACCGGGAACGAGGAGGTGAAGGTGATGGACGTGCGGACCTTGGGCCGGTTCTTTGACGGAGCCATCGATTTGCTGGCGGACAGCAAGTACCAATTGACGGCTGAAACCGTCCGCGGCGACCGGACGCTTACCGCCCAGTTCGACTGAGCCGGCGGCTGGATTTGGCCTTGGATCGCCGCGCGGCGATTTCCTTGCGAGCGGGGGAAAGACTCGGAATTTCCGCGGGAATCCTGACCATTGCCGAGGCATCGAACCAGATCTCGCTGCCGTCCTGGCAAAGGATGACGTCGTAAACGGAGTCGCCGCGATGGACCAGCGACTGCGAAGAGGGCGACAGATCGAGCTCATCGAGCAGGTCCAGTTCATCACTCGCCGCGGACACCACGTACGGCGCTTCCTCGCTGCCGTCACCGGTCATCAGAACTGCCCGCAGGCAGATGACCAGCAGCATCCGCTCCAGCTCTAGATCCTGTTCATCTTTCCTCACCTCAGCAGCCAGGGCCGCGTAGTAATGTACTCGGGGAACCAGCGCCGCGATGGGCGGGAGATGCTCCAGCGCCTCCGACAATCCCTGCACGTTATTCGCGTCGGCCAGCAGCGAAAGTGAGTCCAGCTCCGCGGCATCAAGAGTGCGCGGCGAAGAGGCGAGGAGTTCCTCGCGGGCCGCCAGGTAATTTTCCCGCGAGGGCTGAGCAACAAAAGCTCTTAGCGCGCTCTGCATCATCCATCTCACACGCAGCCTTGAAGCGGCATCGCTCCGCGAGCAATCTTCCGCTCCTCTTCTCTAAGCGTAATCACGCGCGGGGTTGCTTGGCAATGACTTAACCGCGCATTTTTGCATTGTCGCCTTTCGCTCCGCGAAAGAACGGAGCACTTTCGCGGAGCGAAAGGCGACACTCACGGCGTGCGCGGCGCGAGAAGCGCCTTCACTTGCCGCGCCGCGCCTGCGCGCGAAATCTCCAGCGTCACTTCCTGTCCCGCGTCTTTCTCCGCGAGCGCGAGCTGCACGTCATCGGGACCGACGACCGGCTTGGCGTCGATGCGGGTCACACGGTCGCCGGCTTGGAGGCCGGCCTTGGCGGCCGCGCTGTCGGCATCCAGAGCCGCAAGCTCCAAGCCTTCCAGCGTCGGCTTGCCGGAGAGGCCGAGCATCGGCTCGCTCCCTGCGGGCCACGCGCCGAAGACCTCGGCCCGCAGCATCCGGTCCAAGTGCGGCTGCAAATCAGGCTGTCCGAGGCGCGTATAAAGGAAGCCGCCGAACTGACTGCGGCGAAGATGCACGCCGGTCACGTAGCCGTGCTTGTTGACGAGCGCCCCGCCCCCGGTCCACTCGGGCTGCTCGACATCCATCCACAGCGTATTGCGGAAAAACCGCCGCATTTCCGCGACTTTCATCTCGGGTCGCGTCCCGCTGACCACCTTGGGCGGAAAGGTAAACGCGATGTACCAGTCCCGCACGTCCACCTCTTTTTGCGGCCACAGCGGCGCAAAGGGCCAGTCACCGGCGTCCGTCACTTTGACGAGACCCAAGTCGAGCTCGCGGGAGATGCCGAGCGTTTTCCCCTTGGCCTGCTTGCCGCTCGCGAATTGCACTACGACCTCCTGATTGGGGCCGCGGAGCAAATGACCGGCGGTGAGAATCTCCCCTTCCTTCTTCAGGCAGACGCCGCCGATGATGCGGCCATCGGGCAAAGCGATCGTGACCATTGCCGGCGCGGTCCGCTCCACGATTTGTTTCGCCAGCTCTTGCTTGGCCTTTTGGTTCGTGATGTCCGGCGACGGAGCGAAGGGGATGAGATTGAAATCGTCGGGGCTACGGGCGAAGTAAATGTGGTCAAATAGCGCCGCCTCGCCATCCGGGCAGCCCAGCGAGATGGCCGTGACATCCAGTCCGCCGAAGTCCGCGAACAAATCCCGCGTCAGCACAATCCACTGGTCCGGCAGCTTGTCTTGCCAGAGACGCAGCGCACTGCCGTAGGATTTGTCCCCTTGCCCGCCGTCATAGCGGGCGGCTTCCATTCGCGAGGGTGTCGATTCGAGCTCCACGGAAATCCGGCCGCCCCCCTTCTTGCGGAAAGCAAACCGCAGGAAGCGGAACTCGCCCCACTTGGGCCTTTCGCGGATGGCCACGGGCGAAGGGAACGAGATCATGAACCGTCCCGCCGGTGTGAGCCGCACGGAGCGATGGCCAAAGTGCTTGTCGTCCTCCACGAGCGACGCCGAGCCCGCAGCGTTGCCGCCATGCGGAATGAAGCGAGCCTGCTCTTCAAAGGCGCAGTAGAGCGTAGGCAGTTGTGGGGCCGCTTCGATGGTGTGCCAGGAGATGGGGGCGGCGTCGCCCTCGGGAGCATGCCGGATTTCGACTTCAAGACTGGTGCCGCCCGGCCTCTGATAATTGGCCAGCGGAATGGCGAGCGGGCGCACCTCCATCCGGTCATTCTGCACCAGCGGCGCAGTGAACTCCGCCACCGGCTCGTTGCCGATGCGAACTTCAATCTTCGGCTCCGGGCCGCGGTTAATGGGACGAGTCGCTCCGATAATTAGCCACTGGTCCTGCGGCGAGAGCTGCAATTGCTTGGAAATGAGCAGCGCCCGTCCTTTCGGAGCGACAGCCAGGTCGAATGAGCCGGGCATCGCGAACTGGTCATTGCGATTCTGCAGGATTTCGGGGGTTGCATCCGTCGGTGCCACAGCCGTTGCTTCCAGCCGCACGCTGGCGTCCTGCCAGGCGAAGAACCGCCCTCCCAGCCGTTTGTCGAACTCCGCTTTCACAACGGCCGGGTCGAGTTCCAGCATCGGGTCCAACCAGTCGGCGTGGTCCCGGATGTCGAGCGGGTCCGTTCCGGCGGGGCGGCCGTCGTGAGCGGCGTCAACTTGCAGGACGAGGTGCTTTTGACCCATCGCCGGGCCGGTAAGAGCGATGACGCCTGTATCGGCAATCGCTTCACTGCCGACCAGGAACGGGCTTTCCCACAGGGGCGGCGTGCCGGAAGAATTGGCGAAGATTCTCGCCCGCACACAGCCCCCTTTGCCGCTGGCCCGGTCGAGCCCGAATTGCGAGCGGAAGGACTTCACGCCCGGCGGCAGCGCAAACGTCATGACCGCGGGGCCAAGTTGGCCAAATCCCCAGCCGAAGTCGAGCGGAGTGTTCCGCAGCGGGCCGCCGAAGGCATTCTGATTCAATCGCACCGTCGTGCCGCGGCCGCCGGCAAGTTCGAACGGGACGCGGCTAAGGGGGACTTCGCGGGGGAGGAAAAAGCGGCGGCAGGAGATGTCCTTGCTGGGCAGCCACAGCACGTCCAGGCTCCAGGCGGGCTGAAGGCCATGAACCCACTGATTGGAATCCTGGGCGTTCCCCATCGTCCGCTGGGCGAAGCGGTCTAGCGAGGTGGTGGCGACCAGGCCGCTCACTGCTTCCACTTGCATCAGGCGCGATTCGCTGGTGGAGCAGAGCGCCGCGAGGTCGTCAAAGTAGGCGGGCCAGAACGGCACCTGCTGCAAATGAATCTCGGCCAGGTCGGACCACGGCACCTTGCGGTTCTCGGTGCCGATGAGCAGATTCACATGCCCGCTGGCGAAACGAATCGCCCGGTACGAAACGGAGCGGCCATCGCGGAAGAATGCCGTGCTTGGTTGATACGTCTGCCGGCTGCGGCGCTGCCAGACGATGCGGCGGACGGAAGAGAGCGTCACGCGAATCTCCGCGGACTCCGGCTTGCGCGGCGGTTCGAGCTGCTGTTGCGGCGCGACCAGCAAGTGCGGCGGCAGTGGAAAGAAGGGCTGCTCCTTGCCGGCGCGATAATCCACCACCATCCCCGGCAGCCGGTCGCCGGTGTTCATTTCGACGTACGCCGCGGATAGCGCCGGTTGCGGCAGGGAGCGGTCCCGCAGCCAGCGGATCGGATTGCCGGCGTCCAGCAGCGGCTGGGCCTCAAGCTTCGGCACGGCCTGCTTGTCGTGCCAGTCGGACAGTTTCTCACCGGTCAGCCGTTGCCCGCCGGTCATCAAGGCGGAATAACGCGGCGGCTTGTCGGCCAGAACAGCGGCCGGCGCGCATAAAATCAGCATCCATGCCATTTGCCAGGTTCGCGGCGTCATGTAGCTCTCCTGGCTATAGGATACCCCAATCAGGGCTCCGCGTTACGCTGCTGCCACCAACGGCGTGCGCAGGCGGAATAGATACCAGCGGCTTGGGGCTGGACTGCGTCTCGATGAGGACGCGAGTGGGACGAGGGAATCTCCACGGCCCAAAACGCTGTTTGCTAGACCTTCTATCGGCCGTGCGGCTATCCCTCTTGTACGTCTCCTGCCTCTGGCTGTTCAGCGGGGGGGGGAGGACGGTCCGCCTGGGCTTTCCGGTCGATGCGCTTGGCAAGTTTGTCATTAGCCTTGCGTTTCTTGACCTGTTCTCGCTGGCGTTTGGCGAACGTCGTCGGGCTTTTACTTTTGGCGATAGCTGGGCTCCAAATTCAAGAGACGTGAGCGGACAAAGAATCCGCTGCGAGTAACTTCAGGATAGGCGATTCGCTGCCGGGCGGATACCCGACTTCGGCGATTTCTGGGTCTTTGCAGCGGGGGGAGTTCTCACACAGGGGCACGGAGGCACAGAGGCAGCAATTGGCAAAATGATGGATGGCAAAATGATTAAGAACCTCATGATTTTGCCGGCCCTCTTCTGCTTTCGCTTGTGCCTCAATAAGGTTCCCCGATTTGACACCGCTTTCGGACCCGGCTAGCGTTTAATCCCATGAAGCAGTTCTCCATCTTTTTCGGTTCGCTGCTGTTCGTCGCCTCCTGCGCGGCAGTCCATTCCGCGGAGCCCGACTTCGCCAAGACCATCGGACCGATTCTGACCAAGCGCTGCCTCGGCTGTCACAATGCGAGCGAGGCGAAGGGAGAATTGGTGTTGCTCAGCCGCGAGGGGCTGCTGAAAGGGGGCGAGAATGGTGCGGTGATTGATGCGAAGAAGCCGGAAGCGAGTGTGCTGTTAAAGAAGGTCGCCGCGGGTGAAATGCCGCCAGTGGAAAACGGCAAGTCCCAGGCGCTTCCCAAGGAGGAGGTGGAACTAATTCGCGCCTGGGTTCTGGCGGGGGCGAAATGGCCGGAAGGACTCGCGCTGAATCCGTTCGAGGTGACGACTGTGGCCAGAGCGGGGCTTGATTGGTGGTCGTTGCAACCGGTGAAGAGGGAGAGCGTGCCCGTTGCTCAATTGCAAGACGCGAAACCGGCAAGTGAGAACCAGATTGACTCCTTCATACGGGTCCAACTCCGCCAGAAGAACCTCGAACCCGCGCCACCAGCGTCTCCCGCCACACTACTTCGCCGACTTTGCTACGACCTCACCGGGCTACCACCGACCTTCGACGAAATCCAATCGTTCGAGAGCGACACGACGCCCGATGCTTACGAGCGCCAGGTGGACCGCCTCCTTGCCTCGACCCATTTTGGCGAGCGGTGGGGTCGCTACTGGCTGGACCTGGTCCGCTATGCCGACACCAACGGCTACGAGCGGGATGCGCCAAAGCCCGGAGCGTGGAAGTATCGAGACTACGTCATCGCGGCCATCAATCGCGACAAACCGTACGACCGGTTTGTGATCGAGCAACTGGCGGGGGACGAGCTTGCCGACAAAACGGAAGAGACGGTCGTCGCCACGGGCCTGCTTCGCATCGGCACCTGGGATGATGAGCCGAACGATGCCTTGGAGTACAAGTACGAGCGGCTCGAGGATTTGGTGCATGTGACCGGATCGGCGTTTCTTGGCCTGACCGTCAAATGCGCCCGCTGCCACGACCATAAGTTCGACCCCATTCCGCAGACCGACTACTACCGTCTGGCCTCCGCCTTCTGGGCCGGCTTCATCGAGCCACGCGGCCGAGAACTGATGGGGGGACCGAGCAAGGAGGAACTCGGCTTCGACGTGCTCGGCTGGACCGACCGAGCCGACATTCCACCGCTAATGCTACTGAAGAAAGGGGATCCGCACCGCCCGGTGGATGAAGTGAAGCCGGCAACGCTGTCATTCGTGTCGTCGCTGGTGTCACCCATCGCTTCCGCCCCCGGTAACAAGACTTCCCAGCGGCGGCTGGCGTTTGCGAAGTGGCTCACCAGCTCGCGGCACCCCCTCACGGCCCGCGTCGCGGTCAATCGGCTTTGGCAGCATCATTTTGGCCAGGCGCTGGTTCGCTCCCCGAACAACTTCGGGTTCAAAGGCGAGTTGCCGACGCACCCCGAGTTGCTCGATTATCTTGCCGCTGAACTCAAGGACGGCAATTGGGAGATGAAGCGCCTGCACCGCAAGCTGCTCTGCTCCGCCACATACCGCCAAGCAACGGTTCATCCGCGAGAATTGGAATATCGAGAACAGGATCCTGCGAATTCACTTTGGTGGAAGGCCAATCGCCGCCGGCTCGATGCCGAGTCGCTCCGCGATAGCATTCTTGCCCGCAACGGCGAGCTTAACCTGCAGGCGGGTGGCCCCGGTTTTTATCCGCATCTCAATTCGGAGGCTCTCGAAGGGCTCTCCATGAAAGACAAAGCCTGGCAATCCTCGCCGCAGGACCAGCAAGCACGCCGCAGCATCTACATCTTCAGCAAACGGTCCCTCCTGCTACCGCTTTTGACCACGTTCGACTTCTGCGATACCACGCAGCCCTGCGGCCAGCGGGACATCAACGTCGTCGCCCCGCAAGCGCTGGCCCTGCTGAATAATGAATTCACACATCAGGCGAGCGAGAAACTTGCCGACGAGATCTTGCGAGAAGCTGCGATCGGAAAAACGTCGCACGAGAGTCGAGCGTGGCGTCTGATTCTGGGCCGGGAACCGGGCCGGGACGAATTGTCCGCGGCAAAGGCCCATCGGAGCCAGCAGCGGGAAGTGTTCGAGGCCAATCCCGCGACGAAGAAGGACGCTGAACGCCTTGCCCTCGCGTCCCTCTGCCACGTGCTTCTCAATACCAACGAGCTCATCTATGTCGATTGACAACACTAACCCGACGCGCCAGCGAGGGACTTCCGCGCCGACCGCCAATATTAACGCAATTCCCTCGCTGGCGCGTCGGGCTAGTGAAAGCACTCGCTTCCCCTGCGGCCTCATGCGCCGCGAATTCGTCTGGCAAATGGGGGCGGGTTTCGCGGGGCTGGCGCTATCGAGCTTGCTCGGCGAGAGTGGTTTCTTCTCGCGCCATGCAGTGGGGGGCGAAACCGCAAGCGGTCAGAAAAATCCTCTCGCGCCGCGGCCATCGCACTTTGCCACCAAAGCCAAGGCGTGCATCTTTCTGATCATGAATGGCGGGCCGAGCCAGGTGGATACGTTTGATTACAAACCCGCGCTGGAAAAGTACGCGGGCAAGCCGTTGCCGCCGGACAAAAAATACATCAACTCCGGTGGGCGAAAGGTGGGTTTTCTCACGCCGCCGCCAAGAAAATTCAAGCCGGGGGGCAAGAGCGGCCTCTTGATCTCCGACTTTTTCCCGAATGTCCGCGAGCACGCCGACAAACTGGCGGTCGTCCGCTCCTGCCACACCGATTCGCATGCCCACGGCTCGGCCCTGGTCGCGATGAACACCGGCAGCACGTTCATTGGCCGTCCTTCGATGGGAAGCTGGTGCGTGTATGGCCTGGGGGCGGAAAACCAGAACCTGCCCGGTTACGTGGTGCTGATGGACAAGCGGGGCGGACCCATCGGAGGACAGCCCAACTGGTCCAGCGGCTTCATGCCCGCGGCGTTTCAGGGAACGCTCTTCCGCCCTACGGGCGACCCGATTCTGGACCTCCGCGGTCCTGCCCACGTCGATGCGAAAGTCCAGCGAAACCAGCTCGACCTGCTGGCGAAGCTGAACGAAGAGCACCTGAAGCAGCGGCCCGGCGGTGAAGAACTCACGGCTCGCATCCAGTCCTATGAGCTGGCTTACCGCATGCAGGCGGAAGCCCCGGAAGCAGTCGATCTGGCCCGCGAGGACCAGAAGACCCTCGATTCGTACGGCATCGGCAAATCACCGACGGATGAATTCGGCAAGAACTGCCTGATTGCCCGCCGGCTCGTCGAGCGGGGCGTGCGATTTGTGCAGCTTTACAGCGGTGGCGGCCATTTAGAGGACACTTGGGACGCGCACAAGAGCGTCGAGACCAATCACGGCCAGCACGCCGGGGAAGTCGACCAGCCGATTGCCGCCTTGCTCACGGATCTGTCGCAGCGGGGACTCCTCGATAGCACCCTCATTCTGTGGGGTGGCGAATTCGGCCGGATGCCTTTCAGCGAAGGGGTCAACGAGCCCGGCCGCAATCACAACCCCTACGGCTTCAGCATGTGGCTGGCCGGCGGCGGCGTGAAAGGGGGAACCTGGCACGGTGAAACCGACGATCTCGGCTTCGAAGCGATCGTCAACAAAGCCCACGTGCATGACATCCACGCCACCGTGCTGCACCTGATGGGCCTGGACCACAAGCGGCTTACCTACTTCCATCAGGGGCGCGACGAACGCCTAACGGACGTGTATGGGAATGTGATTAAAGAGGTGCTGGCGTAAATAGTACTCCTCACGCTCCGCGTGAGGAACCATCTCGCGGAGCGAGATGAGTACTTTTTTTGAACGCTACGGCCGATTGAACTTGTTATTCAGCCCCCTGCGCACCCCGTCCTCCACGGCGGCAATTTCCTTGTCGGTCCATTCGCCGCCACTCTCCCGCAGGTCCGAAGAGAATTTTTCCAAAGTGGCCAGCGGCGCGGACGAGCGGCGGCAGAGAACGAGACAATCTTGGGCGGCCTTGGCGATTCTCTCTTCGCTGGGGGTCGGAGGGGGCTTGGGAAACTCATGATCCAAGATCGCCTGGATCATCTCGGCCGGCGCCATGGCCGGCGCGGGAAGCTTGCCGTTGGGAGAGCATTTTTCCAGGAAAAGGCTCTCAATACCTTCCGCTCCCTTGTTTCGCCAAATCATGCGGAGCTCGGATTGGCGTTGATGTTTGGACTTCGGCGGTATGATTGGAGTTTCAGACACTGGCTAGGTTCCTTTCGTCAATCGTCGGCGGAACGTCTCATCCTAATCTCAGGAGCTTCCGCGTCGTTCCCTCATTATAACGCATCTCGCTACTTCTGTACTGACCACGAAGAACAGCATTCGGGTGCCACGCCCACAGCTTTGCGTGGGCGTGTTGAAATGGCTTACCGTTCACACCCCCACGCAAGGCCGTGGGCGTGCCACCCAAGACTGGCCAGCGCCCATGCTATAATGGCTCCATGCAAGTCCACCCAGCGCTTTCCCGCCGCGCCCTCCTTTCCACCCTGGGCGGCGGCTTTGGCGCGCTGGCATTGGGCGCAATGTTGGCGGAAGAGCCGCTGCTGGCGGAGAGCGAATCCCCGTCCGCGCTTGGAAACGGACAAAACCCTCCGCTCCATCATCCCCCCAAGGCTCGCCGCGTCTTGCAACTGTTCATGAACGGCGGGGCGAGCCAGATGGATACCTTCGATTACAAGCCGGAGCTCGAGAAGCAGCATGGAAAGAAGGTGGATTTTGGCATTACGGCCGCGGCGACGAGCGTGCCGGGGGCGGTAATGAAGTCGCCGTTTGAGTTCCAGCAGCATGGCCAGTCCGGGCGGTGGGTCAGCAGCGTCTTTCCGCACCTCGCCCGCCACGTGGACGACCTGGCTTTCCTGATGGCGATGGCCAGCAAAACCAACGTCCACGGCCCGGCCAGCTACATGCAGAACACCGGCTTCATCCAGCCCGGCTTTCCCTGCCTGGGAGCCTGGCTCTCCTATGGCCTGGGGCGGCTGACCGATAACCTTCCCGCTTTCGTCGTACTGCCGGACAGCCGCGGCCTGCCGTATAACCAGGTCGGCAATTTTTCCGCCGGATTTCTGCCGCAGGCGCACGCGGGAACAGTCATCCGGCCCACCGCCCCCACGCCCATTGCCGCCCTCTTTCCTCCCGCCTCTGTCAAGGAAATTACTCCCGCCAGCGAAGCGGACGGCCTGCGCCTCCTCCAGCAACTCAATCGCGAGCACCTGGCCGAAAACCCGGGGGACTCGCGACTGGAGGCGCGTATCGCTTCCTATGAGCTGGCCGCCAAGATGCAGGCCAGCGCGCCGGAAGTGCTCGATATCTCCCGCGAAACCGAGCAGACCCACAAGCTGTACGGCCTGGACGACAAGAACACCGAACCTTTCGGCCGCAACTGCCTCGTGGCCCGGCGGATGCTGGAGCGGGGCGTTCGCTTTGTGCAAGTCTGGAGCGGCACCGGCGGAGCGAGCAAAAACTGGGATAATCACAGTGATATCCCCAATGAGCTTCCTTTTATCGCCAGCCAGGTGGATCGGCCGATTGCCGGGTTGCTGGCGGATATGAAGGCCCGAGGAATGTTCGAGGACACGCTGATTATCTGGACGACCGAGTTCGGCCGTTTCCCCTTCACCCAGGGGGCGACAGGGCGGGACCACAATGCCAAGAGCTTTGTCACCTGGCTGGCCGGAGCGGGCATCAAACCGGGCGTCGCCTACGGCAAGAGCGATGATTTTGCCTTCGAAGCAGTGGAAAACAAAACCTATTGCTACGATTTGCACGCGACGATCCTGCACCTACTGGGAATCGACCACACCCGCCTGAGCGTGAAGCACAACGGCATCAATCGCCGTCTGACCGATGTGCATGGGCGGGTGATTAGCGAGATTTTGGCGTGAAATAAACAGCCGGGACTTCTCAGCAGACTATGCCTGGCTGTCCCCGTTGGATTGTTCGCGGAGGGCGAGGATGCGTCCCCGTTTTGTTTCCGTGATGTGCAGCTTTCCTTCACGGGCCAGCCAGCCGATGGCTTGCATGACGAGGTCGCGGTTGAGTTCGACGGTCTCGACGAGCTTGGCGACCGACATCGGCCCGTCTTTATGAAGCGCATGCCAGACAATGCCTGCGGCACCTCCAATCTGGTCAACCAGTGAGGAGGAAGTCTTGGTGCTCATGGTATTCTCCTTGCGGGCGGCGAAAGGTGGGTCGCAAAGACTCCCTTAGTGTAGGGAGTTGGCGGGACAAAGCTCAAGCGGCAATCGGGAATTCTGGCCACAAGCTCACCCCATTGTGAGCAGCGTTTCCGCGAGAATCTCATCCATTCGCGGCAGCGCCCGCATTTCCGCGGCAATTCGCGGGTGGACGAAGATGCGGACCCGCTTCACGTAATCGTCGAACTGCTTGGTGGCCAGGGTGTGGACGACGGGGGAGACTTCGCCCAGGGGCCGAAAACACTGCTCTTTGGGGAAATGGATCTGCACGTTGAATTCGATCTCGCGTTTCACCGGCGGCGCGTCGAACAGCACTTCGTGGGGAGCGATACGGCCACCGAGGCGCTTGCTGGCGGCGGCGGCGAAGGCTTCGCTGCACGCGGTCAGCCACGAGTACGGCTGGCGGGCGACTTTCTCGTACCACCGCCGCTCTTGGAAAAAGCTGAACTCTGCCAGCCGTTTGTAGAGGCGGCGGGTGGGACCGAACAGGCCCGCCAGAAGCTCCGCCGCGGGGCTTTCGCCGGCAGCTTGCTGCAAGGAAGAGATGAAGGCGTGTTCCGACAGCCGGAAGAGCTGGTCGAGGTCGAGCTGGTCGTGGAGCAGGAAGAAAGCCCGCTGCAACATGGCGGTGGCGCTGCGGACGGCGTGGTGCCAATAGACTTCGCTGAACATCACGTAGCGGGCGAAGACCAGCATCTCCGCCGCGGTCCGCCCTTTGTCGCGGATGGCCAGGCCGTCCCCCGCCTCGTTGAGGCAGAGGCTGCCGATGAGCCGCTGCTGATCGAAGTGGCGGCCGTAAGGGACGCCGCAGTGCAGGCTGTCGCGCTGCAGGTAGTCGAGCTTGTCCGCGTCCACCGGACCGCTGAGCATGCTCCGCAGAATCCGCTGCCGGTTGTCCCGTGGCTTGTCGGAGAGCAGAGCCGTCACTTCCCGCGGCTGCAGGTTCCATTCGTCCCGGAGCGTGTCGGCGATTTCCCCTTCGAGCAGAAAGCTGTTGGCGAACAGCTCATGGCTGGGGACGCCGGGGAGATGGATGTCCTCGATGGGGTGGCAAAACGGCCAGTGGCCAAGGTCATGCAGCAGAGCCGCGACGATGAAGCACTCCGCATCCTCGCGGGTAATCGCCGCCTCAAACCGCGGCTCGCCGGCAAGCTGTCGCAGGAAGAGCAGGGCGGTGCGGTAGACGCCGAGCGAATGTTCAAACCGCGTGTGATTGGCCGCCGGATAGACCAGGCTCACGAGGCCGAGCTGGCTGATCCTCGCCAGCCGCCGAAATTCCGCCGTATCAATCAGCTGCCGCACCCGCGGCGTGAGCGGCACATCCTCCTCGTGCGGAATCCGCACCAGGCTCTGGCGAGAGTCGAGCTCGCGCAACTCTGGGATCTCGAGGAGCGTCATTGGAAATCGCGGAAAGATGTGACAGAAAAATGGAAGACAGAAAAATGAAGAAGAAGAGGTTGAGAAACTGGAAGGCGAGTTTCATCCGCCTGAGTCCTCAGCAAGCCTGAGTGATTCATTTTCGGCTGCTTCTGCGTCTTCATTTTTCTGTCCTCCATTTTTCTGTCAGTTCCGATCATCGCCGCAGAGTCTGGAAACTAACCCTCTTGCGATGCACGTTGATCCAGCAGACAGCGTTGAGCGAGCTGTGACGTAAGAAACGGCTAAGGTGTTCATTGAAATGGCGCAGATCCAGCGGATCAAGAGTCGTGACTTCCAAGGCAACTCTCGGAAAGGCCAGCCGCACCGGTTGCTGGGCAAGACGATGCTCGGCGAGTTGAACTTCGACCTGCCCTTTCACCGCTTCGGGGCCGCCAAAGAAGTGAATTGCGGATTCTTCGTACAATTGCCGATCCAGACCGGCTCCCCAATCACGGAGCGCCGCCTCGAACCATGGGCGGAACGGACGGTCGGCGGGGCCGAGTTCTTGCCACTCCCTGGAATCGACTTCAAAACAGACCCGGTCGTGATGCTCCAGCGTCGAGTTGACAAACTCGTGCTCCACTCGCTCCGGACGCAAGTTGACAAGCTTGCCATGCCGACATCCGGTTAAGAGTAGATAGTTGAGCAGTTGTGCCCGGTGAATGGGATGAAGGGCGTCCGCGGTCTTAAGCTCGAAGATCGCGCACTGATTAATGACGAGGTCCAGAAAAAATGTCTTGCAGAAACCGTCGTGGCGAACTTCGACAGGAAACTCCATTTGTGCGTTGGCCATCTGGGTTGCAATCGCCGTCTGATAAACGCTCTCGTCGAAGAATCGCCCCAGCTCCTGATGAATTCGAAATACTGCCTCCATCACCTTGTAGGCAATCTTCCCAAACTCTTCCTGATCCAAGGCGGTAATTGGAAATGGCAGGTGGATTGGCATGACGCTCTTCGCAATTTACGCAGCTCACTGTGTGACAGAAAAATGAGGGACAGAAAAATGAACAGAAAATAAGCGTGGAGGTTTTGAAACTACATCGTCCACGCTGTTGGCGGCTTATAAGCAACCGCATTCATATTTTTCTGTCTCCCATTTTTCTGTCACATGCATTCGATTTCATACGCCTTACTTCCCAAACTGTTTCATCTGCTCCCCAATCCACTTCTCCAGCTCGCCAAAGTCGACGGGTGGGAGCTTGGATAAATCCGGTCGGAGCCGAACCGCTTCCTTGATGTACACGTGCTTGATGTCCCGCTGCGGCTTGTCGGTGTTCCAGTTGACCAGGATGCGGATGCATTTCTTGAGACTGCCGGGGACGTCGATTTCGTAGGTGCAGAGCAGCGGCACTTCCAGCCAGCCGAGCTGCCGGGCGGCCAGAGCGGGAAACTCCGCATTCAGGTCCGTCGTGACCGAGAACATGGCGCTGGCCGCCATTTCCGGCTCAATGCCATTGAGCCGGATCATCAGCGCAAAGAGCTGGCGGGTGGCGGTGAGGATTTCATCCCGCGTGTTGTTTTCGACGGTAGTAGCGCCGCGAACGCCGCGAACGAGCATGATCGGAGAAGTGCTGAGTGGAATGAGGCGTACGCCGGGATTTTAGCATATCGTCCCGTACTCAAGCGTCCTAGCCGCTTATCACCTTCAGCGGCTTGGCGTGAATCCGTTTTAGGCCTTGCGAAACCGGGTCCACCATCACGCCGGTGTTTTCCAGCGCCACGACTCCCAGCAATGGTTCCGCCTCTTCCGGGCCAAAGATAATCTGCACGACGGTTTCATTTCCAAGAAAGGAAATTCTCGCGAACCCGTACTCAAACTCGATCGGCCTTCCGTCGGCCAATTCGTAGACGGATTTCCCTTCCGGCTTGATCCCGGCCGCAATCAACTTGTCCCTGGGTGCGAGGCAGTCGATGGCGCCCGTGTCGACGAGGAACTCCGCTTCAAAGGGGGTTGCATCTTGAGCGAGATTGGAAACCCTGGCCGTTACGTGCGTGACTCCCATGCGCGGCGGACCTTCGAGAAGTGGCGATTTGATTACCATCTCTTCATTCTACGCCCAGCGGCTCACTTCTGCCCGACGATCGCGGCCATAATCCTCTTCAGCCGCAAGCGCACCTCAAAATCCGATGTCCGCTCGAGCGAGTCGGCAATCAGGGCTTCGATGGCCGGTGCAATCGCCAGCAACTCCTTGGTCGCCGCCTCACGAGTCTCAAATTTGTCGTCCCCGAGTTGGGCAATCAATTCTTTGGCACGCTGGATCTTTTTCGCATCCGCCTTGGCGTCGGCTGGTTTGGCCGCCGCGGCCAGATCGACTCCGGCAATGTCGCGCACGCAGCGGACGTAGACGAAGTTCCTGCTGGCGATGCAATTGTTCGCGCCCCCTTTGGCGTACCATTGATAGACGAAAGCGTAGTCATCCCCCGCATCAAGGTCGCTGGTCCAGAACGCCGCAAACTCCACCGGGCCGGCACAGCACATGTTAGGATTGTACTTGGAGTTGAGGAATGGCTTCTCCTCGGCTGGGAAAATGCCCGCGAGCTCCTTCGCGGTCGGCACGCGCCAACCCTTGAGGCTGCCGAGCTTCAGCCCTTTGGCATATTCCGCCGCTTGCTGAAAATTTTTCTTGCCCGCCGCAGCCCCGTCCTTCTGCCACAACAGCTTCGTGGTCGTGTCTTCGATGTACTCTCCGCGGTCGATAAACCGGGGCTTCTCGTCCTTCTTGTCCTGAGCTAGCGCGGTGGACAGAAGCAACGCAGGGGCCAAGCCCAGCAGGCAGAGGCGGGATGCAATGGCGACTCGCATGGCGTTACTCCCGAAAAGACTTTTCGTCTCTAGAACAGTTCCTTGATCGGCTCGCCGCCGGGAAGGACGGTGATCGGCCGGCCAGCATCATTAAGATACTGCTTTTTGGCGTCGATGCCGAGATGATCGTAGATGGTGGCCAGCACGTCGAGGGGCGATTTGGGATTGTCTTTCGGGAACGCCCCGTGACTATCAGAAGCTCCGATGACGCGGCCCCCCTTCACCTTGCCGCCGGCAATGGCGGCACTGAAGACATTGGGGTAATGGTCGCGGCCGGCGTCGTTGTTCACTCGCGGCGTGCGACCGAATTCTCCCCAGGCGACGACGAGTGTCTTTTCCAGCAGCCCTCGCTCGTGCAGATCCTCAATCAAGGCGGAGTAGGCCAAATCCCAGCGGGGCAAGAAGCCGAGCCTGAGCGACTCGAACCCTTTGACGTGCGTGTCCCACCAGCGGAGATCCACCGTCACCATCCGTACACCGGCTTCGACGAGGCGGCGGGCAAGCAGCATCCGCTGGCTCCAGGCGGGAGCGCCGCAGCGGTTGCTCGCGCCGGGATCCCACGCGGGCATGAAGCCGTAGCGGTCTCGAACCTTCTGCGGCTCGGCGTCGAGGTCGAACGCCTTCTGGGCCTCGGGGGAGCAGAGCATGTCGTAGGCTTTTTGTCCAAAGCGGTCGAGTCCCGCCATTTTGCCGCTGGCGTCGGCTTCGCGGCGGAGCTTGTCGAGGCCGGAGAGCAGGCTCTGCCGGTCGCCGAGCCGATTGACGGAGAGCCCTGCGGCCATCTCAAAATTCTGCACCTTAAATGGGCCGGCCGTGGCGGGGTCGGCCTGCGTCTCGAAAGGCTTGCAAGAGACGCCGAGGTAGGCCGAGCCGGTGCCGGGGACCATTCGCGGAATCATCACATACGCCGGCAGCCGCGGGTTGAGCCTGCCGAGCTGTTCGGCGGTGATACTGCCGCAACTGGGGTGGGCGTTTTCATCGGGAGCGATGCCGGGGCCGTAACCGGTGAAGCAAAGCTGATCCCCCGTGCTGTGGCCGGCGTCACCGTGGTTCAGGCTGCGGATGATGGACCACTTGTCCATAATTTTGGAGCAGTGCGGCAGCATGTCAGTGAGTTGAATCCCCGCCACGTTCGTGCTCATAGTCCCGAATTCGCCGCGGAACTCCGCCGGCGCGTCCGGCTTGGTGTCCCACATGTCGATGTGGCTGGGCCCCCCCCGCATCCACAAAATGATGACGTTGTTTTTTGCCTTGTCCTGCGTCGCTATCGGAGCCGCCGCCGCTTCGCTTCTGAGCAGGTTCGCCAAAGACAATCCAGCCGTGCCGATTACGCCCGCATGAAGAAAACCTCGCCTGCTCGCCTGGCTCGTTTCCAAGCGGCGAAACTGGGGGCAGGTGCGGCGGAGATTCCAGACGTCGCTCATAGGTGGGCTTTCCAGCGGCTATCGTAGGCGGGGGGCGGACCTCGTATCCATCCACCTCTATTTATACATCGGCTGGGAGGGGCGGGGCAAGCGAGAGATTCAATGTCGCCTTTCGCTCCGCGAAAGCACGTACTTTCGCGGAGCGAAAGGCGACTATCCTTGACCATCTTCTCCCCGCACCTTAAACCAGAATCTGCGGCAACTTCTGCCGCCTGCAAGAATAGTACTGCTCATGCTCCGCGTGAGGAATCATCTCGCGAAGCGAGATGATTACTTTGAATCCCTCTGCCAACTCGCTTCCATGCCTTCCCCTCCCGTCCAGCGTGCCCTGCTCAGCGTCAGCGACAAAACCGGCCTGGCCGAATTCGCCAAAGGTCTGGCGGCGGCGGGGGTGGAGATTTTTTCCACGGGGGGGACGCAGAAATTTCTGATCGCCGCCGGTATCGAGGCCAAGGACGTGGCTCGCTACACTGGCTTTCCGGAGATGATGGATGGGAGAGTGAAAACGCTGCACCCCAAGATTTTCGGCGGCATCCTCTGCCGGCACGACCACGCGGAAGACATGCAGTCGGTGGCGGAGCACGAGATTGCCACCTTCGAGCTGGTCGTCGTCAACCTCTATCCGTTCGCAGCTACTATCGCCAAGCAAGGCGTTTCTCCCGAGGAAGCGATTGAAAACATCGACATCGGCGGCCCCAGTCTGGTCCGGGCGGCGGCTAAGAACCATGCTTTTGTGGCCATCGTGACGAGTCCCAGCCAGTACGGGGAAGTGCTTGCGGAAATCGCCAAGGACAAGGCGACTACTTTCCCACTGCGGCAGAAATTGGCGGGCGCAGCCTATGCCCATACCGCGGAGTACGACACGGCGATTGCCGCCTGGTTCGCCGGCGGGGAAGACCGGGGTCGGGAGTCTTTCGCGTCAACAAGTTCACCATCAATAGAAAACACTGACGCGAAAGACTCCCGACCCCCTGACGTCGCGGATCGCGAAAGGCTATTTCCGGCATCGATTGGCCTGACTTTGGAAAGGCACGCCGAGCTTCGTTACGGAGAGAACTCACATCAGCAGGCATCGGTCTACCGGCTGGCGGGGGCGAGGGGTGTGAGCCTGGTTTCGGCGAAGCAGCTTCATGGGAAGGAACTCTCGTACAACAATCTGCTGGACCTCGATAGCGCGCTGGCCATTGTCCGCGGATTCGAGCAGCCGGCGGCTGCGGTCATCAAGCACAACAACCCGTGCGGCGCGGCGACGGGAGCTCAACTAGATCAGGCTGCAAAGAGAGCCCTGGCAGGCGACCCGCAAAGCGCGTTCGGCGGCGTCCTGGCGTTCAATCGGCCGGTGGATGCCGCGACGGCGGAGGTGCTGGCAGAGCCCGGCCTGTTTATTGAGGCGGTCGTCGCACCTAGCTTTGAGGCTGCGGCTTTTCAAATACTCACGACCAAGCCCAAGTGGAAAGCCAACGTGCGGCTGATGGAAGTCGGCCCGCTCGATACGCCCCAAGCCCGCATCAACTTCCGCCAGATTGAAGGGGGAATGTTGGTGCAGGAAGCCGACGTGCTGCCTGATCCCGAAAGCGATTGGAAAGTGGTTACATCCGCAAAGCCGAGCGACGCGCAGCTCGCCGACCTCCGTTTCGGCTGGAGCATCGTGCGGCACGTGAAGTCCAACGCGATTGTGCTGGCGAAAGACGCCTCGCTCATCGGCTGCGGAGCCGGGCAGATGAGCCGCGTCGATTCCGTGGAGATTGCCATCGCCAAAGCGGGTGAGCGAGCTGCCGGCTCGGTCCTCGCCTCGGATGCCTTCTTCCCCTTCCCCGATTCCATCCACAAAGTCGCCGCCGCGGGTGTCGCCGCCATCATCCAGCCCGGCGGCAGCGTGAAAGACCCCGAAGTCATCGCCGCCTGCAACCAGTATGGGATTCCGATGATCTTCACGGGGAGACGGCACTTTAAGCATTAGGGGGAATTTGATCGACGGAGAGTTTCGACGGCTCAACCTTATCAGGCCAAGAAACAAAAAAAAGAAAGCGTAGTACCAGCATGCGATTCCTGACTGCTCTCCTCGCCATCTTCTTTGGGACTGGTTGCTCCTCACATTCAACTTCGCCAGGGAGCAAAGCACTGACTCTCGAAGATGCATCCGCACGACTGTCTCAGCTTTCGGGGAAATCGCTACGCCCGTTCGCCACCAGAGATTTTGGACGCGAGAGGAATCCCGCAGCCCGTTCCGTGGTAGTCTCCGAGGACAATGCGGAGGATTTGGTCGTCGATCTTCGACGCGAACTCGCGCCTGGGCTGTTGGCATTTGTTGGCTGCACTCATTCCCTCGCTGATCCACCGGACCAGGGGAGCGAAGTTGTTGTCGCACTCGGAGAAAACCAATTCGACATCCTTCGAGTCGCTCAATCCGATGCCGTCAACTTCGATATGGATACCGAAGATCTGGTGCGAAAGCTGCAAGAATACGATTCCAAGTACGGCATTTACATATTTCACGCCGAGACGGACACGATCGAGTTCAGATTTCAAACTTTGCCAAAGGATTTGACTGGTTTCTGCAAGGACTTGTATAAATTCTGCCCCGATATCGTGGATCAAGGGACAGGTACCGTCGAGAAACTTGAAGAGGAAATCGCCAGGACAGGAACGGTCTTCTTATGGTGGGACTAGATTCCCCGATAGCCACCATGCAAACTCCTGAATTCCTCGTCTGGGCTCTTGAGCGACGTTGCCCGTTGCGGCAGATCGCCGGCTTTGAAGACCCGGAGCGAACCGAGCGCCACTTGAGGACGCTACGAGCGTATAGCGATGCGGCTGCTGAGGGGCGGGTCTTTGAGGGCTTTTGCGTTGAGCCTGATGTGTGTAGCAACCGGCTTCAGCCGGCTGATAACCCGCTGATGCGGGTTACTACGAACGGCTTTCGCGTGGATGACGCTTTGCCTCTCTACGGCGGACAATTAGCCGCTGAAACTGCTTGTCTTGGTTGTCCCGCCAATGCCATGCGGAAGGAAAATTCCAACAGCCTCGCCGGCTGCTTCGGCATGGTTCCGCTGCCGCCCAATGAAACCGAAGTTCATGCCGCAGTGGAAGAGGCCATTGATCGGCTGAACCTGCGGGCCAATGTCGAAACGAACTTTCCACTCACCAAGCCCGCCTGGTACGGCCTGTGGATGCGCTCGCCCCTGGACGCTCCGCGCGCCCTGCTGCTCAAGTTCATTCTGCGCAATGCCGGCGGCAGCGATCCCGATTATCTCCGCGCTATGAACCAAATGATTCTCGGCCTCAGCGCCGCCTACGAGCACGCTCTGCCCCTGCACGTGCGGCACTATCCGCGAGGCGAAGTCCGCGGCACCTGGTGGAATCTCGTTCCCCATTGCCAGGCGTGCAATTCCCCCTGGCCAGACGCTCAGCGCGAACAGTGCCAGGTATGCGGCTATGGCGGCCATCCCGCTTCGCCCCCCAAGCGCCGCGCCCGCGGAACTCGCCCGTATTGGCCGCTGGAGAGGATGCTGGGAAAAGAGAAGGCCGCGGAGTTTTTTCTACGATATGAGGCGCAGCGACGAGAACGACAGACAAAGCAGGATTAAGATTATGATTAGGATCAAGAGTAAGAGTTAATAACTACTATGTTGCGATTTATCCTCATCACTCTGCTGCCGTTATTCTGACTTCCCGCCTTCGCCGAAGACTTCGCACTGCACGCCCACGCAAAGCCGTGGGCGTGCCACCCGTGGGAATTAACGGCGCTTACGCACTCGTCCCCAGCGCGCCGCCGACACTCCAGTTCGTTGCCGGAGCCTGGAAAGCGTGCTGGCAGAGCTGCTCAAAATCGGGCGTCACATGCTTCGCCTCGCTCCGCAGCTCGCGCAGGAACGCCAGCTCGCGGGGGCGGATGATGCGGTCCGAGTAAATCACCTTGAGCAGATAGAACTGCTCCCCCAGTAGGATTTCACCATCCGCCATGATCACTTTTTTCAGCACGCCATAGAAAAAGTCTTCAAACGCCTCGGACAGGCTCGCCACGCCCGTATAGAGATCCACCAGCAGCCGGACGTCGTCCAGGCTGGGCGCGCCGTTGCGATACACATGCTCGCATAGCTGTTGCAACTCCCCCTCATCAATTCGCTGGTCCGCCAGGATGTGTCGCACCACCTCGTGATAACTGGCCATTCCCTACCCCTGTCAAGAGTCAGTTGCCGAGTTACAGTTCCGCCCGCAACACTAGGTCACTGCGGAGCAAATGCAAACGCTGCCCTTTCGGAGCGTGCGGAGCAGGACTTTGCCCCCTAGCGGCTCGGCATTAAGCTGGAGCGGAACCGAAGAGGCAGAAGCAGTGACATCAGGTCCAACGAACAACACTTCAGAACTCCCCGCCGGGCTCGGCTACCGCTGGCCGGCGGAATGGGAGGCTCATGCCTCCACGTGGTTGTCGTGGCCGAAAAATCCCGCTACCTGGCCCGACCATTTCGAGCCGGTGCCGGGGGAGTTTGCCAAATTCGTCCGCGCGCTCGCTCAGTTCGAGCCGGTAAATATCCTGGCAGGGGGCCAGGCGGTGCTGCAGCAGGCGCGGGCACTGGTCGGCGACGTGGGCAACGTCACGTTGCACGACATCGAGACGAATGACGCCTGGTGCCGGGACCATGGGCCGACGTTTCTAACCAGGGGTCAGGAGACAGGGGTCAGGAGTCAGGAAGTAGAACAGAAGGCTCTCATCGACTGGGAGTACAACGCCTGGGGGGGGAAGTATCCGCCGTTCGACAAGGACAATGAGGTGCCGCGGAAGATTGCCGAGCTGCAAGGCCGAAGGTGGTTCGCGCCCGGCATCATCCTGGAGGGCGGGGCGATCGACGGCAACGGCTTGGGAACGGTGTTGACCACGAAGTCGTGCCTGCTCAATTCCAATCGCAACCCGCAACTTTCGCAGCCGGACGTGGAGCGGTATCTGCGGGACTACCTTGGAGCGAGCAAGGTTCTCTGGCTCACGGGGGGCGAAATTGCCGGCGACGACACGGATGGTCATATTGACCAGATTGCCCGGTTCGTGGGGCCGAGAACTGTGGTAGTTTCGGTCTGCGACGATCCGAATGATGAAAACCATGCCCCCACGCGGCTCAACTGGAATGAGCTGGCGCGGATGACCGATCAGGACGGCCAGCCGCTGTCGCTCGTGCCGCTGCCGCTTCCCGCGGCGAAGTTTGTGGACGGTCAGCGTCTGCCCGCCGGTTATTGCAACTTTGTGTTCGCCAACAGCGGCGTCATTGTGCCGCAATTCGAGGATCCGGCGGATGCCAAGGCCATCAAGATTCTGCAAGACCTCCTTCCCGGTCGCCGCGTAGTCGGCTCGCCGAGCCTGAATCTCATCTGGGGCCTGGGCAGCTTCCACTGCCTGTCGCAACAAGAGCCGGAGTAGACGATGGCTTCCGATAGTCCTTCCAGCCCGCGGGAACATGCGCTTGACGCCGTGGCGGAGCGGAAGGAGCTGCTCAACACGCTCACTCACGGCTTCGGTCTGCTGCTGAGCATTTTAGCGGCGGTCATCCTGGTTCGGACGGCGCTGGTCCAGGGGGATGCCTGGCGGGTCTTCGGCTGCGGAGTATTCGCGGCGGGCCTGATCGCGGTCTATGCGGCTTCGACGTTTTCGCACCTTGTTTCGCATCGGCGCTGGAAGCACTGGTTCCGGATGCTGGACCAGGGGCTCATCTACGTGCTCATCGCGGCCAGCTATACCCCCTTTTCGCTGGCCTTCATGCGGCAAGGTCCGTGGTGGGTGTTCCTGGGGGTGATGTGGACCGGAGCCATCTGCGGATTCATTTCCAAGGTTTTCCTCGTCCACCGCATCAACGCCGCGACCGTCTGGAGCTATCTGCTTCTGGGCTGGCTGCCGATTGTGCCGGCCCTCCTGACTCTGGGGACGGTCCCTCTGCCCGCCCTGGGTTTGCTGGCGGCCGGCGGCCTGTGCTATACGCTGGGCACGGTGTTTCTCATTCTCGATCTTCAGCGGTATCACTTCCACGCCATCTGGCACCTGTGGGTGATCGGCGGCAGCACCTGCCATTTTGTGGGGGTCCTGTTCTTTGTCGCCCATCTGACGACGGCTACACCAGCCTGAAGCGTCGGCGTCTTGCCCGATGTGGGTGGTTACAAACGCTTTACACGTTTGGCGGGCCGGGCCTTCTATACTTCAGTCGCTGGAGAAGGTGAGAATCGCCCCACAATTCGCGTCTGCATAGGGAGAATCGCAATGAAAAGTACATGGATTACTGGCCTGGCCCTGATGCTCCTTTCGTTCGCTTCCATCGCGCTCGCCGGCGGACTCGATGGGAAAGAGGTCAATTCCATCCTCTACGGCGAAGCGGGCCAGGCGGAAGCAGCCATCGGCCGGTTGCGGGCGGCGGGGCCGGAAGGGCTCGCATCGCTCTTGGACGCGAAGAAGGAGATCGACGAGCAGATTCGGCGCACCCTTGCCACCAACTCGCCTCCCGATTACTCAAGCGTATTTGCTCGACTGAGCAACGCCATCGACCGGGTCGGCGGGGCCAAATACTGCACATCTTCGCGGCTCTACTGGTACACGGATTTGGAGCAGGCGAAAGCCGTCGCCCTGAAAAGCGGTAAGCCGATTCTCACGCTGCGGATGCTCGGCAACTTGAGCGACGAGTTCAGCTGCGCCAACAGCCGCTTCTTCCGCACGACGCTGTATTCCAATGCAGAGATTGCGCAGACGCTCCGCGAGCGGTTCGTGCTCCACTGGCGGAGCGTCCGCCCGGTGCCAAAGGTGACGATTGACTTTGGCGACGGCCGCAAAATGGAGCGGACGCTCACGGGCAACAGCATTCATTACGTGCTGATGCCCGATGGCCAGGTGGTCGATGCGATTCCCGGGCTGTATGGACCGAAGGCGTTTCTGAGGCACATCACCCGCGGAGAGGCGCTGGTTCGTCTGCTGGCGGATGCTTCGGCCGCGCGGCGGAATTCCCTGCTGGCGGATTTCCATAAGCAGCAAGCGGAGGAAGTGGCCAAGGCCTGGCAGGCGGATTGGCAGCGGGCCGAAGCGACTCTGGGAGCTTTGGCAGGCGACGGCAATTCTCTTGACAAAATGAAGAAACTGGCTGCCCAGCAGCAGGTCCGAGTTCCCGCGGCTAAAGCGCCCCGTGCCGAAGTCGCCACCCGGATTGCCGTCCCCAAAATGCGCGTGGAAGCCCGTATTGTCGAAGCAGTGAATCTGACCAAAGTCGCGCCAGAAGATCTGGAGGACGAAAGGGTCTGGAACTTCATCGCCAAGCTTCATAGCGAGAAAGCGAAGCTGGACGAAGCCAGCCGCGCGCTGATTCGCAACCAACAGCCGCTGGCCGCTGCCGCGGGAAAATTGTCCATGTCCAAGTGGGTGGTCGAAGATCCGATGCTGAAACTGTTCGCGTCATTTGAGAGTTCCATCGCGCTGGACACTGTCAAGAACGAATACCGGTTCCACCGCACGATTCATGAGTGGCTCGCGGATGCTAAGTATCACCCGGACGTGGAGACGCTCAACGAGCGGGTCTATGCCGAGCTGTTCCTGACGCCGAGCAGCGACCCGTGGCTGGGGCTGGCGCCGGAAAATGTATACACCGCGCTGCCGAATGGGGGCGTGGTGGAAGGAAAATAGGTGGGGTAGGCTTCCAGCCTGCCCAGAACCGCAATGCATCCGAGAAGCAAAGTATAATGTCTCGGGCAGGCTGGAAGCCTACCCCACCTTCAATGTCCAAAACCATTCTCACCGTTGAAGACGACTCGGCCATCCGCCGCGGCATCGTGGATGCGCTGACGTTCAGCGGTTACAAGGTGCTGCAAGCGGGGAACGGCGACTTGGGATTGGAAATGGCCGTGCGGCAAGTCTACGACCTGATGCTGCTGGACTTGGTGCTGCCCGGAAAAGGGGGACTCGATATTCTCCGCGCCGTGCGGGCCACGCGGCCCACGCAGCCGGTCATCATCCTCACTGCCCATGGCGAGGAGAGCGACCGGGTGGAAGGGCTGCGGATGGGAGCCGACGATTACGTCGTGAAGCCGTTCAGCGTGAAGGAGCTGCTGGCCCGGGTGGAGGCGGTCCTCCGCCGCTCGCCGGAGCGGCCGACGGACCTCGACCAGGTGAATATCCCTAGCGGCATTGCGGACTTCTCGCGGCGAGAATTGCGGTTTGAGGATGGCAGCCGGTGCGAGCTTTCCGAGCGGGAAATCGAGCTGCTTCGCTACCTCGTCAACAATCCTGGCCGGGCAATTGCCCGCGAAGAGCTATTGGCAAACGTCTGGCGCATCAGCCCCGACGGTCTGCCGACCCGCACCATCGATATGCACGTCGTCCGCCTCCGCGAAAAACTCCGCGACGACCCCGGGCAGCCGAAAGTGCTGCTGACGGTGCGGGGGAAAGGATATATGTTTGCCGCAGAAAACAAAAACTAAGTACAAAATCCGAATCACGAAATTCGCAACTTTCGGATTTTGTGCTTCGGATTTCGGCTTTTCCTACCATGCTCCGTCCCTTCCAAATCTGGCTCCTCTTCCTGCTCGGCCTGGCCCTGGTGCTGCCGCCGATGGGGTGGCTGACGGTCAAGGCCCTGGAACTCGACCGGGCGGAACTGGCGGCCCGGCAGCAAGTGGAGCTGGAGGAGAAGGTCAGCCGGGCTTTGTGGCGGATGGATGTGTTCCTCAGTCCGCTGCTGGCACAAGAAGCGGCCCGTCCGGAGTTTCTCTATAAGCCCGTGCTGGCCACACTTCCGGATGGCAAGGGGAAGACAGGGGATCGCACACTCTCTCCGCTCTTGGCGGAGCCGCCGGAGTTCGTGCTGCTGAATTTTGAATTGGCTGCGGACGGGACGCTCACATCACCGCAATCTCCCGCTGGGCCCGATGCAACCTGGGCTCGCTCCAATGGCGCTTTGCCGGCAACGATGGACAACGCGAGCAAGCGCCTGGAGGAGCTGAGCGGGAACTTATCTCATGCCGACCTGCTGGCCTGGCTGCCGGAACAGGTAGTGCCACAAGTTGCGGTGGAGCTGCAGAGCGAAAACAAGTTCGGGCAGAATTACAACAATAACACGATTGTCGGAAACACCTACGATACGCCGTCGCAGCAACTTGCCCAAGGAAGTCCGCGCTCGCAGGGTCAGGCCGGCGGACCACCGCAACCGCAAGTAGAATCGGCCCAGTCGCCGAATCCTCCATCCCAGCCGCTGAATTCAGGCGAGTTCGTCGCCGCGAATAGCTCCGGCGAATCACCCGGCGACTCACAATCGAAACGGCAGTTGATGCAGAACCCCGGCCTCTTCAACAGCAGCAACTTCGACAACAACCGTTCCCAGCGCGGCAGGTCGCAGAACAACGACTTGCAGAGTCGCAGCACCGCCTATCAAGGAGTGGCCCAGCGGGCGGCGGTGGAGCAGAACCGTTTTCGCGACCTCATCCAGGCTCCGCCGGCGGTCGAAGGGGTCAGCCAGCCGCTCTGGCTCGGCGAGCGCCTGATTCTGGCCCGCCGCGTACAGTCTCGCGGCAAGACGGTCATCCAGGGCTGCTGGCTAGACTGGGAACGGCTGCAAGTCCGCTTGCGGGACGAAGTCGCCGACCTGGAGTTGCCTGCGATTACTTTCCTGCCGGTTACCGGCGGCGCGAGCCTGGAGCAGACGCATCTGCTGGCCACGATCCCCGTGCAACTGGCCGTGGCCATGCCGCCGGTCGCGCCCGCTTGGGACTCCCCGATTCGCGTTTCGCTGCTCGTGGCCTGGATTTGCCTGTTCCTGGCCATTTTCGCCGCTGCGGTGACGCTGCGCGGCGTGGTCGCTCTCTCCGAGCGCCGCGGGGCGTTCGTCTCCGCCGTCACGCACGAGCTCCGTACTCCGCTGACCACGTTCCGCATGTATGCCGAGATGCTGGCCGAAGGGATGGTCCCCACCCCCGAGGCGCGACAGAAATACCTGGAGACCCTGCGCCGAGAAGCGGACCGGCTGGCGCACCTGGTGGAGAATGTCTTGCAGTATGCCCGCCTCGAACGAGGGCGACCTGGCGGCCGGCGGGAGAACGTCACGCTGGAAGCGCTGCTGGAGCGCACCGCGCCGCGGTTGGCGGACCGAGCCGAGCAGGCGGAAATGAAACTGGAAGTTGAGGCGGCGGACGAGATTCAAGCCCTCTCGCTTTGCACCGACCCTGCTGCTGTCGAACAGATTCTGTTCAACCTTGTCGATAACGCCTGCAAGTATGCTTCGCACGGCGAGGACAATCGCATCCATCTCGAAGTCTCTGCTGCGGGCCACCAGGTGCAGTTCCGCGTCCGCGACCACGGCCCCGGTATCTCCCGCCAAGGGCAGCGCAAGCTCTTTCTCCCGTTCTCCAAATCGGTCCACGAAGCCGCCAGCACCGCTCCCGGCGTGGGACTGGGCCTGGCGCTCTCGCGGCGACTGGCGCGGGACTTGGGGGGCTCGCTCTCCATGGAGAATCAGGTTGGCGATAGCGGAGCCGTCTTCGTATTCGCACTACCCGCCGCTTCCGCGAAGTAATCGCTGGGTGGTATGTTGGAGGTCCATGAGCAATACATCCCAAACCGCCGTCCTCGCCGGTGGCTGCTTCTGGTGTACCGAGGCGGCTTTCGAGCAACTCACCGGTGTGAGCGACGTCGAGAGCGGCTATGCGGGCGGCGCGAAGGAGAACGCCAACTACGAAGCGGTCTGCCGCGGCAACACCGGCCATGCCGAAGTCATCCGCATCACTTATGACCCTGCCGTCATCAGTTACACGCAGCTCTTGGACGTGTTTTTTGACGCGCACGACCCCACGACGCTCAACCGCCAAGGGGCGGACGCTGGAACGCAATACCGCTCGGCGATTTTCGTAGCGGATGACGAGCAGCGAAGAATCGCGGAGGAGAAAATCGGCGAGCACAATGGGTCCGGCCATTTTCCCCGCCCCATCGTCACCTCAATCGAGCCGCTGACCAACTTCTATCCCGCGGAGCAGTATCATCAGGACTACGCCCGCCAGCATCCCGACCAGCAGTACATTCAGGCGGCGGCGATTCCGAAGGCCTGCAAGGTGAGGGAGAAGCATCCCGCACTAATACGGCGTTCGATGTAAGGTGTGTCAAGGCGAGGGATGTAGGGTGTGTCAAGGCGAGGAACGAGCCGCGGACACACCGGAATACTTTTAGCGACCTTTAGCGATTGCGCGTCCCGCTTCTTGGTGTGTCAGCGACTCGCGGAACTCGTCTCGACACACCCTACTACTGGGCGCTATTCCTTCTTCCGCGTGTTCACTCCCTTGAACTTGATTTCCTTCCCTTCCTTATCCGTAATTTTCACGCTCCATTCCTGGCGGTCGGCGGAAACAAAATTGGTCACCACGTCTACTTTCGCGCCGTTGGCGGCTTTGCCCGTGCTGGTGAAGGTCTTCAGTTTTTCGTCGTAGGTGGCGGTCGATTGCAACGGCTCACCAGTGGGGCTGAACATCCAGCCTTTGAAGGCGCTGGCCTTTTCATCCCAGCCCCACAGCGACAGATGCAGCACGCGGTTCTTATCGTCGATGGGAATATCGGATTCGCTTTCCAGCCAGTTGCCGTCCATCACAAACCGGGCCGTCGTGATGCCGCGGACCTTGCGGCCATCGGCCATTTCCACCTCTTCATCCCAATGGCCCGCCATCTGCCCGAGGATGCGGGCAGCCGGAGTGTTGGCCGGTTTCACCGCGGCTTTAGTTGCGTCGTCGGCGTACGCCAAGGGAGCGCAGCCGAGAATGATGAGGGAAGTGAGGGTGGCGAATTTGGACTTCATGGTGAAACTCTCTGCTAAAGTTAGTAGCCGGCGCCCTCCGTGTGCCGGCATGTCCGCTCACGGAGTGAGCGGACTACGAATCAATGGTTTAGGGAAAACTCCGCCGTGTTAAGGAGCACCCAGAGGATGTCGGAGAGCCCTTTCTGCTTTTCGCTCGGCGAGTATTTGCCGAGGTGCGCGGTGAACAGGGACATTTCCTCTTCGCTCGGTTGGCGGGACAGCGTGGCCATGACGACGGCCTTGATCCGGTCCGCGTCTCCGAAAATGGGAGCCTCCAGCGCGCCGACGAGCGGGCTCCGCTGCGGGTCGGTCGCCTCGGCAATGTCGGCACCGTTCATCTGCGTCAGGGCCTGCAGGATTCCCGCCTGATAATCCAGTGGCGAGCGGGCGGCCGATTGCATCTTGCCGATGAACGCCTGCCGCTGCGGGTCGAGCAGCGAGCTGCCGGCCACCTGCCCCGGAAACATCGCCTGTGGCTTGCGCGCGAGGACGCGGTTGAGGGAATCGTAAAGCTGCTCAGCCGTGAGGGTCTTCACCGCGACATGAGCATACAGTTCCGGCGGAGCCGCCTTCTCGGCGGTCCAGGCGCTGGTCCGCTGATAGGCCTGTGTATTGGCCAGCGTGCGAAAGAGCTCCCGCAAGTCAAAGCCGGTCTCCACGAAGTAGGCGGTCAATTCTTCAAAAAGCTCGGGATGGCTGGCTTTGTTTTGCGGGCTGAGGTCATCAACCGGCTCGACCAGGCCGCGGCCGAAAAGGTGGGCCCAGACGCGGTTGGCTCCCGCTCGTGGCAGGTACGGGTTATCGCGAGAGGCCATCCAGACCGCCAGTTCCACTCGTCTCGCCTCGGGATTTGTTATTTCCGGAATCGCACCGCCCGGAAATTTTGGTCCAACCACCGTTTCTGTGTTCGGCAGTTTGACTTCTCCCGTTTTCAAATCCTCCAGCCGAGCCAGTGCTCCAGGATTTCCCTCCATACCCGGCCGTCTTAATCGGGCAAAGAAAGCGGCATAGCCCCAGAAGTCGGTCTGCTTCCACTTATCGTGCGGATGGTCATGACACTCGGCACATTCAATTTGCAGACCCAGGAAAATGCGGGCCGTGCTGCCGGCCAGTTTTTCCGGGGCGAGGTCCAGCGACGTGTAATACAGAGCCGGGCCGACGTCGTCCCCCTCGGTGGCGACCAGCAGCTCGCTCACCATGTTGTCGTACCGCAGGTTGTCGACGAACCGCGCCCGCAGCCAATTCTGCACGCCGACGACGTTTTGAATCTGCTCGATATTCAGCCCGCCCGGCAGCATGATGTTCCGCCAGGTATTCGCCAGGTGCGTTGCATGCGCGGGAGAATCGAGCAGTTTGTCAATCAGCCGGGCTCGCTTGTCCGGCCGCTTGTCCGCCAGGAACTCGCGAACTTCCGAGACCCGCGGCACCACGCCGGTCAGATCCAAATACACGCGCCTGAGGAATTCCCCATCATCCGCAAGCTCCGCCGGCTGCAATTTGGCAAGCGCCAAACGCTCATTAATCCGCTCGTCAATCTTGCGGATCATCGCGGCCCGGTCGAGGCCAGCGGGCACTTGGTCCTCGGCAGCCAACAAGAGGGGCGCGACGCACGTAGCAAGCAGTAGAGCCGCGGCAGGCATTAAATGCCGATTCAGGACGATGGACTTCATGGAAGAACCTCCGCGAAGAAGATGGTTTCATTGTATCTGATTGGCGGGGTAGGCATCCAGCCTGCCCTGAGGAAATACCGGGCAGGCTGGATGCCTACCCCACTGTGCCTATACTATAACGCTGCTCTTACCCCGTTTTTCCGCGGCAAACACCACCTTCCACCATGTGCGGAATCACCGGCGCTGTTTGGATTGATCCGCGGCTGGGGCTGGAGGAGCCGCAGCTCGCGCGGATGACCGAGGCCCTGCGGCATCGCGGCCCGGACGACGAGGGGACGTACCTCACGCAGCATCGCCTCCGCCCGCCCTACGAGGCCCAGCCCGGCATCGCTCTCGGCTTTCGGCGGCTCTCCATCATCGACCTGGCCGGCGGCCACCAGCCGATGAGCAATGAGGACGAGTCGGTCTGGATCGTCTTCAACGGCGAGATTTACAATTACCGCGACCTGCGGCGGCGGCTGGAGGGGGCGGGGCACAAATTCAAAACCGAAAGCGACACCGAGTGCATCATTCATCTCTATGAGGACGAAGGGCCGGAGTGCTTCACGCATCTCAACGGCATGTTCGCCGTTGCCCTCTGGGACGCCCGGAACCGTCGCCTGGTCCTCGGTCGCGACCGACTCGGCAAAAAGCCGCTCGTCTATCGCCACGAGCCCGGTCGATTGCTGTTTGCCAGCGAGCTCAAGAGCCTGCTCACGCTGCCGGACTTGCCGCGGGAAGTGGACCCCGCCGCCGTCGATGAATACCTGACCTATCAGTACGTCCCGCATCCCAACTGCATCCTCAAGGGCTATCGCAAGCTCCCGCCGGGGCACTACGCCCAGTGGCAGGACGGCAAGCTGGAAGTGAAGCCCTACTGGCGGCCGGATTTTTCGCACGAGCTTGATATCAGCGAACAGGACGCCGCGGAGCGTCTGCGGGAACTCCTGGAATCCGCCGTCACGATGCGGATGCGGAGCGACGTGCCGCTGGGGGCGTTCCTCTCGGGCGGCGTCGATTCGTCCCTCATCGTCGCCCTGATGCAAAAAAACTCCGAGCAGCCGGTGAAGACCTTCAGCATCGGCTTTCCGGTCGCGGAGTATGACGAAACGAAGTATGCCCGCCAGGTCGCCGAGCATCTCAAGACCGAGCACCACGAATTGCAGGTCACGCCCGATGCCATTGCCATTTTGCAAAAACTCGCCTGGCACTACGACGAGCCGTTCGCGGACAGCTCCGCGATTCCCACTTGGTACGTCTCGCAGATGACCCGCGAGCACGTCACCGTCTCGCTCAGCGGCGATGGCGGCGACGAGCTGTTCGCCGGCTATCCGCGATACCGAGCGGTGGCACTGGCTGGGATGTTCGATTACCTCGGCCCGCTCCGCTCGCTGTTGGCTGCCCGGTTCTGGCAGAAACTGCCGGCATCATCCCTCCAGAAGTCGCGAATCCGTCAGTTCAAGCGGTTCAGCGAAGCGCTTTCGCTCTCGCCCGCGCGGCGGTATCTCGACTGGATTTCCATCTTCAACGAGTCGCGGCGAGCGGCGCTCTACAGCGACGAATTCCTCGCCGAGTTGCCGGATTCGGACCCCTTTGCATTCCTCAATTCCGCCTGGAAGAAGATGAAGGGGCGCGATGCCGTAACGACTGCTTCGCTAACGGACCTTGTCACGTACCTCCCTTGCGATTTGATGACGAAAGTGGACATCGCCTCGATGGCCCACTCGCTGGAGTGCCGGGCTCCGTTTCTCGATTACCGCGTCGTCGAATTCGCCGCTTCGCTGCCCCGCCGGCTGAAGTATCGCGGCGGCAAAGGCAAACGCCTCCTCCGCGCTGCCTTCGGTGACTTGCTTCCACGGGAAATCTGGACTCGCAAGAAGATGGGCTTTGGCGTGCCGCTCGATCACTGGTTTCGCAATGAACTAAAACCGCTGACGCACGATTTGCTTCTATCGGCAGATACGAAGAGCCGCCGGTTCTTTCGCGAGGAAGCGGTAAAGTGCCTCGTCGAGCAACACGAAAAGAAGCAGTTCGACCACAGCGCCCGGCTCTGGGCGCTGGTCATGCTGGAAATGTGGCTGCGGGAGTGGGCGAGTTGAAAGGGGTCGGGAGGGGTTTTCGCCGCGAAAACTCCTCCCGACCCCGTTTACCCTCGATCCTCCAGCTCTCGTGGCGCATCGTTACTTCTTCCACTCTCCAAATACGCCGCCAGCAGAATCTGCGCAGCCAGCATGTCGCGGCGGGCCTTCCGCCGCTTGCTGGTCAGCCCGGCATCCTGCAACAGGGCTTCCGCGTGGGCCGTCGTGTAGCGCTCGTCAAACAAGACGATTGGCAGTTTGGTGATTTCCCCCAGCCATTTAGCGAACTCGCGAGCCTCAAAGGACTTCTGGCTCTCTTCCCCGCTGGTATGCACCGGCAGGCCGACGACGAAACCGGCCAGTCGCTCTAGCTCGGCCAGGCGGCGGAAGTAGCGCTCATCCTGAGCGAGGTCGCGGCGGGTGAGAATCTCCAGGGGGCTGGCGAGCGACTGCGCCGGATCGGTGATTGCAACGCCGATGCGCACCGTGCCGTAGTCAATCCCGGCCAGTCGCCCGCTGCGGGGAAGAGTGTCGCTCATTTGGCCCCGCGAGCTTCCACAGCCGTAATCGGCTGGCGTTTCTCGTCGGAAATGAAGCAGCCGTGCTTGAGGAAATTCAGCGTCTTCTTTTGCACCTCCTTCTCGTGCATGAGCTGCCCGTGGTTGAGCGGCACGCTTAGAAAATCACACGCTCCGACCAGCTTCGTTTCTTCCACGCTGACAATCAAGTCGCCTTCGCCATGGACTAGGGGATTATTCAGGATCGACCCACTCAAGCTTCCGGCGATGATTCCAAATTCGCAATTGCCGGTCCCCAGCCGCTTTTCTACTTCCGACCACGAGGCAATTTGTTTGCCGCTGGGACCCATGAGCATTTCGAACAACTTGTTGTCCTTGAAGATTTCGGCGAAGCGAGCCCCGTTGTTCGGCGGACCAAGCATGACGAAGCGTTTGAGGCGGTTGTCCACTTTCCACTTCGGCTTGGACTGCGTCGCCTCCCCCAAGTAGCGGCGGACAACGAGGTTTCCCAGGCTGTGGCAGACGAAGTGGATTTCGTCGATGCCTTCCAGATTTTCGACGACCTTGGCCAGCGAGGCTGCGTGGTCGTCGATGCTCCGCCGCGTGCTGGCGTAGGAAACGTTGATCCAGGTCATGTCCCCTTCCTGTTCCAAGAACTCGCCGATCCCCTCCATGTTGTCCCGCGAGCGAATCAGCCCATGCAGCGTCACCACGGCCGTCCCCTTCATTGGCGGCAATTCCTTCTCGCCGCGGATGGCGTCCAGCTTGGCGTGGCACTGCTCGAACGTCCCCCAGGCATGGCGGTAGTCGTTCTCATCCAGCAGCCGATAATGCCCGCTGAACACACTGAACTGAATCCGCCAGCGGTGGAAAATCAGCTCATCGCTCCAGAACTGCGTGCCGCCGAGAGTGGAGGTGGGAAAGTTGACGTTCTGCTTCGCAGACTTTTCCTTGGCTGGTTCCTGCTGCTGGGCGGTTGCGGGCAGAACAAGCAGGGAAAGCGCCAGCAAATGAAGGGCATATGCAGCTATGCGAAGTATGGATTTGAAGGGCATATTCTGTGTCCTCGTCCCGAGACAGTCCAGCGATCAAGGACATTATCTACCGGGGAGGGCAAACGGGGCAATAGAATAGGATTTATCCACCGCCTGACTAAGATAGACACCATGACCCAACACCGCCACCTGCCGCTGTTACTCTGCCTCGTTCTACTGACTGGACCCGCCGCATTTGGCCAGAATCCGGCCCTCGAAGGCTACGCCAATCACGAGGCGTTTTCGGCCCAAGTGAAGGAACTGGATGCCTCGGACCTGGTCGCCGTTGCATCCATCGGCAATTCGGTCGGCGGACGGGACATTTGGCTGCTGACCATCGGAACCAGCAAGACGGAAGACAAGCCGGCGATTGCCATCGTCGGCAATGTGCAAGGCTCGCACTTGGCCGGCGGGGAAATCGCCCTGCGCATGGCCCGCAAGCTCGTTGAAAAGGCGAAAGCCGACGAACCCACCCGCAAGCTGCTCGACGCGCACACCTTCTACTTCATCCCGCGTCCCGACCCGGATGGCTGCGAGAAGTGCTTCGCAATGCCACTGCGGCTGCGGGCGGGGAATGACCGCAAAACCGATGACGACCGGGATTTCGCCTTTGGTGAGGATCCTCCGGACGACCTCAATGGGGACGGCATCATCACCATGATGCGGGTGGAGGACGAGACCGGGGACTATTTCCCGCATCCCGATGACCCGCGCGTTCTCATCCAGGTCGACGCGAAAAAGAACGAACAGGGAAAGTACCGTCTGATTGCCGAAGGCAAGGACGACGACGGTGACGAGAAACTCAACGAAGATCCGGGAGACGGCGTCGCCTTCAATCACAACTTCACTTTCGGCTATAAGCCCTTCCAGCCGGGGACGGGGGCCAACGCCGTCAGCGAGCCGGAGTGCCGGGCGGTGGCCGATTTTCTGCTGGGTCGGCCGAACGTCGCCGTCCTGTTTTGCTTCACGCCGGAGGACAATCTGTTTCACCCCTGGAAGCCCGATCCGCAACTGGAGAAGGCTCGCATCCGTACGCGAGTCCTGGGCGGCGACGCAGCACTGCTGGAATACATTGCCGGCGAGTATCGCAAAATCCACGGCGGCAGCGATGCCCCCAGCCCGCCGGACCCCAGCGGCTCGTTCAGCCAGTGGGGCTACTTTCATTACGGCCGCTGGTCTCTCGCCGCCCGCGGCTGGTGGGCTCCCAAAACCGATCCGCCCATGGAGGCCAAACCCGAAGGGGAGGCCAAAAAGCCCTCCGGCGAAAAACGGGGCGAGAGTGACATCAACATCCTCCGCTGGCTCGCCAAGGAGAAGCTCGACGGCTTTGTCGACTGGAAGCCGGTGGAACACCCGGGCTTTCCCGGCAGGAAAGTGGAGGTCGGGGGCTTCAAGCCGTTTTACTCGCTCAATCCGCCCTCAAAGGAGCTCGACGGCCTGGCGGATAAGCACTTGCAGTTCGCCACCACTCTCCCCAAATGGCTGCCGAAACTCGCCCTCATCGACGCCAAAGCCGAATCCCTCGGCAACGGCGTCGTTCGCATCTCCGCCACCGCGGTCAACCTCGGCTTTCTCCCCACGATGCCCGAAATGGGCCAGGTGAACGGCGAAGCTTACCCGCTGCAAATCTCTCTTACGCTCCCCAAAGGAGCCGAGCTATTGCAAGGGCACCCGCGGACGAAGCTTTCCCGCCTCGAAGGCTCCGGCGGCAAAACGGAGAAGACCTGGCTGGTGAAGCTTGGCGAAGAGAAGCCCAAGCAGCTGGAAATCCAAGCCTGGGCTCCCGCCGTGGGACGAGCGTCGATAAAAGTGGACCTGCCGTAGTTTGGGTGGCACGCCCCACGGCTCTGCGTGGGCGTGTGAACAGCGTGTGACATCGCGCCACGCCCACTCAAGGCAGTGGGCGTGCCACCCCGATACAATATCCGGCATGAACCACTCCCTCATCCTAGCCCGCACGGCCGACCACGTCCGCAACCTGCTGGATGGCGATAGCGCCGGCCACGACTGGTGGCACATCGACCGGGTCCGTCGCACGGCCCTCACCATTGCCCGCGAAGAGAACGCCGATCTCTTCCTCGTGGAGCTCGCTGCTCTCTTGCACGACGTCGCCGACTGGAAATTCGCCGGCGGCGATGAACAAGCCGGACCCGCGGCGGCCCGACAATGGTTGACTTCTCTGGAAGTAGAACCCCCCACCATCTACCACGTCTGCCGCATCATCGCGCAGCTCTCGTTCAAGGGAGCCGGCGTTGCCACACCGATGGATTCGTCGGAAGGGGCCTGCGTGCAAGACGCCGACCGCCTGGAAGCCCTCGGTGCCATCGGCATCGCCCGCACCTTCGCCTACGGCGGCTGGAAGGGGCAAGCGATGCACGACCCCGAGCTGCCGCCGCAGCTCCACGGGAGCTTCGCGGAGTACAAGCACAACAAGGGAACCACCATCAACCACTTCCACGAAAAACTGCTCCTTCTTAAAGACCGCATGAACACCGCCGCCGGCAGACGCTTGGCTCAGGTCCGGCATGAATTCATGGAGCAGTATCTAGAGCAATTCTTTGCCGAGTGCGAAGGGCAGAAATAGTCCCTAATTCGCAGGCTTTCGCTTTGTGTTGCGAAACCGTCCGAGTTTCGCAACGCGCCCACGGGGAAAATCGGGGGGGATGCGTTGCGAAACTCCCTCCTTTTCGCAACACCCAGCGCTAGGGTGGCAAGCTTCTTTTCTAGCCCTTCATCACAACCAGGATGTCAAAGATCTTCGCCGCCGCTCCCCGCGAAGGGAATCGCACCGCTCACTGAAACAAATGTATACAACTGGGTTGGCATCGTCAAGTGCTGGGAAGCCAGAATTTCCGAAATTCTCTGACGCCCGTCCCCTGGTGGACTGCCACATCGCGCCGCCCAACGTCGGGAAGTAATGGAGGGCCAATTCCGAAGAGAATTTTTCCCAGGTGGGACGTGGGGTAGATCTTGATTAGCGAACTGCCTAAGTCCAGCACATCAATGACGCAAAAATGATCCTGGGCACGACGAAACTGCAAACCGGAGCGGGTTTTCCTGCTGTTGCCCTACACGCCGTAGCCAGCTGAGACATACAGCCTTGTCCCGCCCGATTAGAATCGGGCCGGACGCGACGGAATTATTTTCAGCCCATCAATAGCCCATGACTGAAGGTTCCCCCACCCTGCTCCTGAGCCGGGCCCGACGAGGAAATGGGGAGGCGCTGGGAACCCTGCTGGGGCTGTACCGTAGTTATCTCAAGCTCCTGGTTCGGGTGCGGAATGGAAGGGACCAGAACCGCGATCCCTCGGATGTGGTGCAGGATGTTTTTTTGAAAGCCCACAAAGGGTTTGGCCAGTTTCGCGGAACCACGGAGGCGGAGCTGGCCGCGTGGCTGCGCAAAATCCTCGCCCGCTGCCTGGCGGACTCTCTTCGTCAGCGTCCGCGTGACGGCCAGAATCCCGACGTCCAGAATCCCAATGTCCGGGCCATTGGGGCGGAGCTGGATCGCTCGTCGCACGACTGGGCGGCGCACCTGGTTTCACCGCGCGAGTCTCCCAGCCAGTCCGCCGAGCGCCGCGAAGCGGCGGTGCTCCTGGCCCAGGCGCTCGAAAAGTTGCCCGCGCAATACCGCGAAGCCATTGTGCTCCGGCAACTGGAGGGGCTAACCTCGCAGCAGGCGGCGGAGAGGATGAAGCGGAGCGTCGACAGTGTCCGCAAGCTGTGGGCGCGGGGGATGATCGAATTACGCCAGATTATGAAGGGGCAATCCTAGGAGCAAACCACGGGGTAGAAGATTCTTGAACAGAAGGAAACAAAGGTAACGAAGAAGAATGAAGAAAAGAAGAAAGGCAGGAGCGGCGGTCACTTTTTCTCATCCACCACTATTTTGCCTTTCTTCGATTCCTTTGTTCCCTTCTGTTCAAAATGTCCGCGGATGAAGTTATTGAAGGGACGAACGAACATGAATAGTGCCAAACAGCTCGCCTCCCCAGACACCCGCGAGTCCGCGGCGAATCCCCTGAATCATTCGCAACTGGCCGCAGCGCTGGCCGAGTACGTGGAACTGCAGGAAGGCGGCCAGCCCCCGAGTCGGGCAGAATTCGTGGCCCGCTTTCCCGAGGTCGCCACAGAACTCGACGAGTGCCTGCGGCAAATGGACTGGATCGGTCAGATGGCCGGCGAGCTTTCGGAGGACTTGCTGGCGGGGGGATCAGCGGCTGGAAATGAGGATGAAGCGAATCGGCCCGACCGAGTGCTGGGGGATTTTCGCATCCTCCGCGAGGTTGGCCGGGGCGGGATGGGAATCGTTTACGAAGCGGAGCAGATTTCCCTCCGCCGCCGTGTGGCCCTGAAAATCCTCCCCTCGGCAGCCATGCTCGACCCGCGGGCCTTGCAGCGGTTCCGCAACGAAGCCCAAGCCGCCGCCTCCCTGCATCACGGCCAGATTGTTCCGATTTACGGCGTCGGCTGCGAGCGCGGCGTGCATTACTACGCGATGCAATTCATCGACGGCCTGACGCTGGCCGACGTGATTGTCGCTCTCCGCGAATCCGCGGGCCTCGAACCGCGACACCAGCCCGACGCCTCACAGCCCGACGCGCCAGCGAGGGATACTTCGGCCACCGTAGGACGGGATTCCAATCCCGTCCAGAAAAACGGCGAAGCGGACGGGATTGGAATCCCATCCTACAAAGAGCCAGCCCCCAAATCCGCCACCGAAACCGACGTCCTGGCCGCCCTCTCCACCGAAAAGTCCCGCACCTCCCCCGCCTGGTTTCGCCGCATCGCCGAGCAGTTCGCCCAGGTCGCGGACGCCCTGCACCACGCCCACGAGCTCGGCGTCACCCACCGGGACATCAAGCCCGCCAACCTGATGCTCGACCGGCTGGGGCATATCTGGATCACCGACTTCGGCCTGGCCCGGATTGAGGGGGAAGGGAACCTCACCATGACCGGCGACCTCGTCGGCACTCTCCGCTACATGTCTCCCGAGCAGGCCCTCGCCAAACGGATCGGCATCGACCACCGGACCGACATCTATTCGCTGGGGATCACGCTCTACGAAATCCTCACCCTCCACCCCGCACTTTCCGGCCAAGGCCGCCAGGAGCTCCTGCGGCAGATTGCCTTTGAGGAGCCGAAGCTCCCCCGCAAACATAATCCCGCCATTCCGCGTGATTTGGAAACGATCTTGCTGAAGGCCACCCAGAAGAACCCAACCGAGCGCTATCAAACAGCCGCGGACCTGGCAGCGGACCTCAAAAGGTTCTTCGACGACCGCCACATCGAGGCTCGCCGTCCCAGCCTTTATGTCCGTGCATCCCGCTGGGTCAAGCGACGACGAGGCCTGGTGGCCGCCACCGCAATCATCCTGTTCCTCGCAACGGCCTGTAGCCTCGGCTGGGCCATTGACCACAGCCGGCGAGTCAGCAAGGCGACGGCACTCGTCAACGACGCCCTTCAGGAGACCGCGCTCCGCCGCGTCGAGGCCCAGGCCAAACGGGACGACCTGGTTGCTTGGGAGCAGGCTGCGTCCTCGGCGCAGCGCGCCAAAGCCCTTGCGGAAAGCGGTTTTGTAAATCACCTAATAGAAAGTAAAATTCGCCATTTGGCCGCACAGGTGGAGGAGGAACACAAACTAGCGCGTACTCAAGTCGCGACCGCGAAGCGAAATGCTCAAATGATTCGCGATTTGATGAATGTGCGCATGGATTCGACTACCAAGGTAGAAGCAGACCAGTTTGACGCGTCAGGAGTAGATGCGGCCTACAGACAAGCGTTTCTCGATTACGGAATTGATTTCACCAAAGCAAATCCGGCGGAAATCACGAAGCAGATTCGCGCGAGCGAAATACGAGAAATCCTGGTGAACTCGCTGATCGATTGGGCCAGTCATGTGAAAAGCATGCGGCCTTCACTTCTTTCCCTCGCGGAAGCGGCGGCAGCCGAATCCCCAGCCTGGCACAAGCCGCTTCTTAACGCGATCCGCACGGACGACTTAACGGCGATGCAAAAGCTGGCAGAAACGGTCCAGTCCGATTTACCGCCTGAGGGGGCAGCATGTGTGGGACTGGCCTTACGGGGAAGGAACGATTTCAAATCAGCCCTTGCACTTTACAAGGCTGCCGCGCACCGACACCCGGGAGACTTCTGGCTGAATGAAGAGCTTGGTTTGCTACTAGATCAGCAAACTCCGCACTCAGCAGAGTCGATCAGATTCCTTACATCTGCCGTAGCAATTCGCCCCGATAGTCCCGGCGCGCGGTACAACCTCGGCATCCTCTTAAACGAAGAGGGCCGCTACGAAGAAGGAATCCTCATGCTGCAAGAGGCTGTTCGCCTCAAACCGAACTATGCGTCGGCATACCTTAGCCTGGGAATTGCCTACTGGAAGCAAGGTAAGCCCGGAGAGGCGACTTTGGCTAATCGTCAGGCAATTCTCCTCGAGCCGACTCTGGCCCAGGCGCATCTGAATCTGGGTGTCGCCCTCTGGAGCCAACAAAAGCTGGATGAAGCAGTTGAAGCATATCGTGAAGCCGTTCGCCTGGAACCAGACAATGCGAGAGCGCAATCAAACTTTGGGGCCGGACTTGCGGAGCAAGGAAAACTAGACGACGCGGTTGCGGCATTTCGCGAAGGCATTCGTCTCCAGCCGACCCATGCGGACGCACATTCCAATCTTGCGATGGCGCTCGCGAGTCAAGGGAATTTCGAGAAAGCTTTGACGGCGTTTCGCGAAGCCCTTCGCATTGAGCCGAACTCTCCGAGGGTGCCCTACTACGCCGCTCGTGCGGCGCTGCTTATTGCGGCAGGGAAAGGGAAGGAAGCAGACAAGCTGGAGGATGCGGAGCGAGCCCGCCTCAGGCATCAGGCGCTGGTCTGGCTGCGGGACGATTTGACAGTTTGGGGAAAACTCGCCGAGAGCAGCCAGCCGCAGCAATTGCCCCAGGACTTGCAGGCATTGGTGCATTGGCAACAGGACCGCGACCTGGCCAGTCTCCGCGACGAACGGCAGGTCCAGCAGCTCCCCGCCGAGGACCAGGATCTCTGCCGCCAGCTCTGGGGGGACCACGCGGAACTTGTGAAGAATCTCCAAGCCAGGCTGAAAGCGGAGAATAAATAGACGCCGCTGCGGCTCATGGCAGTAAACTCGGATCCGCTTCCTGCAGCTCTTCCCGTTCGCGCATCGACTGGTAGACGAGGATCGAGCCGCTATAGGTAGCCAAGCCAATCGCTGAAACGCGAGCCTCTTCTATTCGCGGACCACCTTGCCGCCATCGCTGAGAACGGCTGGGGCCGTGGTCTCATCGAGCTTGCCGCCGACAATCCGAGTCATGGAATGGCCTTCCGTCCGCACCTGAGACACGCCATTGCCGGCCGCATTGCAGCCGTCGAGGCGCACGCGAGATGCGCCGCCGATGGAAAAGCCGCTGCGGCCGTTGTCCACCGACGTGACGTCCAGCAGATCAACTCGCCGCGCGGTGTCATGGGCATTCACGCCGTCGAGCTGAAATCCGCGGACCGTCATGTTGGAGATGACGACGTCATGCACTTCGTAGAGCGTGATTCCCGTTTGCAAGCCGCAGCAGGCAGGGTCGTACAAGGAAGGAAGGTGGCCGGACTCACAACGGAAATAAATCTTGCCTTGAAACAAGCACCACTGTAGCGGCGCGAGCTTGGGCCGAGCGCCATCCTTCGCGTGTACTCGCTGCGCTACCGTGCCGGCCAGGAACAATTGCTGATGGGCCATCAGGCGCGAGCGGATGGAAAAGACATCATTCCCTTCGTAATCCCACTCGGCGTCGATGAGGGACGTTGTGCCGTCCAGCACCGCGCCGTTGCCGATAATCTCCACCGGGGCTCCTTCCCGGCCGCTGCTAAAACCCCCTTGCACGGCGATGCTCTCGCGGTAGGGCTCACCCGGATGAGCGATGATGTTGATGCGGTCCCCTGACTTTACCAGCCGCAAGGCTTTCGTAATCGTCTTGCACGGCCCATTCGATTTCCCTTCGGCGCGGAGCGTCTCGCCGTTATTGCGGTCGTCTCCGCCGAGGTTGTCGACAAAGATGTCCCTCGCCAGCGCGGTCGTGGCGATTACGATGACCAGGCAAAGCGTGCCGAAGGTGCGATAGAACATGCGAAGCCTCCTTTGGAATTATGAGCTTCGCAAGTGTAGCACGCGAAAAGCGCCAGGGTCGCCGCGGGGTGCCACGTCCACGGCTTTGCGTGGGCGTGAAGAGTGCCACTCAATTTCTTATCGCTTCGTGGTACTACCCTTCCGCGCCGTCTGCGGCGGCGCTTTGCCCGTGGCGTAGCGGAGGTCGAGGCTAGCGTCGGCTGCCGATTTGTCGAGCGGGCCGTGTTTGGCCACGTACTGCTCCAGCCAGGCGATTTTCTCGCGAGAAGTCTGCTCCTCCTTTGCTTCGCTGCCTGGCGCATGACCCCATCGCATGCGCGTGTCGGATTTGGTCGCCAGCACATACATCGGCTTGCCGTTGGGATCATCCTTGTCGAGCAAAACTTTGTAGAGCCCGAGCTTTTGCCAGCGGTCCTGCCAGGCGTCCGCGAGCAAGGCAGCGCCGGCGATCCGCTCGCTACCCCAGGGAGTGCCGAAGGCGCGGCCCGTGGGAGAAACATCGCCGGCAAAGATGCGGAGGAAGTGGGGCGCTTTCTGCTCGACCTCGTTCTCGAAGTCCTCGGACGGCAGCAGCACGCTGGCGGCGTCAATGAAGTACAGTTTCGGCTCGCCTTGCCAGATGACTTCGACCATGGCCACCGGCCGGCGATATTCCAGCTCCACTTCAATCCGGGCCGGATAGTGCTTGCTGACCTTCTTCACGCTCGCCACCCAGCTATGCGCCGCAAAGGCCCGCGAGACTTTGTCGACGAGCTGCGGATCGCGCAGCGGCAGCAAGGCGAGACTGCCGTTCTTAACGACTTCCGTCTTCACATCCGAGTGTATCCAACCAGGCGGCGGCGTGACGCTGATTTTCTCGGGCGTGACTAGGAAGTCATGGCCGGTTGTGCCCGGCTCTCCCCAAGTCCGCCAGGCATACGACCAGCCGACCAGGACCAGTCCTAGGATAATCGCTGCCACAATCAGACGCCGCGACCAGGCGCCAAAGAGGCCGCCCCTTGTTAACTTGCGAAGCAGCGGCGGAGTCCAGTTGCGGGCCGGTTTCGAGTTTCCCATGCGCTGACATCCCTTTCAGCATTCGTTGGTAGTAACCCGCTTCAGCGGGTTATCCAGCGCGTTAACCCGCTGAAGCGGGTTACTACGAACTACCAGACTTCAATCGCAATCTCCAACTCCGTCCCCGTCTTCTCCGCGACGACGCGGCGGACGTGCTCCATCAATTCCAGCACGTCGCGGCTCTTCGCCCGCGGACCTGCCAGAATGAAGTTCGGGCTGCTATCGCAAATCTCGGCATCACCGATGCGTGTTCCCTTTAGCCCCGCTTCTTCCACCAGGCTGGCGGCACTCACGCCGCCAAAATTCTTGAAGATGCTTCCCGCGCCTTCGGCCCCCAGCGGCTGGCTGGCTCGCTTCAAAATCCAGAGCTGCTGCATGTGCTTGGTAAGCTTTGCGGCATCTCCCTTTTCCAACTCCAGCGTCGCCTCCAGCACCACCAGTTCATCCAGGCTGCTGTCGCGGTAGCCAAACCGCAGCTCTTCCCGCTTGCGGGTTACAATGTCTCCCTTACGGGTCATCACCGTGGCGGACTGCGTCCATTGGCCGATGTCGGCGCTGTGCGACCCGGCGTTGGTATGCAGCGCGCCGCCGAGCGTGCCGGGAATTCCGACCAATTGCTCGAGCCCGGCCAGCCCTTCCCGCACCGCCGTCGAAATGACATGTCCCAGCTTCGCTCCGCCCCCGGCGATGACGCGCTTTCCCTGAACCGTGATCGTTCCGAACGCTGCCGCAGAGAGATGAATGACCAGCCCGCTGACCCCTTCATCCCTGACCAGCAGATTCGAACCGCCCCCCAAGATGCGAACCGCCAATCCGTCCTTCGTCGCCTGCCGCACCAGCTTCTGCAATTCTTCCACGGAGGTCGGCTCGGCGAAGTACTGGGCCTTCCCACCCAGCCGGAACCAGGTGTAGGGCGCGAGCGGCTCCTGCTCGCGCGTGATGTGTTCAAAACCTGTGGGGATGGCCATAACGAAGTCGCCGTAAGATCCGAGTTCTGCCTCTCTCCAATTTTACCGATACTAGCCCGACGCGCCAGCGAGGGAGGAACGTTTTTTAGTGCCCTATCCCACGACTCGGAACTTCGGCCGTCGCAACTCTTCCCCTCCTTGACGGTACAGCCACGCCCGGGCGATCGCCCGGTCATCGTGCATCAGCCGCCGCTTGCCGACAATCTGCTCCTCGCGGTCTCCTTTGCCGGTAATGACCACACAGTCGCCCGGTTGGGCCGTGAGCAAGGCATAACGGATGGCTTCGACCCTCCCCGGCAGCACATGTCCCTTGGCGGGGCGATGGAAGCCGTCCAGGATGTCGTGGGCGATCTTCAGCGGCTCCTCGTGACGCGGGTCGTTGCTGGTGATGATGGGGAGGTCGCAGCTTCGCTCGGCGACTCGGCCCAGTTCGGCCCGGATCCCCCTATTCCGTCCGCCGGGGGCACCGAAAACGCAAATCAGCCGGCCGGCCGTGTTCTTCCGCAGCGTTCGCAGCGTGCAGGCGAGCTGCTCCGGCGTGCGGGCCGAATCGACGAACACGCCAAAGCTCTGCCCACACTCCAGCCGCTCCAGCCGGCCCGGCACGCGCTCCACCGCCTCCAGCCCGCGAGCAATCGTCGTGGCATCGATGCCGAGCGTCAGCCCCACCGCGGCCGCGGCCAGGCAGTTGGCAACGTGATGGTCGCCAATCATTCGCGTCCGCACCGGCACGGTTTCATTTCCCGCGGAAAGCAGGAACGTCTGCTCGCCCCGCTGCCGCTCGATGATTTCCCCCGTCACGTCCGCTTCGGTTTGCAGGCCGAAGGTGAGCACCGGCGCGTCCAACCGCGTAAGTAGCTCCGCGCTCGCTTCATCATCGGCATTGAGAACCGCGAAGCCCCCAGGCTTGAGCATCGAGAGCAGCCGCTCCTTCGCCCGGCGGTAGTTTTCCTGGCTGCCGTGAAAGGACAGATGGGCCTCACGCAAATTCGTCAGCACTGCCGCATCGAAATCGACCCCAGCCGCACGTCGCTCCGCCAAGGCCCGGCTGGAAAGCTCCAGCACGGCGCTCGTGCAGCCGGCTTCGGTCATGCGGGAGAGCCATTTGGCGAGCAGCGGCGCGTGGGGCGTGGTGAGCTTGGCCGCGGACTGGTCCACCGAGTCGCTGTACCCCACGCTGCTGGTCACTCCCACCGTTTGGCCCGCGGCTTCCAGAACGGAGGCGATGAGCAGAGAGGTGACGGTCTTGCCGCTGGTCCCTGTCACGCCGATAGTCCGCAGCGAATCGCTAGGCCGGCCGACAAGGGCCTGGCAGATTTCCCCCAGAGCCTCCCGCGAATCATCCACCACCACCTGCGGCCCGCTGACCGGCAACAGCCGCTCGGCCAGCACTGCGGACGCTCCACGGCGGACCGCTTCGTCGGCCCATTCGTGGCCATCGGAGTCAGCCGCGGTGACGGCGATGAACAGGTCCCCCGGGCTGACTTCCTCGGGGCTGGTGCAACAGGCAGTGACCCGGACATCCGAGGTCTGCACGAACCGGGCACTGGTCAACACGTCCCGGAGAGAAATACCGGCGCGCTCTAAATTGGGCTTCATCCCAGGCCTCCTTGCCTTCGGGTGATGGGCGGGAAAACCCGGCTGGCGGCCACCATCACAATCCATGCGATGGGCGGGGTGCCGCACGTCTATTACCGGGCGATGAACGAGCCGGAATTGTCAGCATTTGGGCACAGGGGTCAAGACGAAAACCGGCGCTTGATGATAAGGCCGTGGTCACCCCCCAAACAGGTGCTTTTGATTCATGATTCACGCACACTGGTTTCGAGAAACTTACGTCGATTCGCGTCAGCCGAACTCCTTATCTCAACACATGTTCCAATTTGGGCTCTCGCCGTAAGTTTGATTCATCAGCCCGATTTCCGACGATTCTGATTCACCAAATCCTTTGGGACTTATCAGCCATTTATAAGCCCTTTTCAAAGTCCCCCTCTGACTCAAATCTCAAATCTCAGATTTCAAATCGCCCCTTATTCACTTTGCGCAGCCAGCTTCCCCAGTCCCTACCCGTGCCCAACTCTCCAGCACCAGGCTGCCACACTTTTTCCACAACCGGATTGTCAAGGATCATCCCCTCCTGAGGCCACTTGCGCGGAACTCCGCCCCTGGCACCATATTATACAAAAAGTCACTATCCGCCTAAGTGTCCAGTTCGTTGGGTGGGCTATGCTTCCCGCCTGCCCGAGTCATTGCCACTGGAGATAATGCCTCGCAGCCCTGTCCCTGGGCGGGCTGCACGGATATGCTGGCCGTAACAAGCAGGCCGGCAAGAGGCTGCACCGCGGCCATCAAAAAAAACGCTGACGCCCCGCCAGAAAGGAAGCACGCATGGCCGCCGTGGCCGCTTTCAAGGATGTTTCGGAAACGGCCGATGATGCGGAAGATTGTCTTCTGCGACTGGCCTCCCCCGGCGGGATTCCGATCCGGGTCTCTCTCGACCGGGTTTCAACCGACCGGGTTTCAGCAAACCGGGTCTCAACAAACACGGTGCCGGCCTGTGCTGGCCAGGCTTCCGACGCCGCCATTTGGCTGCATCTGGAACATGCCCGGCTGAACCTGCTCCGCGGTTTCGACGAGCTCCTGTGCCTGGAAGGTCTGCGGGGAGTGGAGCATCTGCCGCACCAGATTGAAACGGTTCGCAAAGTGCTGCGCCATTTCCGCGGACGCGTGCTGCTGGCGGATGAGGTCGGGCTCGGCAAGACGATCGAGGCCTGCCTGTTGCTCCGCGAATATCTGTTGCGGGGAATGATTCGCCGCGTCCTGATCCTGGTTCCTCCGCCGCTGGTCTCCCAGTGGAAGGACGAATTGTCGGAGAAATTCCGGCTCGATTTCGTCGTTCCCCCGCGCTCCAAGGAAGCATGCCGGAGCCAGTTTTGGCTGGAAAACAACCTGGTGCTCGCTTCGCTCTCGTTTGCCAAGACGGGGGCCAGGGCGCAGGTTCTGGCGGAGGTTCCCTGGGATTTGGTCATCGTGGATGAGGCGCACCACTGCAAGAATCGCGCGACGCGCAACTGGCAGCTCATCAATTCGCTCCAGCGGCGGCACATGTTCCTGCTCACGGCGACGCCGGTGCAAAATGATCTGGTGGAGCTCTACAACCTGCTTACGCTCCTCGAGCCGGGGCATTTGCGCACCGAGGCCGATTTCAAAAAGCAGTTCGTCAAGCGCGGCAACCCCCGCGATCCGCGGCAGCGGGAAAAGTTGCGGCAGCTCCTCGGCGAAGTGATGATCCGCAATACCAGGAGCCTGGTGCAAATGGACCTGCCGCCGCGCTACGCGGAAACCATTCAGGCTCAGCCGGAAGGGCCGGAGCGGGAGCTGCATGGCCTGGTGCAGCAATTCTTGCGGGAGCGAGTACCCGAAGTTTCCGCCAGCGACAAGGAAGACGCGGAACCGGAAGAACAATCATCCGCTGCCAGCTTGGGATCCGGCGCTCCTAAGCTCACGCGGATGCAACTGGCCGCGCTCCTGGCCGCGCAAGGGAGCCACCCGCAAGCGCTGGCAGCGGCCATCGCTCCGTACGCCGCCACGGAACCCGCCGCGGCGGAAATTGTTCGCCGGGCGGAACAAGTGGAGCAATCGGCCAAGGACCGGCGGCTGCTGGAGCTGATCCAACAGAGCCGTGAGCACAAGATCTTGATTTTCGCCAACTTTCGCAAGACGATCCATCATCTGCAAACGCTGCTGGAGCGGGCGGGAGTTGCGCACTCCACATTTTCCGGCGAACAAACGGCCGCGGAAAAGGATGCCGCCGTGGTGGAATTGCGGGAGCGCGTGGGCGTGATGATTTGCAGCGATGCCGGCGGCGAGGGACGGAATTTGCAATTCGCCGATACGATCATCAACTACGACCTGCCCTGGAACCCGATGCGGATCGAGCAGCGGATCGGGCGCGTGCATCGCATCGGCCAGACGCAGCCGGTGTTTGTCTTTAACCTCTGCACGGCCGAGTCCCTGGAATCCCGCATCCTGTCGCTGCTGCATGAGAAGATCCGCATGTTCGAGTTGGTGGTCGGCGAAATCGGCTCGATCCTGGGGAACTTGGAAGGGGGCGAAGAGTTCGACACGCTCGTGCTGAGCCTGTGGCTCAAATCTTCGAGCGATCAGGAGTTGGAGAAGTCCTTTGCCCAACTGGGTGATTCGCTGCTGACGGCGCAGGAGGAATACGTGCAGGTGAAGGAACTTGACGAAGCCTTGTTCGGCGAGGATTACGAATGAGCGCACCAACGGTAGGGGGTCGGGAGGGGTTTTCGCGGCGATTAAGCCATCCATCTGTAGGGACTCAGGCCGCGAAAACTTCTCCCGACCCCGTCCTGGTGGCAGCGTCAAAACGGACGGGGTCAGGAAAGGTTTTCGCGGCGGCGTTTTTTGATCGGGTCGGCGTGACGGGGCGCGAAAACCCTTCCCGACCCCAAAGCCAAATTGGCGAGGATTACGAATGAGCGCGAACGCAATTCAAGAAGACTTGCGACAATTTACGACGCAGTTGCTGGAGCAAGCCGGCGGAATGGTGGAATGGTCGGCTTCACAGGAGCGCGGGACCGGACTCGCGCCCCCTGCCGTTGCCGCTCTGCTGCGAATGCCCGACGAGGCGTTCAGTTTGGCCCTGGATCGAACCGACGAGGGACTCTCCGTCTCCTTGGGGGGCGAATTCCTGGATCTGGCGGGGCAGGTGCTCCAGGCCCGCGTGCCCCGAATCGGCGCGTTTCGGATCCCCGAGCGGCATCTCAAAAAGGGGGACATCGCCGAACTGCTGGGCTGCGCTTATGCCTGGCCGAACGCTCGCGTCCGCCTGCAAAGCGTCAGTCCCGCCACTTGCGAGTATCAGACCTGGCATTTTCACGCCGCGCTCCGCTCGGAAGATTGTTTTGAGACGCGCATTAGCGCCACGCTGAACGCCCACAGTCTGGTCCCGCTGGAACTCCCCGACCTCCTCCAAGAATTCGGCCTGGAATCAACCTCCGGCCAGGCGGAACTTGCCGGTCTCGAAGGAACACGGGAGGTTGCCGGCAAGGCGGCCGCCCAGCAGCTCATGGTTGCCGCGAAGTCGTTTCTGGGGCGGATTGATGCCCGGCTGGCGCGGGACCAGAAGCGGTTGCGCGATTACTACAATGCTCTGATCCGTGAAGCCGGGGCTCCCAATCGGCGGACGAAAACCGTGGTTTCGCCCGAGGCGACGGAAGCCAAGAAAAAGGCCGTCCAGTTGGAACTGCGGCGCAAGCTGGCGGAGCTGGAGGAACGCTACGCGATGCGGGCGGACCTGACCACACTGTGCGTCGTCCGCTGCCAACTCCCGGTGCTGGCCGTGGACCTCGATGTCACCCGCAAGCAGTCTCGCCGCATTTACACCGTCTATTGGAACTCGCTTCTGAAGTCTTTTGAGCCGCTGGCCTGCGCCCGCTGCGGAAACAGGACGTTTTCCCCGCATTTCACGGAAGGGGCTGTGGACGCAATCTGCCGCAACTGCTGGGAGCACCGGGGAGACTGAAAGTAGTCCGCTCACTCCGTGAGCGGACATGCCGGCACACGGAGTGTGCGGGCCACTTTTCCCGTTGCACCATTTTGCGTTCCCGAAGGCGGCGTGTTAATCTATATTTTAATGGAGGCGGTTCCTCATTGTTTTCTCGGGCCTATGTCCATTGTCAATCTACCGTCGAGCGGAATTTCGGTCGGCGACATTCCGTTGCCTGTGCCCGCCCAGGATTCGCTCGCCGAGCTGCTTCACGAACTGGGCGATGTGGCAGCATCTCGCATTCGGCGATACCCTCCTCCCGGAACGGCGACCGTGGAGGACGTGGAGCGAATTCAAGCTCAGGAAGGGCGGCTGTTTGAACTTGTGGACGGGGTGCTGGTGGAGAAAGCGCTAGGATATCGGGAATCCGTGCTGGGCATGGCCATCGGCTACTTTTTGAAGGGGTTTGTGCTGCATTCGCGACTCGGATTTGTTGCCGGGGAAGCCGGACTTGTCCAACTCATCCCCAAGCTCGTTCGCGGTCCCGATGTCTCCGTCATCTTGGCCTCGCGACTTCCGGGCGGAAAGCTGCCAACGGAAGCGGTCCCGCTACTGGTGCCCGACATCGTCGTCGAGGTGATGTCGAAATCGAACACCCGCCGGGAAATGGAACGTAAACTCGGCGAATACCTGTCAGCCGGCGACCGGTTGATCTGGTATGTCTATCCCGAGGAACGGGCTGTCGATGTCTACGCAGGCTCCACCGATGCTCGCCGCCTGACCGTGGCTGACATTCTCGACGGCGGAGAGGTGCTGCCGGGGTTCACGCTGAAACTGGCGGAGCTGTTTGCAGAACTGGACTAAGCGATTCTCAGCGACTTGATTTGCTCCGCATCCACATTGAACAAACACTTATGCTGCGCGGAGACACCCATGGACGAGGTTGAGAAGCGTTGGAAATCGATAAGGCGAAGAAGTGACGGACGCCACGAGTTATTCTGCGACCTGAATGAGTTTCGCCAATGGTATTCCGCAGAGACGAAAGTGTGTTGTTATTGTGGTATTGAAGAAGAATTTCTTCGACTGTACTGCACGCGAATCGCCAGCACGAGGTCACTTCACGTTGACCGGGTGAACAACAACTCGGGGTACGTATTAGGCAACATGCGGTTTGCTTGCTACAACTGCAACTCAATAATCAAGCGGACACGAACGAAGGCTTTTGTTGCTGTGGTCGTGAATGCGATTCTGGACAACGGAATGCTGGACGAGTACCACCTCTGGAATGTGCCATTGGACTTACGGATGGAGGCTTGCCTCTGGGACCAATTTGTGAAGGTCGAATCGTTGCGACGCGGCAACGAAATCGGCACTCGATTCACCATGCCGAACGCAAGTCACTATGTGCCCGACCTAGTTGAGAGAGTCGCTAGCGGACTCGGTTTCCAACCGGGCGACCCGTCACAAGAACAGAGCTGACAGACGGGCCGCCTATCGCTACGTCACACAAACTTCGTCACCCCCGGCTTCGCCACCGGCGGCACGATCAGTGGCACGTCCCAGTCGTATTTCGGCGGCGTGAGGTCTTCCTGGCTGTTCAAGGCCATTTCCCAGGTGATGGCCTGGCCGGTGTAGGCGGCCATGCGGCCCATGATGGCGAGGAGGGTGCTGTTGGCCATGTACGGGCCGTTGTTGATCGGTTTTCCCTGGCGGATGCTGGCGAAGAGCTCGTCGTGCTCGGTCTGGTACATCTGGTTTTCCTTGCCGCTGTAGACCCAGTCGCCGGCGTCGGTCTTCATGGTCAGCCCCTTCTTCTTCTCGCTGATGTGGGCCACCCCCTTGCTGCCGGCGACGTGGGCGGACATGTCGCTGACGCATCCCTGCTGCTGGCGGCAGTTGCTGAAGAATTTGGCCCCGTCCGCGTACTCGTAGACGATGGAGAAATGGTCGTAGATGTGGCCGTACTCCGGCTCCGTCCGGACCTGCCGCCCGCCGAGGCCGACCGCCCGCACGGGGTACTGGTTCCCCATCACCCAGGCGCAGACATCCAGAAAATGCACGTGCTGCTCCACGTTGAAATCGCCGGAGAGCCAGGTGAAGTAGTACCAGTTCCGCATCTGCCACGTCATGTCCGTCCACTCCGGCAGCCGCGGCTTGACCCAGATGCCGCCGCGGTAGTCGTTGGCCTGCAACGTGTGGACCTTGCCAATTTCGCCGTCATGAATCCGCTTCACAATCTCTTGAAAGCCGTAGTCGTAGCGAAGGCAGAGGCCGGAAACGATCGAGAGCTTTTTCTGTTTCGCTTCCTCGCAGATTTGCAGCACCTTCCGCACGCCCGGAGCATCCACCGCGCACGGCTTCTCGGCGAAAACATGCTTGCCGGCATCGACCGCCGCTTGCAGGTGCAGCGGCCGGAATTGCGGCGGCGTGGTGAGCAGAACGACATCGCAGCAGGCAATCACGTCTTGATAGGCGTTGAACCCGACGAAGCGGCGCTCCGCCGGAACATCAATTTTTGCCGACACATCCTCGACCTTGCTGAGGCTATTGCGGCTGCTTTCCAGGCGGTCGGAGAAGGCATCCGCCATCGCCCAAAGCTTGACGTTCTTATCCGCCCGCAGCGCCTGCCTGGCCGCATCCGCGCCTCGGCCGCCGCAGCCGATGAGGCCGACCTTGAGCGGAGCTTCTTCACCGGCGGCATAAGCGCTGTTCTTGGGAAGCGTGAGCGCCGCGAGGCCGACGGCAGCAGCGGAGGAAGAGGTGAGGAATTCGCGGCGGGAGGATTGCGGGGTCATGTATTTCTCCATAGTGGGCGGCACCTTCCGTGTGCCGGCATGTCACCTCATTGCTCCCATCACTGTACAACGGCTGGAGGAGAATCGCCACACGCTGCTCACGAGCGGTGTTATAGTGCTTCTTTGGTCCATCTCCTGATCCCCGTCGTCGGGCGCGCGCCGTGAATCCTGCGAATCCCCAGCGTCTCTTGCCGTCCCGCCAGCTCGTCAAGCGGGAATTGGACGCCGGAAAACTGGGTGAGCCGGGGTTGATCCGCATTCACCACTGGGAGGCCGGCGGAGAGGCTGCCGCTGCCCACGAGTTGCCAGCGGCGCTGCTGCAACAGATCGATGTGATTCTGTGGCTTATGGGCAAGTCGCCCACCGTCGTTTACGCAATTGAGAATTCAGAAGCAGCGAAGGCGAGGCCGGGCCGATACCTGCAAATCCATCTCGGTTTTCCCGGAGACGCGATGGCCCTGCTGGTTTATTCGAGTCTGCATCCCCCCGGCGATCCCTACCGCTCGCTGCACGTCATCGGCTCCGCGGGAGCGGCGTATGCCGACGATCAACAGAACATGCAGTTGCTTTACAAAGGGGGCCAGACGCGGGGAGTAATGGCGCATGAGACACTGTCGGGCGAACCCGAGCCTTCGGACATGACCAACAACTGGGAGCAAGTACTGGCCGTCGCCGATGCCGTGCAGCGCTCCATCGAAGCGCGGCAGGCCGTTTCGCTGGAGGGCCGCTGAAATGCCGGTGCCCACTTCGCCAGGCCAGAAATTCCGCTGTGCCGTCCTCTCCGCCGTCAAGCACGACTATGTCGCTCGCGGTGTCGCTTCGCATCCTCGCTTTGAGTTTGCCGTGGTGGCCGACAACCCGAGCGTGCCGCAATGGGCCCACGAGCGCAATCAGCAACTGGCAGATAGCTTCCATATTCCGTACGTCCGTGATGTTGAGCGGGCGCTCCGCGAATTCAACGTGCAGGTCGCCATCGTCAGTCCCGAAGCGGAACGACACTGCGATTTGAGCGTCCGCACCGCGAACGCGGGAGTTCATGTCATCCAAGACAAGCCGCTTGCGGTTTCGCGCCTTCAGGCCGATTCACTCGTCGCCGCCATCGAAAAAAGCGGCGTGCGGTTCTTGATGTGGAACCGCAATTTCATTCCGGCGGTGCTCGATGCGCAACAGCAAATTCAGTCCGGAGTCATCGGCCAACCCTACGCCATCCACGCTGATTTTTACTTCGCCAAAGACGCTGGTCCGCCCAAGGGCTCGCGCCAGCCCGGCTATCCGCCCATCAACTGGCAGGCGCACCAACTTGCATCGCACATCGATGGCTCCGACGGCGGGCTCGGCGAGTTGTCGATGGGAGAACTCGCTATCGAGGGCGTCTACCCGCTCGGCTACTTGCGGATGCTCACCGGCAAGGAGGTCCTCCGGGTCTTCGCCCGCCGGGCGTCGCATTTCCATCAACTCTATGTAGATAACGGCGTCGAGGACCTGGCGAGCATGACACTGGAAATGGAGGACGGCCTCATCGGCTCCGTCGCTCTCGGGCGGATTGGAGCGGGCAGCCACAACAGCGGCGGCGAAATCAAGCTGCACATCCTCGGCAGCGAAGGGGCACTTGTCATCAATGAAGCCCTGCCCAACGTCGGTATCCACTACCGCGGCCAGCCAGCCAAAGAACCTCGCCAGCGGCGGGTCGCGAGCGAAAACGACTTTCTCCTCGCCGAAAACTTCGCCCAAGCAATCGATAACGGCACCGACACCATCCTCGGCGCTCACGCCAGCCGGGCTATCTTTGCTACGATTGAAGCGGCATTGGCCTCGTGCGAAAGCGGCCAGGCTGTAGATGTCAAACATTCTTGAACAGAAGAGATTTTGAACAGAAGGAAACAAAGGGAACGAAGAAAGGCAAAGATGGGAGTTGGCAAATTGAATTTTTCCCTCTGTTGACTGACCTCCTCCTTCTTCCCTTCGTTTCCTTCGTTCCCTTCTGTTCAAATCTGTTTTTGTTTTCTTTCGAGGTTCCCATGACCGGTCGCGAAATCATTGCCGCCCTCCATGCCGGCCGCCGCGTGTATTCTTCCGCCATCGTGGCCACGTCGCCGCTTTGGCCGAACCTCGCCAAACAGGCAGGAATCGACTTTGTCTTCGTCGATACCGAGCACACGCCGGTCGGCCGCGAGACTCTGTCGTGGATGTGCCAGACCTATAGCGCCCTCGGCGTTCCCCCCGTCGTGCGGCTGCCGTGCAATGATCCGTTTGAAGCTTGCAAGGTGCTGGATGCCGGGGCAGGGGGGGTGATCGGCCCATATTTGGAAACGGCGGAGCAGGCCCGCGACTTAGCCGGGGCGGTCAAGCTCCGCCCGCTGAAAGGCCGCCGCCTGCAGGAAGCTCTCCGCGATCCGAACTCCTTGGAGCCGGAGCTGCGCGAGTATCTGGAGAAACGCAACGGCGACAAAATCCTGATCGCCCAGATCGAAAGCGTGCTGGCGATCGAGAATCTGCACGCCATCTGCTCCGTTCCCGGTGTCGATGCCGTCCTCATCGGCCCGCATGACCTCTCCTGCAGCCTCGGCATTCCCGAGCAGTACACCCACCCCCGCTTTGACGAAGCCGTCCGCACCATCTTCCGCATCGCCCGCGAGCACGGCATCGGCGCCGGCATCCACTACTGGCTCGACCTCGAGCAGGAAATCACCTGGTCCCGCGCCGGCGGCAACCTCGTCATGCACTCCTCCGACCTCGCCACGTTTAGCCGGACGCTGAAAGGCGAGATTGGGGAATTGAGAAAGCGGCTGGAAGGAGAGATGTCGCCATGACTACTCAAACCACCGCCGACAAGAAGTCCCCGCGCCGCTGGTTCGCACCGCGGTTCAGCTTGCGAATGTTGATGCTCATGGTGACGGCGGCGGCCCTCGGTTCGGCGTTCTGGTGGCGCTGGCCGGTCACGCAGACGACGGACAGGGAGCGAGGTGTTCAGGTACTTAGGGAGACCTTTACCTACCATCGCGGTCTGAGGGGGGAACTCATCAAACATGGCGTGCATCGCGATACGGTTGCCGGGGAAGTTATTCTGGAGGAATACTATCGGGAAGGCGTTCTCCACGGGCCCTATCGGAAGTCCTCTTATGGAAATGTGATCACCGGGGAATACTATGCCGGAAAACAGCACGGAACTTGGGAGTTCCTGCCATCACCGGACGAAATCCGGGACCTGACCCCCACCCCCTATGCGGATCCCTTTGGCGGCCCTTCGCAGTCCAAGCCTAACCCTCAAGGTTCGCCAGCCCGCGAAGTATACCGGGTCGAAGAACACTGGAACCGAGGAAAGCGGGACGGCTCATTTCAGTGGTGGGATCATACGGGAAAGCTCTGCTTCAGTCATGAATTCCAAATCGATTGGTTAGTGAACCCTCAGCAGAATCCCATCGAGAACCTTCTGCTGAAACGAATTGCGGATGGCTCGTTGAACGACCAGAAGCTGGAGCAGACGCTCCTGCAGCGCTGTGACATGAATTATCAGGAAACGCCGCTGCAAGAGGTCGTCGCAGACTGCAGCGAGCGATTCGGCTTGCGTCTAGCGATGCGCTGGCGGCGAAAGACGGTTGTGCTGACGCCGCCGGAGCCGACGCACGAGCCGCCGCTGCCAGCGATGCACGAGATTCCATTTTCAGATGATTGGATTCTTCGCGAGCCCGACGATTTGCGAGCGTCTCCGCAACTCGTCGACATGCGGCCCCGTTCTCTCGCCCGCCCCGCAGCTTCCGCGCCTTTGCCACCGGTCGTCAAGAATATTTTTGTTGCGCCGGTGAGCATGGATGTGAGGAATGGCCCGCTCTACGCGGGATTTGACGCCATGCTGTCACCCTTGGGGCTGGTCCTGGACTATCGCTATGGCGTGCTCTGCGTTGTGGATGCCGAGGGTGCGGAACTGTGGAAAGATGCTACGGGAGTGATGGAACTGCGGCCGGCCGGGGGCACGCCGCTCGCCGAGCGCCTTGATTTTCCCGCGAAGCCAATTCTTCTCTCCACCCCCCGCGGAGCGCTGCGGAATCTCGCGGTTGTTCAGCAAATCCCGGTAAGTCTCCGTTACAAGGAAGAAGACTTAGGTGCCGATCGGGAATTCCTGGACCAGTGGCTTGGGCTGCCAGCCGCCGTGATGACCTTCCCCAATGCACCTTCGCCCAAAGAACCCCTGCCGATCACGCTCCGCCAATTGCTCGGGCTGATTCTGGATCAGGCCAACCTGCACTGCCACGAGGAGAACGGCGTGCTGATCATCGATCCGCCGCCGAAAGCCTCGCCTCAGGCGGAGACTCGGCGAAACCCGTAAGTAGCCGAAAAAGCTTGCAAGTATCGGCGGATGGTGATATTTTCAGCGTGAGGCTCGTTTGCGACCACCACCGAGCCAACGGCCAGCCCACGAACGGAATCCACCCATGCTCCACTTCCACGACAGCCGCTCCTCGCGCCGCGCCTTTCTGCAAGTCGGCAGCCTGGCCCTCGGCGGGCTGACGCTTCCCGGCCTGCTGGCTACGCGCGCTCGGGCGGCGGCGAACATGCGGCCCGTGAAGGACAAGTCGGTCATCTTTCTGTTCCTGCACGGCGGGCCGAGCCAGTTTGAAACATTCGACCCCAAGATGGAGGCGGCCGCGGAGATTCGCAGCACCACCGGCGAAATCCCCACCAAGCTCAGCGGCATCACCTTCGGCAGCACGTTCCCGAAGCTTGCGGCACTCAATGACAAGTTTTCCATCGTCCGTTCATTCCGGACTGGCGATGCCAACCACGATATCAAGCCGGTCGTCAGCAAAGGGACGCTTGGCGCGAACATCGGCTCGCTCTACGCCCGCATTGCGGGCAGCAATCATCCCACGACGGGAATGCCCCTCAACGCCTGTCTCTTTCCCCGCGCGGTCGAATCCAAGTCCCAGCCCGCGGTCGAAAACTTCGGCCGCTTCGATTCCGCCGGCCAGCTCGGAGCCGCTTACGCTCCGTTTGTTCCTGGCGGCGGCGGCACGTTTCAGAAAGACCTGGAATTGCATCTCGACAAGACCCGCGTCGATGACCGCCGCAATCTCCTGGCCGGCCTCGACAAGCTGAAACGCGAAGCCGACGCCGGCAAACTTGCCGGACTGGACAAATTCCAGCAGCAGGCCTTTCAAACCATCCTCGGCGGCGTGGCCACGGCGTTTGACCTGTCGCAGGAAGACGCCAAGACCGTCGCCCGCTATGACACCGCTCCGCTCGTCCGCCCCGACCAGATCAGCCGCAAGTGGAACAACTACAACAACTACGTGGACAACGCCAAGACCCTCGGCAAGCTGCTGCTTCTGGCTCGCCGTCTTTGCGAAGCCGGCTGCGGATTTGTGACAGTGACGACGAACTTCGTGTGGGACATGCACGCCGACGTGAACAATGCACCCTGCGAAGAGGGGATGGCGTACATGGGCCAGCCGCTCGACCACGCAGTCTCGGCGTTCATCGAAGACACGCAAGCTCGCGGCCTGGATGACAAAATCCTGCTCGTCGCCTGCGGCGAGATGGGGCGGACGCCGCGCGTCAACAAGAATGGCGGACGGGATCACTGGGGTGGCCTCGCGCCGCTCCTGCTTTATGGCGGCGGCCTGAAGATGGGGCAAGTCATCGGTCAATCGACGCGCGACGGCGGCGAGCCCCAATCGGAGCCTGTCGGCAACGATAATCTGGTCGCCACTATTTTTGACACCCTGCTGGACCTGCCGCAGGTCCGCTTGCTTCCCGGCCTCCCCAACGACGTCCTGCGCCTGATGACCAGCGGCGCACCCATCGCCGGGCTCTCTTAGGGGCAATGCCCTATTTCCTTGGTCGCTCTACGCCCATCATGCCCGGCCAGCAATCATCAGAGATCGTCGTCAAAGGCTGAAAAAGTCAAGAACTTGGCTCGCTTTCGACGCACATTCGCGCGTTGTGGTTGGCATAGCATGTGCATCCTTGCCTTTCCATGGCTGCCTACGCCTTCCGCGCGTTCAGCTCATTCTTGATTTCAGGAAAGGAACGCTATGAGGATTTCATTCGCACTGATCGCCGCCACCCTTGTTGGTTTCGCAGGCTGCGATTCCCCGGCACGCAAGACGACCAATTCATCGACAAGTCCAACGACGGTTGCCAGGCCGACGTATCCGGACAGCAGCGCTCCGTCGTCTGCCGGAACCGGCGACGCTCCCGCGGTGAATAGCGCCATTCCGCCAGGGAGCAATTCGCCTCTTGCCCCCGCTTCCACGGACAAGCTTGGCACCGTCGGTCCGAGCAGCACCGAGCCGGACAACACCGCGATCAATCAGCGCGACCGCGACGCCAATGCCAAGACACCGATTGACCAGAACGAAAATCAGCGGGACATCAACATCACCGCCGAGATTCGCAAAGCAGTTGTGGCGCACGAAAACATGTCCATCAATGGGCAGAACGTGAAGATCATCACTGCTGACGGCAAGGTGACTCTCCGCGGCCCCGTCAATTCCGAGGACGAGAAAAAGGTCATTGATGACATCGCCAAGAATGTGGCCGGGAAAGACAACGTCACTAATGCGATTGATGTTAAGTAAACCAGTCTTGAACTGCAGTGTCCTGTTCATCAGCAACATTTCCAAAGGGAGGGCTTTCCATGGCGACGTGTGTATATTGCATCTGCCGGAGCGAGGCGCAGGCCGTTCGCATTGCCAACCGACTGTATAACAGCGGCTTCTCGGCCAATGACATTTCCATGCTGCATCCCGATAAGAGCGGGACGCGAGACATCGGTCACACCAACTCCACCAAGGCTCCCGAAGGGGCAGCGGCGGGTGCGGGGACCGGGGCTCTGCTGGGCGGTGCGCTGGGGTGGGCGGTCGGCATCGGTGCATTGGCGATTCCGGGCGTCGGCCCGCTGATTGCCGCGGGACCGATTTTGGCCGCGCTCTCTGGCGTTGCCGCCGGCGGGACGCTGGGTGGCGTGACCGGCGCGCTAGTCGGCACGGGCATTCCAGAATACGAAGCCCAGCAATATGAAGGCAAGCTGAAGGAAGGGAATGTGCTCATTTCGGTACACGCAGACGATAGTGGTGAATCCGCCCGGATCCGTGAAATCATGACCGAGGAAAAGGCGGACAATATCTCCACGGGTTCTGAAGCTTCCGTTCCCAAACCTCACACGGACAAAGCCGCGACGGCCCGCCGCGAACCCTCGGCCAAACTGTAAGACACCAAAAAGGCCTCGTCTCGAGGCCTTTTCATGAAGGTCGTAAAGGCCGCGCGACTTAGTCGCCGGCAAGTACCTTCACTTAAGAACCCGCGCTGGGAAGCGATTTCCCGCGCGGGTTTTTGCTGCGCGGGTGTGATGCGGGTTGCCCTTGCATCCTTACTGCATTTTCTTCCGCAGCGTGGCCCGGTGAATGCCGAGAATCTCCGCTGCTGCGGCCCGGTTTTGCAGGGTGCTTTCGAGCACCCGGTCAAAGAGGGCGGGCTCCACATTGAGGAGAAACTGTTCATATATGCTGCCGCTCGCCCCTTCGGCAGACAGCCTGACGGTGGCCCAGTTGCGGACCGCCGTGCGGAGCTGGCTGGTCACATCGGAGGGAGGTCGGGCGTCCAGATCGCGGCTGGCGGGGAGATGCTCGGGGCCGATGGCGAGGCCTCGGGCCATGATGGCGGCGTGTTCGACGGCATTGCGAAGCTCCCGGACGTTGCCCGGCCAGGGACGCCGCTGCATTTCCTCGAGCGCAGATTTGGTGAAAGCGGCAGCTCCCTGCGGCAGCTTGGCGGTTTGCAGGAACCGCTCCACGAGCACCGGAATATCCTCCGGCCGTTCCCGAAGAGCAGGCAACGAAATCTCATAGCTGGCCAGACGAAAATACAAATCGCGGCGAAACGTCCCCTCTTGCAGGCACTGCACCAGGTCCCGGTTCGTCGCCGCGATCATGCGGAAATTGCACGGGCGGGGGCGAGTGTCTCCCACGGGTGTCACTTCATGCTGCTCCAGCACTCGCAGCAGCTTCACCTGCACGCTGGGTGGGACGTCCCCCATTTCGTCGAAAAAGACCGTGGCCCCGTCCGCCAGTTCTAAAAGCCCCACGCGGCTGTTGTCCGCGCCGGTGTAAGCCCCGCGCACGTGGCCGAACAGCTCGCTCTCAACGAGCAGCGGGCTAAGCGACGCCAGGTTGACCGGGATAAAAGGCTTGCTGCTTCGAGAAGAGTGCCGGTGGATGGCGCGGGCGACCAGTTCCTTGCCGGTGCCGCTCTCGCCGGTGACGAGGACGGAGACATCGGTGGGCGCCACCAGGGCAATCCGCTTGAAGACTTCTTGCATGACCGAGCTCTGGCCCAATAGCTCTTCTTCCGAGCGGTTAGCGAGGGGCTTAGACGCTGTGTCTGTCGCTGCATTTCCGCGCTTTGTCCGGCACAGAGCCCGGCGAATCACTGTTGCCGCTTGCTCCAGGTCGAAAGGCTTGGGCAGATAATCAATCGCGCCCGCTTTCATTGCGCCGACGGCCGTTTCCAGATTGCCGAATGCCGTAATCACGACGATGGGGACTTCGTCGCCCTGCGCCCGCAGTTGCCTCATCGCCGCGAGGCCGTCCATTCCCGGCAGGCGAACGTCCATCACAATCAAATCCGGCGGCGACTCGGCAATGCGTTCCAGCGCCTCCTCAGCCGACGACGCCACGCTGGCCTCGTGTCCCTCGCTTTGCAACAAGCGAGACAGCCCCCAGCAGATGGATTCTTCGTCGTCGACAATCAGGACGTTGGCGCGCATGACACTATCGTAACATGTCGCCTTTCGCTCCGCGAAAGAGACGTTCCTTTCGCGGAGCGAAAGGCGACACTAAGCCAGCGGCAGCCGCAGCTCAAAGCACGTTGCGCCGTTGTGTTCACGACCGCGGCTATATACCAGGTCTCCCCCATGAGCTCGGGCAATCTGCCGGGCCACGGCCAGACCCAGTCCCACTCCTTCCGGCTTGCTGGTGGCGAACGGCTCGAAGAGCTTGGCTTCGATTTCGGCAGGAGGTCCGGCCCCGCTATCGAGCAAACGGACGAAAGCTTGACGCTGCTCATCGCGAATTCCCGTCTCCATCCGCACCCAGCCCCCCGGTCCCGCGGCTTCGATGCCGTTGAGCAGCAAGTTGAGCAGCAGTTGCCCCAACTGCTTGGCGTCAGCATTCAGCGGAATTTTGTGCTCTCCCAGTTCCGCTTGCAACTTGACCTTGCGGTGCTGAAAAGTCGGTTCATGCAGCACCACCAAATCGGCTGCAATCTCCTTCAGGTCGCACGCCTTCCGCTCCGGGTCTCGCGGTTGACCGATGGCGAGCAGCCGCTGCAAGTACTCTTCCGACAATGCCAATTGCCGCAGGGCTACTTCCAGACTCTCGCGGTCGTCGGCCCGACAGTTCCGCTGGTGGAGCTGAATCGCCAGTCGCACGCCGGTGATGTCATTCCGCAGATGATGGGCCAGCCCACCGCTCAGCTGGCCCAGGAGTGTCAGCCGTTCCGACCTCTTCATCACCTGGGTGAGTGTCGTCAGTTGCTGGGCGAGGGAATTGACGCTCGTTGCCAGGTCGCGCAGCTCGTCATCTCGCTCCGGCAGCGGCAGCGGCTGAAAATCTCCTTCGGCAATCCGCCCCACCTGCTGCTGCAACTGGGCAATTGGCCGGCTCAAACGAGAAGCCAGTGAACTGGCAACCAGCACCACCACGGCCAGCGCAATTCCGCCGACCACCAGCGGCGGCACCATCGCCTGCCGTAAGCTCTCGTTGTAGCTCCGCTCCGGATAGAGGACGTGCAACACCAACGGTCCCTTCGCATCGCCGCTGCGGGATTCGACGGCGCGGTGGAAATATCGCTCCCCTTGGATCAGGACGGGGCTGCCCAAACCACTCTTATCAGCCTGTGGTTTGGGCGTCTTCAACAGGAGAGCCGGCTCGACAGCGGGAGTGCTGGACGCCACGACTTTGCCCTGCGCATCGGTCACCACCAACTCCGCCCCGGACAAGCTCCGGGCCTGCCGCAGCACCGACTCGGTCAGCGGAAACGGCGGCCGCTTCAGCGTCTCGCCGATATTCGAGAGCTGCGACTGAATCTGCATCTCCGCCCGCCGCGTCGCCAGCCAGGCATTGACGCCGCTGACCAACACCAGCGTCACGGCCATCACCCCCGCGAAGGGCCACAGGAGTTGATAGCGAAGGGGCCAACGCACGGGGAGCCTGCTGCGGAGAATCGGAAGAGAAGCGGTTTAACCACAGAGACACAGAGTCACAGAAAGGAGGGGAGAAGTCAATCAGCAGCTTCACTACTGTTTTCCCATTCCCGCCTTCTCTGAGCCTCTGTGTCTCTGTGGTTATTCCCTTCTGCCTTTCTCCCTTACCGCACCCGGCACTGGAAGCGGACGATGCCCCCCTCGTTCACCTTGAGCGGCTCGGTCAACGCCCAACGTAGCACGAGCGATTCCCCTTCGTTCTCTTGCGTGTCGAACTTCGCGTCGCGGCTGGAGGACTGGCTACCTTCGACATATTCCAGGCGAGTGGTCAGGCTGTCGATGATGGTCACGTTGCTGACCGGCTGCTCGCCGATGTTGTCAAACCGCAGCGTGAATTCCACGGTTTCGCCGACTTTGGCGTCGCTCTTGCTCGCAACCTTGCAAATCCGCAGCCGCGGCTTCCCTTCCAGCTCGTACATCCGTGTTTCTTGCGAGCCGGACGGGCCGGCGGCTTCGACAGCCATCTTGCCGTCGATGACCACTTGTACGGCCTTCTTGTCGAGCCAAACCTCAGCCGCCTGGGCGCTGATCGCCAGGCGCGGCTTGTCGCCTTGTTCGTAAACGCCGCGGCGGATGATGTCGAAATCCTCGAACGGCAGGAATTCGCCACGGGCCATGTACGGGGCGTTGGTGCGGGCCAGCTCGTTGCCTAGACGCCGCTCGCGGAAGATGTTTGCCAGGTCAATTGCCTGCTCGCCCCGCACCGCCTCCGGCTGGATGGCAGTGGTCGGCACGAAGGTCTTGCCGTGCAAGCTGAGCTTGTCTGCTTTCTCGATACCCGCCATCCGCTCATGCACTTCCGTGGTAATCGGCACCGTCACATGCCGCACAGCCGCAAACCGCGGGGCGTAGATGCAAACCTTGTTGCTGTGCGTGATCTCCTTGCGGCCGTCGAGGGTCTTGTAATGAGCAATCGTATCTTCCTGGTCCACGCCAACGACGGACTCGTCCTTCTTGATGTTCGCGTCCTCGTTCAGATCGCCGCCGTCGCAGAGATACTCATCACGCGGCCAAGGGAGAGCGAGCCCATCCGGATACCACTGCAACTCCTCCGCATGGGAGCTGAAATGAAACGGACCGGTGCTCGCCGGCGAGCAATGCGGACAGTGGCCGGGCATCCCGTGGTGAGGGGCCACCGCTGGATCGCCCGTGAAAGCGCCTTGGGGCAGGGCAGGGGAGGTGTGCTGGGCGAGGACGATGGGATTGCCAGTTGGGTTGCCTTGAGCCTTAGTCACGATAGGAGCTTTCCCGCTCGTGGATGCGCGCTCCGGCATCGCCCGGCATGAGCAGAGGCCGAGCGAGCCCATCACTATCAGCGCGAGAAACTTTCCGTACGTCGTGTTCATGGTTCCCTTTCTCTGCCGCGTTCCGCTCAACGAGTTTGCGGAATACCGTCACCGCCGTTTGATTTGGCTCTCGGGCAATCGCTTGAAAGTCCGTCCTTGTCTTTCGCCAACCTTCGGCGGCAGTTGCGGTTCTTCAATCCCTTCATTCCGCTTCACTTCCACGGGGGTCGTCGTGAATTTCAGAAGGGGCGGCGAGTTGTACAGGAATTTGCCGTCCGGGGTCAGGCCGTCGGGAACTCGGGAACCCATCCGAAGAATGGCGACTGACCGCCCCATCTGGTCCGCCACCTTGAGCGGATCCTGTCCCGCGGCGATTTCAAAATACCGCTGCTTTTTAGGTTCGTCCTTCACCGGCAGGGCCGTCCCCGGCTCTTCAAGGTAGATGACGCGGGTGACAAAGCGGCCTTCGAGGGCCAGCGCGAGCTCTTCCGCCGTTAGTTCGATGGGAACCGGAAAGCGGGCGGCCTGGCCGGGCGGGGGATAGAGACGGTCGACCAGTTCGATGGTCGGAAAAACTTCTTCTCCTGCATGGTCCGGGATGTTCGCAACCCGTATCCGATAGACGTAGCCAATCTGCATTCCGGCCAGCACGGACTCTTTGTCTCCCTGGTCAAAGCCTCCCTCGACGGCGAGCGAGACGATCGACCCCTGCGGAGCGGTCACCTCCACCGGCTGAAAGTAACCGGCCAGCGGACCACCCCGCATGAGCTGCCGTTGCCCGACTTCCCCCGGCGGCATGTCCGCGCGATGCTGGTAGTGGACCGGCGGCTGGGCAAAAGCTGCTGCTGCAAAAGTGGAGAGTGCGGCGGCCAGAGCGAACTGGAGGTATCGAATTCGCATGGTTTCCTGCCCTGAGCGTTTGTAGTAACCCGCCCGTGCGGGTTCATTGTTCCGCCAACGCACACGCCCACGCAAAGCCGTGGGCGTGCCACCCGAATTCATCGGGACTGATTTTTACTGCTGCTGTCCCGGCGGGCAGTATTCGGCGTCGTAGCCACCTTGGACATTCGGCGTCCCAATCCGTTCGTGCCGGTCATAGTGCGGCTGCCCGAACGGAAGGACCGGATGGATATTCTGCTCGCGGATATGAACCCGGTTGACCGGCTTGGGATAGCTGAATCCCGGCTGCTGGCGCACCTTGATTTTGAAGTTCGAAACCGGCTGCGGAATGTGCATGTGGGTCCGATTGACCATCGTGTGCTTCCGCAACCCGGCGGGGCCGCCGTAGGGAATGTGCGGCGGGCCAGGCAGGCCAATCGGCGTTCCCACCATCGGCATTCCATAGAGCGGGGCCGTCACACCGGCGACGTAGTTCGGCGGGCAAGCTCCATAGCCACCGCCATAACCACCTTCGCCGCCAGCGAGTAGCACACTGCCGTCCGGTCCGATGCCGGCATTACCGTCGAGCGTGCCCGGCAACTCCACGTCCTTGTTGCCCAAGCGAATGATCGCCAGGATGGCTCCACGGCGGTCGGCTTCCGTAATCGGATCCACGCCCGGGTCCAGCCGCGTGCTGACGAGCGTATCGACACCGGCCAGGGCGAGCTCTTGGAACTCGGGGTCCGGCAGGTAGATGACCTTCGTCACGAAGTTGCCGGCCAGCACCTGGTCGAGATCCTCGTCGGTGAACTGCACGGGAATCGCGTTGTGAGCCAGGAAGGCTTCGCTCCGCGGCGTGGTCGGGCCGATCTCAATCGTGGGATAAAGCTCCACGCCGGGGCTCTTCTCCAGGTTCGTAATCTTCAGCCGGTACAGGGCATTCTGCGGAAAGTTCTGCCGGCCGGGAACGATGAGAGCCGGAGAGTCAAACGCCCCCTGCTGGCCCACGTCCCAACGGACTTGCATGCCTTCGGGTCTGATGAACAGGACTTGCACCGTGGGCATGGAAACCGGAATCACCATCGGTGGCAGGGCAGGGGGGAGCACCCCCGGCCCAGGACCGCCAACCCCTGGCCCCGGTTCCAAAAGTTGTTGTGCCGGGGGCAGATTGTGCGCCTTGGGAAACGCACACCCCAGCGCCGTGAAGGCCACGGCCGCCGTCAAAATCCAAAGCGACAAACGGATCTTCATGATGTCCCCCCTGACACTTGGCCGCGGCTTGGTCCGGAAACGGGCCGGAAAAGCCTGGGCTGCGCTTCATTGCTTGGTTGCTAGCGGCTCGGCAGCGAGTAAGCCGCTGCAAGCATGCTATCTGGCGTGGACCCACCGGGGTCTTTCCCCCTATCATGCCGCCCGCGTACAAGGTGCGCGTTGGCGGACGATTGCGGCGTCCTGTGAGTTATTGTTCGGTTCGGCATATCGGGATTCTTTGGCAAAATCATCACGACCCGGTTATGAAGTACAAATTGCCCAGATTTTCTGACACCAGCCTGAAGCGCAAGCGAAGGAAGGTTCCGCCAGCCGATTCGGGCAATGGGATCGAACGTGTGCAGCGCTTTCCTTCGCTTGCGCTTCAGGCTGGTGTCACCTTGGCCTTAGCTTTTTGGGTGCTCAACCTATCGGCGATTTCCGCCCAACCGATGCCCAAACGTTCCGGCTACGGAGCCAGTCGAGCCGCGACCAGGCCAAAGAATAGCGAGCAGGATAAATCCGCCGCGCCACAGGGCAGGGCAGGGGAGGGGGAGCACCTTCCCACGCCGCTTACAGCCGAGGAACAGGACGGAAACAAGCTCGTCGCGCTCGCCGCTAAGGATGTTTTTCGCCAGAAGGCGATCAAAGCTAAGGTCAAGCAGCGGGTCTTCGCTTACGGACAGGAGGTCGCCGGGGCAGGGGAGTACTATCAGTTCGGCTCGGGACAACCCAAACTCCTCCGGCTCGACATGAAAATGCAAGTCGGCCCGCAAGCCGCCACGCTGCTGCAGGTTTGCGGCCGCCAGGACTATTGGATTCGCCGCCATGTACCGCCGGCGGCTCCCAAGTTGGAGCACGTCAACCTCACCCGACTGTCCAGCGCCCTCTCGCGCGCGGACGATGACGGAAAATATCTCGCCACCGACAACTGGATTCTCCTTGGCGGGTTATCTCGCCTGGTCGAATCGCTGCATCGCGACTTCGACTTCGCTCCCCCTCAGCCGGCCCGCATCGGCACTTTGCCGGTCCTCGTTGTGCAAGGTCGACTGAAGCCCGCGCGGCTCCAGGCATTGCATCCCACGGCCAAGACCGGCAACGACGCCACCGGGGAACAACTGCCAACTTCCGTCAACCTCACACTTGGCCGCGCCGACCAGACGCCACCTCACTTCCCTTACCGCATCGAGTACCTGCGTCAACTCTCCCCCAAAGAGCTCAAAGCCGCTGCCGCGAAGGAATCTTTGAAGGATCATCAGCCCGCCCACAAAACCATCCTGAGCATTCTCGAATTCCCTGAAGTCGACGCCCCTCTCGACCTCGATCCGCAACTCTTTGAATTTGACCCCGGTGATGAAGAGTCAGAGGACAGAACGCAAGCCTGGCTGCGGAAGCTACAAGAATAGCCGAACTCGCTCCTATACTCTCCCGTCTCAAATCTCAAATTTCAAATCTGAAATCTCTGACCTCTCCTACCAAATCAGTCTTTCTCGCACTCCGACCAACTGCGCCGCCACCCGCACCGCTTCCACCATGCTGCTCGTCTCCGCTCGGCCTTGCCACGCGACATCAAACGCAGTGCCGTGGGCGACGCTGGTGCGAATGATGGGGAGGCCGAGGGTGACGTTGACTGCCCGGTGCATTCCCAAGAGCTTGAGGGCGATGTGTCCCTGGTCGTGATACATGGCGACGACGGCGTCGAAGTCGCCGGCTGCGGCCCGGACCATCAGCGTGTCGCAGGGGAGGGGGCCTTCGAGGTGGAGGCCCTCCAGCTTGCCGGCCTGAACGGCAGGCCCGATGATTCGCAGCTCTTCATCGCCGAATAAACCTTGCTCGCCCGCGTGAGGGTTGAGCGCCGCGACGCCAATCCGCGGCTGAACGATTTTGAGTTCTTCCGACGAGAGAAATGCCCGCGTCACTGCATCCGTCAGA
>JBKJNY010000120.1:0-15680 GCA_046593355.1 Pirellulaceae bacterium | reverse complement strand
CTTTCACCCATCGCGTGATCCTCCTTGTGTGTGGAACGAGCCTTTGAATACCCGTTAAACACCGGAGATCACGCGATGGCCTTACTTATTCTCTCGGGGGCGGTGAATAGGACGGGTTGAAGTCTGTTGACTTTTTATTCGCGGTTGAAGATGTACTTGGTGATTCGGACCTGCTGCAGGAGACGAAGCGAAAACTGATTGGAAATTGGGAATGGACAATGGTCAACACGGAAACCTCAGTGGTGACTCAGCACGAGATTTCCTTTTCGTCAAATGGGAAGTACACACTGAAGAGCAGGGCAACCGGCGGGATTAGCAAGGGAACCTGGAGACTCGAACCCATGAAGGCTCGAATTCTCCTCAACGACGACGTCGGCCCAATGTGGTGGAACACTCTCAAACTTCCACTGAATCAGGACCTTACGATCGGAGAGTCTTATAACGGTCCCAAATGGCATGTTCTATTGAAAAAGCAAAAAGACCCAATGAAATGATGCTCCCAGTGCGGCCTGGAACCACTACTCAACCGTGACGAGATTTTCGGCGAGGAGTCCGTTCTGGCCTACCGTGAATACGGCTGGGCTGTCACGAGCCCCGGCACGTCTCGGTGGTGCTTGTCGTTGAACGTATACAAGGTCGCGGAGAGACCGATCGCGGATGCGGCGATCAGGGAATCCACAAGGCCCAACCCGTGCGTCAAGTGGTAGGCGGTAAAATCGGACAAGGCCCTCGCACAATCCAACTCCGTCGGCCACGCGACTCGGAACGGCGCTACCAACTTCGTCGCCCGCTGGACTTCCTGAAAGTTGCGGGCGTCCTGAACCAGTTCCATCACGACGAAGCCGGGGACTGCGGGAAGATCCGCAAGTCCGGCGAACCACGCGAGCGCTGGGGGATGTCCGCGCTGGACATCAATCAGCACGTCGGTATCCACCAGTTCCATGGGTTACGTCCGCGCCCTCTCTTGAGCCTGTTCCCGCAAGGCACGGGCGTGAGCCGAGGCGTCAACGACCTCCGGTCGTGTACCGACCAAGCCCTCCGCTTGCCAATAGTCGAGCAGTTCCGCGCCGCTGCGCAAGGCAGGACGCGATGTTTGGCCGAGCGCCGGGGGTGAAACAAAGGTGTCAGGAACCGTTGTTTGCACCCGACAGGTTCAAAGGCAAGACCAACGTCGCCCAACAAGCGGTTCAAGCCGACAAGTCGCGACAGCGATTTCCTGGCGACAGCAATGGCCTTTTTGTATAGGATGGGTTAGGAATCGCTCCCAGGGTGAGAAACCGAACATGACCGCAATCGACAACGTAACCGACCGATTGGCGGACGAAGCACGTCGTGGCCAAGAGGCATTCGACAGATATGTCAAGCCAAAACTACGCCCGGAAGACGACGGCAAGTTCGTCGCTGTTGATATTCAATCCGGCGGTTACGAGATCGACGCCGATGACTACCAAGCCACCGGCCGCCTCCTGACGCGAATTCCGGGCGCGAGGATTTGGTTGCTGCGCGCGGGCCAGCCGACGACCTATCGAATGGGTCGGCACGAGGCCGGTGGTTCGGCGCGCCCCGTCGTCGCCGTGGGGTAATTGTCGATGGACGCGTTCGCCTGCGCGGGCCACGGTTCTATCGCCCCTGCCGGGGCTTGCAACGCGCTTTTGCTTGTTTACCCACGGCTTGCGCCGTGGGCTGGAATCTGGTCGCCCCTGCCGGGACTGCAAATGCGCCGCTGCCGTGGCTGCATTCCGCGGCCTCATCAATCGAACACAAAACGCTCGTCGTATTCGACTTCATTGTTGTTCAAATACCGAAGGAACTCGGGTTCAAACGGCTCTTGGGCGTGATGGGCCTTTTGGTTGGCGATGTACGCTTCAAGATCGGGGAGCTTCGATTTGCTGACGGTGAATCCGCCGTAGCCGGTCTGCCAGGCAAAAGTCTGGCGGGCGGAAAAAGTCTCATGCACCCAGCCGGATGAATTCGATTTGATGTCCCGCACCACGTCGGCCAGGGCCAGCGTGGCGGGGAGCTGCGCGAGCAGATGGACATGGTCGGCGACCCCGCCGACGCGAATGCCAACGCCGCCCATTTCGCGGATGATGCCCCCCAGATACGGATGCAGCCGCTCCTCCAAGTCCAAATCGATGAACTGCTGGCGGTGCTTGGTGCTGAAGATGATGTGGAAATAGAGCCGCGTGAAGGTGTGCGCCATGAGGGCCTCCGAAAACGAACCGCAGGATTTGGACGCCAATGATTTTAGGGCCGGCACCCTTGAGAATGCCAGAAGCCCTCGATCTTAACCGCGGTAGCGGTGTCAGAACCCAGCCCACGGCGCAAGCCGTGGGTAGATGGAAACGGCAATCACAAAGCCCCGGCAGGGGCGAAAGAAGGGTGGATTCAACGCGCGCCCAGTCGTCGGCGGCGTGGGGCAATCGTCGATGGACGCATTCCCGTCGCCGCGCTTCTGTCGCCCCTACCGGGGCTTTCAATACGGTTTCGCATCCTTACCCACGGCTTGCGCCGTGGGCTTGAATCCGGTCGCCCCTGCCGGGGCTGCCAATACGCCGCTGCCGCGACTGGGGAGACAAGAGCATAATTCATTTAATAACTCTTGACTGTGGCACTAGAACATGCGTACAGTTATCAAAGGCGGAAAAGCCCCGCGCGGGCGTTTTTTTCCGAGATTTTCACTGTCTTTGCCAGCAGGAGCCATGCCATGTCCAGGTGCCAGTCCCATTTGCCAGGTGTCCAGGAAACTCTTCAGCAGCCAGATTCCCTAGCTCGGCAGGGAGAAAACCAGGAAGGAACCACGGATGTCTCTGATGTCACGGATAAAGCAATTCCATCCGTGAATTCCGTGTCATCCGTGGTTCCTCTGCTGAATTCCCCAGACAGTCGCTCCAGCCGCGGCAGCCGGAGGAGGCCGCCCAGTGCGCGGGATTTGCGGATGTATGACCGGGTGGTGGTGGAGGAGGTGTCCCAATACGTGGTGGCGGCGGAGGAGAAGCTGACGCAGGGGTATGTCAGCAAGCGGGTCCGCCGGGTCATCGAGTGGATGGGGCGGGTCGGGAACAAGGAATATGGGGCGGCTCCGGCCCACGAAAAACTCCTCTATTTGCAGCGGTTTGCGGAGAAGAAGTACGACCACTACCGCCGGGAATCCGAAGCCGCCTTCCGCGAGTCGCGGCAGGACCTGGTCGTCATCAAGGAGCGGGGGACGCGAGAGGCGGCGGCGGACGGGGACGAGAAACACGTCGGCAAGTTCGTGGGGGAAGTGAAAATCGAGAAGACGATCCGCCCGCGGGAGGGGAAGCCGCAGTTTCTCCGGGAAGCCCGGCTGGGGGTCGACAACCTGGTGCTGCTGGCGTGTCACATCGTCTCCCGGCAGCAATTGCCGTTGCCGAGCGAGCCGAACGAGGAGGCCGAGCGCCAGGAGCGGGAATACATCGCCAGGGAGCTGGCCGAGAAGCGGATCCTGGACTCCAGAGTCGCCTGCCGCGACCAGGAGATTTGGTCGCTTAAGCACGAGCTGGCAGCGGCGCGGCGGGAACTTGAATCCGTTCCCGTGTTGGGCGAGGGTCTCCTGACCCCGCCCTCGCCGCCGACCGCAGGTCTCACCGCGGCTGAGGAGGCTAAGGAGGGGAGACCTACGGACAGCCATTTCGGCGGGGTCAGGAGACCCGCGCCGAACGAGGGGAGACCCGCGCCGAACGAAGGCGGCGAGGTCGGGAGACCTGCGCCGAACAAGCCAGCCGTGCCTACGAGACGCTTGATTCTGGAGTCGCACGACCCGGCCTGCGTCCCCCTGAAAGAGTCGGAATTATGGAAACTGGAAAAGTCTGGGGTGGCGTGGCTCGCCGAACTCGGCGAGCTGATCGCAACTCTAATACCCATCAACGAATACGACACGGCCTTTCGGAACAATTTGGTCACGCTGTGGCGCAACGCCGAGAGGAATTATCGCCTGCAGGGGATCATTCCCGAGCGGCAGAAGTTTCCCAGCCTGGAATCCATCCGTAAGGGGGTGCCGTTCTCGATGAGTATTCCCACGGACCGCGGTAAATACTCGCGGGCGTGAATTCCTCGTTCCCACGCTCCGCGTGGGAACGAGAACAAGAGCCGTGGTAAGATAGGAGCTAATGTTTATGACCCTCAGGACACACACCACTTATTGCTCTTTGGCGATTTTCGTCGCCACCTCCGTAGCTTGCGCTGCCGAGCCGACCAAGGAGGACCTGGCATTCTTCGAGAACCGCATTCGACCGCTGCTGGTGGAGCATTGTCAGAAGTGCCACGGGGCCAAGAAGCAGGAATCGGGGCTGCGGCTGGATCATCGGGAGATGATGCTGGCGGGAGGAGACCGGGGGGCGGCGGTTGATCTGGCGGACGCGGGGGCCAGTTTGCTGCTGAAGGCGGTGCAGCATGAGGGGGATCTCAAAATGCCGGAGAAGAAGCTGCCGCAGCCGGCGATTGCCGACCTGGCGGAGTGGATTCGCCGCGGAGCGCCCTGGCCGGCCGAAGCGAAGACAGCGACGGCTCTGCGGAGCGGGCCGATCACCAAGGAAGAACGGCTCTTCTGGTCGCTTCAGCAGTCGCAGGAAGCGTCATTACCGGAAGTGAAGGATGCCAGTCGCATCAATACGCCGATTGACCACTTCATTGCCGCGGCTTGGGAGAAGAGCGGCCTCGTTCCATCGACGCCCGCAGACAAGCGAACGCTCCTTCGTCGCGCCACCTTCGATCTGACCGGCCTGCCGCCGGAGCTTGAGGACGTGAACGCCTTTCTGGCCGATGATTCGCCCGATGCCTTTGCCAAAACCATCGACCGGCTGCTGGCGTCTCCCGCTTATGGCGAGCGGTGGGGCCGGCATTGGCTCGATGTGGTCCGCTACGCCGACACCGCGGGAGAGACAGCGGATTATCCGGTGCGGGAAGCCTATCGCTACCGCAACTACGTCATCGAGTCGCTCAACCGGGACAAGCCGTACGACGAGTTCGTCCGGGAGCAGATTGCCGGCGATATCCTGGCCCGCACCGCTCCGCGGGAAAAGTATGCGGAGCTCGTCACCGCGACAGGCTACCTCGCCATCTCGCGGCGGTTCGGATTCGACAGCGAAAACTACCATCACCTCACCATCCAGGACACGATCGATACGCTCGGCCAGTCGTTTCTCGGCCTGACGCTCGGCTGTACACGTTGCCACGACCATAAGTTCGATCCGGTTACGACCAGCGACTACTACGCCCTCTACGGCATCTTCGAGAGCAGCCGCTATGCCTTTCCGGGCTCGGAACAGAAGCAGAAGGTACGGGCGATGGCCCCGCTCCTGCCGCCGGAAGAAGCGGCCGCGGCCTGGCGGAAATACGACGAGCGGTTCGCGGTCCTGGCAAAACAGCTCGAAACGGCCAAGCAGGCAGTCCCCAGCGTCAAGGTCCGCTCGCTCGATGACATCGACGGCGATTTCGAGCTGCAAGGGGTCTCCGCCGGCGGCAGTCGCGGCGTGCTGGTGCCGCCGTGGACGTACGCAGGAGAGCCACTGATCACCAACGGAGCCCAGAGCCCGCTGAAGAACACCTATCGCGGTGGAGGTGTCGGCGCGATGCTTCCCGGCGGTGACGGCGAGCACTCGGTCGCGCAGGCGATCCCCGCGTATCTGGCGAAGCACGCCAAATCACTGAGCGTCAGTTTCGATTTCCGCATGACTCCGGCACAAGCCGGCTCCAAAGGAGAGTACCGCTTCTTCGTGGGAAATGGAGCGAGCACTCCCGCGGCTGAAGTCTTCATTTCCAGCGAGGCCGTTTTCGTCCGGAGCGGCGACGAAGTAAAAGAGGTCCGCAAGCTCAAGCCCGGCCAGTGGTATCAGGCACAACTCCATTTGGACATCGCCGCAGGAACCTGGCAAGCCAGCATCGCCGCGCCGGGCGACCCGTTCACGTCCGAGCCGCTCAAGCTGGCCGGCGGCTTACGCGGGGAAGTGAATCATCTGGCTTTCGACGCTCGCGGCCATCTGCCCGGTGCGCGGCCGATGCTGGAAATCGACAACATCGCCGCCAGCCGAGTGCCGTTTCCCTCGGTGGATTCTCCGCTCCCCGCGCTGCCCACACCGGAAGGGGAAATCAAAGCGCAGCCCGCCGACAAAAACGCAGTGCCGGAGGTGCTGGCGGAAATTAACCCACTCCTCGAAAACGGCCCGTGCGAGCTGGCCTACGCCGTGGTCGAAGGAACGCCGGGCAATACCCGCATCCAGAAACGCGGCGAGCCCTCCAAGCTCGGGGACGAAGTGCCGCGGCGGTGGCTCGACATTCTCGGCGGCGACGCCTTGGCAAAAGACAATGCCGGCAGCGGCCGGCTGGAACTGGCCAACTGGCTGACGCGGAAGGAGAACCCGCTCACCGCCCGCGTGATGGTAAACCGCATTTGGCAGCACCACTTTGCCCAGGGGCTCGTCGCCACCGAGAACGACTTCGGCACTCGCGGCTCACGGCCGACGCATCCCGAGCTGCTCGATTTCCTCGCCACTCGCTTTCCGGCGGACGGCTGGTCGATCAAGAAGATGCATCGGCGGATGATGCTTTCCAGCGTGTATCAACTCAGTAGCGCCGAGCCAGCTACAACGACCGACCCCGCTAATCTGCTCCTCGCCCACTATCCCCGCCAGCGGCTCGATGCGGAGTCGCTGCGAGATTCGCTCCTCTTGCTCGGCGGCAATCTGGACCGAAGCGTTGGAAAGGAACAGCCGTTTCCGGCGATGGCCACCTGGGGCTTCACGCAGCACAACCCCTTCACGGCCGTCTACGAGTCCAGCCGCCGCAGCATCTACCTGATGACCCAGCGGCTCAAGCGGCATCCGTACTTGTCTCTGTTCGACGGAGCCGACACCAACGCCAGCACTCCCCGGCGGCAGGAAACCACTGTCCCCACACAGTCCCTGTTCCTGCTCAACGACCCCTTCGTGCATGAGCAAGCCGCCGGCCTTGCCCGCCGCGTACACGCCTCCGCAGCCGATGAACCAGCCCGCATCCGAGTCGCCTATGAAATCATCCTGACTCGAGAACCCACCACGGACGATCTCGTTGCCGAACAGATGTTTCTGTCGGAGTACCGCAAAATACTCGACGGCAGCAACGTTCCCGCCGATCAGCGGGATGTTGCTGCCTGGAGCGCACTGGTGCGAACACTTTTCACAAGGAACGAGTTTTTGTTTGTGGACTAGGCCCAGCAGGAAGGTAGTGGGTCCGTTTGAAACTGACCCACTTCTACGGGAGCACAGAACAATGCACTTCCGAGCCCAGATGACCGTAATGCTCGATAATCCGTTACCAGCTTCAGACCAAGATGGACGATCCCGCCCCGATGAGGAGTCCGCCATCGGCTACATCATCGTCATCGGCGTTAACGCCCCAGACCTTGCCGTAGCTACGAAATATGCCCACGACGTTGCCTTGAACCCCAGGCAGGGTGACGGCACCGTCCGCACATTTGAAGGGATCGTAACTGATGCAAACGTCCAGCGAATTGAGAAAACCGATTGGGAGCCAGTGATCCAGCAGAACGCCAAACGAATTGACCAAGAGGGGGTGTATTACTCGACCGGGCTCATTCTCTTCCCCAAGGACAAGTAATTCTGAATTTCAAACTGACCCACTACCAGCAGGAACTTTAGGTTGCTTTACTATTTCTACCCTGCTAACATCCATAAAAGACACTTGATGCGTTTGCCGATACTAGGAACAAGGAGAACGCGATGCTGACCATCTACGGAACTCGGAACTACGGCGGTTTTTGCGACCGGATGGGCCGCCGCGATTTTCTGACCATCGGCGGCATGGCGCTCGGTGGGCTGGCGCTGCCGGAGTTACTCAGGGCAGAGTCTCAGCCTGGGGCTCGCAGCCACAAGGCGATCATCAATGTCTTTCTCCCGGGCGGGCCGCCGCACATCGACATGTGGGATCTGAAGCCGGACGCCCCGGCGGAGATTCGCGGCGAATACAGTCCGATCAAGACCAACGTGCCGGGGATGGAAATCTGCGAGCTGTTCCCCAAGCTCGCCAAGATGGCGGACAAGTTTGCCATCATCCGCTCCCTCTCGGACAGCTCGGGCGATCACAGCGCGTACCAGTGCATGACGGGCCACGTCCGCGGCCGCGAGCAGCCGCCGCCCGGAGGCTGGCCGTCGTTCGGGGCTTGGCTTGGCAAACTCAAGGGGAATGTGAACCCCGGCGTGCCGCCGAACATCAGCTTGATGTACCGCTGCAGCCACTCGGATTGGGGAAATCCCGCGGATGGAGGATTTCTCGGTCTCGGCCATTCGCCGTTCAAGGTTGTGGATCGCGAAGCGAGTGAAAAGCGGAAGACGGAAAGCATGACCCTGCAGGGAATCACGCTCGACCGCTTGCAAGACCGCGACTCGTTGCGCATCTCGCTCGACCGCTTCCATCGCGAGGCGGATGCGGCCGGATCGATGCAGGGGCTGGATGCGTTCGCCCAGAAGGCGATGGGGATTCTCACGTCGAGCAAACTGGCCGACGCTCTGGACCTGACTTTGGAAGACCCGAAGGTGCTGGCGAAATACGGCGTCGATGATCCGGTCTTTGAGCGCGACGGTGCGCCGCGGATGGTGCGAAATTTCTGCATCGCCCGTCGCCTGGTGGAAGCAGGGGCCCGCTGCATCAGCATGAACTTCATCCGCTGGGACTGGCACGGCGGCGACGGCATGAACTTCATCAATAGCAAGCGGGACTTTCCGCTGCTTGACACCGGCCTCTCCTCGCTCCTGCAAGATTTGAACGAGCGGGGTTTGGACAAGGACGTCAGCGTCGTCGTCTGGGGGGAATTCGGCCGCACCCCGCGGCTCAATGGCAACAACAGCCGCGACCACTGGCCGCAGGCCAACGCCGCGGTCATCGCCGGCGGCGGCATGAAGCTCGGCCAGGTCATCGGCCGGACCAACAAGTACGCGGAACACCCCGTCGACCGCCCGGTCAAGTTCCAGGAGGTCTTCGCCACGCTCTATGCCAAAGCAGGCCTCAACCTCAACACCCGCGAATTCGACCTCCGCGGCCGGCCGCAATACCTGGTTGAGCCGGGCTGCGAGCCGATTCGGGAGTTGATGTAGGATGGCCGACTAAAGGCGGAACTCCAACTGGTCTTTCGCTTGTCATTGGTCGTACGATGGAGGACAATCGGAGCGGGAAATAACAGCGAGGCATCCCGTGAGCGACCAGTGGTATTACGTGCAAGGTGGAGAGTCCCGCGGGCCGCTTTCGCGGTGCGAGCTGAAAGGCCTGGCCGAAACGGGCGAGTTGAAGAGCGCTACGCTCGTCTGGAAGGAAGGGATGGACGACTGGACCGCGGCTGGTGCGCTGGGGCTCTTGAATGGTCCGCCCCCCGTGAAGCCGCCATTACAGCCGCCCCCTTTGGCGTCATCTGCAAAGAAGGCTCCGGCGCTCCCTCCGCCCCCTGCGCATTTGACAGCACCACCGCCGCGGCCCACCAGTCGCCACGTTCCAGATTCTTCTCAGCACACCAAGCTCTTTGCCGCCGCGGGAATCGCACTCGTCGCCGGCCTGGCCATCGGCTGGCTGGCGCATGCGATGCTGATGCCATCGCGCGAGAAGCAGGTTGCCACAGTGCCGACGACAGCGCCGAAAGTGGTCCCGGCCGCGAAACTATTCGTTGCTCCCAGCGCTGCTCCCGCAGTTGCCTCGACTCAGCCGACCTTGAAATCGCCAGCTCCCGTTGCCCCGCCTGTGGCCGACATTCCTGTCGCCTCGGCACCCGCCGAGCCATCGCCGGCGGCTCCTCCGTTCACCGGCCTTACATCGCCCCCTCCGGCCGCCGCTCCGAGCACAACGTCGGACCCTGCTCCAGTTGCCAGTCCTGCGACTTCCAAGTCCTCACGATCCCAGTCCGCTCCCAAGCTCACCCTCTATCAAGAAATCGACGTGCAGCGAGCGTCGAAGATGCCGATCCTGGAGACCGTCAGTCTGACCCACTACCAATTCTTGTCGCAGCTCGACGTGAGTGACCCCGACGCGGAAGGGATTCGCACCGTCGGCCAGACCGTGCTCGACACGCGGCTCCTCAAGGCCGACGAGCTGTCGCAGGCGCAGCTCGCCGACTCGTTGAAGAAACTCAAGGGGTGGCAGTTCAGTTACACGCTGAGCAAGGATGGCGAAGTGCTGAAGATGATGGCCGGCCCCGCGGACGCCCCGGTGGCGGGCAAAGTGGCGCCGATGGGAGCTGAGGGATTCATTGTCACCTCCGTGATGGACGAAGCGGGCTGGAAGGAGCTCGCCCAGATTTCCTTTTATGTCCCCGATGAGCAGGCCAGTGGCAACAAACGGCACCTGCGGCAGATGACGCACGACTTTGGCCCGCTCGGCAGCTTCACCGGTGAAACGAGTTTCGTCCGCAAGGGGATGCAACAGGGCCTCTTGCGAATTGACTACGCCCACAAGCTCGCTTACCGCGGCCCCGGCAAAGGGGCAGCAATTGGCGGCTCCCCCATCACGGTCAGCTCGGCCGATCTGCGGCCGGACATCGCCGGCGGCAGCATCTGGTACGACCAGAAGGCCAGGCGGGTGCGGCAGGCGGAGGACCACTTCCATGTGAAGGGTGAAATTGCGACCAATATCGCGACTCTCCCGATTGAAGAGCAGCAGGCGATGATCGTCAAACTGACCGACGTACACCCTTGGAACAAATGAGTGATGTTTGCTCTGGGCACTACCACCGCAAAGCTCTGCGAAGGAACCACTCGCCGGGAGTGGCTGCGCATCGGCGGTCTCTCGTCCATGGGGCTGATGCTGCCGCAACTCTTGGCGGCACGAGCGTCAGGAGCCGAAACGAAAGATGGCGCAAGCGGCACCTTCGGCAAGGCCAAGTCTTGCATCGTCTGCTTCCTGTTCGGCGCGCCCGCTCATCAGGACATCTGGGATCTGAAGCCGGAAGCATCGGACGACGTGCGCGGTGAGTTCGAGCCGATTGCCACGAGCGTGCCGGGGACTTTCTTCGGCGAGCACATCCCGCGGACGGCGAAGCTAGCCCACAAGTTCGCCCTTATCCGGAGCATGACGCATGCGGACGCCACGCACACGGTGGCCATGCACTACATGCTTACCGGGCAGCGGCACCGGCGGCCGGCGACGAACCCGACCAACCTGCCGGACGATTTTCCCTGCTACGGGGCCGCGGTGAACCGCCTGCGTCCCAGCAAGTCGCCGCTCCCGTCCGGCATCAGCCTCAACGCGCCAGGGAACGAGATTCCTTCCGGCCACATCTTCCCCGGATTCTTCGCCGGCTTTCTGGGGCACGGCTACGACCCGATGTTCATCGGCAGCAACCCGGCCAGCGACAAGTTCGATCCCTTCCCCACTGCCGGCGGAGCGCCCAAGGAGCGGGTCCGAGAGCGGGAAGATCTGGCCCGCCAGCTCGACGGCCTTCGCACGCGGCTGGGGACCGACGACAGCGTCCGTTCCGCTGGGAGTTTTCAGGATAAGGCCCTGAGCCTCATCAGCTCGCCGGAGGCAGTCAAGGCTTTTGACCTTACCCAGGAAAAGCAGACTCTGCGGGAGGCGTATGGCATGTCCCCCTTTGGACAAGGCTGCCTGCTCGCTCGCCGGCTGGTGGAGGCGGGAGTGCGGCTCGTCACGGTCAACTGGGCGCGCGACTACAAGGCTGGAGTTGACGACCTGTGGGACACGCACGCTCAGAACTTCAAGCAGCACAAAGAGCGTCTGCTGCCGCCGTTTGATTCGGGGTACTCCGCGCTGCTGATGGATTTGGAAGAGCGGGGGCTGCTCGCTGAGACGCTGGTCGTCGTCCTGGGAGAATTCGGCCGCACCCCCAAAATCAACAAAGGGGCCGGCCGCGACCACTGGCCCGGCTGCTTCTCCATCACGCTGGCCGGAGCCGGCATTCGTGGCGGCCTGGTCCACGGAGCTTCCGACAAAATCGCCGCCTATCCCGCCTGCGACCCCGTCAGCCCGGAGGAAGTCGCCGCCACCATCTACCACGCCCTCGGCATTCCCTTGCGGACCGAACTGATCGATCACTCCGGCCGCCCCCTGCCACTCGCTACCGCCAAGCCGCTGCTAGGCTTATTTGGCTAATCCCGTTCGGAGCTGGGGCTTCAGTCCCAGCGCCTCACCCAAAAACCCGGACGCGGGGACTGAAGTCCCCGCTACAATGCCGCTCGGCCGGCGGCTACTTCTTGCGGTTGACATGGTAGTCGTCAATCGCCAGCAACACCCACAAGCTGTCGTCGCTGCTGGGGCCGCTGCCAAGCTTCGCGAAGAAGGAATCGGCGGACTCGCCTTCTCCTTCACCCGCGGGATTATCGCTCGCGGCATTCAGCTTGTTGATGATGATCAGAGCGTCAATCGGAGCGCACGATCCGTCCCCATTCACGTCCATAAAGGGAGCGTGGGAGAAGGGAGTTGAAACCAGTTCCGTGTCGCCGCTGTTGAGCTTGTTGATGATCAGCAGAGCGTCAATCGGCGAGACGGAACCGTCGTTGTTCACGTCCTCCCGCTCGCGGGAGTTGGTGAAGCCGCCGGAGGGCTGCGTGGGGGTGATCGGGGGGTCAAAGTTGCCGGGGACCGGCAGACCAAACTCGTCGCCAAACTGGGCATAGCGGTCGGCACCGAAGGGAGTCGGTTTGAAGAAGATCCCGCCGTTGACGGCGTTGCGGGTCCAAATATTCTGCCCGGCCGAGATGAACAGATACCACTCGGCGGCCTCGGTGGGCGCGACGCCGGATCGGTCCGGAACCCACAGGCCAAAGTCAGTGATGCCGTCGCCGTCGAAGTCGGACGCCACGGGCCGCTCACGGACGCTGGAGAAACCAAACCCGACGGTGAAGTCGCTATTGCCGGTCAGCCCGTTGGACGCGAAATCGAACTTGAACCGGTCATCGCCCCAGGCCCCCAAGTCGTCCTTGCCGTCGCCGTCGAAGTCGCCGGTAATCGGCAAGCCGACCATGTTGCTGCCGACCAGCTTCGTATCCACCTTGAAATCGTGGTTGGTGTCGAGCAGCCAGGTGTTTCCCACCTTTAGAGCCACTTCGTCGCCGTTCGCCGCGTTGCCGTCGAAGTTGCCGGCCACGGGCGTGCCGTTGACGCTGGTGACTCCGGCAAACAGCGGCTGGATGACATTGAATTCCGGCAGCCCGTCGTTGTTGGTGTCGATCAGCCAGCGGTAGTTGGTGCCGACCTTGCCGTACGCCGCCAGCTTGTCGAAACCATCGGCGAAGGGAGTGCTGGAGAAATTGCCGGCGAAAATATTGTCGCTGGTAAAGCCCATCAAGTAGGTGATGTCGCGATTGGTGGCGTCGGCGTTCGTGGGATCGAACAGGTTATTGCCGTTGGTGTCGACATACACGCTGCCCGACGCCCACGCGCCGAGCTCCGCCCGGCTGTCGATGGTGAAGCGGGCGATGAAATCGCCGCCCGCGGTGGTGTCCCCGCTGGGGAAGGTGGGTGCGCCGTTGGGCTCCGCGGCGTTGCTTTCGCCGTCCAGCTTATTGCCGGCGGGATCCTTCAGGTTGTCATTGATGGTCAGCGTGAAGCGATCATCCGGCAATGGGCGGGCGAAGACAATTTGGATGGAGGCCGTAGGAATTCCACCGAGCACTGGCGGATTGTTGATGAGGATGATCTGTGAAATGACGGCGATGCCCGTGGCGTCTCCCTTGACCACATAGGTGCCGGAGGTCGTCGCCGTCGTGGGTTCGATCGCGTTGTAGAGGAATCCAGGTGCCCGCGTCGGTATATCCCGAAGCTGGATCGTCAGGCTGTTGACGAGCGGCGTGGGTTTGAACGGAGCGTTGGCGGGCTTTTGGCCAAACAGGTTGTAGGTCGTGGTGGGAATGTTGTTTGCCAGCACATCCGTGACTTGAGGACCAAAGACATCCACATTGATGACTCCTGGATTTCCGCTGCCGACGCCGTTCAAATTGTCGAATTCATAGTGGTTGATGGAATCCGGCGTCGCTCCACGCACGCGCACAAAGATTCGGGCGAACTGCGGCACCGTGGGAGTGGCCCCGAACGTGGCCGTCTTGCCGCCGAGATCGACGGTGCCGGAAGTAATCAGGCCGCCGTTGGCATCGTAAATATCCAGGTTGAGATTTCCTTCGCCCGGCAAACCCGCGCGACCGTTGAACAGGGTTTCCTGCTTGTCGAACAGGATCTTCACCGCGAAAGTGCCGGTGGCCTGAGGCCGGAATTCGTACCAGTCTTCGTCGCCGGGGACGGCGAAGGGCGCAACCACCGCGCCGGGATCAATCGTGGGCCTCGTGGGACTCTCGCCGACGCGAGACAGGGTGGTCGGGGTCAGGCGAGTGTCGTTGTACTCGAAGGGATCGGAATGGAAGACGTCGATCCGGCCATTGCCGTCCGTTCCCGTCCCGCCACTGATGGAATTCAGTGGGGTGATGTCCAGCCGCTCGATGCCCTCGTAAACCACGTCGGCCAACCCGGTGCCGCCGCCCGAAATCGTCACGCCCGGCGCGACGCTGACCCGTCCGCTGCGTTGATCGGGGGCCTGACGCAGGGCGATCAGATCGCCGAACCCGTCATCCCGGACAACCAGCCGGTCGCTGGCGTTGGGGGCATCGCCCAGGACGTTGAACCGCAGAGATTGATTGGGCGCACCGTTGCTTGCATCGAGGTCAGAGTAAGCGTCACTGACCCCGACGCGAATCAGGTCGTTGCCCAGGCCCGCCTCGATGCGAACTTCTTCCACAGTTGGCCGCGTGCCGGCTGTTTGAGGAGAGCCAGATGTGTCCTGCGTGAGGATGTCCGTCTGGGCCACGCCGTTGAAACTCAAGTTGAAAGCATAGCCGCTGTCGTTCACCGCGCTCGGAGCGTTCTGGAAGACGTCGAGGACGTCGTTGGCGGAGGTGCCGCGGATGAGGACGGTGTCGAAGCCGGGGCCGCCGTCGAACGTGTCGTTGCCGGGGCCGCCGACGAACGTGTCATTGCCCTCGTTGCCGAAGAACCGATCGTTGCCCGCGCCGCCTTCGAGGAAGTCGTCGCCCGCGCCGCCTTCGAGCGTGATCGGACTGGTGCTCCCGACCCCAGTTGCCGCGTTGATGCCGTCGCTGCCGTCGTTGCCGCGCAAGGTCATGCCAACCACGTCCCAGACCGCGTTGTTGGGGGCCGGGGCCCGCAGTTCAACGTCGTCGTCGCCGGCCAGGGCATCGACGAAGAAAGCCGGGGCGTTGATGAACAGGACGCTCGGCCCGTTGTTGAGGCTGACGGTGAAGTCCCGGACGCCGTCGGCCCCCACGTGGGTGGAGCTGTCCCGGGCGATGATGGTGATGTCGTCGTCGCCGTTGGTGCCCAGGAAGACGCCCTGGCTGCCACCGGTGACGCTGATCCCCTCGACGTGGTCCCAGCTGACGCGCTGGGCGCCGACCGGGTTCAGCCCACCCTCGTCATTCTGCGGGCCGGGTGCGAGGACGTAGGCGCCCGCCGGGTTGAAGTTGATGGTGTCGCCGGCGGTGCTGCCGATCGGGTCGCCGCCGTCCACGAACACCGGGATCGGGCCGGGCGTGACGTTGAAGGTGTCGTCGCCCCCCCTGCCGTTGAGCGTCAGGCCGACGTAGTTGGTCGTGTCGATGACCATGTCGAAGAGCCCGACGAGTTGCAGGTCGTCGGCGCCCGGGGCGGGATCAAAGAGC
>JBKJNY010000169.1:0-3670 GCA_046593355.1 Pirellulaceae bacterium | reverse complement strand
CACACGTTCTCCAAACAGACGGGCTTTCACGCTCGTCGAGCTCCTGGTGGTCATCGCCATCATCGGCGTGCTGGTGGCGCTCCTTTTGCCCGCGGTCCAGTTCGCCCGCGAAGCGGCCCGCCGCATGCAGTGCGCGAACAACCTCAAACAGCAGGGCATCGCCCTGCACACCTACCACGATACGTTCAAGGTTTTCCCGCCGGCCATCATTGGCTCCGGCCGGTGGAACGCCACGACTTTCCAAGGAGGCATTTACGCGCCGGGTGGAACCGGACGGCCGACGCATTACGTTTCGAATACGACGGGCTGGGTATTAATGCTGACGCAACTTGAACAGCAACCCCTGTGGTCACAATACAACTTCAGTTTCCCTTCCAGCGTTTCCAATCCGTACAGTCAGTCCTATATCAACAACAACAGCTCCAGCCTGCGTCCGGATCAGGGGGGCCTGAACCCGAACGGTTTTGTGTACAACAAGCGGATGGAGATTCTGAGCTGCCCTAGCGACACCTATCCCGCCCCGATTATTACCTACTTACCAAGCACGCCCGATTTCTACGAGAGAAACGAGGTTGCCCGCAGCAACTACCTGTTCTCCACGGGGCATTACACAGATTACGATAACCGTTACGGCCAATTCCAAAACATTCACAAGGGAATGTTCGGCAATGACGGTGCCGGTGGCCTGCAGGACTGCACGGACGGCACCTCGAACACCATTGCGGTGGGTGAAGCCAAGAACTCGCGCCAAGGCCAGACCGCCACCGCCTTTGGTCCCTACTGGGGCGCGGGCGTTCATACTTGCTGCCACGGACGCACGCCAATCAGTCTTGGACTTGTAACCCTTACGGGAACCAACGGTCGGCCGACTCGTGTGATGACGAACGGTCAGCGCTATGGGGCGATCAACTTTGACAACGACAATAACGGCACCAACCGGCAGTATGCCTGGCAATTTGGGTCGTATCACCCTGGCGGCGCACAGTTCGTGATGTGCGATGGAGCGGTGAAGTTCATCAACGAGACGATTGCGTACGACGGTGGTGGGCCCGCCAATCCTCAAGGTGGCGTCTTTATCTGGCTGAACCGCCCGGCGGACAACATTCCGCGCAGCCTTGCGGGCCAGTAAGACTCTTGGTTGAAACTGCTATGAATTGAATCTATCTGGGGGCCAAAGTCTTTGGCCCCCAGATTTTTGCATTGGGATCCGTTTGTTGAGAGTGGGGTCTGGCCCCAAGTAAGCCAAGTAATTATCCTTGCTGAAACTGGATTTTCTACCTTTCACCCTATACGCAGGACAGGTCTTTTCATGTTGGCACGCAAGCTTCGACCTCTCGGTATTCTGGCGGCAGTGATGATTTGGCTCACGGCCGTCGGCTGCGGTTCTTCCGTTCCGACAACGAATCTAAAGGTCACTCCCGTCAAAGGGAAGGTAACCATGGGGGGGCAACCGTTTCCCGATGCGACGGTGACGCTGGTTCTCCAGGGTGATCCGCCGGCGAATTATCTTGGGTCTGCTGGCACGACCGATGCCCAGGGAAGTTTTGAGATCATGACGGGGACGCAAAAGGGCGCTCCCGCCGGGAAGTACACAGTGATCGTCAGCAAGACGGTCGGAGCAGATGGGAAACCGTTTGTTAACGACCCTGATAGTGGGATGGATGCGCAGATGATGGAAGCCAGCGGTGCCGTCAAGGAACTTGTCCCTGCGACCCACAGTGATGCCGGCGAGTCCCAGACGACTCTGACCGTCACCGATGGAACGCCGGTGCCTGACCTTACGATTACAATTCCCTAATCCTAGGTGGTGTTTGGGCGGAAGTCGAACCAACCCAGCGCGGCCTGCCTTCAGGCCGCGTTTTTTGCGCGCTGAGTTTTGCAAGCGGCAGTTTTTCGGGGAAAATTGCTTTCAACTCGCGGTTGCAGCGCATACACTTAACATTAGTCGCATCGGGTGCGATTGCCCGCCGGATATTTCCCACCGTTTTGAGGCTTCACTATGCTGAGGATGGCCTCGTTCGTTTTGCTCGGTCGAGCCGTCCTTGCGACGATCTTCGCCTCACCCGCGTCTGGGCAGGATTCCCTTCACACGCAGATCGATGCGCTGATTGAAGCCAAAGCGGACGGACCACTCGCCGCACAGGCCGGCGACGCCGAATTCCTCCGCCGCATCTATCTCGATTTCTCCGGCCGCATTCCGACCGTGGAGGAAGCCCGCTCGTTTCTGGCGGATGCCGATGCCGCCAAGCGGGAAAAACTCATCGACAAGCTGCTGGCCGGCGAGGAGTATCCCCGGCGGATGGGCCAGGTCTTTCACGTTATGCTCCTGGAGCGGCTGGGGGATCACAAGGAATGGCAGAAGTACTTGCAGGAGTCCTTTGCCGCCAACAAACCCTGGGACGTGATGGCCAGAGAAATGCTCAGCCCCAATGCCGAGGACCAGGCGACCCGCGGAGCGGCTCTGTTCTTCTCCAAGCGGCTGGAAAACTACGGCCAGAACCCGGTGGACGTGCCGGGGATGGTGCGGGACGTCGGCCGGCTGTTCATGGGGATCGACGTGCAGTGCTGCCAGTGCCACGACCATCTGTTCGTCGATGATTACAAGCAAGAATACTATCAGGGCCTGTTTGCCTTCGTCGGCCAGGCGCAGCTCCGCCAGGGAGAGAGCTTCCCCGCCATCAGCGAGGGGCCGCTGACCAAAAAGGTCGAGTTTCTCTCGGTGTTCGTTAAGGTGCCGAAGAGCGTCGGACCGTATCTACCGGGTCTGAAGGAAGTCGAGATTCCCGTCTTTGCCAGCGGCGACGAGTGGGAGGTGAAGCCCGATCCAAAGACGAAAAACCCCGGCAAGCTCAAGTTCAGCACTTTGAAGCTCCTCTCCGAGCAACTGCCGTCAGCGGACAATCAGCTTTTCAAAAAGAACATCGCCAACCGCCTGTGGTGGCTAATGCTGGGCCGTGGGCTGGTGCAACCGCTCGACATGCAGCACGCCGGCAACGCCCCTTCGCATCCGGAACTGCTCGATCTGTTGGCCAATGAACTCGCCGCCCACAAGTTCGACATGAAATGGCTGCTCAGGGAGATTGCCCTGTCCAAGACCTACCAGCGCGGCAGCCAGGCAGCCGACGATGTGGCGGCGGAATCTCCCCGGGCCAGCTACCGCGTGGCTCTAGAGCGGCCGCTATCCTCCGAACAACTGCTGGCGAGCATGATTCATGCCATCGGCGAATCGGCCCGCGCCAAGCCCGACGAGCTGCAAGAGCGGTTCGCCAAAGCCTTCGCCAATCCGCCCCGCGAGCCCGAAGTCGAGTTCAGCCCCACGGTGAAGGCGGCCCTCTTCATCCTCAACGACGGCGGCGTCCTCGGCTGGCTCAAACCGGCCCCCGGCAATCTCGCCGAGCGAATTTCCAAGACAACGGAGCCCGACAAGCTGGCCGAGGAAATGTACCTCTCCATCCTCACCCGGTTGCCAAGCGAGGAAGAACAGAAAGGTGTTACCGATTACCTGACCAAGCACCCTGAGAATCGCGAGACCGCGATCCGCAACTTGCTCTGGTCCCTGCTGGCGTCGAACGAATTCTGCATGAACCACTAAGCACATCACTCGTTCCCAAGCTCCGCTTGGGAACGCACGTCTTGAAGCTCCGCTTCCCGCCTTCCGAGGCGAAGCAGA
>JBKJNY010000057.1:0-41689 GCA_046593355.1 Pirellulaceae bacterium | reverse complement strand
ATCGGCACCGCCGTCCTCTCCCAGGACCGGCCGCTGGCAAAGACCGCGTCTCTGCCAGTGATTCGGCGCTAGTCAACGCATTGCCTGTTTCCTCTCCTTCCTGTCTCAAATCTCAGGTCTCAAATTTCAAATCGCTTCCGCCGTTATGAAACGACTATTCCTACTCGCCGTTGCTTCCGTCCTCCCTCTCTTCACCGCCGCGGACTGGCTGCAATTCCGCGGCAGCGATCAGACCAGCCTCGCGCCCGATAGCAAGCTGCCGCTCAATTTCGACGCGACCAAGAACCTCGCGTGGAAGTCGCCGCTCGTGGGCCGCGGCACGGGCGGGCCGATTGTGGTGGGGGAGCGAATCTATCTCACCGCCAGCAGCGGCGCGGTGAAGGACGACCACCTACACGTCCTGGCGTTTGATGCGAAAGGCGGCAAGCAACTTTGGAAGCGGGAGTTCTGGGCCACCGGCCGCTGTTTCCATCACCCCACCATGGCCACCGCCACTCCCACGCCGGCCAGCGACGGCCAGCGGATTTTCGCTTTCTATTCCAGCAACGACCTCGTTTGCCTGGACCTGGACGGCAACCTCCTCTGGTATCGCGGCCTGGCTCACGACTATCCCAAAGCGGGTAACGACGTCGGCATGTCCAGCTCGCCGCTGGTCGTGGGCGATACGGTGGTTGTGCAGGCCGAGAATCAGGGGGACTCCTTCGCCGCGGGCATCAACACGGCCACGGGCGAAACCCGCTGGCGCATCGACCGGCCGGCTCAGGCCAATTGGGCATCGCCGGCGGCTCTCCGCGGCAAGGACGGGAAGCAACTGGTGCTGCTGCAATCCAGCAAGGGGCTGACCGCCCTTGACCCGCTCACCGGCGAGCAAAAATGGAAGTACGATGCCGGTTGTCCCCAAATCCCGTCTCCCACCACCGTCGGTAGCCGCATTTATCTGGCGGCCAATGGCTTGACTGCTTTGGACGCCGAGGAGGGAGCCACGACCGCCAACATCGCCTGGGATTCCATCAAGCTCGGCCCCGGAAACGCCAGCCCCGTCATCGCGGACGGCAAGGTTTTCGCGCTCCGTGAAGCGGTCCTCACCGGCGGCGACGACAAGACGGGCGAAGTGCTCTGGCAAGTGCGGCTGAAGGGGAACTTCTGGGCGACGCCGGTCGTTGCCGGCGGCCACATCTACTGCGTGAACCAGGAGGGGCAATGTTTTGTCATTAAGCCAGGCGACGACAAGGCCGAGCTGGTCAGCACGATGGAATTGGGGGACGCGTTCCTCGGCTCCCCCGCCGTTGCGGGCAATGCGATGTACCTCCGCAGCGACAAGTTCCTTTACAAGATTGTCCCGTAAGTAAGCGTCTTGCCAGGGCACCAACCCGAAGCGTTAGCGAGGGCGTGCAACGGACTGCCCTCGCTTACGCTTCGGGTTAGTGGCTTCCAAGTCCGTCCCAAATGGATAACGATGCCCGACTCCCTCTCCCTCACTCCCTGCGGCACCGTTCGCGGCTCCATTCGCCCACCGGGGTCCAAGAGCATCACCAACCGGGCCTTGGTCTGTGCTGCCCTGGCCGAAGGAACCTCCACGCTCTCGGGCGCTCTCGACAGCGAAGACACGCAGGTGATGATCGACAGTCTCCAGCGGCTGGGCATTCCCGTGGAGCGGCAGGACGACGGCAGCACGCTGATCGTCTCCGGTTGCGGCGGAAATATTCCAGCCAGCGAAGCGGACCTGTTTGTCGGCAACAGCGGCACCACCATCCGCTTTCTCACCGCCATGACCACGCTCGGCCACGGCACGTACCGGCTCAATGGCGTTCCGCGGATGCATGAACGGCCCATTGCTGATTTGCTCTCCGCCCTGAACCAGCTAGGCGCGGACGCGCGGAGCGAGGCAGGCAGCGGCTGTCCGCCGGTCATCGTACGGGCGAGTGGCTTGCCCGGCGGTCGAGCGACGATCCGTGGAGTCATCTCCAGCCAGTTCCTCAGCGGCCTGCTCATGACCGCGCCTCTCGCCGAGCAGAACGTCGAGTTGATTGTGGAAGGAGACCTCGTCTCCCAGCCCTACGTCACGATGACCATCGGCGTGATGCGGGAATTTGGCGTCCACGCTCACCTCTCTGGCCTCTCCCGGTTCGTCATCGCCAGCCAGCAGCGGTATCGCGCCTGCGAGCTGGCAATTGAGCCCGACGCTTCCGCCGCCAGTTATTTTTGGGGCCTGGCTGCTGTGAGCGGCGGCGAAGTGACCGCCCTGGGGCTGTCCCATCGCGCCCTGCAAGGGGATGTCGCCTTCGCAACGTGCCTCGAAAAAATGGGCTGCCGCATCACCTACGACAGCCGGGGGATTACGGTTTGCGGAGCCGAAACAAAACTTCGCGGCATCGACCTGGATATGAACGCCATCAGCGATACGGCTCAGACACTGGCCGTGGTCGCCCTCTTTGCCGACGGTCCAACGACCATTCGTGGCGTGGCCCACATCCGTCACAAGGAAACCGACCGCATCGCCGATCTGGCCCGCGAACTGCGAAAGCTTGGCGCTGGGGTGGAAGAGCTTGCTGACGGCCTGCGGATCACGCCCGCTCCGTTGCATGGCGCGGCGATTGAAACCTACAACGACCACCGCATGGCGATGAGCTTTGCCCTGGCCGGCCTGAAAATCCCCGGCGTCACCATTCGCAACCCCGGCTGCACGGCCAAGACGTATCCCAAGTTTTTTGAAGACCTGCAGGCGTTAACCAAGAATAGTACTCATCTCGCTCCGCGAGATGCCGCCTCACGCGGAGCGTGAGGAGTACTTTGAGGAGCCTCCCATGCCCGAGCTTGGCGTCAACATCGATCACGTGGCCACCCTGCGGCAGGCCCGCAAGACCTATGAACCGGATCCGGTCGCGGCCGCGGTGATGGCGGAACTGGCCGGAGCGGACAGCATCACCATCCATCTCCGCGAGGACCGGCGGCATATCCAGGATCGGGACCTGCGACTGCTACGCGAGACCATTTCCACCAAGCTCAACCTGGAACTCTCCGTCTCCGACGAGATTGTCGGCATCGCCTGCCAGACTAAACCGGACCAGGCCACGCTCGTGCCGGAGCGCCGCGAGGAAGTGACGACGGAAGGGGGCCTCGATGTTAGTTCACACAAAGCCGCCGTCGCCCGCGCCATTCAGCGGCTGCAAGCGGCCGGCATCGTTGTCAGCCTGTTCATCGATGCCGATCCGCGGCAGATTCAGCTTTCCAAAGAGCTCGGGGCGGAGGCCATCGAGCTGCATACCGGGCAGTACGCGCTCGCTCGAGGACCAGCCCGGCAGCAGCAACTCGCGGCGCTTGTTGCCGCGGGGAAACTGGCGAGTGAGCTTGGGCTGCGGCTCCACGCGGGGCACGGGCTCAATTACCACAATGTCCGCCCCGTGGCCACGATTGCCGGAATGCTGGAGCTCAACATTGGCCACAGCATCATCTCCCGCGCCGTCCTAGTCGGCCTGGAGCGCGCTGTGCGCGAGATGAAGGCCCTGCTGTTGTAGGATGACCTTCCAGGCTTAAGTTTACCCACATTTGATTCGTAGTGCGGCCAGATATCCCTCCAGCATGGCTTGGAGTTTCATCCAGCCGCGCCAGAGGACGAGCCAGCCGGGGTGGTGGTCATGCTTGCGATTTTGGTGTCCGCCGAGGCGGGCCAACGCGAAGAAGAATTCATGCACGGTCAGGTTCGTGCGGATTTCCTTGAACCGCCAAGCGGAGAGCACCTCGATGTATTCTCGTGCGAAGAGCGTCTCCGCCAGACGCGTTGTGGCGTCAGGCTGACGGCTGGCCTCGCGGAGGTTGAGGAGCGTCGTGGCCACCACGGACAGCAGGGCAATGGCCGGCTCCAGACGGCTGGTGGTGGTGAACTGCATGTCCTCGACCTGGCAGCCGGTCTTCATCGCTTTATGATACTCCTCGATGATCCAGCGGAGGCGATACCAGTCGATGACGCGAAGCGCATCTTCCAAGGTATGGACCGGCTCATTGGTGAGCAGCATCCATTCGATGGGTCTCTCGCCCCGCGGCGGGTTTTCTTCGCGCACGCAGACGACCCACATCGGGAGCGGATCGTTGCCGTGATGGCCGTACTTGACGTGCGGTCGCTTCACCAGAATCGGGGCGGCCCGCACGCTCAACACGGCTCCCTGGCGGGCCTTTCCGTCATCGTAAATGTTCTGCATGGCGGCTCCGTCCGTCAGAATTCCAGGTTTCGTGGGATGACCTCGAAATTCCTACGCTCCCGCGCACGTCCCGTTCACTTCCGCCCCTCGATTGTAAAAATTGCCAAACCCCTTACATTCGCCGCACCTCCCTTGCCCTCACAAGTTGCCGACCGCCGCTTCACCGTCCGACCTCCAGTTTTTGTAAAATCGCCGCAACCACTTGCGGGTCAACATAAGGCTTCCTAGCCTGCCCAGAAAATGATGCTCATGATTCTCCAAATCCAACTCTTCGCCATCGCCCGCCAGCGCCTCGGCCGCGACCAGATTGAAGTCATTCTCGCCGACTCCGCCACCGCCGCCGACTTGCGCCGCGCGCTGGCCGAGCAGTTTCCCGCCCTCGCTGACGTCCTCCCTCATATCCGCATCGCGGTCAACTCCAGCTACGCGGCAGATTCGATGGCCATTCCCGCCGGCGCTGAAGTGGCCCTGATTCCGCCTGTGAGTGGGGGGTAGACTCCGATGCCAACCACACGCCCCAACGTCATCATGCTGACCGGACCCAAGCTGAGGTGCTTGGCTTTTTCTGGACAGTCCAACTCCTTATTTTCAAAGGAAAAGGAAGGACCGTCCGATGGCCCGAACGAAGCAAAAAAAGACCAAATCTCGCCGCTCCTTCTCCGAGGAGTTCAAGCAGGAGGCCGTGCAAATGCTGCTGGATGGCCATTCCGCGCCCTCCGTGGCCGAGCGCTTGGGACTTCCGGGTCCAAACGCGCTCTATCGCTGGAAGCGAGAAACTCTGCACCAGGCGGGGCCGGCTGCTCGCACACTTGGGGAACGCGTAGCCCAGCTCCAAGATGAACTCAGGCGGTGGAGCGCGAACGGGACATCTTAAAAAAAGCGTTGGCTATCTTAAGCCGTCAAGGATAGCCGACATGTATGCACTCCTCGAACAACTCACACTTTATGGTTCTTTTCCTCTGGCTTCGCTGTATTCCAGGAATGCAGGGCGAGACGCTGGAGGTCAGCCGGGCCGGTTACTATGCCTGGCGGTCCGAAAGCCAATCCACTCAAGAGCAACGAGATCGTGAACTGAGGCCCCTGGTCTGCGACATCTTCTGGAAACACAAACGCCGCTATGGCGCGCGGCGGATCGCCGTCGAGCTGGGAGCTCAAGGCCAGCCGTGCGGCGTCGATCGCGTGGAAAAACTCCTGAAAATCCAGGGTTTAAGGGCCATTCAGCCGCAATCTTATCACCCCAAGACGACCGATAGCCGGCACACGCTCGGCTTCAGTCCCAACCTGCTCATGAGGTCGCCGCCTCCCACGGCTCTCAATCGGGTGTGGGTCGCCGATATCACCTACATCCCCTTGAAAGGCGGCGGCTTTGCCTATCTGGCCTTGGTGCTTGATCTCTGCTCGCGGCGCGTCGTCGGCTGGAGCCTGGCCGAGCACATGACCGAGATGCTCGTACTCGATGCCTTGCAACACGCCATCTCTGCCAGGCAACCACCCTCCGAGCTGATCCATCACAGCGACCGTGGCGGACAGTATGCCGGCCAGGAGTATCGGGCCATCCTCCGCCGGGCCGCTATGCGCCAGAGCATGAGCCGCGCCGCCAACTGCTACGACAACGCCTTCATGGAATCCTGCTTCGGTACCATCAAGACCGAGCTGGAAATGACCGAATACGAACACAGCCGTCAGGCTCGCAGTGAAATCGCCAGCTACCTCGCCTACTACAATAACGAACGCCGACACTCCGCCCTCGATTACCTCAGCCCTGCCGCCTTTGAAGCCCTACTGCTCCCGTAACCTTAGCCACAACACTGTCCGAAATTTGCCAAGCAGCTCAGTTTGTGATCCCTTCGTTCCATGTCCATAGCAGACCGACCTTCTCAATTCCCACTCCCATGTTCCGCCGCCTCCCCGCTCGCCTTGGCTACGCCTTCCGCGGAGTGCTTGCCGCTGTTCGACTCGACCAGTCGTTCGCGGAGCACCTGGTCTGTGCCGGACTCGTCATCGCCGCCGGCATTGTCCTTCGGGTGAACCTGCTGGAGGGCTGCCTGCTCGCACTCTGCATCACCGCCGTCATCGCGGCCGAGATGTTCAACACGGCCATCGAGCAACTGGCCAAAGCCTTCCACCCCGAGCCCAGCCCCGTCGTCGGTGCCTCCCTCGACATCGCCGCCGGCGGCGTCCTCATTACTTCCATCGGCGCAGCCCTCGTCGGCTCGGCTATCTTCGGCTATCGACTGGGCATCCTGCTGGGCTGGTGGGTGCCCGCACAAGCCTAATGCGTGGCTGACCGCGCCTGCCTTCGCTGGCGATTCAGGCTTATGTCGACGATTCCGATTGCAGCAAGCCCGCCAGGTGCAGTCCCACCGATTCGGCCAGGCGGGCGGGATGGTAGCCTCCTTCGAGAACGCTGATGAGCCGGCCGCCGGCGTGCTCCCCGGCGATTTGCTTCACCATCTGGGTCAGCTCGGCGAAGTCTTCGGTTTCCAGTTGCAAGGAGCCAATGGGGTCCTGACGATGAGCATCAAAGCCGGCGCTGACGAGCACCAGTTGCGGCTTCACGCGGGAAGCGAAGTCTGCCAGCTCGTTAGCAAATTGCGCCAGGTAATCGGCGCGGCTGGTTCCATATTCGATGGGCAGATTGCGCGTTGTGCCGAGGCCCTGGCCGCTGCCCGTTTCGTCACCTTTGCCGCTGCCGGGATAGAACGGCCAGCGATGGATGGACAGAAAGCCGACCTGCTCGTCGGTCCAGAACATGTCCTGGGTGCCGTTGCCGTGATGGACGTCCCAATCGACGATGAGCACCCGGTCGAGTTGGTGAGCGGCAATCGCTTCCTTGGCCCCGATGGCAATGTTATTGAAGAGGCAGAAGCCCATTGCTCCTCCAGCCACCGCATGATGGCCGGGAGGGCGAACCAGGCAGAGTGCCGTCGTGTCTTCGCCCTGGACCACACGACCAACTGCATCGCAAACCGCGCCGGCGGCCAAGGTAGCGGCGTCGAAAGACCGCTGGCTAACGACCGTGTCCGCCTCGATGCGGCCGCCTCCCGCTTCCGCATAATCCCGCAATTCGTCATACCAGGCGTCTTTGTGCAGCCGGCCGATTTGCTGGCGCGTGGCGGGGCTCCACTGGGGCTGACGGCATTGCTGCACTAGCCCCTCGACTTCCAAATACCGGGAAATCGTGGTCAGGCGTAAGGCCCGCTCGGGATGAGTCCCCGTTTCGTGCTCCAGAAAGACCGGGCTGGAGTAAAGGAGCGTCATGATGAGCAGCCGGCCGCTTGTTGGCGGAGATTCTTCCGCGGAAAATAGTTGACACCGGCTGGCAGTAACGACTAATCTTAGAGTGATGGGTCATTGTAGCCATTCGGCGTGAGGAGAGGGCATGCGCGCGAGCGCTGCTCGCGGGCTGATGTGGCTGGGGTGTCGACAGGGGCCGAGGTTTTCGGAACAAAGGAACAGGTATGTCTTTGCAATTCAATCGACGGCAGCGGACGTTCTTCGCTGGCGCTACTTTGGCATTTGGTTCGCTGCTACTTGGCGCGGTGTTCGCTTGGGGAGCGGACGTTACCGGGCCGGCAGCCGCGGGATTCAAGACCCTCCCTCCTCACAAGTCACTCTCGACGGACGCCAAGAAGAAGCGGGAAATCGAAGATCTCGTAAATCGAATTCTTAGGGGGGCTCCACTCGCGGGAAACGAACCGATTTTTGATGCCTACTTCGTTACGTATCTGTTCCCACAGTGGACGCAGACCACGGAAAAGAATCTGAACGAGCTCCCCAAGGAACGGGATAGGTTCCTGCGCAACACCCTGGAACCCTCCGCGAAGAATTCGGCAGCTCACTCCCGCCTGATTGATCTCACGCACACGAAGCTCTCCGAAATCGTGCAGGATGATGGTTTTCATCCGGCAGTCCGCTACAACGCCATCTTGATTGTCGGCCTGCTCAACGAAACCGAGCCCCACCGCGTCTCCGGCGGCAAGCAGATGCCGGAGCCGTACATCAAGGCCTTAAGCACGCTCACCGACGAACTGAAGAAGCCCGGCAATAACGAAGCGGTTCGCGTCGGCGCACTGCTGGGCGTATCGCGCCATTTGGAGTGGGACAACTCCAAGCCCGTCGGGGCCGGCACGAAGATCCAGCCTGCGGTGCGGCTCGACATCATCAACGAGTTGACCGGCATCGTGCAAACCAAGATTCCTCCCGCGGGCCGTTCGGCTGAAGGGCAGACCTGGCTCCGCCGCCGCGCTTTGGAAGCGCTAGGCCATGCCTACTTTCTCAAAGTTGAAGGGGGTTTTGACACGCTCTTGGAGGGCATCATCACCAACGACGCGGAACCGATATCCGTCCGCTGCACGGCCGCGGAAGTGATGTCCCGCGTTAATTATCAGACGCCAGAGGTGCTGCCAATCTCGCCCATGGCCAAGAACCTGGGCTACCTGGCGCTCTACGCCTGTCATACCGAACTATTGCGGCTGGAGGGCCTGAAAAAGAAGGACGAAGAGCTAATCAAGATCAGCGGCGGGGTTCCCGGAGGCGGCGGTGGGATGCCTGGCGGTGGTGGGATGCCTGGCATGCCTGGTGGTGGTGGAATGCCTGGCATGCCTGGTGGTGGTGGGATGCCTGGCATGCCTGGTGGTGGTGGCGAGGCTGGGATGGGAGGAGGAATGCCCGGAATGCCGGGTGCGGGAGGCCGCAGGGGGGGCCGCAATCAGCCCGGCACGCCTGGCGATAAGAACGCCGTCTTCGACCCCAAGGCCTATCGTGTGGATTATTCCAAACGGCGGCTCAGGACAGAGTTGTACGCCGTGCAATTGGCACTGGGCGGGAAGAAGCATTCCGCGGCGAAGGGACTGTTCTCCTATGCCAAGGCGGAACCCGATACGAAGGCGCTCAAGGGCATTACCGACCAGGTCGAGGGAGTGATCCGTGTCGTCGAAGAGCTCGACCAGAGCGCCAGCGATTACGAAAAGGAGCTTCGCAAAGAGATGAAGAAGCTCGAGAATCTGACCAAAGCTTTGCCCGTCGCTAAAGTCGATGTCGCCAAGGCGGGCGCTGCCAAGGGCCCGGCAGTGCCTGAAGAGGAGGCCCCAATGGCCGCCAAGCCCGCCGCGGAAGAGCCGATGGAAGAGATTCCCATGGGCGCGCCAGCCAAGGGGCCTGTTGATCCCGCCAAGGGGGGCGCTGCTCCTGCCGGCGGGCCTGGCGTCCCTGCCAAGGGGGGCGCGGGAAAGGCACCAGCGGGAGATCCCGCGGGAAAGATGCCGTAGCGGCGGTTATTCGGCAACAGCCACCGGCTTGACGCTCTGTGCCCAGCCGAGGTTGAGGGCGGCGGCGTAGGAACCGAAGAGGACGGTGCCGAAGAAGAGGTCACCGGCCAGCGTGTTGCCGAAGAAAGGGATGCCTTGCTGATAGCAGAGGAGCAGCCCCTGCCAGTTTTGCTCGTACATACTCCCCGACCGCCAGCAGGCGAAATTCGTGGCCAAATAGAAGAACAGGCTCGACGCCAGACTACAAGTGAGCAGTCCGCCCAGACCGACGGCGGCCGAGGAAGCCGAGCCGCGCTCGATGGCCAGGTACTTTCGCAAGAGCCCGCGGAAAGCCACCGGCAGCGCCAATGCGCCGTAAACGATGGCCATGATTTGCCAGTCGTAGCCGCCAATGACCAGGTCGCTCAGGGACATCGCCAATAGCGGCACCAGCACCGCCACCTTGGCCGAGCGGAAGAAATATCCTGAGAACAGCGCCAGCGCCGCGATCGGCGCGAAGTTCGGCAGTTCGCGGAAGTAAATCCGGGACAAGGCCCCCGCCGCTACCAGGCCGGCGAAAATCGTCAATCGAACGACGGTGTCACTCTTCACAGACGAGGCTCCTCGGGGTTAGCGGCCTTCATGCGGACCGCATGTGGCTCCGCCATCAAGTCTACTGGTACTTCCCGAACCGCCACAAGACGGAGTCGCCGGACTTCAGCGGCATCACCGCGCAGCTTCGGTCCCCCAGCTTGCCGTTCACTTCGTAGAGCCAGTTACGGCCGCGGCCCTCGTTCTTCTGGTCGTCGATGGCAGTCACCAGGACGGTTTCGTCCTTTCCCTGGTGCGAAAACTTAATTCCGCGGGGATGTTTGGCAGCCGCTTCCAAAGCCCCCAGCACGGTCATTTTTTTGGTCCAAGGCAGCGTTGCAAACTGTTTCTGCACCCCGTCGCCGTAGTCGAAAACTAGCTTGACGGTATCCTTCGCCTCATCCTTTTCCTGCGCCGGCTGGGCAGCCGAGGCGCGAGCCGTGAACACCGCGCCGCAGGCAAGCGCTGCGACCAGGTAGGCCAAGACGAAATGGCGTTTCGACGGCGAGAAAAGCTCGATCATGAAATCCTGCCTGGCGGGAGCAAGGAGAAGCGGGCAACGGTCCTTGCAGAATCGTCCCTGGTAAGGCGGCTGTCAACTGCGCATGCCGCGCGAATGCCGGCCAGCCGCCCTATCCCGTGCGGCGCAACAGGATTAGCATTCACTATTCATCCAACTGGTCTGGAGCCGCCGCATGAAGCCGGGCACCGCTGGCAATTCTCCCCTCCTTGCTGTCGAAAGAGCTTTCACTCTTTCGTGGCCGGAGCCGGACATCGCGCTCCTGACGCTTGACCTTGTGGGAAAGGGCGCTAATGTGTTGTCGCGCTCCGTCCTGGCGGAGCTCCACGAACATCTGTCGGCGTTGCATGCACGTACGGACATGGCGGGCCTCGTCATCAAATCCGGCAAGCCGGGCACTTTCATCGCCGGTGCGGACCTGCGCGAATTCGTGGCGCAACTGAATGCCCCCAAGGACCAGGTCGTCGCACTTTGCAAAACGGGACAGGGACTGTTCGGATTGTTATCGCAGACTCCCTTTGTTACCGTCGCCGCTATCGACGGCATTTGCGTCGGCGGCGGGGCCGAGCTCGCCTGCTGGTGCGACCGGCGCATCGTCACCACGCATCCCAAGACCGAGATCGGCTTTCCCGAGGTCAAGCTGGGGCTGTTTCCCGGCTGGGGCGGAACCGTGCGCGCGCCGAGGATTGTGGGCCTGGCCAACGCGCTGGAGATGATCACCAGCGGCGAGTCCATCGATTCCAAGGCGGCCATGTTGCTGGGCCTGGCCAGCGATCGGGTGCCTCCCGAGGATTTGCTGCCGGCGGCCATCCGGCTGATTCACGACGAGCAGAGGGCGGGCCAGTACTTGAAGGACCGCAAGCGGTGGAACGGACCCATTGCCACCGAGCCGACCGAGCTCGGCTTTCTGGGTGCGACAGCCTCCGCCGTCATTGGGCAGGAGACGAAAGGAAACTATCCGGCTCCCGTCGCAGCCCTGGAATTGATGCTGGAGACTTGCAGCCTCAGCGCGGAAGCCGCCCTCACCCGCGAAGCCGAGGGGATGGCCGAGCTGTTCGGCACGCCAGTCAATGCGGCGCTCATTAATATCTTTTTCCTGACGGACCGGAACAAGCGGGAAACGGGGCTGGACCGCAAAGACGTCACCGCCGGGACCATCAAATCAGTCGGGGTCGTAGGTGCCGGAATTATGGGGCAAGGCATTGCCGCCGCGAATCTCAAGACTGAAATCCACGTGGCCCTGGCTGACGCCGCAGAGGAAGCCTTGACCAAAGGGGCTCGCGGCGTACTGGAAGAAGCCGCGTACGACCGAAAATCGAGAGGCCCCGATGCCCAGATCGCTCTGCGTCTTGGGCCGCTGTTGACCGTTAGCCACAGCGAAGCGGAGATTGTGGCTTGCGACCTGGTGGTGGAAGCCATCGTCGAAAATGCCGACGCCAAGAAGCAGCTGTATGCCCGCCTGGAGCCGCAATTGCGCCCACAGGCGATTCTGGCGTCGAACACTTCCACGATTCCGATTACCAAGCTGGCGGAAGGGCTGGCTCGACCCGAGCAGTTCTGCGGCCTGCACTTCTTCAATCCGGTGCGGCGGATGAAGCTGGTGGAAGTCATCCGCGGCAAGCAGACCAGCGACGAAACAATTGCCACCGCCGTGGCGTATGCCAAGCGGCTGGGCAAACTGCCGATCGTGATTAACGACGGCCCCGGGTTCCTGGTGAACCGCCTGCTCTTCCCGTACATGAACGAGGCGCTGCAGCTTCTCGGCGAAGGGGCCAGCATGAAAGAGGTGGACCGGGCCAGCACGGCTTTTGGCATGCCGCTGGGACCGATTGCCCTGTACGACCTGGTGGGGCTTGATACGGCCCTGTTCGCCGGCCGCGTGATGTGGGAGGCCCATCCCAGCCGCGTGCTGCTGTCCCCCATTCTCCCCGCTATGGTCAAAGCCGGCCGCCTGGGACAGAAGTCCGGCAAGGGATTCTTTTCGTACCAGAACCGCAAGAAGGCCGCCCAGCCCGACCCGGAAGCGGATGCCCTGGTGCAGTCCTATTTGAAGAATGGCACGAAATTCACGCCGGAGCAGCTCACGCATCGCCTCTTCCTGCCGATGCTGCTGGAAGCCACCCGCGTGCTCCAGGAAAAGCTGGTGCGCGACGTGCGCGACGTGGACCTGGGCCTGATCTTCGGCCTCGGATTTCCGCCGTTCAAAGGGGGCTTGCTCTTCTGGGCCGATACGCTGGGTGCGGCCAAGATTGTGGAAATGCTGAGGCCGCTGGAAGCACTGGGAGAACGGTTCCATCCCACGCCGCTGCTCCTGGAGATGGCCAAGACGGGTAAGAAGTTCTACGGTTCAAAATGAGAAGGCCCTAGCACAGCGGAAACCTTAGACCTATGAAGACTGCCGTCATCATTGATGCTGTGCGGACTCCCATCGGGCGGGCGCACAAGGAGAAGGGCTACTTCCGCGATGTTCGGAGCGACGATCTGGCAGTGGCCTGCGTGCGGGCCCTCGTGGAGCGAACTGGCATTGACCCCGCCGAGATTGAAGACGTGGTGCTTGGCAACACGCAGCAGACGGGGGAGCAGGGTCTAAACGCGGCGCGGGCCGTGGCCCTGATGGCGGGGCTGCCGGTGACCACAGGGGGGACCACCGTCAACCGCCTCTGCGGCAGCAGCCTGCAGGCGCTCCACCAGGCAGCGCACTCAATTGCGGCTGGGTATGAAGACGTGCAGATTGTCGGCGGTCTGGAGCACATGCACCATCTGCCGATGGACTTCAATCTAGATCTGAACGCCAAGCTCTTTCAGCGGACCAGCAAAGGGGCGCTCCTCATGGGCGTGACCGCGGAATTCCTGGCGCAGACACAAGGGATCTCCCGCGAGGATCAAGACGCCTTCGCCCTCCGCAGTCATCAGTATGCCGCCGCCGCGCATGCGAAGGGGGATTTCTCCAAAGAAATCATCCCCGTCTATGGGCGCGATGAAGATGGCAGCCGCATCCTGACCCAGATCGATCAGTGCGTGCGAGCGGATACGTCCCTGGAAGCCCTGGCGGCGCTCGAACCCGCCTTCATGCCCAAATACGGCACGGTGACTGCCGGCAACAGCTCGCCGCTTAACGACGGTGCGGCAGCCCTGCTGGTGATGTCCGAGGAGAAGGCAAAACAGCTCGGCCTCAAACCGCTGGCCCGCGTTGTCGCCACCGCGGTCGCCGGCGTGGAGCCGTGCGTGATGGGGACGGGACCGGTCCCCGCCGTGCATAAGGCTTTGTCCCGCGCCGGCCTGAAGGTCAAGGACATCGACCTGATTGAGCTGAACGAAGCCTTCGCGGCGCAAGCGCTGGCTTGCATCCGGATGCTCGGCCTGAATGAAGAGAAGGTCAACGTGCGCGGGGGCGCGATTGCCATCGGCCATCCGCTGGGAGCCAGCGGAGCCAGGATTTCCACGACCTTGGTGTATGCCATGCGCGATCGCGGCGCTCGCTACGGCCTGGCGACGATGTGCATCGGCATGGGACAGGGGATTGCCACCGTGCTGGAGCGCATGGAATGATATTGCCATGACGTCGAGCAGCAATCTAGATCCCCGCTACGCCATCGCCGATACCCGCGAAATCGTCACGCCGGCTTTCGTGGTCTTCCACGAAATCCTCAACGCGAATCTGGCGGAGATGGTGCGGATCGCGGGCTCGGCCTCCCGGCTGCGGCCGCATTGCAAGACCCACAAGATGCGGGAGGTGATCGAGCTAGAACTGGCGGCCGGGGTGACCAAGCACAAGTGCGCGACGTTGGCCGAAGCGGAGATGCTGGCCCGCGCGGGAGTCAAGGATGTCTTTCTGGCGTACAACATCGTCGGAGCCAACATCGTCCGGGTCGTCAAGTTTGTGCAAGCCTTCCCGGATGTGCGGCTGGCCGTGACGGCTGATCATCCGCGACCGGTGGAAGAGCTCGGCCGGGTTCTTGCCGCCCCGGGAAAAAGTGTTGAGGTGTTGCTGGACATCGACAGCGGACAGCATCGGACGGGGCTCCCGGTGGGAGCAGCGGCTCTAAAGCTCTACCAGCAGATTGCCGCCACGCCTGGTCTCATCGCCGGCGGCTTTCATCTCTATGACGGTCACAATCATCAGAAAAATCTAGACGAGCGCAGGACTGCGGTGCTGGCAGGGTACGAACCGGCAGCCTGCTTTCGCCAGGAGCTGCTGACGGCGGGACTCTCCGTCCCTCGGATTGTAGCCGGAGGCACAGGCTCATTTCCGATCTTCGCGGAGCTGGATGATCCTTGCCTGGAGCTCAGCCCCGGCACGATCATCTTCCACGACACGGGCTATGGTGAGACCTTTCCCGATCTGAAATTCACGCCCGCGGCGCTGCTGCTCACGCGCTGTATCAGCCGCCCGACGGAGAACCGCGTCACTTTCGACCTCGGCTACAAAGCAGTCGCCAGCGATCCTCCCGCCGGCAACCGGCTAGTATTTCCCGATCTGCCCGATGCCAAAGCCGTGTTGCAGAACGAAGAGCATCTGGTCCTGGAAACTTCTCAAGCCGGCCGCTTCCAGCCGGGCGACGAATTGCTCGCCATTCCCCGCCACGTCTGCCCCACTTCCGCGCTGCACAAGTTTGCCTACGTGGTGCAGGGAGGACGAGTCGTTGGAACCTGGCAAGTTGCCGCGCGGGACAGAATCCTCACGATCTAGTCATGGGTGCCACGTCCACGGCTTTGCGTGGGCGTGCGTGTAATCGATACTCGTTCACGCCCACGCAGAGCCGTGGGCGTGCCACCCGGTTTTCGAGGATTCGCCGTTCACCTTTCTACGTTGCAACGCGGCAGCAGTTCACGGATTTTGTCAGCCCCCGCTTCCGTGACTCGGGAGCCGTGCAGGTAGAGGTTTTGCAGCGACGGCAGCTTGAGAATGTGCTCCACGCCGCGGTCTGTGACGTGCGTTTTCGAGAGCCAGAGCGTGCGGAGATTCCGCAGCGGCGTCAGCTCCGCGAGTTGCCCGTCGGTGACGTTGGTGTCGTCAAGCCCCAGGATTTCGAGTTGCGTGAGCTGCGCGAGGTGCTTCAGTGAATCCGGCCGGAGTGTCACATGCTTGAAGGAAATGAACCGCAGATTGGAAAGCGGCTTCAAATCGGTCAGCCCAGGGCCGGCGGTGTGCGAGTCTTTCAAGTACAGAGTCTCCAGTCCCGGCAGTTGCTGCAAGTGGAAGAGCCCCTTGTCCGTGATCTTGGTGTGCTCCAGCCAGAGCTTATGGATCGAGGCATATTTGGCCAGGTGGACCAGCCCTTCGTCGGTCACCATCGTGTTGTTCAGCACAAGTTCCTGCAAATGGGGCAACTCGGCAAGCCGCTGCAAGTCGTCGTCCTTGAGCGCCAGGCCGTGCAGGGAAAGTAGCCGCAACTTTGGCAGTTCGAGGTGGACGAGACCCTCCCCGGTCACCCGGCTATGTCCCAGGTAAAGTTGCTCCAATTCTTTCAGCCGAGCGACGTGTTCCAGGCCGGCGCTGGTGATCGGTGCGGCCTGCAAATTCAGCCAGGTCACGTTGCCCAGATCCGCCACGAGTGACAGCCCTTCGTCTCCACCCGTCCATTGGCTATTAATCTGCACCGCAAAGGGCCCTTTCAGGTCCAGATCCACGCCGGTGGAGGAAGTGACCGTTCCCCCAAGTTCTTGAATCTGGTCGATGGCCCGGACCACCTTCGCCCCTTTTAGCTCATCCAGAGCCGAGCGCGCGGCGCGTTTCAGGGAATCGTCCTTGGCCACAACCAGTTCCTGGAGTGCTTGTTTCCCAGCCTTTCCTGCGTCCGCCTGCCGTGACAAAGCGGCTGCCAGCAGCAGAGAAATAGCCCGGTCACGCGTTTCGCGGTTACCGTTGCGGGCCCCGGCCTCAATCGCCGGCACGGCGGCTGCGCCGGCTTGTGCCAGAGTCTTATGTGCCTGCTGACGGGCGCGGAAGTCGTGATGATGCAATGCGTCCACGGCGGCTGCATATCTGGCTTTGACTTCGTCGTCAGATTCTGCCGCCGACAGCCGTAGTTCCGTCGCAGCGCCCCAGCTAATCACGAGCAACAGACAGCCACGAAGCACAAAATGAATTCCAGTCTTCATCCTTGCATCTTCGACCACCAAACGGGCGCGGTCAAGCAATTTCTGGGCGAGGCCAGGGCTGTTCACTTCCTAAACTCCACCGCATACCCCCGGTTGAAGTTGCTGACGATCACAATCCAGCCATAGTGGTTGCTCCGCATCAGGTGCCGAGGCGAGGTCCTTTCGCTGGTTGGCAGATTTCCCTTGAGCACTTGCAGCGGCTGGTCGGGGGACTCGGTGGTGAGCCACTGGTCGCGGAAGATGTGCAGCCTGTTGTCCTCGATTCCAAACGCGAATTGGTAGCCCTTCCCCGGCAGCGGGTGTTTGCCAAGCGAAGTCGGCTCGAAATCCGGAAACCCGAGCCGCATGAACTCGGCACCGAACATCTGGTTGCTGCTGGAGGTCTGCACCCAGTGCAGCGAGCCCTCATGCTGGCTCATCACGGTGGCGGTGCCGGGATTCAGCCGCGTCTCCAGCACGGTGACCTTTCCGCTGTCCGGATCGACAAGCAGCGGATGCGAAAAGGCTTCCATGTCCTCGCTGGCCCGGCCGATGAGCATCCTCCGAGACAGCTGTTCTTTGTCCGCCGGATCCGAGAGTGCAAACAAATAAGCTGGGCTAAACGTGAGCGCCGTATTTCGCCACTGGTCGGGCGAATTGCGCACGGGAGCGTCTTGGGCTTCGTGGATGATTTTGACGGTTCCCCTTTCGCCGTCGAAAGTCGCCGTGCCCAACCAGCTCTTGCCGAACGAACCCACCAAGAAGGCCTTGCCAGGCCCCAGCGCCGCGGCTGCCAGGACGGGGGAGAAGTTCTTGTCCGGGATTTCGCTCGGCAGGCCGGATTCCTCCTTGATCTCCGTTACTTTTTCCTTCTCCATATCGACGACGAGCAGTCGCGATGGCTTGCCGAAACACATCATCGGCAGCCAGGCGTATTTACCGTCGTAACAAGCCGTGGCCGGCGTGATTCCGTACCCGCCGGTCTGTTTGAACGAATATCCTTGCCCCTTGGCATCAAAAATCAGCTTCGTCTCCCCCTTCTTCTTCATCAGCAGCACCTGGCCGTCGCCGCAGAACAGGTCGATGTCCTTTCCAGCCGGGACCACCAGTTCGCAGAAAGCCTTGAGTTCCGGCTGTTCTTTGGGGATGTCCTTCCAGCCGAGGTTGAGCGGGACGAAGCGGACGTCGGCATCCTTCTCCTCCGGCTCAGCCGGCGGTGGCATGGGTGCCGTGGCTTTGGGTAGCTCATATTTGGCGACTTGCTCCTTGATCTTGGTCGTCGCCGCTTGCACGGCGGGATTGGGGAGCTCGGCCAACTGAGCGAGGAACTGTTCTCCTTCGGGCGATTTCAGGTTGTGCAGACCGACGCCATTAAGCACGTACGTCATTGCACGATTCTCCCCCTGCGGCTCATCTTGCAACTCCACGATCAGACGTAGGACGAGTTGCATCCGCTCCTGTGCGGTGGACTCACCCCACACCAAGAGTGCATTGGCGAATCCCGCCTTGGCCTCGCGCCGCACGAGCTGCACCGCGACCTCACGCTGTTCCCGCGAAAGGCGCTGGGCCACCGCGACGTACGAGCGGGGCGTTTCCGGCCGGGTCGGCAACCCCTGAAACGCGAGCATCAACTCCACCGGGATCAACTGGGTTTGAGGCGCGGATTCCGCGGGAGGAACGCTTAAGTAACCGCGGATACGCTGTAAGCCGCGGCGATAGAGGTTCATCGCCGTCAAGCCTTCCTGCATTTGAGTTTCCGCCTGCTCGTTGGGGACGCTCTTCACGATCGTGCCGCCGCCTGGAAGCACTTCGGTGATTTGCCGGAAGGCCACCACGTCCTGCCCCTTCTCCCAATGAAAGCGGACCCGCTTCCCCATGAGCCGCAGGGCTTCCTTCACGGATTCGAAATTGTCGGCCTTCAGCAGCAGGCGGGTCTCCAGGATGGCCAGTTGCGCGGCGGCATCGCCGGACTTCTGAAATTCTTTGGACAGGCTCGCCAGGGTGCCGATCTCGGCCGTGGTCTCCTTCGAGCTGAACTCCTGACTGCCGCCAAATTCCTTGGCAATGGCTTGGACCCGATTACGGAGGGCTTTTTCCGCCTCGGCCGGCGAGAGTTCGGTGGCCGGAAGGGTCTGGGTTGTCTCGGCCTCGGAGCCGGAGACTTCCAGCGTGATGGCGAGCGTTCGCAGCTCCCCATCGCCCGTGTTGCGGTACTGTCCGGTCAGATAAATCGGCGTGGCCCGCTTCAGTGGCTCGACGATGCCGGCATTTTTGCGGGCCAGCGCGATGGCGTGGGCATACTCCAATTCCACCAGCAGCGCGCCTTTGCGGCGGAGCAGTTCCTCTTCGGCTGCACTTGCCAGTTGCGTACGGAGCGAGTCGTATTTCGAGCCCAGATCCTTGCTCTTCAGCGGTGGAACGCCCCACAGTTCGGTCATTTCCTCGCCCAGTTTGGCAAGTGCCTTGACCGTCCCGTCGGCCAGCTTGCCGACATCCGCGCCGACTTCCTTGGTCAGCGGAAGACGCACGGTCCCCAATCGCAGGCCGAGGCCCGGTTCGCAGACGGTGATTTCACAAATGCGGTCTTTTTCCAGAACGCGCGTGCGGCAGAGTATCAGCGCATCGGGCAGCTTGAGCGAAGCAACACTGGCATCTTCAGGCGGGGGAACATCGATGGCGGTGGAAAGCTCCAGCTCATCCAGCAGCCGGGCAGTGGCTCCGCGCCGCCACCAGTTGACGATTTTCTTGCTCCGCAGCTTCGCCTCGACGAGCGTGCCCATGGGAGAGCGGTCGAGATTGAGGAAGGCGACGACGATGCCTCCGTCCACCTCCAGTTTTTCCTGCACAATGGGCGGCCGGACGGCCGGCATTGCCATTCCCGGCCGCGGCGGCCGAATGCGACCGCCGAATTGAGCCAGCGCTGGGACGGGCAGCGACCATGCGGCGAAAAGCGTGCCCATGAGCAGCGTCCAGACCCAACGTGATGCGGAATTCATGAAGGCCTCGCCGAAGAGAAGGAAGAGCCACTCTCTTGTTTAGGCTCCGGCGCAGGATGGGTCAAGCGCCATTTGTAGCCGGCACACTCCGTGTGCCGGCATGTCCTCTCACGGAGTGAGAGGACTACTATCCAAACGAGCCCGTCAGATATTTTTCGGTCAGCTCGTTCTTGGGCCGCTGGAACATCTGCGAGGTGGGGCCGCGTTCGACCAATTCGCCGAGGTACATGAAGCCGGTGTAGTCGGCCACGCGAGCGGCTTGCTCCATGTTGTGGGTGACAATGAGGATGGTCACCTTCTCCTTGAGCGTGAAGATCATGTCCTCGATGCGGGAAGTGGCGATGGGATCGAGGGCGGAGGTCGGCTCGTCGAGGAGCAAGATCTCCGGATCGGTCGCCAGCGCCCTCGCCACGCACAGCCGCTGCTGCTGGCCGCCCGAAAGGTTGAACGCGGCCTGGTGCAGGCGGTCCTTCACTTCGTCCCACAACGCCGCGGCGACGAGTGCTGCTTCCACCTTCTCCGCCAGCACCTTGCGGTCCTTCACAAACCGCAATCGCAGGCCGTAGGCGACGTTCTCAAAGATCGACTTGGGAAACGGATTCGGCTTCTGGAACACCATTCCCGTCCGTAGCCGCATTTCCATCGGATCGACACTGGGGCTGAGGATATTCACCTGGCTGGGATGCAGGATGATTTCGCCTCCGTAACGGTTCCCAGGATACAGGTCGTGCATCCGGTTGAAGCACCGCAGCAGCGTGCTCTTCCCACAACCCGAAGGGCCGATGAGTGCGGTGACGGTCCGCTCGGGTATCGGCAGGTGGATGTTCTGGAGCGCCTGCTTCGCGCCGTAATAGAAGTTGACCTGCTTGACCTCCGCCTTGAGCGGGCGATTACCAACCGGCGCATCCTCCCGCGCAGCGGCAACCTTTCCCGCGCGGGTCTGCGAGACTTGAAGTTCTTCAAAGGTAGCGGGGTTGCTCATCTGCTATTGCCGAGGGCGTTACCACTTGATCTTCTTCCGCATCTGGTAACGGATCCACATGGCCGCAGCGTTCATGGAGAGGGTGAACGCAATCAGCACCAGTCCGGTGGTGGCAGCGATCTTGTGAAATTCCTCTTGCGGCCGCGACACCCAGTTGTACATCTGAATGGGCAGCGCCGTAAACCGCGAGAAAAGCCAATCCGCATTGACGAACGGCGGGCTGCTCTGGACCGGCGCTGGGGGCAGAAAGGCAACATAGGTGAGCGCCCCAATGGTGATCAGCGGCGCGGTTTCGCCGATGGCGCGGGACATGGCAATGATCGTCCCCGTGGCGATGCCCCCCAGCGAATACGGCAGCAAATGGTAGCGAATGACCTGCCACTTCGTGGCCCCGCAGCCGTAAGCCGCTTCGCGAATAGCTTTAGGGATGGCGCGGATGGCTTCCCGCGTGGTGACAATGATAATCGGCAAGACGAGCAGCGCGAGCGTGATTCCGCCGACCAGGATGCAGCGGTCGAGCGTCGTCTTGAACGGAAAGATGTGTAGCGTGTCGAGCCAGGAAAAGAGCCCCAGAATTCCCAGGGCCATCAGGCCGTAGATAATGGATGGCACCCCCGCCAGGTTGGAAATGTTGATTTCGATAATCGTCGTCAGCCAATTCTTGGAGGCATATTCTTCGAGGTAGACGGCAGCCCCGATCCCCAGCGGCACCGCCGTGAAGAAAGTCACCAGCATCAAGCAAAAGGTGCCGACAAGAGGCGACAGAATGCCGGCGCTAGCCGCTTTGCGCGAAGGATAGGAAGTCAGAAAGTTCCAGTTAAGATGCGGCAAGCCGTCCTTCACCAGGACCGCAAACAGGGCGACGAGCGTCAGGATTCCCACGAAGGTGCAAACGATGCCGATGACGCTGAAGATCGCGTCCTGCCGCTTGCGGTATTGAATGAGGCGGGTGGTATCGAGCATGGGTTAGTACGCCTGATGAAACCGGCGGCGGAGCGCGTGCCCCAGGATATTGAAGACCAGGGTCATGCAGAACAGCGTCAGGCCAACGGCAAAAATCGTCTGGTAGCTGACGGTGCCATGCTGCACGTCCCCCAGGCTGACCTGCACGATGTAGGCGGTCATCGTCGCCGCCTGCTCGGTCGGATTCACGGTCAGCTTGGGCTGCATGCCGGCGGCGATCGCGACAATCATCGTTTCGCCAATGGCCCGCGAAATACCCAAAATGTAGGCTGCGCCGATGCCGGAGAGAGCCGACGGCAAAACCACTTTAAGCGCGGTGGTGATCTTGTTTCCGCCGAGTGCATACGAGCCTTCACGCAGCAGCATCGGCACGCTCCGCATCGCATCTTCGGAGAGGGAGCTGACATAAGGAATGATCATGATCCCCATCACAATGCCGGCGCTGAGCATGTTTTGCAGCGGCAAGTTGGGAATGATTTTTTGCAACAAAGGAGACACCAGCATCAGCGCAAAGTAGCCGTAGACCACGGTCGGAACCGCGCTCAGCAGCTCCAGCAGCGGCTTGACGATTTCGCGGACGGAAAACGGGGCGAACTCGCTGAGATAGATTGCCACGACCGTGCCGATGGGAAGCGCGACGCTCAGCGCCACGCAAGTCGTAACCAGCGTTCCCGAAATCAGCGGCAGAATGCCGTACTCCGGATTGGCGAACTGCGGCTTCCAGACGGTGCCGGTGAGGAACTGGATGGGGGAAACGTGCGTGAAGAACGATACCGACTCATAGACGAGCACGCCGGCGATGCTGAGCGTGATCAGCACCGACGACGAGGCGGCCAGAAACAGCACCACCGCCACCGCCCGTTCAAACATTTCACGCCGCCAACGCAACGAAGAGCCGCCGTCCGCGCGGCGCGGCCGAATCCGCCCCTTTTTGACCATGCCAGCCGCCATAGGCTTCGTTTGCTTTCAACGGTTTACTTTGCTTCTCGCTGCAACACTTCCTCAATGGTGATGCCGATTGCCTGCTCGCCGCCAAAGCTGGTTCCAGTTTTCAGTTTAGCGAATCGCTCCAGCGCGAGCTCATAGGCCTTTTCCGGCAGAGGCAGATACTTCACCTCGGTCGCCAGTTCCTTGACGTTTTTCAGGTAGAACTCGACGAACGCCTTCACCTCCGGCCGGTCGGCGGATTTGCGGCTGACGTAGATGAACAGCGGGCGGGAAAGCGGGTTGTAAGTGCCGTTGAGCACATTCTCGGCGCTGGGTTCGATGGCCCCTAGTTTGTCATCCGCCTTCCAGTCGATTTTGAGCGCCTTCAGTTTGGCTTTGTTTGGTTCATAGTAGGCGTAGGGAAGATAACCGAGAGCATACTTGCTCCCTTCAATCCCCTGCACCAGGGTATTGTCGTCCTCGCTCGGCGTGTAGTCGCCGCGGCTGGCCTTGGCTTTGCCGTTGATGGCTTCGGTGAAGTAATCGAACGTGCCGGAATCGGTTCCCGCTCCGAACAGAACGAGCTTCTCCTTCGGCCACTCCGGGCGAATCTGATTCCAGTGCGTGATTTTGCCTTCGGCTCCCGGCTCCCAGATCTTTTTGAGCTCGGCCACCGTGATGGAATCGACCCAGTCGGCGTCCTTGTGGACGGCAACGGTCAGGGCATCAAAACAGATGGGAAGCTCGATGTATTCAATATTGTTTTCCTGGGCGAGGTCCATCTCGCCTTTCTCGCCGTCCTTGCCTTTATTGAGGATTGGCCGCGAAGCATCGGCAATATCAATCTCGCCGCGCACAAACTTCTTAAAGCCGCCGCCGGTTCCTGAGATGCCGACAGTTACTTTCACGTCCTTGCTCATCTGATTACGGAACTCTTCGGCAACCGCTTCCGTGACGGGAAAGACGGTGCTGGAGCCGTCGATGTCCACCTTGCCGCTGAGGGGACCGCTGGCGCTTTCCGGCTTCTCGCTTACCGTGGTTCCGCTAGTGGCGCTGCCGCCGCCAGTGCCGCTGTTTGCCGGTGGCGTGCTTGGCCCGCAGCCAGTGCAGGCAAATAGTCCGAGAACGGTCAGAGCAACAAAACAAAACTGTGAGCGAATGTTCACGGCAACTCTCCTTGAATTGGCATTTTCCCATTTCATATCCCAACACCCTAACGGCTCACTGTGAAGGTTGTGTTAAGAATCAGCGATGCTCGGCTTGTCGTTGGTATCACTCGTTAGCCACTTTGGCAGCCGGGCGACTCGGCCGGCGCGATCGATGCAGGCGACGGTGGAAGTGGCCTGGGCCAGCAGGTCTGGGCCGCGAAGGATTTTGTACTCGTGCTCGATGCGGGCTCCTTTCGCTTTGTGCGTGCTTGTACGCAGCGTCAGAACGTCGTCAAAGACCGCGGGCAGAAAATAGCGGACATTCATTTCCGCCACGACCAGCATCACTCCAGCCGCTTCCAACTCGCGGTAGCTATGCCCCATTGCCCGCAGCAGCTCGACACGGCCGAGCTCGAACCAGGTGAGATAGTTCGCGTGATGCACCCGCCCCTGGCCGTCCGTCTCCTGATAGCGGACGCGGATTTCAATTTCGTGGGAAGAGAGCATTCCGCCAATGTAGGCCGTCACTCCGTGACGTGCCAGCAGTTGACGATGCACTGGTGTCACGTCCTTTCGCGAAACAACCCGCAACGATTTGCCACACTCACGCCCGAACGCCCCGGAGGTGCGTCCTACCATGCCCTCCGGCCGCCTCACAAATCTGCTATGTTGAAAGGTTCCCTCTCTTTTGCCGCTCACGAGTCCGCTCTCATGCAAGCTCCCACCTTGGAACCTTCGGAACAAGACATCTCCTCCCCTCCGCTGGCGAAGGCCAAGGTCGTTCTCCTCCCGCGGAAGGCGCTGCCCTTTTATGGGCGGCATCCGTGGGTGCTCGGCTCGGCCGTGCATAAGGTGGAGGCGCTCGGCGGCAAGAAGCTCAAGGAGGAAAAGCTCGATGGCGAGATCGTCGATCTCTACAACGAGAAGAACAAATTCGTCGCCCGCGGATTCTACAACAGCCAAAGCCGCATCCGCGTGCGGCTGTTCACGTGGTCGGAAGGGGAGGCGCTCGATGAAACCCTGTTCCGCCGCCGCATTGGCCAGGCCATTCTGCTGCGGGACCAGCTTGGTTATGAGGTTATCGCCAATCGGGAGCAGACCGCCACGCGCCTCGTCTTCAGCGAAGGGGACGGCCTCTCCGGCCTCGTCGTCGACCGCTACGGCGATTATCTGGTGGTGCAAGCCACCTCCCTCGGCATCGCCAAGCGGCTGGAGATGATCGTCGGCATCCTGCAAGACTTGCTGCGGCCGAAGGGGATCATCCTGCGGGCCGACAAGAGCATGGCCAAACTGGAAGGGGTGGAGTTCATTGAGGAGGAGCATCATTGGGGCGAACTGCCGGAAGGTCCGCTGACCATCCAGGAAAACGGCATTGCCTTCGGCCTCGATTTGCGGGAAGGACAAAAGACCGGCTTCTATCTCGACCAGCGGGAGAACCGCAAGGCAGCCGCGGCTTACATGAAGGGCCGCCGCGTGCTCGACATGTTCTGCTACACCGGCGGCTTCGCGCTCGCGGCGGTGAAGCTCGGCGGCGCGACGGAGGCCCTCGGCATCGATGGCAGCAAAAAGGCTATCGCTCAGGCGGAAGTTAATGCTGGCCTCAACCATCTCACCACCTGCAAGTTCGAAGTTGCCGACGCCTTCAAAACCCTCGACCGTCTGCAAGGCGAAGGCACCCGCTTCGATGCCGTCGTCCTCGACCCCCCCAAGTTCGCCCGCAACCGCAGCACCGTGAACAGCGCCCTCATGGCCTACCACCGGGTCAACCGGCAGGCGGTCGATCTGCTCGAGCCCGGCGGCATCCTGGTCACCAACAGTTGCTCCGGCAGCGTCAAACGGGAGGACTTCCTGCTGATGCTCTCCGGCGTCGCCCAAAAGAGCGGCCGGGACATTCAGATTCTAGAAGTCCGCGGCGCCGCCGCCGACCACCCCGTCTCCGCCACCTGCCTGGAGACCGAATACCTGAAATGCGTCATCTGCCGGGTGCAGTAATGGTGGGGTAGGCTCCGCTGGAGTCCCGCCTTCAGGCGGTCTTCCAAATCGCGATGTCTTAAGAGCCGCCTGAAGGCGGGACTCCACCGGCCTCTCCCGACCTCGCCGCCATCTTCCCCCCGCTGGTGGCATTCTTGATTCATGATTCAGCCTACTTTTTCAAAGTCACTTACGACATTTTAACTTTCTGTAACACTATTTATATATTGCACTTGCGCACTTTATTCACGTCGTAAGTCCCTGAATCAAACCTCTTTCTGATTCACTTTCTGCTCTCAACCCCTCCGGGCAATGTCAAATCTTCTTCGCTCCTTTTTGTCTCAATTCCCAAATCTCAGATCCTCTTCCGTTCCTCCCTCTCCCCCTGGGAGAGGCCGGGTGAGGGCTTCACTTCTCGTCTTTGCTTCCCATCTCAAATCTCAAATTTCAGATCTCAAATCCCCATTCCCGCCTATCCTTCTCTCCGCGCGCAGCCCACTCCCGTATACTGTACGTAAGTGTACACATCCAGGTTGGCACAGTCAATAGGTCGTCGCAAAGATTTGTTAACATTTCCTTGTTCCGACGATCCCCGGCACGCGAATGACGAGTCCGTTGCGGCCCCTTGTAGGGGGGAGCACTGCTCCGTCCTACGATTGTTTGGTCACACCACGTCCTTATACTCCCGGAACCCATCCAGCAATTGCTGGAAACTCCCCGGGTGATACCGCTCAAAACTCTCCTCGTCCACATAGACGAAGTCGTAGCGGACCGCGGACTGCACGCGGTTCATGTCCTCGCACCATTGCCGGAGGCGAGCGAGCTTGAGCGGCACATCCAGGTCTTCCCGCCCCTTCACCTCGACAATCACGACCAGCCGGGCCGAAACCTTGACGAAGAAATCGGGATAGTAATTGGAAATGCCTCCATCGCCATTCACGTAATCCAGCTTGAAACCCACGGCGAAATAGTTCTTGCCGTAGGAGATAATGTCGGGGCAGTTTTCCAAGAAATCCGCGAATTCCAGTTCTAAACCCGAGTCCCCGACAATCCGGTTGAACACGCTCTTCTTGGGAACCAGGTAGCCCTGCTCTTTCATGATGAACGGCCGCGTCTGCCGTAGCTTGATGGTGTCCCTGATCTGGGCATCCCCCTTGTCCTGCACCGTCAGGGCGTTGATCCCCTTCTTAAAGGTCTCGATCAGCGTCTTGCTGGCCGCCAGCTCCGACAAGTTACGGAGCGTATTCGGGTGTTCCAGGTCCACCTCACGGCCAAACAGCCGGTCCCGCACGAACTGCTTGACCTTGCCATACAGCACGTCATAGCCGCTCACCAGCCGCAGATCCTTCATGACGGCCCTCGCAAAATAGCCGAGCACGCTGTGATAATCGGCAACCCCGGCTGCATCCAGGATCGTCGTGTGCGTCACCTCGCCGGTGGTAATGTCCTTGAAGACAATTTCCCGCTGCTCATCGTCGGTAAATTCCTGGTAGAAGACGCTCTGGCTTCCCAGGGAGGCCACGTCCAGGTCCGCCAGGTTCTTGTATTCCCGGTAGATTCGCGGAGTGAGGATCGGAATTTCAATATCGAGCGCAGCCAGATCCTTCTTCTCATTCTGCTCGTCAATCTCCACGACCAGGGGCGATTGGGGCTTCGTTCCCTCTCCCATCGCCCGCCGCTCCAGCACCACCCCTTCTGCTTGGATCGACTCGACGAAATCCATGAAGGCGTCGGTGCCGATGACGCTGACGATTTCTTGCCCGCCGCCGGGATACATCTTCCGCAGCCCCCGCCCCAGCGTTTGCTCCGGCAGAATCTTGCTCTCCGCCCCATAAACCCGCAGGCCGACAATCGTGGTGACGTTCCGCACATCCCACCCTTCCTTGAGCATCAGCACCGAAACAATCGCCTTATACGGGCTGTCCGCACTGTCGATTTCATTAGCCTGTTTGCGAAGCTTCTCCAGTTCTTCCTTGGCCTTGCCGGATGCCGCTTCGGAGATTTCGCCGTTGTTCTTGGTGTGAATGACGAGCACCGCATCTTTCAATTCCGCATAATGTAGCTCTAGGTATTCCGCCACGTCGTCGCAGTTCCGCGTGTCGTCCGTCATCACGAACAGGATGGCTTTTTTGCCGAGTCTCTGATGCTCCTCATGGGCCTTCCGCCACTCGATCACTCCCAGGTCCAGATAGTCGGCGTATTTCTCGGTGTATTTCGCGCTTTGCCGTTCGTGGAGCTTCGCCCGGCTGGGGGCGTCGGGCAGGACCGGGTGCTTCACCACGTTCTGTTTGATCGCTTCCACCAGCGGGTAATCCGCCACCGTCTGCACAAAGATCGCCCCGTTGTTGTGCTTGGGGGTCGCCGTCACGTCCACTTGCAGCGACAGGGCCGCATCTTTTTGCAGCAGCCGGTTGTGAATGTCCTGGATCGACTTGAACCAGGCCAACTTGCTGTCGTGAATGTGATGGGCCTCGTCGTTGAGCACCATCAGTTCGTCGATGTCCCGCACAATCATGCCCAAATCAACGGTCGAATCCGTGGTTCCCCCGGTCGGGCGGCTGCCGAGAAAATAGTCCATCGTGTCTTCATCGTCCGCCGACGGGACCGATTCATTGCCGGCGTAGACCCGGTGGATGTTGGTCAGAAAGATGTTGCCGGTGGGCCGCGTCACCCGCACGTTGTCTTGCACGTGCAGCGTCAGTTGAAAGTCTTCCCGCCAGTTGTGCCCCTCAAAGCCGTTGTCGGGGATGACCGGATCGGCCCAGAAAATCCGCAGCCCGTCAAAGTCCTTGAGAATCCGGTCCAGGACGATGATGTTCGGCGCAATCACCAGAAAATTGCGGGCCAGGCTCGACTCCGCTTCGTAGAGCTTGTGGTAGAAGCTCCAGGCCAGCGCCAGGCTCAGCACTTTCGTCTTGCCGCTGCCGGTGGCCATCTTCACCACCAGCCGCCGCCAGGTTTCGTCGAACATCCCCGCCGAAACCGCCCCGCTACTGTCAAACCGCATCAGGTCGAACTTGTCCTGCACCCCCACGACATCGACCAGATAAATGATCGTTTCAATCGCCTCGCGCTGGGCGAAGAAATACTGAAACTCGCTCTGTTCCACAAGATGCGGCGTCTCAAACCACCACGTCAGCAGGCTCTTGCTTGTCGGGGCCGCTCCCACGTAGCCGCTGGCCCGCCATTCCTGCACCTTCCGCCGAAGCTGCGGCACCAGCGGCGGCATCAGCTTTTCCATGCTCGATTCACGGAGCGCCTCATCCGCCGGGAACCAGCGGACCTTGGGATCGAGAATCGCATGGGGCGACTCGGGAAAGTCGGGGTGCAAGGCCATTACGTAATCCTCAAGGTTGATGTTTCCCCAGACCCCACCGGGCTTGCCCCGGTCGGTGAACTGATTCTGCACTAGAAAAACCGCCGCGTATTTCCTGCCCCCGCCGACCTCGCGTCGGTGGAGCAAATGACTCCCCCGCGGAATCATGCGTTCCACCGGCACGAGGCCGGCGGGGACGCGTCAGCCATTCGTTTCGTGCTAGTGCAAAATCATGGCTCCACCGGGGCCAGCCCGGTGGGGGCCGTCACTTACCCTTCAGCCTTTTCACGCCCACATCGTCTACCAGCAGTTTCATCTGGTGAATCGCGATCGCGTTCAACTTCTGCAATCTTTCGGCTTGTGGCATTTTTTGGCTAATAAACAGCGCGTTGAGATTCTCCAGGTTCGACAAGCAGACCAATTGGGCCGAGTTGGCTTCGTCCCGGATATTCCCCTTCAGGTTGGGGTTTTCACTGCGCCACTGCTTGGCCGTCTTACCGAACAGCGCCATGTTCAGCACGTCCGCTTCGCTCGCGTACACGAGGCCGGTCTGGGATTTGCTCAAGGCCGGCGGGATCAAGTTCGCCTGAATGGCGTCCGTGTGGATGCGGTAGTTGATTTTGGCAAGGTTCCGCCGGATGTCCCAACCGAGCGCCGCATGTTCCTGAGCTTTGAGCCGCTGAAACTCCTTGATCAGGTACAACTTGAATTCGACCGAGATCCACGACGCGAACTCAAAGGCGATGTCTTTGTGGGCATAGGTGCCGCCGTATCGTCCCGCCCTGGATACGACGCCGATTGCCCCCGTTTTCTCGATCCATTGCTTGGTCGTCAGAACAAAACTGTTCAGGCCCGCCTGGTTTTTAATCCCATCGAATTCGATGGGATTAAACCCAGGGTTATTCAAATGCTCCCAGATGCCCAGGAACTCCAGCGTGTTCCGATTTCGCAGCCAATTCGAGATCAGGTAGTCCGTTCGCTCGGCATCCTTGTAACGCGCGATATCGGTCAGGCAGATGTAATCCTCATCGTTTTCGGTTTGCACCGTGATCTCTTTGTTCAGAACCGTGATCTTGGCCATTACTTCTTCCCTCCATTCTTCCCCACCGTCACTTCCACGATCGTCATGGTGTCGTTGCCGAAAATGTCCACCACCTTGACCGCGATCTTCCGCCGGCCGGGCTCGCATTCGTGGTAGACGCTGGTCAGCTCGATCGTGCGGTCTTTCTTGGTCCGGAAGGATTGCCATTCGTTTTCAAAGACATAATCGCCGGTCCAGACTTCTTCCCATTCTTCGGCCACGAGATTTTGTTGCGCCGGCTTCATTCCGGCCAGGCGCGATTGCGCTTCGGGGTCGATCTCTTTCGCCACGCGGATGATCTCCCGTTTGCTCTCGAAGTTGAAATCGACCGCCCAGTAATCGACCCAGTCGGTCCAGTGATTGGTCAAAACCTCGCGGCTCACGATTCCCTTGGCGTTCTTGCTGACTTTGACGATCTGCCCCTTCTCGACGACGATCTTGCTCCCCTTGTCCTTGATCGCGGCCTCGGCGCTGGCGATGGAATCCTGCGAGTAGAAGACGGAAAAATCGGTCAATTCCACCGCCACGCTGCCGGGCTTGGTCTTGGCGGGGGCCTTCACCAGCGGTTTGACTTCGATGAAGGCGACGTCGTGGAAGACGACCTGGTTCTTTTCCACGGCCCGCTTGTCAAAAACTTCGGCGGGGATGTACTTGGGAGCGATGTCGATTCCCTTTTCGCGGGCCTCGTCCAGCACGTTGGGAAACAGCCCCATCTCGAACTCAAAGCCGAGGATGTCCACCTTGGTGAGCCGCTTCTTGCGGCACTCCAGGATGATCTCTTCGACGTACAGCCGGGTGACGGGGAGGTTGACCGGGCCGACGGCGACCAGCCGGCCCGCTTTCTTGCCGTGAAAGGTGGCAAAGCCGGAGATTTTCTCGGCCCGGTAGGCCCGCAGGATCAGGTCCAGAAACGCCGCTTCCTTTTCGGCCAGTTGCTGCTGCTGCTCCGCTTCGCGGAGGTTGGGGTTGATGCCGACGAAGTGCTGCCGCTCGTATTTCCCCAGGTTGAGGATTTCGAAAGCACGGTAGTTTTTGCCGTCGGCCTTGAGGGACCGCTGCACGCCGATCATCCGCTTGCGGGTGGTGTGGATGGCGAACTTGCCCAGGTCGCTGACAATCCAGCGTCGTCCCAGCTTCTCCGCCACCGCCGCGGTCGTGCCAGACCCGCAGAAGAAATCGGCGACGAGATCGCCTTCGTTGGAGGAGGCTTTGATGATGCGTTCGAGAAGGGCTTCGGGTTTTTGGGTGGGGTAGTCAAGTCGCTCTGTCGCAACTTGGTTTATGGGGTTAATGTCGTCCCATAGTTCACCGACGGTAAGTCCCGGCACTTCGTCCAAGTATCTGATTAGTTGCTTCTTCCCGTTGCTGGTTGTGTAAATCCTTCCTTGTCTTTCGAATTCTGCAATGCTCGCTTCGCTATAGTCACCCAGTGGATTGTCCCGACTGTAAATTCGACCTTCGGCATCCTTGTGGACAAACTTGTTGTGTTTGCTCGTCAGATCATGGGGTTTGTAGACATTGTTGAAGATGTAGTCCGCGGACTTCGAGTACAGAAAAATATAGTCCACCAACTTGCCAAATTTCTTTGATAGTCCTCTAGCGCCCTTAATTACTCCGCTTTTCCAAACAACTTCACTTACGTACGCCGACGCTCCAAAGGTTTCATCCATGACCTCGCGTATGTAGCTGTTGACTCGCCAGTCACAATGCACGTAAATACTTCCATCCTCCGCCAGCAAATCCCGCATCAGAATCAGCCGCTCATAGATCATCGAAATAAACGAATCCGCCCCTCTCCCCCAGGTATCCCGGTAGGCGATTTCTTCGAGGATGCCGGGCTTTTTGGTGAACGTGTCGTCGCCGATCTCGATGTCCATGCTGAAGTCGGCCCCCACGTCGAACGGCGGGTCGATGTAGATCAATTTCAGCCCGCCGGCCCGCTCGATCTCGTCCCGCAGGGGGCCATTCTTGAGGGACGAGAGGATGAGCTTGTTGTCCCCCCAGATGAGCTTGTTCGTCCACCCCTTGAGCTGCCGCCCCCGTTTATCGATGTCGAAGAGGAAGGACTGATTACCGGAGGGCTTACGCCCCCCGCTCGCCTGTTCGGCCCGCGGCTCGTCGACCTGCTCGATCACCTGAAACGGCAGAACGACGTTGCAGACCTCGTTGGTCTTGCCGTTCCAAACCAGCTCTACCTCCCGCTTGTCCCCAAACAGCAAGAACCGGTACTTCTCCGGCAACGGCTTATCCGCCTCCAGAAACCGCAGCACCTCCTGCTTTTCGGTGTCGGTGAGCCTGGGCATGGGGGTTCTCGAAGGAGGCCGTAAGTAATACGGGCCGATTGTAAACGCGCCCCCGCGCGGTAGACAGAGTAGGCCGTCTTTCCAAGACGTGCCAGGAGTTCGCGCAATCGCTCGTGCAATGTCCTTTCGCGAAACGGCTTTCCCGGCGGAGCAGCGCGTGTTCCAGGGCCGTCTTGGAAAGACGGCCTACTTTTAAGAATTAGGGGGTTGACGCCCGGCGCTTTGCCAGGCCGAGGCGGGAACGCCCGCAGCGCCCCGAATAATCGAACGCCTGGCACAGTTCCTGCGTATCATCGTAACTGCTTGTCGGCCTTGTACTTGACGCCCGCTAGCGGGGCGTTCAGGATGGAAAATTGGCTAGAACGCCGCTACCTAATTTCCACCCGCCGGTTAGGGTTTAGGGAACTTTCAAACTAAGTGTCGCGTCAGAAGCGGTGAACTCGTGGAGCAGGACGACGCCAGGTTGATTGACCTCGTCCTGACGGGCGATTCGGCGGCTTTTAGCCTGCTGGTTCGCCGCTATCAGGACCGGTTATTCACCGCCCTGGTGCATATCGCGAGTTCCCGCGACGAAGCGGAAGACGTAGCACAGGAAGCCTTCATTCAGGCTTACCTCAAGCTCTCTTCTTTTGCGCGGAACAGCTCGTTCTACACCTGGCTCTACCGCATTGCCTTCAACACGGCCATCAGCCGCCGGCGAAGGAAACGGGTGGAGAACTCGATAGATCAAGCGAAAGACGCCGTCGGCGATGAGCCGGCGGACCGGGGAGAGAGGCCGCACGATCGCATGATGCGGGAAGAGCGAGCCGACCAAATCCGGCGGGCCCTTGGGGAGCTCTCCGAGGAGCATCGGGCGATCCTGGTGCTGCGGGAGATGGAAGGTTGCGACTACGAGGAGATATCCCAGATTCTGGATCTCCCCGTGGGAACGGTCCGCAGCCGCCTCCACCGTGCCCGCCTGCAACTGAAAGAACAATTAACCGGAGTGCTCGACGAGCCGATGGAATAAAAATAGTAGGGTGCATAAGCGCGAGCGCCATGCACGCGGCGATCTGTCACGCGTGCATTTCGCTGACGCTCATGCACCCTACAAGAACTCGAATAGGCCGTGAACTCTTGAATGCGTGATGCCATGAGCAGGGAACTGCACGACGAACGAATCAGCGCTTACCTTGATGGTGAGCTGCCTGCCGGTGAGCGGGCCGAGGTGGAAGAGTTGCTGAAGACCAGCAGCAGCCATCAGCAGGTACTGGCGGAATTGACTTCGCTCCGCGAGAGCTTCAAGTCGCTGGCGCGCTATACGCTGGGAGACGGTTTTGCTGCTCGCGTCACCTCTGCCGCTCAACTGGCAGCTCGGGAGCGGGAGGCTTTGGCCGAGGTCGGCCCGCGGAAGACGAATCACACGGCCACTGCCCATGTTGAGGTTGCTGCCCAAGCTCGGCCGCAGCCGCGCTCGTCCTTCCGAAAATGGCTGGTCGCTTCTGCCGGCGGCATTGCGGTGACCGCGGCCACCGTGGCGCTTATTGTCTATACCTTCAGTGGCTCGGTGGATGACGTCCCCAAGTTGGCAGCGACCGGCAAAGGCGACGAGAATGGCAAAGAGCCGGTGATCGAAGAGCCTGCTGCCAGCGAGTTCGTCCGGGCGGTTTCCAGCACCAAGGAAAACGAGGCGGTCGTCGTCCGGGTCAAGCTGACCAAGGAAGCCATTCGCGGCAAACTGCTCGATAACGCCCTCGCCGCCCACGGCATCCAGATGGCGACGGCCGACGTCAACAACGAAGCCGCCCGGCTGACGGGCCTGGCTTACAAAGAAATGCTGAAATCCCAGGCCGCTTCTCCTCCCGCCGGGCGAGGCGCAGCCGACGTTGTCTTCCTCGAAGCCGACGTGATCCAGCTCGAAAAGGCTCTCCTCGATCTTGAGCAAAACGCCGTGGCCAAAGCCGCTTTCGCGCCTGAATCGCTGGTGGCTTCCATCGGCAAGGGACCGCTGACGAGACCGACCGCCAACGCGGAGCCAGGGAGCGCCGGACCCGAGACCAAAATCCCCACCGGCGGCTACTTCCAGCACATGCCCCCCCACGGCTTCACGCTGGCCCCTTCCGCCTCCCCGCCGGCTCTCAAGCCCGGCGAAAAATTCCCCGCCAAAAAAACCGCCCGCGTGCTGATCGTGGTGGAAGTGGTGGAGTAACAGCCGTAACCGCAGGCGGCCCGCCTGCTTGGCTGCTTTCTTTCTGCGGACACGATTTCTAGCAATTCGGGCTTCAAGCGGCGAAAAAGCTCCCAGGCGAGCCGCCTGTGGCTTCAGCGTTGCGATTTGACAAAAAGTCTGATTGTGATAAACTTAGAATATGAAAGTCACCGTCGATATCCCTGATTCTGAGATCAAGGAAATATGCTTTTTCACAGGCGAGAAGAAGAAAGGCCCGGCCATCCGCAAATTGGTAGCGGACGCCTTGATGCTGAAACGCCGCGAAAAACTGGCTCAAAAGTTCATTTCGGGTGAATGGGGAGCGGAGCTTAAGACCTTTGAGGCATCGCAGGCCAAAGACCAGCGGGATGCCGAGCAGCAGGACCGGGCCTGGCGGAAGTAATGCCTACGCTTATCGATACCAGCCTGTGGATCGATTTCACACGCGCCCGTTCCCCGGCGAGCCTGAAGCAGTTCATTGCTCCTTATATTCTGCATCCCGATGCCCATCTGACGGACCCCATCATCTTCGAGGTCCTGAAGCACGCCACGCCGCAAGAGAGTCGACAACTCAGCCGCCAGTTTCAAACTTTCCCCGTGCTCGCTGCGCCGCCGGATCTTTGGTCTGTTGCCGCCTCTCTCGGCCAGCAGTGTCGCCAACAGGGATTCACCATCGGATCACTGGACCTGCTGATTGCCACCGTCGCCCTGCATCACGGCGCAACGCTCACCACCTTTGACGATGATTTCCAGAGAATCTCGACGCTGTCCAATCTGCAGGTTAAGCTGCTGCAACGGCCGTCACCCTAGGAAATGTCGGCCACATTTAGCTGATGAGTTGATCGTACTCGGAGTGCGATCCGATCCAGTACCAGCTAATCGTGTCTCCCACCAAGATGCCCAGCGCTCGCCATCCTCGGCCGACGCGCACGGAGTAAATGGCTTCATGCCCGTGGATGCGCTTGAAATGCAAGCTCGGGTGGGCAGGATTATCACGCCACAGCCGGTAGCTCTTGCGAGCCTGCTGCTTGACTTCATCCGGCAGGTGGGCGAAGCAGGCCAGAAAGTCTTCCGTAAGCTGGGAATTCACAGATCGTCCATCCCTAGATTATGGACGCGGCCTGCACGAATGTCTTCGCGTACTTTCGCGGCCATTTTCGCCAGTTGATCCTGCGATCGAGCAAACGAATCCGCCCAGCACTGCTCGTCGGCCAGTTCATCTAGAATCATCGAGGCGATCGCATCTTGTTCGGGTTGGGGAAGGCTCTGCACTTTCGCCAGGGCCTGTTCCAGCAATAATGTCATTGGCTTAACCTCGCTCACAACAAAAGGCCGTCGACTCCAACTAATAGGATACCACGGCGGTCAAGGAGGAGAAGGCAAATGATCGAAGACAAGGGGATAAGTGAGGGTCTGCCGCCAGACGAGCCTCGGGCGTTCGATGAGGAAGAGGACGACCTGCGGGCCGTCCGCGAAGCGGTCGCTGAGTGGCGCGCCGGGGATGAGGGCTTGCCGCTGAAGGATGCATTCAACGAAATCCGGGCAGGCAGGTAAGGCCTTGCTGTAGTCTGTGGTTGCTAGCGATACTCTTCGCCTTCGTCGCCGACAACCCTCGCCCTAAGCTCTTTTGCAATCGCGACCATTTTTGTAAGTCGGTCCTCGCCGGGCCATACGCAACGGATTTCGTGGCGATACCACCAGCAGAAGGGCTCGCCTTTCCATGCGATGGAAAAGTATCTGATGACATTCCCCTGTTCGTCACTCATGTCAACCCAATCTGTTGCCGACCAATTCAACTCAGCGTCCGACGCAATAAGGACGTCGACCTCATCCTTAGTAATGGGATCCTGGTCGGCATCCCACCAGTTATCGGTTCGCACAATATGGACGTCGTATGACATCGCAGTACTCCAGCCCCGCTGTTCAAGAGACGAACGCCTCACTTCCCCAACTTCCACCCCTCTTTGTCTACGCTCAGCCTAGTGTTCCCCTTGTGCCGGTCGTAGACCTGGTGCATTCCGTCGATGTCGTCGAAGAAGCCGACGATGTGGGCGGCTGAGAAGGATTGGCCGGCGCGGATCGGCTTGCCGTAGACTTCCTCGATCATGACGATGATGCCGCCGGGGCGCTGGCTGGCCCAGGCTTCGTAGACGATGGAAGGGTCGAGTGTCAGGCCGGCGAGCCAGGGGCCGGCTTTGCCTGTCTTCGCGTCGCGGAGGTGGTAGGCCCGGATGAAGTGTTCGGGGGTTTTGTTGAGAACCCGCCGGTAGCCGAACTTGAGGTCGGGGGGGAACGGGGTGAAGAACTCGCTGGAGGGGATTCGCAGACCCTTGGGGCCGCTGAGGTAGCTGAGGTACATCTCGCTGAAGGTGTCCCCCTTCTCGTGGCGGACGCAGCCGGGGGTGTCGTTGCGGAGGAACATCTCCTCGGAGTCGTTGACCGTGTCGATTTTGTCCATCAGCACGAAGTACCGCTCCCCTTTGGGGAACACGATGAGCTGCGTCCACTGCGAGCCCGGTTTGCGGCCTGGGGCGGCGTATTCGTACTTGTAGGTCGTCTTCACCGCCAGGTAATCCTTCCCGCGAATCACCTCCGGCTGCACCGGCTTCATCCGGTGGCAAAGTTGCGGCCCTTCCACGCACCGCTTGCGGTGGCTGCTGCCGTGGGCGATCAGGTAATAGTCGCGGCGGCCTGGATCGGTTTCATTCGCGTACCAGGCATACCGGCCGACGCCGTTGCCATCCGGGGCAATCACCTTCTCGCTCCAGGCCTCATCGCTCCCCGCCTCCATCAGCCAGTCAATCACCATCAGCCCATCCCCCGCCTCCCGAAAGCCGGTCGCCTTGTCGAGAAATGACTGCTTCTCGATGCCGGTCATCCACTGCTTGGGGTTGTTTTTGGGAATGACCGCTTCGAGCTTATCGGTTTCGATTTTGATGGCCCGGTCGTCTTCGGTGACTTTCACCCAGTCTGAATTCTCCTTCTTTTGCTTGTCCTTTTCTGGCTGGGCGAGAAGTGGCGAGGCGGCCAGCGTGATGGCAATGGAGAGAGAAGTCAGGGAGCAAACGGCAAGGCGTTTCATGGGATGTTCCTTTCGAGATAACCAAAGCAGCAGGTTCCCTGAATGTAGCGAACTCGTTGGTCGCTGCAACAAGCAGTCGCGATCTTCCATTCGCTCAGCGTCTCCGCGTTACCGCTCGCACTCATGGAGGAGCGCCTCATACTTATCCTGCCAGACGGTGGCACCAAGTCCCGGTGGAAGTTCCAGCGTGTAACGGAGGACGGCGGCTGCATCCTTCTTGTCGCCGAGCTTGAATTGAGCAAAGGCGACGGAGTACTTGGCTTTGAACCAGAGTTCGTCGCGGGGCTTGGCGCGAGAGAGAATGCGCCGCCACTGGTCGAGCGATTGCTGGATGGAGGCTGCATCGCCGGCGAGGAGCAGGTCCGCATAACCTTCCTGAATGGCGGCGCTGTCAGGGTTTTCCTTGGCGAGAGCGGCGAAAGCGGTCATGGCTTCGGCCCGCTTACCGGTCGCGGCCAGCGCTTCCGCCCGGACGCGAGTGAGCGAAAGGGACGCGCTCTTGGTGAGCTTCGTCCGCTGCGGCCAGAGCAGGTCGGCCGCTTGAAGCTGAATGCCGGCGATTTGCGGACGGACTTCCTTCCGCGAGCGGCTGATGACGGCAGAGAGCCCCGCCAGCAAGTCGAGAAGCTGCTCGGGGGATGCCTGGCCGATTTGGTCGAGCATGGCCAGCGCGTCGTCCCGCCGGCCTGATTGTCCGGCGATGGCCAGCACAAGCTGCGACTGCACTTCGGCCTTCCAAGCCGCTGGTGCATTGCCGCCATTATCGAGCGCGGTTTGCAGGATGCTTTCCGCCTGGCGATATTTATCGAGGCGATAGTCGAGCAGGATTTTCGCCGTTTCGAGGGCCGCGAGCCGATCCGTCGCTGTCCACTTTTCCGGGACTCTATTTTCCGCCCCCATGATGGCCGCTTCAAACCAGGCAGCGGCTCGCTCCGCTTCCTCGTCCGTTTTCTTGCCCGCGGCAGCGATCATGCGGAGGTGTTCTTGCCAGCAGGGGGCGATTGTGGCGACGGCAGCGGGGAAATGAAGCGACTCGCGCGCGACGCCGGCGAAAGCCTCAACCGCCGGTGCCCACTCCTTGCGTCCCATGTGCCATTTGCCCAGCCAGAGCCGGGCCTGAGCAGCAGATTCCGATTGCGGCCAGGTGGCGATCTGCTCGGCGAGCATCGCGACATAGGCATGTTCCGCGTCCGCATCGCGGGCCGCCTCCTTCGCTTCGTTCCAGGCACCTCGCAAGTGAGCCGCTGCCGCCTCTTGGTGCGCGGGGAGCGCGACCGCCAGCGCCCGGAACCGCCGGGCGGCGTCCCCATGTTTCTGCCGCCGTTCCTGAACAAGAGCAGCCTTGTAGGCCAGCTCAAACGCTCCCGCAGCATTGCCACCGGTGCGGGCCTGCGCAGCCGCCCGATCGTAGGCAGCCACCGCCTGGTCAAACTCTTTCTTGAGATAGAGGCTGTCCGCCGCCCTACTGAGAATTTCGGTTCCCGCGCCGGCTCCGCCCGGCTGCGAACGGATCAGGAACTGGTCGGCTCGCCGGCCCCAGTAGGGACCGTGCGTCACATCGAGGAACTTGGCCAGGTTGAGCGTTTGCTCCTGAAGCGTCTTCGCCGTGAGTTTGTCCTTCGCTTGCTCGGCATCACGCCACAGCGCGAGCTGCGCCTCGAAGAGGGCGAAGTCATAGTCGGCGGAGGTCGCGCCCTCCAGCGTGCGTCCCTTAAGGCCTTCCTGGAGCAAGACCTGTGTTTGCCGCAGGTCTTTGGCGGCAAGCTCGACGCGAATCGCTTCCGCGCGACACCGCAAGCGGACGGCTGGATCGACACCTTCTCGGTCCATCTGCTCAACCTGCTCCTTCGCCGCATCCCATTTCCCCAGCAATCGCTGGCAAAGAGCCAGGTCCAGGCGAATTTGCCAGGCGAGCGGCTCCTCGGGACCGAGGACGGTCAGAGGCTCTTGCAGGAGCTCGCTGGCGTGCGTCAGGCCGGCGACCTGGTCGGCACTCTTCGGCTCATAGAGAAGCGCCTGATTGCGGTAGGCGCGTGCGAGTTGATGATAGGTGTTGTGCTGGAGCGAAGTCAGCTCGTCGGCGGTCAGCTCGTCCGGCTTGGGCTGGCCGCGGCGGCGGAGAGGAATCTCACGGCTCAGCTCCTTATCGAGGTCGGCCAGCAGTTTTGACGCATCGCGGAGTGCCTGACAGGCGGAGTCGACCGCGGCGGGATCCGCTGCTCCGGCTTCCAGCTCCTGACGGGCGAGCTCGCCTTGCGAGAGCAGCGTGAGAGCATCCTGCATGCGGATCAGGATTCCCCGCGGATGCTGCGGGTTCTGGCGCTGGAATTCCGCCGCTGCCGAGCGGGCCAGTTTCCACAGCTCCTCACGGCGGTCCGGCGGGGAATTCGCCGCGTGGAGTGCGTAGGTGCGGATGAGCTCAACCGCCACATCCCCCTGCACCACCGGCGGTAGCTGCGCCTCCGAGAGGCGCTCGACGCAGTGTTTCTCGGCCAGCTCAAACAGCCGCCGTTGCCGGAGACCCTCCAGGAAGCGCTCGTCTTCGTCCGCGGCGCAGCAGATTCCTGCGAGCAAGACGAATGCTGTCAGCAGAACAGCGGGCCGAAAATGAGAAAGCACGCTTCGCACAGCCTTATTGTAGGCACGACATGGGGAGCATGTCGTTATCAATCGTCTTATCTCGCCCTCTCTTGCTTCGCGGGAGGACGTTCTTTCGCGGGAGCGAAAGGCGACATACTACTTGAGCCACAACTCAAAGAACAGCGCCCCCTTGATGGGATTCTTCCGATAGGCGGCAATCTTTTCGAAGCCGAGGGACTCGTAGAGGTCGATGGCTTCCTTCATGTGAGGGGTGGTGTCGAGGACGATCCGCTGATAGCCGCGGCCGCGAGCGGATTCGAGGATGGCCTGGGCGAGCTGGCGGCCGATCCCTTTCTTGCGGGCCTCCGGTTTTACGAAAAGCCGCTTCATCTCGCCCGTTTTGGCGTCCACCTTGCGGAGCGACGCACAGCCGTAAGCGATTTCCTTGTCGTCGACTGCCAGCAGGAGGGAGCCGGTGGGGGGGCCATATTCGCCGGGGAGCTTCTTCACTTCCTCGTCGAACTTCTGGAACTTCAGATCGAAGGGGAGGGCGGCGGCGTACTCCTGAAAGAGCTTCCGGATTTCGTCGATTTGAATCTGGCTGGCGGCTGGGACGATTCGCATGGTGGGTCTTGGTTTGTAGCAGCTGTTCGTGGTAAGGCGTTTCAGCGGGTTCAAGCTCGCGCTAACCCGCTGAAGCGAGTTACTACAAGCGCTCTTGCATCAGCCCGGCTATCTCCCGCGAGGCCTCATCGGGGCGGCTTCTCAGGGCGGCAATCACGCGCTGCCGCCGGGCAAGGGGATGATTCTGGTTGAGCTTCCACTTTCCTTCAAGCCGCCGGAGCGGAATTTGGAAGGCCACAATCTGGTCCACCAGCCGCGTGATGAACTCGCCGTCCTCGGGAATGGTCCACAGCGCGGGCATGTTCCGCTCATAGATACTCACCGTTTGCCGGAGAATATCCAGCTTTTGGGTTGAATCCGGCACCAATTGCAGCCGGCCGTAGGCGTGGACCGCGACGTAGTTCCAGGTGGGGACGACTTTCTCTTCCTCGTACCAGGTGGGGGAAATGTAGGCATGGGGGCCAGCAAAAATCGCTAGCACCTCTTGCCCCGCTGCCTGTTCCCACTGCGGATTGGCTTTGGCCATGTGGCCGACGAGAGTTCCATATTCGGCTGTTGCTCCTCCATCGCGCTTCAGCAGGAGCGGCAGATGAGAGGCGGTGAGCTCGCCTTCAATCTCGGAAACCAAAGTGGCAAAGCTGTAGGCTTCGATGGCGGTGTGGAGCTTGCCAAGGTCGGCTTCGGCGAAATGGGCGGGGGTGTACATGGAAAATTCAAAAGGAAAGACGAAGGCGTTTGAACAGGAGGAAACGAAGGTAACGAAGCGGGGACGAGTAGGGTGTAACTCGCAGTTCTCGCATATGCAAATTGCCTATGTTAACTATTGTTTCTGGCCTGTTTTTGGCCGATTTCCGTCTGGCCGGTAGGGTCAAGGCGATCAAAGACGCCTGA
>JBKJNY010000051.1:0-12689 GCA_046593355.1 Pirellulaceae bacterium | reverse complement strand
CAGGGCCGGTAGATCCAGGCGAAGTCCGTTCCCGGGACGCGCGGTGCCTCGCGGGGAAGGAACGTCTCCTGGATCTTGGCTGCCGCTTTCAGGTCGCGGGACATCCGGTCGTTGGCTTTCGCCAGTCGCGCGTTGGCCTCCTCCAACTCGACTTGCAGGCGGCGGAGCTTCAGGTGAGTCTCGACACGCGCGTGCAATTCCTCCATTTGAAACGGCTTGGTGATGTAGTCCACCCCGCCGATGGCAAAGGCTTTCACTTTGTCGAGCTGCTCGGTGAGAGCGCTAATGAAGATGACGGGGATGCCCTTGAGTTTGTCGTCGGCTTTGAGGTGCTCGCAGACTTCGTAGCCGTTCATCTCCGGCATATTGATGTCCAGCAGGATCAAGTCCGGGGGATCTCGCCCGGCCGCCTGCAGCGCCAGCTTGCCGCTGGGAGCGGGGCGAACTTTATACCCGCGGTCTTTAAGCATACCGGCCAGCACCTGAAGATTGGCGGGAGTGTCGTCCACGATCAAGATGCTGGCGGCCATGCTGCTGGGGGGATGGCCGGCAGCACTATCAGGTTTTACTGGATTCAATGGGGCCTCGCCTTCTCCACGACGGTCGCCAAGATTTGTTGCACCATACCGAAGTTGGCGGGCTTGACCAAGTGGTGATCGAACCCCGCTTCTTGCGAACGCTGGCGGTCTGTCTCCTGTCCATACCCAGTCATGGCGACAAGCACGATGTTGTGAAGAACGGGTTGCTGTCGTATCCGTTTCGCTACCTCATAGCCGTTCAGTCCCGGCAAGCCAATGTCCAACAGCACCACGCTGGGTCGGTAGTCGAGGGCCGCTTCCAGTGCGGTCGGTCCGGTGTAGGCCGTCCGAACATCATGCCCCAATGTTTCCAACAGCATCGCTAAAGTCTGAGCCGCATCCACGTTGTCATCCACCACCAGAACCCGCAAGGTTGGGCCGGTAGGCTCGGCGGTTTCTGTGGGGTTCGATGGCGGCTGCGGTGCGAGAGCCGGCGCCACCGGCAGACGCACGACAAACTCGCTACCCTGCCCCAAAGTGCTGTGAACCTCCACGCTCCCCTGGTGCATTTCCACCAGTCGTTGTACCAGAGCCAGCCCGATGCCCAACCCGCCTTGGGAGCGGTCTAGCGAGCGTTCCGCCTGCGTGAACAGGTCGAAAATGCGGGGCAGGAGTTCCGGGGCGATGCCGACGCCCGTATCCCGCAATCGCAATACACACTCGTCGCCCTCTTGCCCGACGGTCAGCCAAATGTGACCACCTTCGTCGGTGTACTTGGCGGCGTTGGTGAGCAAGTTGACGACCACCTGTTCCAGCCGGGAGGCGTCGGCGTTCAGCCAGATCGGTTGCGGCGGCAGCGACACCTTAAGTTCATGCCGGCGTTGGTCCATGAGCGGGTGGGCCGTCTCTACCGCACGATCCACGATGCCACTCACGACGACCCGGTCATGGCGAAGCTGAACCCTGCCGGTGGTAATGCGGGACACTTCCATCAAGTCATCCACCAGACGAGTCAATTGAGTCACTTGACGCTCGATGACGGTGCGGGCTTGCTGATGGAGTTCGTTCTCGTTCTTCTGGAGGCCCAGCAAATGCACGGCGCTGAGGATGGGGGCCAGGGGGTTGCGGAGTTCGTGACTGAGCATCGCCAAGAACTCGTCCTTGCGGTGGTGCAGGTCCGACAACTCCTCTTGCTTGCGGCGCAGCACGCCGTTGGCCTTCGCCAGTCGCGCGTTGGTCTCCTCCAACTCGATTTGCAGGCGGCGGAGCTTCAAGTGAGTCTCGACGCGGGCATGCAATTCTTCCATTTGGAACGGCTTGGTGAGGTAATCCACCCCGCCGACCGCGAAGGCTTTCACCTTGTCCAACTGTTCGGTGAGAGCGCTGATGAAGATGACGGGAATCCCCCGGAGCTTGCCGTCGGCTTTGAGGTGCTCGCACACTTCGTAGCCGTTCATCTCCGGCATATGGATGTCCAGCAGGATCAAGTCCGGGGGATCGCGCTCAGCCGCCTGCAGCGCCAGCTTGCCGCTGGGAACGGGGCGGACCTTATACCCGCGGTCCTTGAGCATGCCGGCCAGCATCTGGAGATTGGCGGGGATGTCGTCCACGACCAAGATGCTGGCGGCTATGTTGCTGGCGGGATGGCCGGCAGCACTATCAGGTTTTTCCGGATTCAAGAGAGGCCTCCGTGCTCAATAAGTCGAGAAGTTTCTGATAATAGAAGCCTTCCGCCAGACGGCGCAAACCCCTCGCAACACGGGGATCGCGGGCTTCAAACTTTGTTAGGCCGCTTACATTCACTTTGTTAGGCCGCTTGCGTTCGCGTTGGTGGGCAGCGAAAACCGGAACGTCGAGCCGACCCCTTCCTTGCTTTCGACAGTCACCTGCCCGCCGTGTGCCTCCGTAAACGTCTTGACGATGGCGAGACCCAGGCCCATTCCACCTTCGTTCTCCGGATCGGTTTCTCCCTTGTCGAAGACTTTTTTGAGAAGCTCTTCGGGGATTCCCGCACCGTTGTCGCTGACCCAGCACTCAACGGCACCTTCCGCGCCAAGTTCCCGTGCCCCGATGATAACCTCTCCGCGTGGGGTGTACTTGATCGCGTTGGCGATCAAGTTCTGAAATACCCGCCGCAACAAACTGGCGTCGGCAGAGACGACCAGGTCGTCGGGCACCTGGTTGTTCAGCTTTGTGCTGGCGGTCCCCGCCACTGGATGGAGATCGTGAATAAGGGCCTCAACCAGGGGCCACAAATCAAACTCGCGCCGCTGCAGCTTGACCCCGACTTCGGTTTGGAGATTCGTGCTTTCCTCGAGCACCTTGCCGACCAACCCTTCGAGATGCTGCACGTTGCGATGCAGAGCTTTCAACATTTGGGTTGTTTCGGCGCTGGTGTCTCGCACTGGCAGCGTCAGGTCCAGGACTCTCGCAGCCAGGGAAATGGCATTCAGGGGAGTCCGGAGATCGTGGGCCACAAAGGCGAGATACTCTTCGCGGCGGTGCTGCACTTCCAGCGCTCGTTGAGTCGCAAAGGTCTGCACCGCCGATCCGATCGCCACGTCCAAGACGCGGTTGACAATGTGGAACGGCTTTCCTTGCAGGCTCAAACCGTTGTCGTCGGCCAGATCGTGGAGACAGTCGCGCAGGATGTTGTACTCCGCCACGACCTCTTCAATATCAAATCCGTCTCGGACACGCTGTCGCCCATGAGCGGGAGGGCTGCCTTCGCAGTGCGCTTGTGGGATCGTCTGGTCAGACCGTGATTGCAGTGCCGCAGCCAATTCGTCCAGCAGGTCCGGAATGTGATCGTTGAGCGTCGGGATGTCTAGGTGCCGCGCGGAAGGGAGTTCCTTCACCTGTTTCCGCCACCGCGCGAGTAAAGCCTGGCGCTCCTGCCTGATGAGCACGGTCAGTTTGTCCAGATCGTTGATGGTCATCTCGCCTCCAATTTCACGCTGGATTTGTCGAGGCTCTAGCGGCCTAACGCTAAGCGTGTCAGGCGGGTTCTCAGGATTCAATGGACGCCTGCCCTGCTGAATAGATCCAACAGTTTCTGATATTGGAAGCCTTCCGCCAGACGGCGCAAACCCCCCGCAATACGGGGATCGCGGGTTTCAACCTCCTGGATCTTTGCCAACAACTGGTCCAAATCTGCCGTGATGACGGCTTCACGCATCGGCTGGATGAGGTCTTGCGGCCAGCCCGCCAGGGACTCGAGTGTGAGCTCGGCCGTTTCCTCCGGGTCCGCGTCGGCGGGCTCCTCGGCGTAAACGTACTCCACCCCCACATGGGTGTGAATCTTCTGGAACAGCTCGATTTCCCTGAACGGCTTGCTGATAAAATCGTCGGCACCGATCTCCATCAACTCCTGGCGGTTTTCGTCCATCGCACTGGCAGTCACGGCAATTATTTTGAGTTCTTTGCCGCCGGCCATGGCGCGGATCCGGCCGATCGCCTCACGGCCGTCCATCACCGGCATGCGGAAATCCATCAGGATCAGATGGGGCCGCCACTGCTCAAACTCCTGGATGGCTTCCGCTCCATTGGTGGCCAGCCGGATTTCGAAACCGACGGGGGCGAGAAGCTGCGCCAGGAGCTGACGGTTATCCTCGATGTCGTCGGCAATCAGGATCCGGCACGTCGCCTGCCCGGGCTGGAGCCTCAGGACATGCCGGGGGTTGTCTTTCGCTTCAACCGCCTGGGCCTCCCCCTCCTTCAAAGGCAGTTGAATGACGAAAACGCTGCCTCTGCCAACCTGGCTGTTGACCGTGATGTCTCCTCCCATCAGGCGAACAAATTCCCGGCTGATGGCCAAGCCCAGCCCCGTGCCGGTCCCCGTCTGTTGCCCGGTCTTGGTCTGTTCGAAATGCCGGAATAATTTGTCCTGGTCGTCTGTCGAAATGCCCGGGCCAGTGTCCTCGACTTCGACCCGGAGTACAGGTCCCGTCGCGCCCTCGCGGTTCGCGCGCACTCGCAAGCCGATGCCCCCGTGCTCCGTGAACTTGACGGCGTTGCCCAGCACGTTGATGAACACCTGGCGCAGTTTGTTGATATCGGTCACGATGAATTGGGGGACATCGCCGATGATCTCCACGGAGAACGACAACTTTTTCTCATCCGTGCGGACGCGGAACATCATCTCCAGGTCTTTGAGCAGGACGGGCAGGTCGAACGTGGACGGGTTCAGCGTCGTGCGGCCGGCTTCGATCTTGGACATCTCCAGGATGTCGTTGATCAGGGCCAGTAGATGCTCGCCGCTGCGGTTGATGGTTCCCAAGTACTGGCATTGCCTGGGCGTGAGGTCGTGGTCGCGGAGCATCAACTGGGAAAACCCCAGGATGGCGTTCATGAGGGTGCGGATTTCGTGCGACATGTTGGCCAGGAAAACGCTCTTGGCGCGGTTGGCTTGCTGCAACGATTGTTCGTAGCGTTTGCGTTCGGTGACATCGCGGGCGGCGGCGAACACTCCCTGCAGCTTCCGGTCGCGGTCGTGGAAGGTACTCGCGTTGTAGGACACCACGGTTTCCTTGCCGTCCCTGGCGCGGGCGGTGAGCTCGTAGTCGGTGAGTTTGCGTTCGCCCAGCACCAGCTTGATGCCGGCTTCGGCCCGCTCCGGGTCGGTGAAGTAGTCCTTGAACGGCGCGCCGATCAGCTCGTCGCGCGTGCAACCGGTGAGCGCCTCCATCTGCTTGTTCACGTCGGTAATGATGCCGCGCGGATCGGTGGTGATCAGGGCATCGATGTTGGATTCAATCAGCGAGCGGGTGTAGAACTGCTGGTCGCGGACGCGCTGATCGAGCAGCAGGCGCTCGGCTTCCACTTGCTGGCGGGCGGTATTATCGGTGCCGATGAGCAGATAGCCGATGATGGCGCTTTGATCATCGCGCAGGGCCGTGACCGACACGACCGCCGGGAAACGGCTGCCGTCCTGGCGGATATACGTCAACTCGTAGATGTCCTCAATTCCTCGCGCGGCCTTGAAAACCAGGGCCTCGAAGCCCGGGGTGATCGTGGTTCCCAGCTCGGCGCTCAAGGCTTTGGCGCGCGTAATCACTTCCTGCGGATCGGAAATGTCGGCCGGGGTAATCTTGTTCATCACTTCGGCGGCCGTATAGCCCAGCATCCGCTCGGCGCCAACGTTGAAGATCTGAATGACCCCCTTTTCGTCGGTGGCGATGCTCGAGAAGTTGGCGCTGTTGAAGATGGCGTTCTGCAAAGCGCCGGCCTTCAGCAACGCCTCTTCCGCCTGCTGGCGGGCGGTATTATCGGTGCCGATCAGCAGATAGCCAATGATGGCGCTTTGATCGTCGCGGAGCGCCGTGACCGAAACCACTGCTGGAAAGCGGCTGCCGTCTTTGCGGATGTAGGTCAGCTCGTAGATGTCCTCAATCCCGCGGGCGGCCTTGAAGACGAGGGCTTCAAAGCCCGGGGTGATCGGGGTGGCGAGCTCCAGGCTGAGCGCAGCGGCACGCGCGATCACCTCTTGCGGATCGGAAATGTCGGCTGGGGTGATCTTGTTCATCACCTCGGCGGCCGTGTAGCCCAACATCCGCTCGGCGCCGACGTTGAAGATCTGAATGACCCCCTTCTCGTCGGTGGCGATGCTGGAGAAGTTGGCGCTGTTGAAGATCGCGCTTTGCAACGCCCCGGCCTTGAGCAACGCCTCTTCGGCCTGCTGGCGCGCGGTATTATCGGTGCCGATCAACAGATAGCCGATGATTGTGCTTTGATCGTCGCGCAGCGCCGTGACCGAGACGACTGCCGGAAAGCGGCTGCCGTCCTTGCGGATGTAAGTCAGCTCGTAGATGTCCTCGATCCCGCGCGCGGCCTTGAAGACCAGGGCCTCGAAGCCCGGGGTGATCGGGGTGGCGAGTTCCAGGCTCAACGCAGCGGCGCGCGCGATCACCTCTTGCGGATCGGAAATGTCGGCCGGAGTAATCTTGTTCATCACCTCGGCGGCCGTATAGCCCAGCATCCGCTCGGCGCCGACGTTGAAGATCTGAATGACCCCCTTCTCATCCGTGGCGATGCTGGAGAAGTTGGCGCTGTTGAAGATCGCGCTTTGCAACGCCCCGGCCTCGAGCAGCGCTTCTTCCGCCCGCTTGCGGGCGGTCACGTCTTCCATGGCCAGGACCAGCAGCTCGCCGTGGTGGCCCGCCTGGAGCTTGCGGGCGTTGAGCAGCATCACGCGGCGGCCGATCACCGGGAAGGTGTGGTCCAGCTCGAAATCGTCGAAGACGGAGCTCTTGGGGACGATGTCCTCGAGCAGGGTCCGCAGGTCGGGGATGTCCCATTGACCGTTGCCCAGCTCATAGATGAGGCGGCCTTCGGTCTCCCCGGGCGAGACGTGGAACGTCTGGTAGAAGGCGCGGTTAGCGGACCGGACGCGCAGCGTGGTGTCGAGGATCAACAAGGGCTCGCGCACCGTGTCGACGATGTTTTGGGCGTAGTTCTGAATATCCTCGACCAGCGGTCTTTGTTCCATTACGTCCATCTTTCTGTTCTTTGGAGGTCACTACCGGGCGGCCACCAGGCGTTCAGTCTACTCTGCGGCAAGCGCGACCGCTCCCTGCACGACGGCGAGCTCGCCGAGGGCGGCGGGGACGAGGCGGAAGGAGCCGGCGAGGGGCGGGAAAACGTAGCGGGCGACTTCGCCGCGGAGGGGGGCGAAGAAAAATGGCTCGCCGATGAGGGAGACGCCGCCGCCGACCACGACGACCTCCGGGGCGACGAGGGTGATGACCTGGGCGATGGCCCAGCCGAGCACCTGGCAGGCGTGGTCCATCACCTCGCAGGCGATTTCATTTCCCTCGGCCGCGGACTGGGCGACCGCCTTGGCCGTGAGGTTGTCGGCATTGCCGCCGCAGCGGGCCAACAGATCCGCGATGTATTCCTCTTCCGTCCGCTGCTGGTCGGCGAGGCGGCTGCGGACTTCGTCTTTCAGGGAGCGGCGGATCACCCGCGAAGAATCAGGGGGCTGACGCCCCCCGCTCGCCAGGGAACTTCGCTCCAAATACTTCCGCAGCGAATCGAGCGGGCGCGAGACCTGTCCGGTAATCCGTGCGGCAGCGGCGGCGGCGATGGCGGGGCCGGAGCAGAGGGATTCGACGGTCAGCTCCGGGCGGTCTTCGTGCAGGCCGGGGCGGAGGTGGCCGATTTCCGCGACGGCTGGCCGGCCCGCGCCGTGGAGCTTGCCGCCGAGAACGAGGCCACCGCCGACGCCGGTTCCCACGGTGACATAGAAGACGCTGCCGGCCCCTTTTCCCGCGCCAAAACGAGCTTCGGCCAGCGAGGCCACGTCGCAGTCGTTGCCGAGCACGGTCGGAATACCCAGTGTCTCTTCGCACCAGCGGGCGAGCGGAAAGTTGTCCCAACCATCCACTTGATGGCTCTTCGTCACTACGCCACGCTTGGAATCGACAGGCCCGCCGAAGCCGATGCCGATTCGCTCCAGCTTGTGCTTTTGCGACAGTGCCGTCGCCGATTTCTCAATCTGCTCCAGAATCCCCGGTGCGCCGCGGCTGATGTCGATATCATGGCGGGCGAACGCGGCAAACTCTCCCCCATCGCCGCTGCCGACCCCCAGTTGCAGTTTGGTGCCGCCGATTTCAATGCCGAGGAACATGGGCGTACCTTCCTTCCCCATTGATCCTCCCAAACACATCATTCAGCACCCAGTGGAAGAGGCAGAGGTGAATGCTCTCGACCATGCCCATGTCATGGAGGTCGACATGGATGCCGTGTTGCTGCATGGATTTGAGCTTGCCGCCGTCGTAACCGGTGAGGCCGAAGGTGATCAGGCCGTGGCGGTTAGCCCAGTCGACGGAGTTCAGGATGTTGGGACTGTTGCCACTGCCGCTGATGGCCAGCAGCACGTCGCCGGCGCGGCCATAGTTCATGAGCTGCTGGACGAAAATCTGGTCGTAGGCGAGGTCGTTTCCCACGGCCATGATCCAGCCCAGGTTATCGGTCAGGCTCAGCACCTTCAGTCGTTTTTTGGATTCGTCGCGCAGATCCTCGGAGCGGAGCGTACTCTTGCCCAAATCCTCGGCCATGTGCGAGGCCGTCGTTCCGCTGCCGCCGTTGCCGATGATGTAGACGAACTTGTCATTCTGCCAGGCCCCGTAAACCAGGTCCGCCATCGTCTGAATATCCGGCTGGCTGAGGCGGCTGATTTCCGTGTTGAGGCGGTCGAGATATGCAGGGAGAGTGAGGGAGGCACCGAGCATGGGGTTGTCCTGAGACCTGGGGATGGCATCGATACGTTCAGTTTAACGACTGCCGATGCTGGCGGTAAGCGGATTGCGGCATCAGGTGGCACTCCGTACTTAGTACTACGTACTCAGTACTGAGTACCAAGTATTCGACAACCGGCCTGCTCTGCGGACGACCCGCTCTTACTCCCGCGGCTTGTAGAAAATAGCCACCGGCAGCATCAGCAGGGCCGTGAGGGCGAAAATCGGGCTCCGGGGCCAGTCGAGCCCGGTGACGACGAGATCAAACACTTTGTACAGCACGCCGGACAGGAAAATGGCGATGAAATTCGTCAGATTCATCGTGGCGATCGTTTGGCCTTTTTGGTTTTCCGGCGGGCGAGTCTGAATAAATACTTGCACGGGAATGGCGAACATCCCTGCCGAGATGCCCGCGATGATCAGGAAGGGGATGCTTCCCAAAAATCCGAGCAAATGCCTGGGCGGACCGTCTGCGGTTGGCAGCGAAACGGAGAGAACGCCCATGCAGATGACGATTCCCCAGGCCCCCGCGGTAACGATGCGAAAGTCCGGCTTTCCCCGGCAAAGCAGACCGGCCACAACCGCCCCGAAAGCGATCCCCACGCCGATGGTAGCGGTCATGATGCTGGTCCGCAGATCACCCAGACGCAATTGAGCCTGGCCCAATGAATTCACCGCCTGGAGCGTGATGCCGGAGATCAGCCAAAAAACGCAGGAGGCGAGCAGTGCCCAAAAGAGCGGCCGGTCGGATGCCAGCAGGCCGCGTGTTTCCCGCGGAATCGCCAGCGCGGAGAGGCGGAACTGAAGTCGAGGGTCGGCTGCCGGGGTTCTGCGCACCAGCAGCGACGCCAACATTCCCAGCACGGCGATGCCGATGCAAATCGCCGAGCCGACCCACAGCCGCTGCGGATCGCGCTGGGCGGCAGCGTCACCCGCCAAGGAGCCGAGCACGCCTGCCGAAGCGGTCCCAAAAATGATGGCCATAAACGTCGTCAGCAGGATCACTCCGTTGGCCAACGGCAGATCGGCCTTGCGAAATAGCTCGGGCAGAATGCCGTATTTTCCCGGGCCGAAAAAAGCGCTGTGCGTTCCCATTAAGAACAGCACGACCAGAAGGCCGCGATAGCCGGCGAGGTCGTAACTCAGGAACGCGGCCACTCCCAGGAGCATAATGCCGATTTCCGCGACCTTCGCCAGCACGATCACGGTCCGTTTACTGAACCGGTCCGACAGATACCCCGCGTAGCCGGAGAACAGGATAAAGGGGAGCGAAAAGACCATGGTGGCGAAACCCTGCTCATCAGCCTTGGTCGCGGCCGCCGCTCCGAGAGGAATCGCCAGGAGCAGCATCAGTTGCTTGAAGAGGTTATCGTTGAACGCCCCCAGGAACTGCGTCGCCGTCATGCCATAGAAGGACGGATCGCTAAACAGCGGCGAATGGGGACTGGCAGGCAACTCCGTCGGAATTGCTTTGGCCATCGGATCGGGAGATTCGTAGGGATTGCCGATAGACATGCCGAGAATATCTCACACCCAGGCACGGAGGCACAGAGCAGCAGCGGCGGGGAAAAGTCAAATGCTAATTGCTAAATGCAAAATCTGCACCTCTTCAACATTTAGCATTTAGCATTTGCCATTTAGCATCTCTTCTGCCTCTCCCCCTCCGTGCCTCTGTGTGAGCCTCTCTTCCGCTTTCGATTTCTCGGCAGGCTGGAAGCCTACCCCACCTAGTACCCCACCGCCGCTCCGTCTTTCCGCGACTCGCTCGCGCCGTGCAGCACTCCGTTTTTCCAGTCGATGAGGATTCCCTGATAGCCGCCAAAGCCGCCGCTGGCACGCATGACTTGATGGCCCCTACTTTTCAGGGCTACAACCGTCTCTTCCGGAACGCCCTCTTCGACGAGCACCTGCCCGGAGCCTTCCGCCGCGAGGCCGGTGGGGGTGGCGCTGCCGCTGTGGCTGGCGCGGGGGGCGTCACCGGCGGCTTGGACGTTCATGCCGAAGTCGATGAGGTTGCAGACAATTTGCACGTGACCCTGGGCCTGCATGTCCCCGCCCATCACGCCAAAGCAGAACCAGGGCTTGCCATCCTTGGTAATGAAAGCCGGAATGATGGTATGGAATGGCCGCTTGTGCGGCTCCAGGCGGTTGGCGTGCTTGTCGTCCAGGGCGAACAATGCTCCGCGGTTCTGAATCACGAAGCCGACGTCCCCCGGCACGACCATCGAGCCGAAGCCAAAATAGTTGCTCTGGATCAGCGAGCAGCAGTTGCGATCCTTGTCGACGACCGTGAGATAGACCGTGTCGCCGCGAGTCAGCTTGGGGTCGCCGGCGGGTACGTCTTCCGCCGACTTGTGCAGGTCGATGCGGGCGTTCTGCTGTTTGGCGTACTCCTTGGAAATCAGCTCCTTAATGGGCAACTTGCCGAACGCCGGGTCGGCATAGAATTTGGCCCGGTCGGCGAAGGCCAGTTTTTTGGCCTCCAGGAAGAGATGCAGATGTTCCGGGCTGTTGTGCCCCAGCGCCCGCAAATCGTGTTGCTCCAGGATGTTGAGCATCTCCAGCGCGGCGATCCCCTGCCCATTTGGCGGCAGTTCCCAGATCTCATGGCCGCGGTAGCTGGAGCTGACTGGTAGGGCCCATTCGCTCTTGTGCTCGGTGAAGTCCCGCAGGGAGAAGTAACCCCCGTTCGCTTCGCTGAACGCGACAATCTTTTTGGCGATGTCCCCCTGGTAGAATGCCTGCGGACCTTCCTTGGCGATGATCCGCAGCGAAGCAGCCAGTCGCGGGTTCTTCATCACCTCGCCAATGCCAGGGGCGCGCTCTCCATCGATCAAGAATGTCGCGGCGGAATCGGGCCACTTCTTGAGTGTGCCTTCCGCTCCCCGCCAATAGCCGGCGATGACCTCCGGAACGGGCGCGCCGTCTTCCGCGGCCTCCACGGCGGGGGCCAGGATTTCTGCCCAAGGCTTGTGGCCAAACCGCCCATGCAACTCCCGCCAGCCATCCACGCAGCCGGGGACCGACCAGGAGAGCGGGCCAGTGGTGGGAATTTGCTCGAGGCCCTTCTCGGCAAAGACCTGGCGGTTCAAGTGGAACGGACTGCGGCCGGAAGCGTTCAGGCCATAGAGTTTCTGGGTCTTGGCATCCCAGTAGATGACAAACAGGTCCCCGCCAATCCCGCAGCTCATGGGTTCGACGACCCCCAGCACGGCATTGGCCGCAATCGCCGCATCGGCGGCATTGCCCCCGGCTTTCAGCACATCCAGCCCGGCCTGTGCGGCCAGCGGATGGCTGGTGGCGACCATCCCCTGCCTGGCGATCACCACGCTACGGGCCTGCGCGGGATGGGGGCTGCCGCGGTCGAAACCCTGGACAATGGGGGACGTTGATAAGGCCATGACAAGGGCGATGCAGGAAAGCGGTAAGCGAAAGGGAACAAGCGGACGGCGGCTCATAGAAAACTCCTAAGGATCGCATTCTAAGGGAGAATTGTGAGCGGCGAGTAGCGGCAACCCCTGCAAAAAAATAGCCATCGTTTTTCGGGATCTTTTCCGGAATTCTGCATCGGAATCGCCGCGCGGCGTCAGTATTATGGTTAGGAGTAGCGGTTCGCTCGGAGCGTCAGTGCGAGAAAAAAGCCCGCAGCGGCGACGAAAGAAACTTTCTGGATTTTCGGTACAACTATTGCTTTTGCCGAGGCGGTTTGTTACCAATGGAGTTTGGGGAATGGGGTTGGGAGCGACTTTGCCGGTGACGGTTCTCGTCACGGACGAGTCCCATGGGCGATCGCAATGATCGCGCGGCGAGGCTTTTTTGCTGCGCAGGGTGCTGGATACGTCCCGAATTTGCAATGAATTTCCTAGGTATTGAACCGCCGCTTAGGCGGAGTTGATTTGCGTCCTTGTCCGTCGGATACCATTGTTCAAAGGAT
>JBKJNY010000007.1:0-7140 GCA_046593355.1 Pirellulaceae bacterium | reverse complement strand
GGCCGCTGCAGTGTGGTAGCAACTGCGGATGATTGAGAACTTGTCCGCAACCTGGGCATGCCGCGGCAGGATTTCCGTGATCTGGAAATCTCCCTTGGTCGAAATCGGCGCAAACGGCCCCCGAATCTCCGCAGCCGCGTCCGGCTTGGGATCGAACGTGTCCATTTGGCTCGGCGCGCCGAGGTTGAAGATCATGATCACCGAGCGGTTGTCATGCTCCTTCGTTTTTTCCTCAGAGGCCCGCGCCTCCGCCGCGAGGAGTTGCGGCAGACTCAGCCCCACCGCCCCCAAGGCCCCCACTTGCAGGAAATCCCGCCGGGTCACCCCGTCGCACGTATGAGCCGTCCCCTCACCCGTAATTCTCAGCATCGCTGCATCTCCCGCGGTAAAAACGCCGGTAGCCCGCCAACACTCCGCCAGCTTTTGGCCTTCGTGGGACGGAGGACTTCTCCGTCCACGAAGGCAACCCGGCCAGGGTGTGGTTCGTCAGCCCTTCAGATTACCACGCAATGGAGGGAAGAGCAATTTACGGACGATATTCACTTCCATGCCGACTCTGCGCGGGGTTGACCTGCCCGCACCTCGATGGACCCACCTGTTTGGGGCATTTTGATTCATGTATTCGACTCACTATTTCAAAGTACTTTACGACATCAACAGTAAATGCAACACTATTGCTTCCTTGCACTTACGGGTTTGATTCACGCCGTAAGTCCATGAATCAATCGCCCGAAACAGCCCTTTTTGATTCACCAAAACTCGCGCGGCTATTTCTCCGCCGCTGAATCAGAATTGCGGGCTTGGCGCGGTTCACTCTTGCGCGCAGTTTCGCCGCCGGCCATCTGCCGGTAGAATGCCCTATCTACTACCCATTTGCCAAGGAGCTACCGGCGCGGCGTCTTCCGCCAGGAGAACTGCTCTTGCGAGGGGTCCGCAACGACCGGCCTGGAAATTATACTCTTGTCCACGTTCCAAACGGGACTTTTGATAGCCGGCTTACTATTTTTTTCAAGAAGGTTCCCCTCCCGCCAGCCTGCCGTTGATGCTCACTTTGACGGCGGATACCTGGGGAGCATCGGGCGTGGTACAGTTCAGCACGGTGCAGGTCGGTCCTCCTCTGGGCCGGCACCTAGTTGTTTTTGTGCGAATATTTCCATCAGGAGACTGTGACATGGCGAAGGCTAACAATGCAGAAACAAAGCCCAATCTGACGTCAAGAATGGACATGGCGGGCGGCGCGGCCGCCGGTGCGGCGGCAGGGGCGCTGTTGGGTCCGCTGGGGGCGGCGGTCGGCGCGGTTGTCGGCGGTATCGCGGGCGCGAACGCCCGCGATATGGCAAAGTCCAGGCCGATACAGAAATTGATGTCGCGCGTCTCGCCGAAGAAAACCGTGGCCAGGCTAACGGCCAAGAACACACCCGCCAAGAAAGCGTCCGCCAAAAAGGCATCTGCAAAGAAAGCACCGGCCAAAAAAGGTGCGGCCAAGAAGCTTGCTGCTAAGCGAAAGAAAAAATGACCTTTTGCTCGGGACCGCTCCGGGGTGGCATAAGCAATCGAGCCGACCGAACAGATTAGCCAGCTTGAAAAATATTTTCGTCGGCTCGGCAGCCGGTGCTCCCCCGGGGTGGATCAACCACGCCGGAGAACCTTTGCCAAGGCCGCGTCTTTTGGCGATTCAGCACTGGCTATCAAGCGACGGCGATGTCTTGCGAAGTTGCAGCGATCAGCGCGTCGCTTGACTGCCAGTGCCACCCTGCACCCACTTCGCTTCGGTGATCTTCCCGTCGCGGTCCTTGCCGGAAGAATCCTTGAGCACGACCCCTTCCCCTTCGTCGAAGTGGTACAGGGCGAGCGTGTCGGCGTCGGTCTCAAAGCGGGGCTTGGGAGTGAACTTCTCTCGATACCGCACGACCGACGAGACACGAATTTCGTCCAGCTCGCCGTGGAAGGGAGCCTTGTGCCACTTGGGATCCACCCGGCAGACGCGGAGAGTAGTCTCCGGCCGCGAAACCAATAACTGCAAGGGCTGTCCCTGCAATACACCGTTCAGGTAGAAGGAAACCCCCTCCGGGCCGCAGGTCAGTGCCACATGAACCGGTTTGTTCACTTCGACCTGCTCGTCGGAATTGACGGAAGGCGGGGGTTTCGTGGCGGGGCCTCCCGCCGACCACTTGACGCCTTGCCCTCCCAAGTTCTTCACGACCACCGCGGCGTCGGAAACAACAAACACCACGGCCGAGCTGCCACCACTGCCGGGGAGCGGCGCGCGGGGCGTGACCCAGCCTTCGACTGTCCATGGACCAGCCGACGGAATTTTCAGATCGGGAAACTCCAGTTGTTCTCCGGCGTCGCTGAAGCTCAGCGCATGATCGCGGCCCATTCCTGAATTGGCCTCTCGGTCCTTGCTTGCTTGTTTCACCGCATCCACCGTCAACGCTGCTCGAAAGCCGAGGTCGAATGAACGAAACGACGGAGGGTGGGCGAGGCGAGCCGATGATCTGCAGATAGACGCAGCGAAGTACCAAAAGCCACCTCGGAACACACGCCCGGAACCGGCAGAAAATGGGCCGCTAGGGTCAAGGGTGGGCTTTTGCTGTAATTGCCCGTAATAGGTCGGTTCCCACCAGTCCTGCACCCATTCGCCGACATTGCCATGAACATCGTAGAGCCCCATCGGATTCGCCTTCAACTCGCCAACGGCGTGCGTACGGCTGCCGGAGTTCACATTGAACCACCCACCCTCTGACAAGTCGCCGTCCTTATCGCCGATCCAAAACCTTGTCGTCGTTCCCACGCGACAGGCAAACTCCCATTCGGCTTCGGTTGGAAGCCGGTAGCCGGTCCCTTTTAACATCGTCACGACTTCGCCGCTGCGGGCATAGAACGGCTCTTGTCGTTCTTGCTCGCTCAGCTTGGTGCAAAACTCCGCGGCATCATTCCAACTCACCCACTCCACCGGGTGTCTGGCTGTATCCATTCCTGCAACGATCTCGGCCCACGGCCTATCAGGTCCGGTCGTCGCGAGATGCGAGGGATTCCTCCCCATCACTTTCTGATACTCGGCCTGTGTCACTTCATGGACCCCCAGAAAGATCGGTTTAGTCAGAATGACGCTGTGTTGGGGAGCTTCGCTCTTGACGCACTCTCGCCAGTGAATGCCCTCGCCCACGAATTTGATGGCCTCGCCAATCTCCGCCGATGTGCTCCCCATCACGAATTCCCCGGGCGGGATGAGCACGAACTTCATTCCGATGCTGTTCTCATATTCCACTGGCACGCCAAGATAAGTTGCCCATTCCTCCTGGTGCTTCCTAACCTGCTTCGCATCAAAGGGCGCGATTGCGGGCGCGGGGGCGTCCTTCGGCCAGCCGTGCCAGCCGGAGCCGGCGAGTTGTTTCGCAGAGCTGTCGCCGAAGGATTTGCCGCTGGCGGCGTCGACAATTTCAACCTTGCCCTCCAGGTATTTCACACTCAGGCGCAGGGTTTCCCCCTTTCGGATCTCGAACTTATCCGTGTCAAACTTCAAATCGCCGCGGGTGATGGTCAGGCCATGCGGACCGGCCCATACCTTGATGGAGTGCTGCTTCTTATCCACCCCGCGGAAAGTCGCGCCGTTCTCGTCCAGGGCAACTTTGATGTCGGGGTCGTGGATTTCGATCCGAATCGTTCCCTTGAGGGTTTCCAGGTAGAACACAACTCCCAGGAGCACGATGAGTGCCGCGCCGCCGCAGGCGGAGGCGGAAATGGCGAATGAGCGGGGAATCTTGCGGGCGAGTTCGGCGAGTCCCTGTTTCGGGACTTTCTTGGCCGATACTGCTCCTTCACCCTCACCCCGACCCTCTCCCAGGGGGAGAGGGGGAGGAGATGTCGGGGCCGTGTCGGCGGAGCCGGAGGAGAGATGGGCGTGCGTGGGGGCTTCGCCGCTGTTGGCGGGCTGGCCGGGGTGCGTGCCGCGCTCTAAGAGACTGGCGAGATCCGCCCCTTGGCAAAACGGCAAGAGGGCTTCGATCAGTTCATCCGGTGTCGCATAGCGATTGGCAGGATCCTTCGCCAGCATCTTATGCACGATGGCGGCCAGCGGCTGCGAAACATCCGCGCGGCGGGTTTGAACTGCCGCAGGCTCTTGCGTAGCCAGTGCCAGAATCTTCTTCACCGGCGTATCAAACTTCTCGCCGGCAAATGGGGCTGAGCCGGTGAGCAGCTTGTAGAGCGTCGCGCCGAGCGAGTAGATGTCGGCCCGGATATCGACGTGGTGGCTGTCGCCGCCCTGCTCGGGGGCCATGTAGTCGAGAGTCCCCATCATCTGGCCGGTGGATGTAAGGCCCTGGTGGTCGGGCAACAGGGCTTCCGAGAGCAGGGCCAGCCCCAGATCGAGAATCTTCAGCGTCGGCGGGGATTTTTTGCGAGGGGACTTGGCGAGGATCAAGTTGGAGGGCTTGATGTCGCGATGCACCATCCCGTGCTCGTGGGCCTCTTGCAGACCGAGCGCGGCCTGGCGGACCAGTTCGCAGGCGTCGGCCACCGGCAGCGGGCCGACGTTCTTGGCAAGCTGCGAGAGATCGATCCCATCGACGTATTCCATCACGAGGAAGTGCGTGCCATTCTCTTCCCCCGCGTCCATCGCCCGCACGATGTTGGGATGATCGAGCCGTCCCACCGCTTTCATCTCTCGTTGGAATCGGGCCACGCTGCCGACATCCCGCATCCGCCCCTCTGGCAACACTTTCAAGGCAACGACTTTGTCCAGCCGCGTATGCAGGGCCTTATAGACCGCCCCCATGCCCCCTTCGCCGAGCTTGGCCAGCAGTTTGTATTCGCGGATCGTCTCGAGCGGCAGCGCATCGTCGTCGGCTGAGCCTGGAAGGAGCGTCAGGGCAATCGTCGGGGCTGCTTCTTCCATGACCGAGGTTGCTCCGCCGGCCAGGGCCGCAACCCGCTCAACGGCGATACGGCAGGCGGGTTCCGCCGCGAATGGACTGGGCTCCGCTTCCTCCAGCAGAGCGGCGAGAACCGTGTCCGCCGAATCGCCGATGAGGGTTTCGAGCGACCGCTGGCAAGTCGGACAGCTCTCGACATGCGACGCCACCGTAGTGAACGCGGCCTCGTCGAGATCGCCCGCCTGGAACGAATCAAGCTGGTCGCGAGTGGGACAGGGTGCGGGCATGGGACTGTAGTTTGCTGAGGGAAACGCCTTTCTAGTAGAATCGCGGAGCGCTTACAAATCCACTCCTCCGAGGGGGAGGACGGGAATGACGAAGCCCGAATGGCGAATGACGAATGAGAGGAACTCGTCATACATTCGTCATTCGGATTTCCGGCTCCAGCCCTTCCAGCTCCTTCTTCAGTCGCTTAAGGACGCGCGAGCGCGCGACATAGACCGCGCCGACGGTCATTTCCAAATCGGCGGCTACATCCGCGGGGCGGCGGCCTTCCACGGCGGTTTGCATGCAGGCTTGCCAGGTGTGGTCGGCGAACTCGGGCCGGACGAGTTCCAAGGCGCGGCGGATCAAATCTGCATGACTGTTCGCATCCTCCGCGATGCCACTCTCCGGCAGCCGCTCCGGCAGCGCTTGCAGCATCGCCTGGGCTTCGCTGCCGCCCGCGGCTGGAGGCTGGGCGGCCCGCTTTCGCAAATGGTCGCACGCTCGCCGATGCGCGATGGTCCCCAGCCAGCCGCGAAAGCGGTCCGTCGGCAGCTCCTTGCGAAATTGAGGGAGGCTGGTAAAGACGGATTGAAAGACCTCCTGCACAACATCGGCTGCATCGTGTTCCTTGAAACCGGCGGCCCGCACCCATCCATAGACCACAGGACCATAAAGCTCCGACAGACGCCGCCAGGCATCTTTATCGCGTGCCACCGCGCGGTGGAGCAAGCTGGACGAGGTGCTCGAATCGGTCTCTTGCACAAGGTCATTCATGGAAGACGGCCAATTGGCTCAGGGGTCGTGCAGGCACTATTCTCGCTTATGCTCTCACCCCAACCGGGCCTGCGTCACCTCAATGGCCTTGAGCAGCCCGCGGGCTTTGTTGAGCGTTTCCTGGTACTCGGCTTCGGGGCTGCTGTCGGCGACGATGCCGGCACCGGCTTGGATGTAGGCGTTGTCCCCTTGGACGACGAGGGTGCGGAGGGCGATGCAGGTATCCATGTTGCCGCTGTAGTCGATGTAGCCGACCGCGCCAGCGTAGGGACCGCGGCGGTGGGGCTCCAGCTCGTCGATGATTTGCATGGCCCGGACTTTGGGGGCACCGGAGACGGTGCCGGCGGGGAGGCAGGCTTTGAGGGCGTCGAAGGCGTCGCATTCCGGGCGAAGCTGGGCCGTGACATTGGAGGTGATGTGCATCACATGGCTGTAGCGCTCGATGACCATCACGTCGGAGAGTTTGACGCTGCCAAACTTCGCCACGCGGCCGACGTCATTGCGGCCGAGGTCCACCAGCATCACATGCTCCGCCCGCTCTTTGGGATCGGCCAGCAGCTCCTCGGCCAGGCGGCGGTCTTCTTCGTCGGTCGCACCCCGTTTGCGAGTGCCGGCGAGAGGGCGGACCGTCACTTTGCCGTCCACCACGCGGCACATGATTTCCGGCGAGCTGCCGACGAGCGTGACGTCCGGAGTGCGGACGAAGAACATGAACGGGCTGGGGTTGACGACGCGCAGCGTGCGATAGACCTCAAACGGGTCACTTCTCAGTTGCAACTTGAGCCGTTGGCTGATGACGACCTGAAAGATGTCGCCGGCGCGAATGTATTCGACGCACTTGCGGACGGCATCTTCAAAATCGGCCTGACGGAAGTTGGACTCGTACGCGATTTTAGGGTCACCTTGGGTGGCGATGTCGGTCGGCGGCAGGGCCGAGGCTCGGGAGAGCTTGACCACCAGTTCGTCCACCCGCTTGACGGCGTCGTCATAGGCGGTCTTCGCGTTGCCGCCATGCTTGTCCAGCCGGGCCATGGCGACGACGAACATGGTCTTGCTGACGTTGTCGAAGACGACCATCCGGTCATAGAGGCCAAAGCACATGTCGGGCAGGCGGCGGTCATCGGGCGGAGCATTTGGAAGATTCTCGACGTACCGCACCACGTCGTAACCCGCGTAGCCGATGGCCCCTCCTTCGAACGGCGGCAATTCTGGCAGATGTACG
>JBKJNY010000004.1:0-4473 GCA_046593355.1 Pirellulaceae bacterium | reverse complement strand
CGATTTTCCTGCCGACCTGCGTTCCCTAAGAAACAGCCAGTGTTGAATCGCGAGAAGACGCTCCATTGGCAAGAGTCTTCAGAGCTGGTGGCTCCACTCGGGCGCAGCAATCAGGCTGCTTCCCAGGGAAGCTTCTTGACGACTGGCAGTTCCGTAGAGGGTGGCACTGGCAATCAAGCGATTGTGGACTCAGCTATCCTGCCAGACAATGCCATCGCTTGATAGCCAGTGCTGAATCGCGAGGAGACGCTGCACTGAGAAGTGACTTCAGGAATGGTGGCTCCCCTCGGGCGCAGCACTGGCTGACGAGCCGATGGTGAGTTTGTTGCTGATGGTGGACTTGTTGTCGGCTCGTCTGCCAGTGCCACCCTTTTTTACCAGTGCCGATCACTGCGCGGCGCAGCAATCACACTGCTCCCCAGGGAAGTTTTTTGACGATTGGCAGGTCCAAGTCGATGGGCTCATCAGGGCAGAGGTAGATTCTCGCGCTGGACCACTTCCAGTCGATGGCTCTGGTCACGAGCTGCCGCTCGACGGGGTTCTTATGGAAGTAATCGAGCGAGCTCAGGATGGTCGTCGGCTCCCGCAGGTTGCGATCATAGCCAGGCCCTTCCTGCCAGTAGCGAAAGACCATCTTTCCGGGCCGCTCGCGGATGGTGAGTTGGGCCAGCAGCGGATCGCCCGACGCTTTGAGATGACGCTTGACGCGGCTGGAGAAGGGTTGCTTGATCGACGAGAGGTATTTGTCGATGTTGGGCTTCGCATCCAGTGGATTAACCAGCAGGTGAAGATGTTCGGGCATGAACACGAACGCCAGCAGCTCAAAGTTGTGCTTCTGCCCAGCGACGTTGATCGACTCGGCCAGCCACTTTCGCCATTGATCGCTCACCAGCAACTGCATGCGATGAAAGCAGGAAAACGTCAGTTCATGGAGATCCCCCGGCTCATGGTAATGCTTGACCAACTTGCGGTATTTGCCATGCGAGTACATGGAGAATTCCTAAAAAGGGGTGGCACTGGCAGTCAAGCGACGACGAGCAGGACTCAGCTATTCTGCAAGACATCGCCGTCGCTTGACAGCCAGTGCTGAATCGCCAGAAGACGTCGCCCTGGCAAGAGTCTTCAGGAGTGGTTGCTCCATGACGACGCAGCACTGGCTGACGAGCCGATGGTAAGTTTTTTCAGGATGGTTGATCTTTTGTCGGCTCGTCTGCCAGTGCCACCCCAAGGCAACCAGTGATCTTGGCGGCTTTGGCTCTGCGTCTACCCCTGGTAGTCTGAGGCCTCCAATCACCCCGCAAATTGTGGTTATGGACTATTGACCAGTAATGTGGACAATAGTATCATTACAGGTGATTCCCGCTCGCGGTCCGGCTGAAGGCAGATTCGCGTCGAGGATTAGGTTTTGGACCTTTCCCAAAACCCTCACCCCGGCCCTTTTCCAAGAGCGAGGGTGAAGCTAGCTCCTTGACAATCCGGTTGCCATGCAAAAGAGAGCAGGACCGTCTCCTGCGATTGAGCTGCCCCCCCGGTGGAGCGGATTCTCACCCCGGAGGGTCAGCCGAATGAAAAGAGGGGGGTGTTGGTAAACCCGGGGGGGAAGAAATTCTTAACATTCTAATAGATAACAAGATGTGACTTTTAGACGCTTAGGTATTGCAACACATCTAAAGTGTGATGCGAAAGGACAGGAATCTGAATACCCCCCGCTGGTAGTGGTGGGATTGCATTGAGTCGTAATCCTCGGCTGCCGGCCTTAGCGGTTGCCTGACTCAATACCTGCGAGATAAACTGTAGAAATGACTGCAGCCCAGAAACTTAACCTGATTTCTGTCGAGGACTATCTGGCGGGAGAACTGGTTTCTCCCGTCAAGCATGAGTACCTGGGGGGCGTTGTCCATGCGATGGCCGGGGCGAGAAACCTCCATAACGTCATTGCGACCAACACACTCCTGGCGTTGGGCTCCCGTCTTCGCGGTAAGCGCTGCCGGCCATTTAATTCGGACACGAAAATCCGGGTGCGGCTGCCGACGCAGTTGCGGTTTTATTATCCTGACGCTTCAGTCATCTGCCGCCAGAATCCGCTGAACGAATCTTTTCAGGACGAACCAGCGGCGGTTTTCGAAGTGCTCTCGAAAGCCACGCAGCGCATTGATCAAGGGGAAAAAAAGGACGCCTATTTGACGATCCCCTCGCTCAGCGTCTACGTCCTGATCGAGCAGGAGTCGGCTGCCGTGGTGGTGTACCGTCGCACCGCGCAGGGATTTGTCCGCGAAGTCTATGTTGGCCTGGATGCAACGCTTTCACTCCCGGAAATCGAAGCAGAACTCCCGCTCGCCGAAGTCTACGAAGGGGTCGAGTTTTCGCCCGAGGTGGTGGACGAGGAATGATGCCTGTTTGCGAGACGTGCAAGCTGCCGGCCCCAAGCTCACTTCTTCTTTTTCTTCGCAGTCTTCTTCTTAGCCGCAGTCTTCTTCTTAGCCGCACTCTTTTTCGCCACGGGTTTTTTCGGGGGAGCTTTCTTCGCCGCAGCCTTCTTAGGGGATTTCTTTTTCGCGGGAGCCTTGGCAATGGCTTTCATGGGCGATTTGCCGGACATCACTTTCTTCACTGCCGGGGACTTGGCCATCCTCCGGGCGTTCGCGCCTGCGACGCCGCCGACCACGGCACCGACGGCCGCACCGAGCGGGCCGAGCAGCGACCCCGCGGCAGCGCCGGCGGCAGCACCTCCGGCCATGTCCAGGGAGGATGTCAAGTTGGACTGCGTTCCCGATTGTGTTGTGTCTGCCATGCCGAGTCTCCTGGTTGAGCTATACAAGATGCCACAGCGCCCCGGCCCCAGATTGGAACCGACCCAGCGCCGCTGCTGAACTGTACCACGCCGGGCGCGTGGAATATATCGGTCTGTTGCCACAAGCAAGGTGCCTGGCACGGGCGATCAGCGGCGCACGCGGGCCACCCGCAGGCCATGCGCTGGGCGGCCCTCTTCCGCAATTGGTCGCACGCTCGCCGATGCGCGATGGTCCCCAGCCAGCCGCGAAAGCGATCCGTCGGCAATTCCTGGCGGAATTGAGGAAGGCTGGTAAGGACGGCTTGAAAAACCTCCTGCACGATATCGGCTGCATCGTGTTCCTTAAAACCGGCGGCCCGCACCCATCCATAGACCACCGGTCAATAAAGCTCCGACAAACGCCGCCAGGCATCGTTGTCGCGGGCCACGGCGCGGTGGAGCAGGCTGGACGAAGTACTGGATCCGGTCTGTTGGTCAAGGTCGTTCATGGAAAGCGGACGCTTGAATCAGGCGGCTATGCCAGCCGGGCTTCCGTCACCTCGATCGCCTTGAGCAGGCCGCGGGCCTTGTTGAGGGTTTCCTGGTACTCGGCCTCGGGGTCGCTATCGGCGACGATGCCTGCGCCGGCTTGGATGTAGGCAGTGTCCCCTTGGACAACCAGGGTGCGGAGGGCGATGCAGGTATCCATGTTGCCGCTGTAATCGATGTAGCCGACCGCGCCGGCGTAGGGGCCGCGGCGGTGGGGCTCCAGCTCGTCGATGATTTGCATGGCCCGGACTTTGGGGGCCCCGGAGACGGTGCCCGCGGGAAGGCAGGCCTTGAGGGCGTCGAAGGCGTCGCAATCCGGGCGGAGCTCGGCGGTGACATTGGAGGTGATATGCATCACGTGGCTGTACCGCTCGATGACCATCACGTCGGAGAGCTTGACGCTGCCAAACTTCGCCACGCGGCCGACGTCGTTGCGGCCGAGGTCCACGAGCATCACATGCTCTGCCCGCTCCTTGGGGTCGGCCAGCAGCTCTTCGGCCAGGCGGCGGTCTGCTTCCTCGGTCGCGCCCCTTTTGCGCGTGCCGGCGAGCGGGCGGACCGTCACTTTGCCATCCACCACGCGGCACATGATTTCCGGCGAGCTGCCGACGAGCGTGACCTCCGGCGTCCGGACGAAGAACATGAACGGGCTGGGATTGACGACACGCAGCGTGCGGTAGACTTCAAAGGGATCGCTCCTCAGTTGCAGCTTGAGCCGCTGGCTGATGACGACCTGAAAGATGTCGCCGGCGCGAATGTACTCCACACATTTGCGGACGGCCTCTTCAAAATCGGCCTGGCGGAAGTTGGACTCGTACGCGATTGTTGGGTCACCCTTGGTGGCGATGTCGGTCGGCGGCAAGGCCGAGGCCCGCGAGAGCTTAGCTACCAGCTCGTCCACCCGCTTCATCGCGTCGTCATAGGCGGCCTTCGCGTTGCCGCCATGCTTGTCCAGCCGCGCCATGGCGACCACGAACATGGTCTTGCTGACGTTGTCGAAGACGACCATCCGGTCATAGAGGCCAAAGCACATGTCCGGCAGGCGGCGGTCATCGGGCGGAGCATTTGGAAGATTCTCGACGTACCGCACCACGTCGTAACCCGCGTAGCCGATGGCCCCTCCTTCGAACGGCGGCAATTCTGGCAGATGTACG
>JBKJNY010000152.1:0-18786 GCA_046593355.1 Pirellulaceae bacterium | reverse complement strand
CGGCACCTTCGGCGGCGGCGCCGGCCGCCGCTTCGGCGGAACGGGCGGAGCGTACCGATAGTAGCCTGCACACTCCGTGTGCAGGCACGTCCGCTCACGGAGTGAGCGGACTACTTTCGCCAAGAAATAAAATAGGGCCGAATCTCGTCTTGGGTTGGGGAGGTGAGAAGAGAACGAGACCCGGCCCCATCGGTGCCGACCTGAATCAACCCTTGCGAACTGATTCAGGCCGACAGCACTGTTTCAAATTGTCTGGCTTGGTTGCCTTGCCCTGCCGCGGCGCTGGTACGCGGCGGCCTTAACAACTGAAACGGATGGTCCGGTTCAAAGTACTCGCCAATTAAATGGCGGGGAAACTTATTTTTTCTCTTTGCGCAGCTCCTCCAGCTCCTTCCGCAACTGCTGCACTTCCTTTCGCAGCGCGGAAACGCTGCTATCTTCTTTCTGGCTCACGATTTTCAGAATCCGGTCGAGCTTGGAATCCGCATCACCGTCGGCGGGCTTGGCTTTCAGATCATAGCGATACACCTTGGACGATTCCGTTGCGGCGGGAGGTACGGGGGTCGGAACGGTGACGTCCGCTTTGAAAATGGTCGGAGTGCGGTTCGCCCTTAAGGTTAATTCGGCCTTCGGCGCTCCCTTCAGGGCGCTGTAGTCCAAGACAATCTCGCCGCCGCCGCGAACCTGTTGCACATATCCGCGCAGCTCCTCCGGCAACTGATTCAAATTGTCCTCGGTCGCTGGAAATTCCTTGCCGTCCTTTATTACCAAGATCTTTGCCGGGCTGGCCCCTTCCTTGGAAATCGTGACTGATACATCCTTTGGGAGACCCACCAGGTGGACTTTCCCTTCCCACCCAACCACCACTCCCGGCCGCAGCACGGCCACCAGCGGCGCCTCTCCGGCCACCGCAGCCGTGCGCCCATTCCGGTCCCAGTAGATCCTCAAAGCCGCCTCCAGCTTCTGCACGGCTTCCTTTTCCTCGGTTACGGTCACCTTGAATGCCTGCGGATTGTCTTCCTGCGGCCGTTTGGCGGGGACTATCTGGAGCGTCTGCTCCTTGCCCCCGCGGAGCAGCACCAGGGTCAGCTCGGTTTCCTTGGCAACGCCAACGCACTTCAGTAAGTCGCCAGGTTCTTTGACGTAGGTGTCCGCAGCTTTGAGAATGATGTCGTTGACTTGAAGCCCGGCCTTCGCGGCGGGGCTGCCCTCAAAGACATGCACCGTCACCATGCCCCCGTCGAGATCCAGATGCTGTTTCAGAATGTCGGTGGGCGACTCCAGTTGCACGCCGATCCAATAGGGGCTGGCTTCCTCCGCAACGTCGGCGGTAAAGCCCTCCAGGGGCACAACTTCGCCGTCCTGCGCCACCCAACGCGCGCGAACCTCAATCGGCTGCTCGGTTTCAGCGGCCTGCTCCTCGGCGAAGGCGGCAAATCCGCCCAGCCCCGCGCTCGCCAGCACCAGCGCGGCGAGAGATTTCCAGCGACTCGATACCATGGGAAACTCCTTAAAAAACTTGGAGACCAAACTGCCAGGTTTGCAACACAAAAACCCTAATACGACCGGCTACTGACCGGCGTGATTGTGTATTGTTCGACCGGAAAAATGACGTGCCGCCCGTCGCCGGTCGCCACGGGAATGAACTGCTGGTGCCGCTGAATATCGTGCCCTCTCATGCGGAGCGAGCGGAGCACGCTGTCCGGAATGGCCGGCTCTGTCTCCACCAGCGTCTCCGCCCCTGGATGGCCCGCAATCACCGGCACGACAATCTCTTCATTTTCGGCTCCGTCAAAGACCAGTTTCATGGCCGTGATTTCCGGGTCGTTTGCGGCATCCACTTCCACCGCGGGAATCAGCGGAGCGATGACCGTCCCCAGCGACGCCTGGCCGGCCAGCCTGGCGGCAAGCGGCTCCGCGGGAAAGAACCGGTTCTGGGTCGCCAGCCCCAATCCGAAGGCCAGAATCGCGCAAGCTGCCGCGGCCAGCAGCGGACCGGCGGAAATGAAACTCGCTTTCTTGGCGGAGCGTAGCTCCACGGACTCTTGGGCTGGGACGGGGGAAGCGCCATCCTCTTCTCGCCGGCGGATGGCGGCGAACTCCTTTCCCCAGGCTTGCGCCTCCAGGAAGGCCATCGCGCACCGCCGCCAACCTCCCGGCTCATCCTCCAGGGAGGCCAGGAGCGACTTGTATTCAACAACGGAGAGCGCGCCGTCCACCAGGCGGTCGAAACGCGAATCCTCATCCAGTTGTGCGTTGTCTTGAGCGTTCATGAGCAATCTTTCTCAGCACTTATCACCATAAAACGAGCGACTCATCCGACCGAAATCTCCAGCACCATCAGTTGTTCCCGCAACCGCTGCCTGGCCCGATGCAACCGGGCCTCAATCGCGCTATGGCTCACCCCCAGGTGGTTGGCAATCTGCCCGTAATTCCAATTCTCCGTGTACTTCAGGAACAGGATCTCGCGATCCCGGGCGGCGATCCGCCCTAGCGCCTGTCGCACCAGGGCCTGCCGTTCGTCCGCAAGCAGCCAGCCCAGAGGCTCCAGCACGCTGTGGCCGGCGTGTCCGTTGTCGTGATGCCTTTCCTGGCGGTTCTCGTACCCCTCCTGCAAGCGCCGCCGCCGGCCGCATTTCCGCCGATACAGCAGGGCCTGTCGCACCGCCAGTCGATACAGCCAAGGGGCCACTTTGGCCGCATCCGCCAGCGGAGCCGCTTGTCGCACCGCCGCCAGGGCCACCTCCTGCATCACGTCATCCACCGCTTGGCGCTCCCGGACTCGCGCAAGCACAATCGTCCGCAGCCAGCGATCATGCTGGGCGAGGGCGGCTTGCCAGTCGATTGCGGGTGAAGTCGTCACGCAGGTACAGCCAAGGATGGGGACCCCGCCGTCTGTCGCTCCGTCAGGATGTAATGTTTCCGGCCGGGGGATTGTCTTGCGGGAAATCGCCTTATTCACGTCCGCAACAGCGCGATAACCGCGCAAAACCCCCATTCCGAAGGGTATTTGATACATGTTTTCGCGCCTCCTTACTCAAGCCACTTACGTCGACGTGAATCACCGCAACCCGCTGGCCTGCTGGTGCTTGGGGCCACGAGCATCGTCGTAAGTTTGATTCATGGTGGTCCAAAATGGTACTTTTTGATTCACAAAAAACGATGCGACTGATAACCTTTTTTTCACGACGTTCGGCAGCCCCGATCGCTTCCGCTGACTTCCGCTGACTTCCGCATATACTATACAATTGTGATGATATCGTCAAGCCCAGGGTGAAATAATCGCCCCATCCGCTTCGAGACGGGGTGGTGTCGGGCCTGGGAAGCTGCCCCGCGAGGCTCCGCCTCGCGCCGACGGGGTACGCCGTTGCCCTTAACCCCCGCTTATCAGGCCCGAGTCGCCCGACGGACTATAAGCGGCTCATCACTCCAAGTATTCCACCGAAAACCAGAGCACTTTTGCCATCTCTTGGCAGCCACAAGCCGTTGGATACAAACGCTTTGCGTCGCCAACCCGGCGTTCCATTCCTGGAAAAACGCCGATTCCATAATTCCGACCCATTCGGGTGGGTTATGCGTGAAATTATAAGCTATTTATCACGCACATCAACAGACTCGCGCACCTTCTGTACGGCAACTATTCTTCCCTTACGACCGAATTGTCAAGGAGCGAACCGACCCGATCCAGCGGGCCGGCGCGAAAGCATCGCACCCTTTAGACGCCTGAATTGGAACATTTATTCACTGTGAACAAAAGATTATTTTTCGCTTGGCGCGCGGGGCGGCAATGGCAAGCTGCCCCCCGGGTTGTTCGGGGGCAAAACTGGTTCGGGAAACTGGTTCCGGGATTGACTTTTCGAATCAACATTATGTACACGACAGGACGTGCGCCCACCATACCGGTGTAGTCAATGCAACCTGATTTGCTCGGAGACCCGACATGAGCCAGTCCATCACCGTGGCGGACAACCCCGTTGCGTCCCGTCCGCCGAAGCTGCTGGACCGAGTCCATGCAGCCATTCGCGTGCGTCATTACAGCCGCCGCACCGAAGCAGCGTACGTCGGTTGGATCAAGCGTTACATCTTCTTTCACCATGTCCGCCACCCCGACCAGATGGGCAAACCGGAAATCGAACAATTCCTTTCCCACCTTGCCGTGCAGGGCCGCGTCAGCGCCTCCACGCAGAACCAGGCGTTTCATGCGCTGCTGTTCCTCTACAAGCATGTGCTCAAATGGGACATCGGCTTGCTGGAGGGGGTCGTCCGAGCCAAACGCCCCAAACGTCTCCCCGTGGCACTGCCGCGCGAGGAAATTCAACGGACCTTGGCCCACCTCGACGGCTCTGTGCGGCTGGCCTGCCTGCTGCTCTACGGGGCCGGCCTGCGGTTGCTGGAAGGCATGCAACTGCGCGTCAAGGACATCGACTTCACCCTCCACGAGATCACCGTGCGCGAGGGCAAAGGAAACAAGGACCGGGTGACGATGCTCCCCGCCTGTGCCAAACAATTGCTGGCGGAGCACCTTCGGCAAGTCCGCCAGCTACACGAAGAAGACTTGCGCCGCGGTCTCGGCCGCGCTCCACTGCCCGACGCGCTCCAGCGCAAGTACCCCAACGCCGATCACGAGTGGGCCTGGCAATACGTCTTTCCCGCGTCCGGGCACTATACCGACCGCCATACCGGCTTGCGGCATCGCCACCACCTGCACGAATCGGTGATCCAAAAGGCGTTTCACGCGGCCGTCCGCCTGGCCCAAATCCCCAAACACGCGACGCCCCACACGCTGCGTCATTCCTTCGCCACGGAATTGCTGCTGGCTGGCTACGACATCCGCACCGTGCAGGAACTGTTGGGCCACAAGGACGTCAGCACGACGATCCCGGCGCGCCGGGACACCCACGTCCTCAACCGGGGCGGCAAAGGCGTCCAGAGCCCTGCCGACAGGCTCTAGTCCCTGAGCCCCGCGCGACGCCGAACCCGACATGTTAGGCCGACCAGGCTGGTCGGCCTAACGCACCCCAACCACTGTACCGCAAACGTCCCAAATACTTGACTGCTGGAACTTTACGTTCCATACTCACCCCAAACAGTCCGATGTTAGGCCGACCGGAAGCTCGAGCTATGCCGGTCGGCCGAATTACAAGTTCGGCGGCGCGAGAAGCGGCCCTGGCACCGGACGAGAGCTTCCCTATCACCTCAAAAGACAAGGAGCCAAGAATCGGGATGCACCAGCCATGCGCGATGACATCGCGGCCGGGGCCCGAGGCCACCGTAGAGTACCAGGAACCCGGGTCGCCCGCGGCCGAGCCGGAGCGCAGGCCGGTGGCGCTGGTTGCCGGTTCCGGTCTCTCCGCGACGGCGGAGGTCCAGGCGCTGCTGCTCAAACGCTTGCGGATCCTGGGCGTGCTGGGGACGAGCGTCCACACCTTGGTTGTGGTTTTTATGCTCGTCGTCCTCTTTCAGGGGAATCCTCAGGCGGAGGCCAGATATGGCATCTCCCCAATACTATTAGCGACTTGCCTGCTAGCGGTATACGGCGGCCTGACAGGCCTCCTTTGGAGCCGGCGTCGGCTGTCCCTGGGCCAACTCCGTCTGATCGAGAGCGTGGGTTTCAGCTTGTTCCTTGCCCTCATTGCCTGGTTTCGGTACGAGGACCTCGGACACTACGGGCTGACGGAGGCCATCAAGGAAGCGCCGCCCGTTGCCCCTCCCCGTTACGCCGCTTATTGGGGGTTTCCCTTCTTTGTCTTGATGGTCGCTTATGGCACGTTCATTCCCAATACCTGGCGGCGCGCCCTAGTGGTCGCGGGCCTGATGGCCATCCTCCCCTTAACGCTGGTAGTGGTCGCCGGGATCGCGGAAGGGATGCTCTCGCCCCAGTTCGTGAAGGCCTTGTTGTTCCCTTTGGCGCTGAACCTAGCCGTCGGCGTGGTGCTGACGGTTTACGGCACACACCGCATCGACGTGCTCCGGCAAGAGTCGTTCACCGCCCGCCGGTTGGGTCAGTATCAGTTGATCCGCCGACTGGGGGCCGGGGCAATGGGCGAGGTCTATCTGGCTGAGCACGCGCTGCTGCGCAGGCCCTGCGTCATTAAGCTGATCCGGCCGGAGCGGGCAGGCGATCCGAAGAGCCTCCGCCGCTTCGAGCGCGAGGTGCAGGCGACCGCGACGCTGACGAACTGGCACACGGTCGAGATTTTCGACTACGGCCACGCTGTGGATGGTACGTTCTACTACGTGATGGAGTACTTGCCCGGCCTCAACCTCGAGCAGTTGGTCCGGCGGGACGGTCCATTGCCCCCCGAGCGGGTAATCCATCTCCTGCGCCAGCTTTGCGCCGCCTTGCGCGAAGCCCATGCCGTCGGCTTGATCCACCGCGACATCAAGCCTGCCAACGTCATCACCGGGGAGCGGGGCGGGCTGCCCGACGTGGCCAAGCTGCTGGACTTCGGCTTGGTGCACGAGCAGGCCATCAGCCGGGGCGGGGAGAAACTGACCCAGGATGGTGCGATCACCGGGACCCCAGCCTACATGTCGCCCGAGCAGGCTGCCGGCAAAGAGGACTTGGACAGCCGCAGCGACATTTACAGCCTTGGGGCGGTAGCGTACTTCCTCCTGACAGGCCAACCGCCCTTCGTCCGGGACACGGCGATGCAAGTGATCGCGGCACACCTTTGCGATGCGGTCCATCCCCCGGGCCGCCTTCGGCCCGATGCACCGGCGAACTTGCAGGCAGTGATTCTGCGGTGTCTGGAGAAGGATCCAGCTCAGCGGCTTCAGAGTGCGGACGGCCTGGACAACGCACTGGCGCAATGCGAACGTGTCGGACGACGCGACGGGGTGGGATTCACGGAGGAGAAGTGCTGCGATAGCATGACGCCGCCGAACAATCCGTTGCAGCAGACCGGGCCGGCATGACGGCTACTCGGGGTTGAACGTCTCGCTGGCCGGCCCGGCTGCTGAACGGTGTCGTTCGGCTAGGGAGAATCGCATGGCTGTGCATCAGGTAGACATCACGTTGCCTAAGCGCGAGATTGGTCGCGCTGACGCAATTTTCGACGTGAAAGCGGACGGCGTAGTTTTGGGAGCACTGCACGTCTCCCGTGGCGCGGTGGTTTGGTTTCCCACGGGGACCACGTACGGCTACAAAACGAGTCGGCAGAAGTTCGACGAAATCATGCAGGAGCATGGTTCGCGGACGGAAGCAAGGTAGCCGCTGCCAGTGGGTCGGCATTTGCGCGATGGCCAGCGGCAACGAGAGGTGATACCATGCAAGTAGGCTAAGAGCCGTCCGCAGTAAAACAAACGGAATTGCCGATGCTCCCACGCGTTTACGTCGAGACGACCTTTGTTAGCTACTTGACGGCACGGCCCAGCCGCGACGTCGTTATCGCGGGCCATCAGCAAAGCACGCACGAATGGTGGGATCAATCTCGGGCGGATTACGAGCTTTGCACATCGCAATTGGTCCTTCAGGAAGCAGGAGCTGGTGATCCTCAAGCGGCTCAAGAACGACTCGTCATTTTGAAAGCCATGATCTTGCTCGACACGACCGAGGAAGCGATCATCTTGGCAGAAGAATTGGTGCGGTCTCGATCGTTGCCTGAAAAGGCAGCGGATGATGCGTTGCACATCGCCATCGCGGCTCATCAGAAAATCCCGTATCTGCTGACCTGGAACTGTCGGCACATGGCCAATGCGACGATGCGACCAGCGATTGAGGCCGTTTGTACGAGCAAGGGCCATACGGTGCCGATCATTTGCACACCAGAAGAACTGAAGAAGGTGATCTCATGAATGACCCCATTGTCGACGAGGTTCGAAGCATTCGGGCGGCGCATGCCGCGCGATTCAACTACGATCTTTGGGCAATCTTCCGTGACCTCAAAGAGCAACAAGTTCGCAGTGGCCTCAAGTTCGTATCGTTCGCCGAAGAGCCGAACCAGGCGCTGCAGCCGACCGGGGCCGCCGTTCCGGTTTCCCCGGGTTCAAAGTCGCTTGAGGCGGCCCCGGCGGCTGAGCTTTAGCGTTCGGCGGCGAGAGGTGCTTTAGTGGCGGATGCTCCCCCGGATATCATTGCGATCAATCACGACGACTATCACGCGGAATACGTCGGCCGGACAGCTAACGGTAGGCAGTTCATGTTAACCACACCGTTTGAACCCGCGATTTCCGGTCGCAAAGGCTGCGAATACATCGCGATGTATTTGTTCGACACCAAGGGCAAGCTACTGGACGTCAAGATTGAGGAATTTGGTCCGCGTGCAACTCTTGACCACGAAAAACGGAGCGAAGTCCGAGACCGATGGCTACAAGAGCTTGGCCATGTCACGTACGATAGAATCGAGGTAGCGCCCTTCGCCATCGAACGGTTCGGCACTACCTTCGGGCTGGTTCTGCGCGAGCCGGAAGAAGAAGATGATCCCTGGGCGGTGGAAATGCAACCAGGAAACTACATGGCGTTCTTTGAGCCGTGGGATAGTGGTGATTACGACACCTGAGAGAAGCTGCCGAACCAGACCGGGGCCGCCAAACTGATTTCGAGCGGTACAAATAGCGCCGGAGATGATCTTCACGGAGCTTCTTCCGCTGCATCGCGGGCCAGGCCGTCCTCGTGGGCGACGGCGAGCCACCCCTCGGCTGCCTCACGGAGGTTCGAGCGAACTTCGTCGAGTGTCTCTCCTTGGGTATGGCAGCCGGGAAGTGCGGGAATGGAAGCAGAATAGCCGCCTGCGTCTTGTTCCGGGCGGACAATCGCGGTGAGATTGACGGTAACATCGACGACAACATTCGGAGCAGTGGTCGCGGCTTGGCTCATGTCATGGCCCTCCAATCATTGTAGTTTACCGCAGATAGGGCATAGAGTCGAGTTCAGACCGCGCGAAACGCCGAACAAAGCGTTGCACTTGACCGGATCACCATTACGGCGAGCACTGTCAGCACCCCGTGGACGAGGGGCGGACCGGCCCCCGATAATGCTCGTTGCGTTCTCAAAAGATTTCGCATCCCGGAGCTTCCTCATGCGACTCTCCCCATTTCGCCTGCTGGTTCTTTCTGCCGCGCTGGGAATATCATTCCTCGCCGCGCCTGCCCAAGCAGCCCCCAAAGCCGACTCTCCCAAATCTTCAGCCCCCAAGACCGCCATGAGCATCACCAAAACGCCCTTCGGCAAGACCAAAGACGGCACGGAGGTTTCTCTCTTCACCTGCACGAACAAGAACGGCCTGGTCCTGAAGGTGATGACCTACGGGGCCACGATTGTCTCGATGGAGACCCCCGACAAGGCCGGCAAGCTGGCGAATATCCAGCTTGGCTTTCCCACGCTCGAGGGCTATTTGCAGCGGCACCCGTACTTCGGCTCGACGGTGGGGCGGTACGGCAATCGGATCGCCAAGGGAAAGTTCAAGATTGACGGCCACGAATACACGCTGGCGACGAACAACGGCCCCAACCATTTGCACGGCGGCCTGAAGGGCTTTGATGCCGTTGTCTGGAACGCCGAAGAAGTGAAGACCGCGGACAGCGTCGGCGTGAAATTCACGTACAAGAGCAAGGACGGCGAGGAAGGCTATCCCGGAAACTTGAATGTCACCGTCGTCTATTCGCTGACCAACAACAATGAAATGAAGATTGATTACACCGCCACGACCGACAAGGCTACGGTCGTCAACCTCACCAACCACTGCTACTGGAACCTCGGCGGCGCGGGAAGCGGCGACATCCTCAAAACGCAGCTCACGCTGAACGCCGATAAATATCTGCCGATTGACGCCGTCTCCATCCCCACCGGCGAGCTCGCTCCCGTGAAAGGGACCGCGATGGACTTCACCACGCCGCACGCCATCGGTGAGCGGATCGGCGAGCTCAAGAAAGATCCGCACCAGACGAAAGGATACGACCACTGCTACGTCCTCCGCGGACAGGACGGCAAACTGACTCTCGCGGCCCGAGCGAAAGACCCCGCCAGCGGCCGGGTGATGGAAATCTCCACCACCGAGCCCGCCATCCAGCTCTATTGCGGCAACTTCCTCGACGGCTCCCCCGGCGGTAACGGCTACAAACAGCACGATGCCTTCTGCCTGGAAACCCAGCACTTCCCCGACTCGCCCAACCGGTCAAAATTCCCCAGCACGCTGCTCACGCCGGGGCAGACGTACCGGAGCACGACGGTGCATCAGTTTTCGGTGGAGTAGAGAGCGATTGGACTTCGCTAACAATTCTCTTCCGACCCTGGTGCGTGGTACAATCTAAAGATGAAGGTGCGCGAGTTCCTCACGGTCGATCCGGCAACCTTACATTTGCCGGGGTCTCGCCGTGATGGTGCGGACCCCACCAAACTTATGCGGCAAGTGAATCGCCATGGCAGCTCGATTGCTGGAATGCCACCGATTGAGGTCAAGCGGGGGAGCGATGGCGGGCTTGTGATCTTCGACGGTGTGACGCGGGCTACACGAGCCGCCAAGTACTTGCCGGGCAAGCCGGTTACCGTGGAGATCACTGGCGAATTGATGGGACCAGTCGGTTCGTTGCCGATGGTAGGAGAAAGAATATGAAAACAGCTCAACAGACCCGGTTGGAACTTCTGGCCGCCCTCTTTCAGCTCAGCCTGTTGCGGCCAGAGTGGCGTGTTGGCCAGACGCTCGCCAATCTGGCTAACACCGCCGGTCGCCTTGATGCCGGTGGCGTTTGGGATTTGGAAGATGAGGAAGCGCTGGCGGCGGCAATGACCCTCATTGAGCAGCAGGCTGAGACAGAGAAAGTTGTCGCTTAAGACTTAGGACTTGAGGAAGTATCAGCTATTACTTGACCCGCACCAGCTTCATGATGCGCCCTGATACATTCCAGTCTTGCACGTACAGGTTGCCGTCTTTGTCCCAGTAGGAACCGTGGGTGCCGCTGAAAACGCCCTCGATCCACTCCTCTTGAGGGATGTTGAAATTCACCCTCTTCGCCGGGTCGGAGTTGTGGCCGAGAACGGCAATGATCGTGTTGCTCTTGTCGAGGATGACGACTCGTCCGTGCAAATCCGGCACGGAGACGTAGTCCCCTTGCACGGCAGCAGAGGTTGGCATTCCCAGGCCGGTCACCACCTCGTCGATGAAGTTTCCTTCCAGGTCATAATGCAGGAGCCGCCCTTTGGGCGTGTGGTTGCGATCGCAGATCAATAGGCGGGGCGGGTCGTAGCGCGTGTCGAGAGTCATCCCGTGGGCGGTATTGAATTGCTTGAGGTCGTTCCCTTTGGAACCAAAATGCATCAGGTACTTGCCAGTCTTGTCAAACTTGAAAATGTGGTTGCTCGCATAGCCGTCGGACAGGAAGATGTCACCATTCGGAGCTACGGTAATTGCCGTGGGGTTGAACTGCTTGAGCTTTAGCCCAGATTCTTCGGGAAACGGCAACTTCAAGACTATCTCCCCGCTATGGGCATTGAATTTGATCCCTTCGGCATTGGCGTTTCGAGCGCCATAAATGAATTCCGCGTCACCTTCCGCGCGGATCTCCATGTCATGGATGTTGGAATACTTGTCTCCCAGATATTCCTTAACAACCTTGCCTTCGGGCGAGAAGACGACAACTCCCTTGTTGGCACTCGTGTAAATGTTCCCCGCTTTATCGATCACGACTGCGCCGTGGGTCGGCCCCAGGGCGGATTGGCCATCCGGGCGAAGGCCCCAGCCGGGCACTGTGTCGAACGTCATGATCCCGCAACCCATCCGCACGGGCTTGGCGTCCTTTTGAGCCAGCACTGGGAGTGTGATGCTCAGCGATAACAGTGCAGCGATACATAACGAGTAGACTTTCACGGAATGGACTCCTGGTTGGTTTAGTTCCCACTTGGGCGCGCTATTATGTAGTCGCAGGGTGCATACTTCAACCAGGCTCGAATTCCAACTCCAGCCTGACGCGGCTACGCGTGGACGCGAGAGACTCATGCACGAACAAATAAACGGATGCCGATATTTGACACGGGGCCAGTTTTTCTTAGGATAAGGGGCGGTAGATACCCCAGACAACGGAGGTTTTCCCGTGAGTAATGCAGCCCAGCACGCCGTTTCTTCCCTGGCATCGCCGTTCATGCCGGCGAGGGATTTGATATGCCATCGGTCGCGGCGGTGGTTCTTGCAGACGGGGCTGAGTGGCGTGGCGGGGCTTTCGCTGCCGGCGCTCTTGGCGAATCAGAGCCAGGCGAGCGCGGAGGGAACCTCGCACGGCAAGAAGTCGGTGATTCTGTTCTGGCTTTCCGGCGGGCCGAGCCATATTGATATGTGGGATCCGAAGCCGGATGCGCCGCAGGAGATTCGCAGCCCCTTCGGCACGATCCAGACGAAGCTGCCGGGGGTGCAATTCACGGAGCATCTGCCGCTGCAGGCTTCCATCGCGGATAAGCTGTCGATCATTCGCAGCGTGGATTGCAGCACCAGCAACCATACACCGATCACCATGCAGGCCGGCAATCCGCTGGCTCGCCGCACCGACGACAATCGAGACGGCGGCGGCTATCCGTCGATGGGGAGCGTGGTGGCGAAATATCGTGGCCCCAACGCGGCCGATATGCCGGCGTTCATCGGCCTAGCGCCGAGCTGGGTGGCTGACGTTTATGGCTCCGGATACCTGGGGGCTAAGTACGAGCCGGTGAAGGGGCTGGAACTAGCCGGCAAGCTCGCCCTCCCCGCCGGCATGGAGCTCAGCCGGCTTTCCGGCCGCCAGGAGCTGCGGACGCAGTTCGATCAGTCGCGGCAGGAAGTGGATCGCCGGCACATGATCGAGCAGTTCGACCGCTTCACGCGGCAGGCGTACGACATGGTTCTCTCGGGAAAGGTGCAGAAAGCCTTCAACCTGGAAGAGGAAAAAGAGACGACTCGCCGCGAATACGGCGGCAGTCGCGTGGGAGACAAGGCGCTTATGGCCCGGCGACTGGTCGAAGCCGGCGTGACCTTTGTGCTGGTCAGTGGGGCCTGGGGATACTGGGACCACCACGGCGACCAGGTACAGTGGGGCGGCATTGAAAAGGGCCTGAGGCCAATCCTGCCGGAAGTGGACCGGGCCTTGTTCGCCCTGATCAACGATTTGGAACAGCGGGGTCTCTTAGACAGCACGCTGATTTTGATGCTCGGCGAATTCGGCCGCAGCCCGGTGATTAACAAAGATGCCGGGCGCGACCACTGGACCGCCGTGATGTCGATGCTGATAGCGGGCGGCGGTCTCAAGCACGGGCAGGTCATCGGCGCGACGGACTCTCGCGGCGGCGGCCCTGTCAGCGGCGTCGTCCGCCCGCAGGATCTGGCCGCCACCGTCTTCCGTCACATGGGAATCGATCAAAAAACGCACTGGATCAACCCCCAAGGCCGCCCCATCCCCATCGTGGCCGAAGGGGGCAGGCCGATTCCGGAGCTGTTTTAGCCAGTCGAGTCCTCGTATGCATCCCGTCGTAGAACAACTTCGTCATCTGCCAATTGACGAGAAGCTGCGTATCGTGGAAGAGCTGTGGGACGACATCGAGGCGACGGGGGGCCGCTTCCCATTGCCCGCCTGGCATCGGAGCATTGCCGAATCTCGAGCCGCTGAATTAGACGCGAATCATGCTCGGGCCATCACACGCGATGAGCTTTGGCGGAGCGTTGGACTCCGCTAAACGACAAGGGGCAGATTGGCTCCGGCCCTCTCTTGAAGCGCCGTTCTTGAATCACGACGTCGCCTTACTTCTTCACCTCAAACTCCCCTTCAATCACGTCGTCGTCCGGCTTGGCTTGCGGCAACTCGCCGTCGCCGCCGGCTGCTTCCGGGCCAGTGGGGGCTGCGCCCGTGCTCCCCTTCTCGTAGAGGACTTTGCTGAAGGCGTGCGAAGCGGCTTCGAGGTTGTCGACGGCCGATTTGATGGCGGCCACGTCGGTTCCCTTGGCGACTTCGCGGGTCTTGTCGACCGCTTGCTGCAGCGGCTGCTTGTCGGCGTCGCTCAGTTTGTCGGCATGCTCCTTCATGGTCTTCTCGATCTGCCAGGCGAGGTTTTCCGCGTGGTTGCGGGCCGTGGCCAGCTCGAACTTCTCCTTGTCCTCGTCGGCGTGCGATTCGGCGTCGCGGCGCATCTTTTCGATCTCGTCTTTCGAGAGCCCGGACGACTGCTGAATCTTGACGTTCGCCTCTTTTCCGGTCCCTAGATCCTTGGCCGATACGCTGAGGATGCCGTTGGCGTCGATGTCGAACTTGACCTCGATCTTCGGCATGCCGCGGGGGGCCGGCGGAATGTTGGTCAGGTCGAACTTGTCCAGTAGCCGATTGTCGGCCGCCATCTTGCGTTCTCCCTGATAGATCATGACGGTGACCGCGGTTTGATTTTCAGCCGCGGTGCTAAAGGTCTGCTTCTTCTCGGTCGGGATGGTGGTGTTCTTCTCGACCAGGGCCGTCATCAGGCCACCCTCGGTCTCGATGCCGAGGGTGAGGGGCGTCACGTCGAGCAGCAGCACGTCCTTGCGTTCGCCGGCGAGCACGGAGCCTTGGATGGCGGCCCCCACGGCGACGACTTCGTCCGGATTCACACCCTTGTGCGGCTCCTTGCCAAAGATGTCCTTGACCAGCTTTTGCACCTTGGGAATGCGGGTGCTGCCGCCGACGAGCACGACTTCGTCCAGGTCGCTCGGCGAGAGCTTGGCATCTTGGAGGGCCTGCAACACCGGTTTGCGGCAGCGCTCGATGAGATGGTCGGTCAGTTCTTCGAACTTGGCGCGGGCAATGGTGACTTGCAGGTGCTTGGGAACTCCACTGGCGATGGTGATGAACGGCAGATTGATGTCCGTTTGCGGGAGCGAGGAGAGTTCCTTTTTGGCCTTTTCGCAGGCTTCCTGCAAACGCTGCAGGGCCATCGGATCCTTGCGGAGATCGACCCCTTGCTCCTTCTGAAAGTTGCCCGCCACAAAGTTGATCAGCACTTCGTCGAAATCGTCGCCGCCCAGGTGGGTATCGCCGTTGGTGCTCAGGACTTCGAAGACCTTGGTCTCGCCCGCATCTCCGCCGCCGGCAACCTGCAGTACGGAAACGTCGAACGTGCCGCCGCCGAGGTCAAAGACGACGATCTTCTCGTCCTTCTTCTTATCGAGGCCGTAGGCGAGCGCGGCCGCGGTCGGCTCATTGATAATGCGGGCAACTTCCAGGCCGGCGATTTGCCCGGCGTCTTTCGTCGCTTGCCGCTGCGCGTCGTTGAAGTAAGCTGGGACGGTGATGACCGCCTTGTTGACCTTGTGGCCGAGATAGGACTCCGCGGCTTCTTTCAGCTTGCGAAGGATCTTGGCGGAGATTTCCTGCGGGGGAAGTTCCTGGTCGCCGGCTTTGACTTTGACGTAATCGCTCGAGCCGCCCACGATCTTGTAGGGGACCATCTTCTCTTCCGACTCCACCTCGCTGTGCCGACGGCCCATGAACCGCTTGATCGAATAAACCGTGCGGGTGGGATTCGTGACGGCCTGGCGTCTGGCAGGTTCACCAACGAGGACTTCCCCTTTGTCGGTGAAGGCCACCACGCTGGGGGTCAGGCGGTTCCCTTCCGCGTTGGCGATGACCTTCGGCTCGCTCCCTTCCATCACGGCAACCACGCTGTTGGTGGTTCCCAGATCGATCCCAATTATCTTTTCTCCAGCAGCCATGTCGGTGCCCCTCGGTTCGGTAATTATTGGTGTTGTGCTTGTACTTGGGTCGGCAACGACCGCGCTGCCGGCATTTTCATGCTTGATTCGTACCGCTCTGGGCGATTTTGCAAAGCGCGTACCGGATTATTCTCGCTGGGATAGAACATTTGCAAGTACTTTCATGGAAATGACTTGCGACGCCTACCGAGTCGGTTTTTGTGTCTTCTCGTTTGTTCAGATTGGCAAGTGCTGCCATTTTGACCCTAAATGGCCAGTGGCTTGGCCCACAATGTCAAAATGGCATCGAAATACTGCCGTTTCAAAGCTGCGGCGTTACGTTCGGCCCGTATCCCCCGGTTGTGGCAAGCCGGGCTTTCGTTGAAACTCCCACTACGGGCTGTTTAGGGGCGAAGTGCTGTCACCGGAGGACACCTTTCCCCTCGCGGCCAATTAAACTGGAGAGAACCCTCGCCCGCCCGACCAACGACAATCACGAATGAGCGGCCATCCATGAGCAAGAAGAAGAAATCCGGCGGTTCCACCAGTTCAGTTCGCAAGGAACTAGAGCGGCTCGACCGCGACCTCGTCAAACTGCTTTCGGATCGAGCACGCGCCGCACAGCGTCTGGCAAAGGCGCGGCAAACAGATCATCTGCCGCCGTATGATGCCTTGGAGGAACAGGAAACCATCCGCCGCGCCGCGGAGCTCAATAAAGGCCCGCTGGGCGAGGAGGCTCTTCGCATCATCATGCGAGACGTGCTCGGCACGGCCCGCTCGCTTGTCAAGCCGGTTCGAATTGGTTATCTGGGGCCCAAGTACAGCTACAGCCATCTGGCGGCCATCGACCGTTTCGGTGATAGCCCGGAACTTGCGCCCAACGCCACCATCAAGGCGGTCTTCGAGGCCTTGCACTTCGGCCAGATTGATTTTGGATTGGTGCCGCTGGAGAATTCCACCGACGGCCGCGTGGTGGATACGCTCGACATGTTTGCCCGCCTGCCGACGAAAATCACGGGCGAAGTAGAACTGAAGATTCATCACAATCTGCTCGGAAAATGCGCCCGTTCCGACGTGGTGGAGGTCTACAGCAAGCCGCAAGCCCTGTCTCAATGCCGCGACTGGCTGGCGAAGAACCTGCCCGGCGCGAAGACGATTGAGATGACCAGCACCGCCATCGCCGCGCAGATCGCCGCCGACAAACCCGGCGCAGCCGCCGTGGCCAGCGTCGAAGCCGGCATGCACTACGGGCTGGCCGTTATCGACGCCAACATCGAGGACAACAAGAACAACGTCACCCGCTTTGCCGTCATCGGCGGCGCGGAAACCAAGCGCACAGGCAAGGACAAGACGGCTTTGATGCTGGAAATCCCCCACAAGCCCGGCGCGTTGGCCGACGCGATGCTCGTTTTCAAACGCGGCAGGCTGAACCTGACCTGGATCGAATCGTTCCCCATGTCCGGCAGCCGCAATGAGTACCTCTTCTTCATTGAATTCGAAGGACACGCCGCCGACAGCAAGGCCAAGAACGCCCTGAACGCCCTCCGCCGTAAAACGGTGCGGATGGAAGTGCTGGGGAGCTATGCGCGGAGCGAGCCGAAGGAGTAGGATTTCGCTACGCACGCACCTCAATTGAATTTTGCTCGCCCCCGCGATAGTTTAGATGTAGAATAGCGGCCCTTCGCTAGCCTCATTGTGAAAGTGACATCGTGCCCGCGGCAAACCTTTCAACGTCGTTTCCTTCGGATCCGCCGTTGGCCGAATACGAGGATTTTTGGCGAGTTTCCGTCGAGCAGTATGACGAAATGGTGCGGAAGGGCATTCTGACGGACGGCGATCCCTTTGAACTTCTGGAAGGCTGGCTGGTCCGCAAGATGACGACAAATCCAGCTCACAACTTCGTCACTCAGAATCTTCGCGACCTCATGGATGCTCTACCACTGCAGGGATATGCAATCTCAACGCAGGGGCCAATTGCCACTTCGGACAGCGAACCGGAGCCGGACCTTTCGATTGCTCGAGGAAGTCGAGTGCTTTATTCCGGCAAGCATCCTGGCCTGGGAGAGATGTCACTGGTCGTTGAAGTTGCTGAATCCTCTTTGAAGCGCGATCGAACCTGGAAAAAACGAATCTACGCTCGCGCGGGCATTCCCGTGTACTGGATCGTGAATCTGGTGAAGGACCAGATTGAAGTGTTTACCGATCCAACAGGCGCTGTGAAGAAACCAGATTACCGGCAAACGCAAGTCTTTCAGAGAGAAACCCTGATCCCGGTTATTGTCGATGAAGTGACACGCGGCGAACTCGCGGTGAACGACATTCTTCCTCCGCGTCAATAGACGCACACCCGGGCTCGGCCTTGGCTCAAAGTCAGAATTGCAAATAGGGCCGCAAAGCGGTAGCTTGAAAGTAATCGAATCTGGCAATTGTTCCTGCTCGACAACATGTCCACAGCACCCCCCTCGATTCCCACAGTTTTTCCGCCGTTTTCCGGCGACGGCGGTTCGTCGCCACGACTGACGGTTGCGGAATACCACCGACTGGCGGAACAGGGGGTATTGACCGACGATGGCGTGGAATTGTTGGAGGGACGCGTTGTCAAAAAAATGCCCAAGAATCCGCGCCACGTTTCCGTAGTCGATCGGCTTCGTCATTTGCTGGAACGGATTCTGCCACCGGACTTTCATCTGCGACTCCAAGACCCGGTAACGCTTTCAACCAGCGAGCCGGAGCCCGATTTGGCAGTCGTGCGCGGCAGCAAAAAAGAATTTGAAGTGCGGCATCCAGGGCCGGCAGATGTCGTAATCGTTGTCGAAGTCGCGGACACTACTCTCCGCTGGGATCGAGGATTCAAAAAACGGCTTTATGCCGGTGCGGGGCTGCCGGTGTACTGGATTGTCAACCTGGTAAACAACCAGATTGAGATCTTGACAGCACCCAGCGGTGCCGCCGAAACACCAGACTATGCCGGGCGAGAAGTCATTGACATTACTTCAAGCCTTCCCGTAACAATCGGCCAGAAGCACCTAGGCGATTTGGCAGCCAGTGAGATTCTGGGCTAAGGGGCTGTGCAGATTCTATATCCGAGATTCCGATATTGGTGTATCAAGCGTTCTACCTGAGGGGAGGGTTGAACGCATGGATGCGGTTGTGGTTCGAGCGTGTGAGTGTG
>JBKJNY010000020.1:0-9633 GCA_046593355.1 Pirellulaceae bacterium | reverse complement strand
TCGTAGATGCTCACCTGGTCGATATACACGTCCCCCTCGCCCATCAGGTCGAAGCCAATCTGGATGTCGGTCAGCCCTTCCAGCGGCAAGTCCGTGAGCGGAAATCGGTACGGCGACCATCCCTTCTGGATGGGTCGGACCGCCTGGCCATCCTCGCTGGCCCCGATGTTGGCCCGGCGATAGAAGCTCTTGCCGTCCAACTTTCCTTCGACCGCGAGGCGGAGTTTCGGCTGCTTGCGGGGGTCGTCCACGCGGACCCAGGCCAGCACCGAGAGTCGGCCGGTCTTGGGGGCGGGGAACGGATTGCTGCGAACCCAGATAATCGGCGCGGGCCCTTTGCCGGCGGCGTTGGGCGTGGCCGTGCTGACCAGATGGAGCGAACTGGCGCTCTTGTGGCCCTGCGTTTCGTCGACGCTCACTTCCATTCCCATCCCGGCCGCATGGGTCCAGCCGGGGAGGCGGCCGGCTTCGTGCGGCAACTCGAAGGAGGGATTGGCTAGCACGTCCCGCGGCTGCGGCTCGCGGAGGGCGCTGGCCCGGATTTTGACTTCTCGGATGCGGTCGCGCAGGGCCGGCTCGGCGGGCTGCGAGAGCGTGACCCGCCAGGTCGCCAGTTTCACCTTGCCGCTGGAGAGCTCGCCGCCGACCAGGTCGTAAGGCTGCATGTCCACCGTCCAGATGCAGCGCGAGGCCTGCCGCTTCAGTTTGCCCGCGCGGTCGGCAGCGTACGAGTCGAGTTGGAAGATTTCGGGGCACTCCATTTCCAGCTCCACCTGGAGCGGCCAGGGAGAGTCGTTCACCAGGTAGAACCAGGTCTTGTTGCCGCGCGCGAATGCCCGCACGACGAGCGGCTGGCCGGTGGCTTCCCCAGTGGGGAGCGTGAGGGTGCGAAAGGTCTCCGCGGGCAGGCGGCGATAGACGCCGATGATGCTGGCGAGAGCGGCCTCCTGCCCCATGGGCAATGTCCAGCCGCCGGAGAGGAGCGTATGCACGTCCGCCGTGGCCAGACTGTGAACGAGCGGCTGGCGGGCGAGGTCGCCGGCGGGAGCGATGGGGGGGACGAATAGGGTGTGGGTCTTGTCCGGGCCGAACGGGCTCTGTTTGTCGAAGCCCGGTAGCTTGAGCGGCGCGGGAGCATAGAAATGGAGCGCAGCGGCAGTCGGGCGTGTGAAGAGCGCGTCGAGCTCGGCCCTTTGGTTCCACTGGGCATGGAGATTGTGCCCCGCCGATGAACTGGCAATGAAGCGCTGCGGCCTCGGGATGATGATGTTCGGCTGCGTGGCGAGGCGCTGCGGGTCGAGACCGAAGACGAGCAGGGGATCCTGAACTTCAGCTGTCTGCGGCAGCGTCGGCCGCAACTGCTGCTCGAGTTGCCGCGTGGCGAAGAGCTCGCTGGTGTTCAGATAGAGCTTCGCTCCTGAATGAGTGCGGGCGATGTCCGCCTCCATCTCGCGGTAGAGCGTGGCCAGTTGCTCGGCCCGCCAATCATGCCAGGGTCGCATGCCGTCCGCCGACCTCACCAGCCGCAGGCGGGCGTCAAACCGCCGCTCCCCTTCATCGCGAAGGCTGAGGCTGGACGCATCGAGGAAGCGGTTGAAGGTGGCATCATCCAGGCTGGCGGCGTCATCCGGCAAAACGCTGTATCCTTCCGTCGACATTTGAATGGAGATGCCGCCGAAGGAGGGATGATGACCGTATCGCTGGGCAATCTCCTGCACGACGTTGCGCATCGCTTGCTGCACGCGAGGGTCGAGCGGGTTGTAGTGCCGACCTTCTCCCTGACGGGACTTTTGCCGCGGAGCGACTGGGCGACCATCGGGACCGATGGGAATGATACCGGTTTGGTCCGCGGTCTCATCGTGGAGCAGCCCTTCGAGCTCCGGCAGTGGCGTGGTGAACCTGACGGCGGGAATGAACTGGATGCCCGCGCGGTCGCACATCCGCAGCAGCATTTCCACCACGTCCTTCCGCTGCGGATCCTGGCCGGTTTCAAAGAATGTTCCGCCGTCAAATTGCGGCGTGGGCTGGAGCGCGGTGCTGGGATAGAGGGAGCTTCCTTCCCCCGCCACCGAAAGGACCAGGCCGTTTCGGCCGGTATGCTCCAGATATTCAACGAGGCGTTTTCCCGCCAGGTAGAATGTCAGCCAGTCCCGGCGGCTGCGGCCGGTCGCTTCGTCGACGGCTTCGGGGGCGGAGAAGCTTTCGCACAGCAGCGGACGGTCCAGCGAGGCCGCCAAGAATCTGGGCGGCGCTGCCGGAGTAATCCGAGCCGCTTCCAGCTCGCGCGGCCCGGCGAGGACGCGAATTTTTCCGAAGAACGCCGCGTTGTCCTCGTGCCGGTTAGCCAGCAGCACCAGCGGCGATTTGGTTTGCGGCCAGAAGATGACCTTGTGCCTGCGCATCTCTCCCCGCGCGTCCGTCGCCGGCCGCGCTACGTCGATGCCGGTGTCCACGCTGATAGGAGTCACTTCGCCGGCGCTGTTGGGCTCCACAATGCTCACTTGCAAGGTCTGCGGCAAGTCGCTGGGGTACGTCACTTCCAGGATGTGCGGCATGCCGATGCTGGTGAGGGACAGCGGATAGGCCTGCCATGCTCCACCGGCGAGCTCCACCAGCGATTGGTCCAGGTGGGGCCGGATTTTGGGCTGCCCGCTGCCGTAGGTCTGCTGGCCGAGGCCCGGGATTGTCAAGCCGGGGATTTTGGCGACCGATGGAATGGCGATCATCTTCTCCCACCACCGCGGGCTGGTGGGGTCGAACTCCAGCACGCTCTCCCAACTCGTCGGTTCGCCGGTGAGCGACCCAAAGGGGTTGAGCAGATAGTCGGTCTTCCGGGCGGTCTTCACCTGCTCCAGCACCACCACTTGCACCCTGCGCTCGGCGATGGCCGTCCCCTTCACCAGCGGCGTGGTAATCCGCTTGGGATAAAGGGCCAGGCGAATGTCGTACACCCCTTCGCTCTGCGGCAACGGAATGACGAAGGGAGTTTCTCCCTCGGGCTCCCCCGCCACGTTCGTACGCAGCTCGCGCTCGTCGGAGGAGACTTCGTCGGTGGTGCGAGCGTAGGTGAGGGTCGCGGTGAGCACGTACTTGGTGCTGGGGCTTAGCTCCAGCGGCCGCGGCGTGACGGAGAACTCGAACTTCTCGCCGGTGGAGAAGACCAGACTGTCCCGCGCGTACGACACCGGCAACTGATCTCCCGGCTGACGCTGGATGAGAACGCGGTTCTTCTGCTCGTCGAGGTTCTGCTGCTGGAGTGCGCGGGCAGCTTTGGCGATTTCAATCTCGATGGCGGGAAGGGGCTGGCCATCGCGGCCGGCGAATTCGACGATGATACGGGCCTGAGAGGGAGCATCGATGGTGATGTCGCAGCCGTCATAGGTCCGCGGCGAGCGCGATGTGACGCGCAAGTCACCTTGCTCCGTGAGCCACATGGAGCCGGGCGTATCCGCCTCGAGACCGAGCGGCGCAAACTCCAGAATCCGCCCCTCGCTCAGCCGAATCGTTCCCTGCCAGGCCCGGCTTTCGCCGCCACCCCAAGCGAGACGCAGGCGGAGGCCACTTTCCTGTCCGAGTTCCTGGCCGCGTTCCTGCGAAGGCGCACCAGCGGTCAGCAGGCAGAGGCCAAGCCAGGCCAGCGCGGCAAACCAGCGCGTGCGCAGCAGAGGTAGGGGACTTCCTTGTCCGGCCATGGGGTCCGCGAAGGGTGCGTAGCGGTTAAGCAGCTCTCCTCCCGCCATCCTGGCCGGGACGAGGGCCGACGAAAAGTGAGTTTGGGACCGGGGATTATAGGCGGGTGGGGGCGATGTCCCTACAGAGGTTTTGGGCGATTGGCGGCAGTGCTAGCAGCCCGCAAAGGTGGGGTAGGCTTCCAGCCTGCCCAGAAAGAGAAAGAGTTTACGGCAGGCTGGAAGTCCACCCCACCTAGCGCCACTGATTGGAGAGGGACTCCGCAAGGGGCAAGTGTTCGACCAGTCTCCCTTCCCGCGCGGCCCGTTCGAAAGCATCCAGGGCGGCTTGAAGCTCCAGGGCCACTTCGGCAGCGCGGCTGGCCACCTCGTTGACTTCCCAGCGGTCGTCGGATTTGGCGAAGAGCTCGACCTTTGGTTCGTCGGCGTCTTTGCGAACCTCTCGCAGGAACCAGGCCGGCGTGCGAATGGCTCTCTCTCCCGTCGCAACCGCGCAGGCGATGTCTCTCGGCGGATGGTCCCGTCCTTCGGCAATATCCATGAGCAGCGACGGACTGCCGGGGACGAGCTGCGCGCGGAGCAAGTCATGGAGGTCGCTCGGTTGAATGAGTTCTTGCGTTCTCATTAGCGCGCCGGCTCCTTGCGGCAGCCTCAGGAGGAGCGGGACGTTCAAGACTTCACCGTAAAGCGCATCCTCCACGGGTCCGACCTGGCCGTGTTCACCCAGCGGATAGCCGCGGGGAGAGGTGAAGGCGAAGAGCGTATCTTTCGCCATTCTATGTTCCCCGGCTGCATCGAGGAGCGCGCCAAGGCAGAGGTCCATCACCGTGACCTGTCCGGCATAGGCATGGACGTACCGCAGCAGCTCATCGGGGTCGAAACCACCGCTCTTCTTAATGAGCGGCGGCGCGGTGAAGTCTCCCGGCTGCGGGTCCTCTTCATCGCGGAAGGCGTTGCGGTATTCCAGCGGCGCGTCCCACGCTCCCGACATGCCGCGGGAATGTATCCAGAGCAGATACGGTTCTCGCTGCCGGGCTATCACCTCCATTGCCGCCTGCGTCAGCCGGGCAATCTGCGTTTGGTCAATCTCCGTCGCCGGTGCAGCCGCCCCATCCGCCGACAGCAACATCTTTTCCGCAAAGCCAGCCGCCAGCGGATGCTCCGCCACCCGCGGCTCATCGGTCAGCAGGATGGTCTTTAGCCCTGCCTTCGCGGCCTCTGCCATTATTGTCTCGTCAGCCGGCCGCCCATCCATCGCGTGCCGCCCGGTCCAGTACGAGCGATACACGCTCTCCAGCACCGGCGAATCGCTCACCGCAAACTCGCACAGCAGCCCCTCGCTCGCCAGCCGATTGCAGCTCTGCGTCTCCACCCAGGTATTGCCGTAAGGGCCGAGAAACCCGCTCCCGAGGCGGTCGAGGACGAGAATGATGGCACTGGAGTTCATAAAACACACGGAATTACTAAGAACTAATTCCTAATGACTAATGTGACTACATTCGTATTAGTCATTAGACATTAGGATTTAGTCATTTCCCCTTGACCCTCCACTCTTCATCAAAAAAACCCGCTTCCACCACTTTCCCCGGCGCGATCGCGTCCGCTGGCACGGTGATGTCGATCGCGGCCCAGTCGGGGAGCTTGGGAGTCTGGTTCGAGTTGGTGCTGTCGTGCCCTTCGCGGAAGGTAAGGCCGGAGTTGAGGACAATGTATTTGGTGCCGTCGTCGGGGCTGGGATAAATCAAAACCGGGACCGTCGTTGCGGCATCATAGCTTTTTCCGCCAAGCGACCAGGTCTTGTCTTTCCACTCCACCGGCAAGTCCTTTTTCCATTTCGCCAGCAGCAGGTTGGAATCGACATCGCCCCAGAGCAAATAGTTGTCCGCCAGTAAGCCTCCTTTGACCGTCGCAAGCGCCGCCAGCACCTCTTTGTCGGTTTTCACGGTCAATTCGCCGCGCATCAGCGCCCGCCAGCGGGTGAGCTGATGCTCGCTTTCGTTCTTTACCCAGGCCGCCACCCGTTCGTGTTTGGACTTTCCGGTGGGCAGAACAACCACGACCCGGCCATTGCCCGTGAAGGCGTCGTCAATTGGACCATGCACGTAGCCGTTCTTGTGCATCCCGGTATTTAGCTTCGTCATCTCCGTCCAGTGACCGCCGATACGATGCAGGTACGCAGTCCCCGATTGGTCCTCGCTGGTTTTGAGGGGGTTTTTGATGACCAGTTTGTCGCCGTCGATGACAATCTCGACCCCCGTCATCTTCTCATAAGGAAAGAGCGACAGCTCCTGGATATTCTTCGTCGTCACTTCAATCTTGTTCTTCCCCACCAGCTTCGCGTCGATGCGGCTGTCGAGCCAATGCTCCGTCAGCCGCTCGGCGTTGACCCAGTGCATGTAGGGGTAAGCCAGCGTGCGGGTTTGCAGGTGGACTTCCCGCGGCATTGCAGGCTGCACCTGCTTCACGATGCCGTCGAGTCGGGCCAGCAGCTCCTCGAGCGTCTTGGGCTCGTACTTGTGCTCGACGCCGGGACCGATGAGGTGCTCCAGCTTCCGGCCTTCGGCGATAAAGGCTTCCTCCATGATTTGAGCAGCCTGGATCTGCTTGTCGTTCTCGCCGCTGTAGGCAATCGTCGGCAGATTGAAGAGGTTCCGCGTGTAACACGGCACGTCGTACAGTCCCCACAACTTCTGCTCGTACCACGGCGGAAAGTCCTCGGGCTTCAGTTTGCGGTAGCGGGCCGTTTCCGCAAAGCCGGCTCCGGGGCTGACGGCACAGAAGTCGAAAGCGTTGTGGGCACCGTAGTGCCAAGCTCCCGCTCCCCCCATCGAGAAGCCGATGAGCACGATGCGGTGTGCATCGATGTTGAATCGATTGGTCACGTCCAGAATCGCCTCGGTGATGTCCGTCTCCCCGGCAAACTTGAACCCCACGCACTGCCGCCCGAAGGGATGCAGCACCATGGCCCCCGGCGGAGCAATCTGCCCCTGACTCCGCATCCGCTCATGGATGAAGTGCAGATTAGTCTGCTTATCCCCGCGGCCATGCAGCCAGACGTACAGCGGACAGGGCTTCTCGAAATCATGCCCTTTGGGAATCACCAGCCCATACGGCTGCGGAGTTTCATCGGGGGCCAGCTCGGGCGTATACCCGGCAACAATCAACCCCGTTTTGCCATCCACCCACGGAGACTTCTCCTTAAGAGCCTCCTTCACCCGCTTCTCCGCCTCGTCCAGCAAGGCCGTCGCTTTGGCCAGATCCTTCGGATCGTAGAACTCATGGAACTCCAGGGCAAACTCCACCGCCAGCAGGAAGACCTCGATGTCCGCGTCCTGGTCGACCGAAAGCTTGAACGTCCCCTGCTTTTCCTTCGCCAGGGCCAGCTCGCGGATTTTTTCAATCCGTGTTTCGAGATTTTCCTGATCCTCTACGGGAAGGGCGATGCCGTCCGGTGGCAGCACACGCTTGATGACGGGAGACTGCGCGAGGGCGGCGCTCCAGGAAACAGCCATCGCCGCAAATGTTATTAGCCAAGCAAAGGTTCGCATAGATACTCCCCCGTCAGGGGCATGTTGATTCATGTTTTTGGAGGTCGCTCTTCAAACCGGGAACGGCGACCACGTCAGTCACAAGTTGTTTCTCTGGAATAGATTGCGTCAGGTCTACTTTACGTAAGTCGAGAAATGGCCTGATTCGTGAAAGGTACTTTGAACCATAAATAAGTCTGCATATTTTTGCCACCCGATACCACCGGGCCGGCTTCGGTGCGAGCTTCCACGTCAACCTGGAAACGAGGTGCATCTTCCTTGTTTGTTTCAGGTTGATGGTGAACCTTCCCCGGGACAAGCCGGGGTGGCTTCGGAAGTCACTTGCGGCCAGCCGTCTCCTGCGCTCTACCCTAAGTGATATTCATGTTCTAGTGACAATGTCAATATCTAGTGACAAAATAGTTCTGTAAAAATATGGCTCACTTTGGAAATCCCCAGCGAGCCATTTTTCCCTGCCTCCAGGCCCGCCGGCCGCTGCGATTCCGAAAAGTCTTGTCAAAGCTTGCCACCGTTACCGATACCCCATATAACCACGGGATAGAGGGGCGAATCTCCATAGGAGCGCAAAAATGTTCCATCACCGGTTGCTCTGGGGTTGTGTCTGCATCCTGGCGTGCGTCTCCAATGTGTCCGCCTTCGCGGCGAAGGTGAAGGAGAAGGCCCCGCCGCCGGACGAAAATTCCCGCCTCGCGGAGCTGGTGAAAATCGGCCTGCAGGCAGAGCTCGCCGGGAACAGCGAGTCCCGAGAATTGCATCTGCAAGCCGCCCTCGATATCGAACCAGACTACGCACCTGCCCACTGGCAGCTAGGAAAAGTGCGAGTGGGAGAAGAATGGCTCCCGGTGGCGAAGGCCTCGGCCGCCATCAGCAAGACCCCGCGGTATTCCCTGTACCGGGCTCAGCGGGACGAACTCGACGGGAGCGTAAAGAAGGAGCTGGCCCTTGCACGCTGGTGCGAGCAGGAGGGGATGAAAGACCGGGCCGAGTACCACTATGCGCGCGTTTTTTATAACCCCAAGGTGGCAGGCGACACGGCGAACGAGATGGTGAAAAAGCTGGGCCTTATCGCCTATGGCGGCCAGCTCCGCACTCGCGCGGAAATTGACGAGATGGAACGAGAGGCCGCCGCGATTGACGCCGCCTGGAAGGATTATGCAAAAAAGTTCGAGCGGTGGCGCGACATCATTGAATCCCAAAAGGACGCCCGAATAAAAAGTGTCCGGGACCAGATGCATGCGATTCAGGATTTGCATGTGGCTAGCCTCGCAGAAGCCCATCTCGTTACCGCTGGCGAAGCCTGGTCACATGAGCTTGTCCATCTACTGGGTCGATTCACCGCACTTCCTGCGACCGTATCCCTCACGCGTACAGCAGTTCTCTCCCCGCATGACAGCGTGCGGGACGCCGCGAATAAGGAGTTAAAAAAACGCAAGCTGCATGACTTTGTCCCTCTCCTCATGGTCGGCTTAAGCCCAACCACGAAATCGCAGTTCCTGGTCAAGATGGGGCCGGACTTTACGGTCGACTATCAGTACACCGCGGTGACAGAGAGCGCCACTCAGAAAGTGGTCGTTTCGAGTAAGGCGGAACACCAGGAAATTCCGGTTCCCGTCTTTGTCCCGCGAAAATCCGGAGGCATGGTTGCCGCATCCCAACTCCGACGGCTGGAACGGCTTCGGAGCCAGGCCGAGCTTCAAGTGGTCCGCGTGATGGATCGCGCGGCTGAGAGCGAATTCCTCGTGCAGCAGCAAAATCAACTCGCTCAGGCGAAAAATGCGAACTTTTACGAATCGCTTGAGAAGACGACTGGACAGGCAATTCCCAACGATCCTTCCCAATGGTATCAGTGGTGGAGAGATCATAACGAGGTGGTCTACGAAACACCTACGCAGTACTACGTGAGCCAATATACCGTACCGGTCTATCGACCCTTTATTCAAATGGTCTCCTGCTTCACCGCGGGAACCCCCGTCTACACCGAATCCGGACCGCAACCAATCGATTCCATCCGGCCTGGCGACCGCGTGTTGTCCCAGGATCCCAATTCCGGCGAGCTCGCTTTCAAGCTCGTGCAGAACGTGACCGTCCGGCCGCCGTCCAAGCTCCGCAAGATCACGCTGGGCGACAGTGAAATCGTGACCACTCTCGGCCATCCGTTTTGGGTCAATGGATCCGGCTGGACGATGGCCAAGGAGTTGAAACCCAATCAGAGCCTGCATACGCTCACTGGCGCGGCAGCGATTGTCAAGGTGGAAGAGCTCCCCAATCCTGACCGGGCGTTCAACCTGGTGGTTGGGGACTACAACACCTACTTCGTCGGCCCGGCGAATGTGCTGGTTCACGACAATATCTACCGCCAGCCGACGCTTGCCAAAGTGCCAGGATTGATCGAGGCG
>JBKJNY010000187.1:0-63851 GCA_046593355.1 Pirellulaceae bacterium | reverse complement strand
TTCACCGAAATGCGGGCTCGCGGAGCAAACGTCACGGATATCGCCGTGCTCGTTGTCGCCGCGGATGACGGCGTGATGCCGCAGACCGAAGAAGCTCTCAGCCATGCCAAGGCGGCTGAGGTGCCGATTGTCGTCGCCATGAACAAGGTGGACTTGCCCGGCTCGGACCAGCAAAAGGTTCTGCAGCAGTTGGCGACGGCCGGCCTGTTGCCCAGCGAATGGAGCGGCGACGTGGAAGTCATTCGCACCAGCGCCATGACGGGCGAAGGGCTCGACAATCTGCTGGAAACGCTGCTCGTCACCGCGGAGCTGCACGAGTACAAAGCCAACCCCGACCGCGATGCGATGGGCACCTGCCTGGAGGCCGAGCAGGAATCGGGCCGCGGCGTCATCGCCAAGTTCATGGTGCAGAATGGCACCCTCAAGGATGGCGACGTAGTTGTTTGCGGCGCCGCCCATGGCCGCGTCAAGGCAATGTACGACACGCTCCGTCCCCGCGTGAAGGTGAAATCAGCCGGGCCTTCCGTGCCGGTCAACATCACGGGGCTGGATGTGGCACCGCAAGCCGGCGAGAAGTTCTACGTGCTGCAGGACATTACCGAAGCCCGAGACCTGGCCGCGCAGCGGGCCGGAGATACCCGCCAGGAATCCCTCTCCGGCAGTTCCACGAAGGTTTCCTTCGAGGACTTCCAGCAGCGTCTGGCCGAAGGCAAGCTGGGTCCGAGCGAGGGAGTCTCCACGCTCAACCTCATCATTCGGGCGGACGTTCGCGGCTCCATCGAGGCTATCCTCAACGAGCTTGGCAAGCTCGATCATCCCGAGGTCAAGATCAAGGTGCTGCAGGCGAGCGTCGGTGGCATTACCCTGGCGGATGTCACGCTGGCCCACGCTTCCGCGGCGGTCATTGTGGGCTTCAACGTCATCCCGGATGAAGCGGCCCGGAACCTGGCGGAAGAGCGGCAGGTGGAAATCCGCCGCTACGACATCATTTACAAGGTCACGGACGACATCCGGGCGATTCTCGAAGGAAAGCTCAAGCCCGAGGAGCGGGTAATCGACGTCGGCCGCGCTCTGGTCAAGCAGGTCTTCACCATTAGCCGCGTCGGCAGTGTGGCGGGTTGCCAGGTCATTCAAGGGAGCATCGAGCGCGGCTGCCGCATCCGCATCAACCGCGACAGCCGCACCATTGGCGACTACGCCATGGAATCGCTGAAACGGGAAAAGGATGACGCCAAGGAGGTCGCCCGCGGCATGGAATGCGGCATCAAGCTGGCGAACTTCAACGACATCAAGGAAGGGGACATGCTGGAGGCGTACAAGATCGAGGAAGTGGCCCGCACGCTGTAATCCGCCCGGCCTGGTTCCGGAAAACTGTGTTTGCACTCGGAATTGATTTGCCTATGTCCTCCCGCCGCGTTCTGAAAGCCGCCGAAGCCATTCGCGAGGTGGTCAGCATGGCCATCCTCACGGAGGTGCGGGATCCGCGCGTGAAGAACGTCACCGTCACGATGGTGGAGCTCTCGGGCGACATGAAGTCGGCCAAGATCCATGTCTCCGTCATGGGGGATGCCAAGCAGGAGAAGCTGAGCCTGCTGGGCCTGCAGAACTCCGCCGGATTCCTGCAAAGCCGCATCGCCGACCGGATCGACACGCGCTACACGCCGCGGCTGTCGTTCGAGATTGACAAGGGAGTGAAGAACTCGCTGGAAGTCGCTCGCATCCTGGCCGAAGTGCTTCCCAAGCCCCCACTGCCGCCGGCCCCCATGGAAGATGGCGAGGCCGAGGAAGAGGAGATGCTGGACGCCACGACCGTGGATGAGGAAGACGATGATAAGTGAGCCACGGATGGAACACGGATTGAACACGGATAAGAAAACACCAATCTCCTTTGCTTCATTATTCTGCTGCTATTATTCTGCAACCTCTTCAGCCTTATCCGTGTTCTTCCGTGTCCTTCCGTGTTTCATCCGTGGCCCAATAAGTACTGTTTGCCTTTCCTCCGTTTAAGCATCCTGGCATGACGAACACCAACCGCACCGCACAACTGACGAAAGTCCACAGAGTCCTGAAGAAGCACTACAAGCCCGTCGTCCCTCCGGCGGACCGCACGGCGCTCGAGCACCTGCTCTACGCCTGCTGTCTGGAGAACGCCCGCTACGAAGCGGCGGACGAAGCCTTCGCCCGGCTGAAGGAGATGTACTTCGACTGGAATGAAATCCGGGTGACGACCGTTTCCGAACTGGCCGAGGTGATGGCCGGAATTCCCGACTCCGCGGGAGCGGGGCAGCGCATCAAGAAGGCCTTGCAATCCGTGTTCGAAGCAGGCTATTCGTTCGACATTGAAGTGCTCCGCAAGCAGAACTTGGGGAAGGCCGAGAAAGACCTGGAGAAAATCCAGGGGGCCAGTCCGTTCGTCCGGGCTTATGTCGCCCAGAACGCGCTTAGCGGCCATTCCATTCCCGTGAGTGAAGGGGCCATCGAGGTCCTGTACGCGGTCGGCGTCATCAGTGAGCAGGAAGCGGACAAGAAGCAGGTCCCCGGCCTGGAGCGGGCCATTCCCAAGAACAAGGGCGTGGAGTTCGGCTCGCTTCTCCAGCAGATTGCGGCTGACTTTTATGCCTCGCCCGGCTCGTCCAAGCTCCGCGCTATCTTGGCGGAAATTGACGACGGCTACAAAGAACGGCTGTCACAGCGGACGGCCAAGCTGGAAGAAGCGGCTGCCAAGGCGGTGGCGGACAAGCAGCGTTCCCAGTCCCGCGGCGCGAAGATGTCCGAAATGCGGCCCTCGCAGCCTTCCAAGGAATCAAACGCCGCCGCCAAGGAAGCCAAGGAGCACGCCAAGCCGTCAAAACCCACCGGCGAGAAACACGCCGATAAATCGCACCACGACGACGCCGGCAAGAAAGCGAAGGACAAGCCGTCGCCCCCTCCCGCGCCCAAGAAAAAAGTCGAACCCCAGCGGTTGGAAAAGAAGAGTCCGGCCAAGGGTTTCGTGAAGAAGAAGCCGCGGTAAGGTGGGGGTAGGCTTCCAGCCTGCCCGGAGCTGCGAAAAGCAGGAGGGGAAACATGACCATCAAACTTCCCTCTTCTGCCTTTCTTCGTTCCCTTTGTTTCCTTCTGTTCAACATCTGCTGCTCCTTTCCTCTCGCCGCCGCGCAGCCGAAGTCAGACGCCAATTCACCATCGGAGCCGCTCCCCGAAAAACTGGTTCCCTCAAAAGTCCGCTCGGAAGAAGAGCAGGACCGCGTCACCGCCGCCGCCTGGTTCGCGCAGGGGCGGGTCATGCAGCAGCGGGAGGATTACGCCGGGGCGCTCCGCTGCTTCCAGCGGGCCTGGCGCTGGGATCCGCGAGCGGCGGCGGCGCTGCAAGAGATTGTGCCGCTCGCCTTTGAACTCAAGCGCGAGGATGAAGCCGCCCGATATGCGGTGACTGCATCCGGCAAAACGCCGCTGGATCCCATCCTGCTTCGCCGGCTGGCGCTGCGGCTGACGGAGCAGCGTGCGTGGGCTCGGGCGGCGGGCCTCTATGAGCAGGCAATTGCCCAGCAGCCTGATGGTGGCGAGAAAATTGAAGACTTAGGTGCGGCGCTGGTTCGCTTCGAGCTGGGCCGCCTCTATTTCCTTTCCGGCGAATACGCGAAATCCGCCGCGGCGTTTTCCAGAGTACACAAACTGCTGCTTGACCCAGCCGTGCCGCTGGGGGAGCAGGCTACCAAGACGCTCCTCGGCAAGCCCGAGGAAACCTGGCAACTTCTGGCGGAGAGCTATCTGGCCGCCGGCCGGCATGACGAGGCGGCGGCACTCTTCACCAAGTCCGATGCGATTTCCCCGGATAAGCCGCTCTTCGCGCTGCGCCTGGCGCGAGTGGAAGCGGGCAAAAAGAAGCGCGCCGCGGCGTTGCAAAGGCTCGGCGAGTACTTTGCGTCCAAATCCACCGCGGGGGGCACCGAGCCGTACGGCTTGCTTTCCAAGCTGCTGACCGAAGGCGCCAGCGACGCCAAAGCCGCCAAGGCCAAAGTCATCCAGCGGCTCAGGGAACTGCTCGCCCTGGACGAGAAGAACGTCACGCTCCGCTTCTACCTGGCGGAAGAGCTCCTGGAGGCAGGCGACCTGGCGGAGGCGGAAAAGCTCTATCAGCAAGCACTGGCCGAGAGGTTCCGCAGCGAAGTCCGGCAGCGGCTCTGTGAGCTTTACCGCCGGCAAGGGAACGCCGAGAAGCTGCTGGAAGTCGCCGGTCCCGCGGTTAGCCGGTCGGTATCGCTCGAGTCGCTACGCGAACCCGCGGAAGCGATCGCCGGCGACCAGGAGCTGCTCGGCAAGATCCTCAGCGAGGCCCGCCGCCTCCTCCAGGAACCAGCGGACAGACGGCCGCCAGGAGCCGTACTTGCCGGAGGTCTGCTGGCGATGGAGGGGAAACAGTACGACGCGGCGGAAGAGTTTTTTACCGCGGAGGCCGCTGAGAACGCGGAGAAAAAGGGAGAGGTGTTCTTGGCGTGGGGGCTTGGCCTGCTCGGCAATGACGAGCACGCCCGTGCGGCCAAAGTCCTGCGAAAAATCTCGGACGATAAGTTGCTCCCCGACCGCGCGGCCCTGGTGCAGTATTTCCTGGCCGGCGCGCTGGCGATGGCCAAGGAAGATGCAGAGGCTATCCGGGCGGCGAAGCGGGCGGTGGAGATTGACCCGGCCAACCCGCTCTATGAAAGCCGGCTGGCCTGGGTTTATTACCACGCGAGCGACTTAGCCAATGCCCGGCGGTCCTGCGAAGAGCTGCTAGCTAGAAATGGGGACAACTTCAAAAATTCCGCGATGCGGGACGTGATTCGAGACACGCGCCTGGCGCTATCGAACGTCGCTTTGAAGCAAGGGGACTTCGACGCGGCGGTGGAAACCCTGGAGCAAGTGCTGGACGAGTTTCCGGACGACGCGGGAGCCCTGAATGACCTGGGTTACCTGTGGATTGAGCGGGGAATCCACCTGCAACGGGGCGTTTCGATGGCCGAGCGGGCGGTCGCCGCGGAGCCCGGCAATCCCTCCTACCGCGATAGCCTGGGGTGGGGATACTATCAACTAGGGCGGTATCCTGATGCCGTCCGCGAGCTCTCGCTCGCCGCGGAAAAGGAGTCATCCGGCGTGATTCTGGACCACCTGGGGGACGCCTATTTGAAAGCTGGCGATGCGGCCAAAGCGCGTGAAGCCTGGCAGAAGGCCGCGGCAGCGTTTGAGAAGGATGGAGAACGGGAGAAGCTGGAAGCGGTCCGCAAGAAACTGAAGTAGTTCACGCTCGTTCCCAAGCTCTGCTTGAGAACGCAAGATCGGAAGCTCCGCTTCCTGACGATGAGCTGGCGGGAACGCGAAGCAGAGCTTCGAAGACGTGTGTTCCCAAGCAGAGCTTGGGAACAAGTATCAGATTTGAGATTTGAGACTCGGAGAAGAAATGGCTGGTCATTCGCATTCTTCCAACATCGCGCACCGCAAAGCGGCGGTGGATGGCAAACGGAGCAAGCTCTGGAGCAAGCTGGCGAGGGCGCTCATCGTGGCGGCCCGGATGGGAGGCGGGGATCCGGACAGCAACCTCAAGCTCCGCTACGCCATCGCCGACGCCAAGGCGGTCTCGATGCCCAAGGAAAACATCGAGCGGAACATCAAGAAGGGGACCGGCGAGCTGGAAAGCGAGATGCTCGACGAGACCATCTACGAGGGGTACGGCCCCGGCGGCGTGGCCGTGATGTGCGAAATCCTGACCGACAACCGCAACCGCACCGCCCCCGAAATCCGCAAGATCTTCGAGAACTACGGCGGCAAGCTCGGCGCCACCAACTGCGTCTCCTGGCTCTTCGAGCGGAAGGGGGTCTTCCTCATCTCCGCCGCCAAAGCCAGCGAAGACCAGCTCATGGAAGTCACCCTCGACGCCGGGGCGGAGGACATCAAGAACGAAGGGGACGTGTTTCTGGTCACCTGCCCGGTCGATGCCTTTAACGCCGTCGGCGAAGCCCTGACTGCCGCCGGCATTGAGCCGGAGTCCAAGCAGATCACCCGCATTCCCACCAACACGATCGAAGTTACCGACCCCGAGATCGCCAAAGACGTCCTCAAGCTCGTGGAGCTGCTCGACGATCACGACGACGTGCAGAGCGTCTCCGCCAACTTCAGCATCACGGATGAGGTTCTGGCGGCGATGGGGAAGTAAACAAGCCCCACCTCCTTACCCTTACAGATCGTCGGGTGTCAGTCCTGTGTGTTTGGCGATTCGGGCGAGCATTCGCGGACCGATTTCTTCGTTGTCGTGAAAGGCAAAAACAACATCGGACCAACCGGCCCGCTGCAAAACTTTGTGCGAGCCGCCCGACTAGCGTTTGATGCTCCAACCGATTCGCTGGAGCGCGGCAAGCACGCGCCTGGCCTTTGCCGATCCCCATTGGCTCATGGCGACACCGCAAAAACGCTCCCGACTTGCGGCACGATTTCTCCATGATCGAGTCGATCCGCGAGCACACGCAGCGCAAGTGCCTGGGCGTGAAGGACAGCTTCCGAGCGGCTTTGGCCGTAGGCCAATACGCCCGGAAGATCAGGCACTTCGGCAATCCAGCGCCCATCAACTTCTTGTTCGACGTCAACCGTAATCATGATGTCTCGGGGTTACAGCTAGAATCTTTGAACCAATTCCATTCTAGTGCAAGTGTTCGTTCAGTTGGGGAAGTTGACAATCTCATTGCCGCTGCGGGTGGCGAGCGAGGGCATGATGGGGGCGGCGGAATAGTGGAAAAAGCGGGCTGAGCCGTCGGCGAAGAGAAAGTTTCCGCCGCCGGGGTGCAGGCTCCAGAAATGATAGCGGTCGCACGGATTCTCCAGCCGCCCTGGCCCAAAGCCTTTGCTAAAAGGATGAACTGGAGTGCATGGGTCTTGAGGTGACATGCTTATTGCAGGAATTAGCATGGATTCATCAGGTCCGGCGAAGCCGCCACCGTATCGGTACACCGAATACCAGCGTCCGGCCTGCCCCGATGCCGGCGGAGGCCGTTCACCCACCAAGAGGGTCTGACTCAGGCCATCAGTAACCTGACCGAAGTTTGGACCCGGCTGCTGTCCCAGGAGTCCTGGCGCGGCTTGCCACGTATTTGCACCGATCTGCACGGCCCCAATCAGGGAGCCGGAAACGCCCAGGTAGGAGCTGAACGAGGCGCGGTCGCCGTCCGGCATTATCAGCGGGTTTCGCAGCCGCCGGTCGTTGGGGCAAATGTACGGTTCAATAGGGGTGACGCAACCTACGTGCGGCGGATTGTGCATTGAAACCGTATCAACCCGGCAAGCCTCGACCGAAATGGACCAAAGTCCTTCTTGTTCAAGTTGCGGCAAGATCAATGCGCTCCATTGCAGCAGAATATTGGGGTCACGGGGATCACCCGAAGGTGCTTTGGGCGGCAGGCAACCGTGCAGGTCATGATGTAGATGCAGAGCGACGCCAATCTGATGGAGCTTGTTCAAACATTCGACGCGAGCCGCCGATTCTCGCGCGTGCTGAACAGCCGGCAATAGAAGGCAAATGAGGATGCCGATAATCGCGATCACAATCACCAGCTCGAGCAGCGTAAAGCCAACATTTCGCAGGCCGGCGCGAGTTGCGCTTGGGAACGGTCGCATAAGTAGCCTCCTGTTTGTCATCACCCGGATGTCGCCGAAGCCCGCAGGCGGCGGACGTACCAAATCCCCGCAGCGATTGCCAAAAGGATTAGCAAACCATACAGAATCCAGCGGGTGACAGGCTCTGGTTCCTTCGTCGTTGCGCCTTGCGCGATTGGGGCAGGAGCCGCCAAGTTTCCAGGCGGCTGCCCGCTCTTTCCAGCGAGCCCGGGCATACCCTTAGCGAGGGGGCGACTAGGACCAAATTCTTTGCCACTGGCATCCACTTCATATTCTCGATCCTGAATCGCATCGAGCACCTTGGTATTGGGCGGAATAGGCAGCTCAAAAATGCCCGCCGGCAGCGGCTGATTGATGCGGATATCGCTGAAGGTGACGATGTCGTGCTGGGTCAGTTTGTCGTTATTTATGAATTTCGTTTCCGCCTCTACGGGAAAATAAATTCCCGGCGCGGCTTCCACGAACCGCAAGACTTGCGACTCCCGGCGAACTTTGGGGCGATCGGGCGGACCCGTGAAGTCGCCGATCAGCTTGCGCGCCAGATAGTTGACCTTGGGATCGAACCAGATTTCAAAGTTGCCTGTCGATTGGGCATCAAACTTGACGGACATCTCCAGAACAATGCACTCGCCTCCCGCATCGTGTTGCCGCGTGATTTTTTTAATTTTGTGCGACTGGCTGAGGATTTCCTCCAGCATGAGCGGCGCGGCCTTCGTGCCGAACAACCTCAGCAGCCCGCTTCCATACGGATCGAAACGCCCGTGCGACTGCTCTGGCTGGAGGGCGCGAATCGAAAAGACGGATCTCTGTTCACTGGCGGGACGGAGCGTGATGAACGATGTCCTACTGATGTCATTGTGCCGCACCGTATCCGTGCCTTGGAACGCATCCTCGAAACGGATGCGAACCGAATCGCCCGACTGCCAGTAATCCACAGGGGACGTTTCGCTCCGATTAACCGGCGATACCGGTGTTTCGACAGTCATCCGACAGAACAGGGTGCGAATCGAATCGAGAGCCGACTTGTTGCCGGCACGGACTTCTGCCAAGAGATCCTGCGCTCTGATATCCGCCACCCAAACGTGTGCTTGGACTGCGACCGCAACCCAGAAGAGGAGGACACGCTGACGGCTGACTCTCATGGGAAACCCTCCCAGATCAGGACGCTGCCGAGCAAGCAACTTTCCGATGAATAGGAAATTCTACAGGAAATAGCCAGGCATCTGTAAGGGTTTTCAAGTATTTGGCAAAAAATGGGCTGCGGGGCTTGACGACGCCAACCTTGGTGTATACAGTTGTGTATGTAAGCGGCGCCCCCTGCGCTGGCTCATCGCCGGCGCGGGAGGTTTGATCTTTTCCATCCTGGTTGTGATTGAGAAGCGCGGTTTGAGGTCGAATCCCGTCGCGGCGACGAGGGTCCGGAGACCGGCGGCTGGAGAACATGCCGTTGATACACGGTGTATCAAGAAAGGGAGTCGTGTATCAAGCTGACGGTGATCGAGGTATCCACAACCTGTTTTTTGATAGGGGGTTGCGTTCGGGTGAATCGATCTAAACGCTGAAAAAAACGATCTCAAAAGCGGTATCAAGAACTCCCCGGTTAGGGGGTAAGGTTTGGGCGGAGTCGAGCCGCCTGAAGGCGGGACTCCAACGAAGACTCCAGCGTTAGTCCTTTCCCTTGTGCTCGATCTGCTTCCAGTACTTTTCGAACGTCTTGTCGCTGAAGTCGGGGTCGTTGTCGCCGTCGTGACACTGGGCGCAGCGGCGCTCGGCGAGGCCGCCGGCGAGAGGGAGTTTTAGCTGGTCGCGGAGCTTTTGGATTTCGTCCTGGCCGAGCTTGGTTTCGCCTGACTCAGCCGCGACGTGGGCGGAGCCGGGGCCGTGGCAGTTTTCGCAGCCGTTGTGGGTGAGGTGGGGAGTTTTTTCCAGGCCCAGGTAGCCGGACTTGTAGGGATAAAACTTCTGCGGATCCCAGCCGGTGACGTGGCAGGAGAGACATTCCGGGTCGTGATGCCGGAGGATTTGAGTCCGCGCGGTGACGGCTTCCTTGGGGGGCCGTTGGAGAGAGTCGGTGGCGTGGGCGTGGGGAGTTTTCTCCCAGACGGCCAGGGCCTTGGTGTGGCACTCGCCGCACTTGGCGGTGCCGACGAATTTGTGCCCGCTCTCGTGGGATAGCTCGGTCGCGCCGAGTTCGGCGAGGCCCGTTTGCTCGAGCTCCGCCTGGTATTCGGCGAGCAGCGCGATCATCTCCTGGTCGTCGTCGTACTCGCTGGTGAGGGGAATCCGCTGGTAGCGAAGCGGCTGTTTGGGGTCGTCAAAGACACCGACGACGCCGGCATACATTCCCTTGGTGCCGACCTGGGCCAGCAGCGCTTTGGTGTCTTTGATTTTTTCCAGCTCATGCGTTGGCTCGCCGATTCCGCCGGCCGTGACGACCAGGTTGAAGATGGGGACTGCCTGGGCCAGCTTTTGCGTTTCCTCCAGAGTGGCATGGGCCAGGAGGACGTATAGATCGCACTTCTGCTCCTGCACCTCGGCAGCGGCTTTCTTCAGGGCATCAAGGGCGGGGGCATGGAGCAGTTCGTCCCCTTTGAGCTTGCGTTCTGCTTCGTCACCGAGCACGGCAATGATGCCAACCCTTTTGCCGCCGGCCTCCACGATGCGGAAACGGGGCGTGAGGCTGCGGTCGAGCAGGGCGACGTTGACGCTGGTGAAAATGCTCTGCTTCTCATCCGGGGGGTTGGTGGCCGCCAGCAAGTCGCCGGGGGTCAGCTTGAGGTCGTCGGCTCCCAGCGCAACCGCCTGGTAGCCCATTTTTCGCAGGCCATCCGCAGTCTTCTGGAATTTGATTTCCGACTGCTTGCCGTACCGCTTGATCTGGCTGCCGACGTCCAGGGGAATGACTTCCCAGCCTCGCTTCTCGCGGAGCTGGGTAATCAATGTCGCCCGCCGCGCCAGTCCCCCTTTCTGATTTGCCAGCCCCGTGCAGCCGCACGGCTCGATGTAGCCCATTTGCTGGCCGGTGAGGAAGAATGCGAGCTTGGGCTCTGGCCAGGCTTTGAAGAGCTCTGGCTGAGTGGCGGGGGCTTTGGGCGTTGTGCCTTCGTCCGGCTTATCCTCTCCGGGCGGGCCGGGGCCTTGCGGGGGGACGAGCTTTGGCCGGGGCTCGACCTGCGTTTCGCCAGGCGGCGTGACGTTTGCGGTTGCACTCCCCTTGGGCACCGGTTTAACAACAGGCGGCGTCGGTGCTCCACAGCCGGCAGAGAGCAATGCCCAACACAAGCCTAAAGCGCAAACGAAGGAGAGCGCGGCTGGAGTGTTCGGGAAGTAATGCGCGGACAAGTAGTTCGCACTTTCCTTCGCTTGCGCTTCAGGCTGGTGTCGGAGGGTCATTTTCGTCTCTTCCGTGAAGTTCAAGTCGCCTAGCCTCGCGTGCCCGGCACCATGACGTCCGCGCCCCTACGCATGAACAGGGGGACGGGAGTCTTTGGCGTCCATGTTTATTCGTTATTGAGTAGTCGTTGACGCCAAAGACTCCCGACCCCGGCTTCGCCCGGCTCCTAGCGAACTACGAACGACACGGGGATCACCACTTGCTTGATTTGGGGGTGCGTCGTCTTTAATGTGATTTGCCCGGCTTTGGATTCCGCGGACTTCAAGTAACTTCCCAGCGGCGCGCCGGCGGGGATATCGATCCTGATGGGAATGCGTTTGACCGTGGGACTGATCGCCACCGGCTCCTCCAGCGTTACCTGGAGAAAATCCGGCTCCAGCTTTTCAATTTCCACCTGGGTCATTTCGCGGTGCGGGCCTTTGATATGCAAGTAGACGGTGTGGGAGGTGCCCGTCTTCTGATCGACGGCACCAAGCATGACGGAAGTGCCGCCCGAGGGAACCTTGGGGCCGAGCAACACGATGTCCCCCACGACCCGGATCTCGACGGGAATGACCTGCGGCTCGATTCCTTCGTAGTTGGTTTTCAGGGAAATGGCTTGTCCGGTCAGGCCGAGCGGCAGACCGGGCTTGATGGCCACTCGCATTTTCACGCCGCCCCGAGCGCCGAACCGAACGGCCTCGTTCGGCGGCAGAGTCGAGAAGGTGGCCTCCAGGAATTTCGCGGACTCCGTATCCTGCCAGGAGTGCTTGACGATTTTTAGTTCTTCGTCGCGGTGCGAGTAGATCGAAAGTTCGGCAACGGCGGGCTCGTTCGCCGAAACGCCGGAAATGGACAGCGACTGGTTTTCCAGCTCGATGGCATCGACCGTCCGGCCGTGGATGAGCAGCCGCACGATCTCGCGGCGGGGGTCATTGGTGGAAAACTCGGCGGACTGCGAAAAGTCTTTGTCGGTGAACTTGATGCTCCACTCCAGCGTCAGCTTGAAGGAGCCGCCGGGGGGAATGGTCTGCGTATCCCCCTTTGCCATCGGCTTGCCCCCGACAGCGGCGGCCGTGCATTTGCAAGTGAAGTCGGTCAGGGTGATGACCAGAGGCTGGGTGCCGGAATTGCGGAAGATGAACTCATGCTGGCCCTTCGAACCGCGGTCCATGGTGCCGAAGTCGTGGATTTCGCCCCCCTCGACGACGACCTTCGGGCCTTCACCGGCACCGGTGAGGTTGTCCCTCTCCGCCAGCACGGCCAGAGTCATCTTGGTGGGCAGCCGCTCACCTTCGAATTCGCGGTACGAGGCGTACAGTCCCGCGCCGATGCCGATGGCCAGGGCGATCAGGATCAGAGCGGTGATTTTCATGGGTGGCTCCAGGGATGGCCGTCACCTAAGTTATTTTCCTCCCTTAGGGCTTGGGCCGCAAGCCTTTACGCAGCTCCAGCATGGTTTGTTCTGCCGTCTCGGAACGGAGGGAGGAGACCACGGTCTTCTCGTCCGCAGTCCACTGATACTGCGGCAGTTGATGCTCTTTCAGCTTGAACTCCTGGTGCGGATTGAGCTTGTCCAGCCGCAGGGCCTCCTCGGCTTCCATTTGAGCGGCGGAATCATCGCCGGCCAGCTTCCAGACCGCGGCCAGCTCGGCATGGGCCAGGGCGCTGGCGGGTGAGCGAGCGGCTACCTGGCGAGCGGCATCGACAGCTCGTTCGAGGTCCATCGGCTGTTGAGAGCGGGCGTAAATTTGCAAATACCAGCGAGCCCGATTTCGGGCGGCCCGGGTCGAGGGAGCCTCGCGGCGGGCGTATTCATCCGCGGCTCGGGTGAAGTCGTCCAAATCCTCCGCCAATCCGTTGCGAAGCCAAGCGGAAAGCCGCAACTCGGCCAGGCGCTCCCAGGGCGCGGTGGACCAGGGATCATGCTCGGCTGCCGCGGCAAGTTGAGCGGCAACCTGGTCCGTGGATTGAAAGGGAATCAGCTCCGCCGCGGCCATGGGGAGACTGCTGTTGAGCACGGGGGCATAGCTGGTGAAGTAGCAGGCGGTGGCGAGGACGGCGCTGAGTCCCGCGGCAATGAAGCCGCTCCAGCGCGGGACTGCCGGTCGCACGGCCGGTTCATTCAGACTCAGTGCAAGCGGAATCAACATCCAGGCCGTTTGCGCGACGCCAGGAAAACTTGCCGCTCCTGCTGCGAGCAAGTTGACGCCGAGGACGATGAGGCCGATCACGAGCAGCGGCGGCCGCATCTCCCCTTCTTTGACCCATCCGCTAGTACTCCAAAGAAATGCCGCCGCTGCCGACAGGCCGAGCAGGAGCAGGCCGACGACTCCGCCGGTGTAGTTCGCGAGGACGAAATGGCCCGCCATCGAGGCGAGAGCAATTCCAAGCAGGATGCCGACGAGAGCACCGGCGTAGACGAAAGCGGTATGGTAAATCGGCGGAGAAGGGGATGAGGAAGCAGAGGAGGAGGATAAGGATAGAGATGAGCTGCGACGCCAAAGTTCGGTGGCAAACGCGGCCAGCAACAACAGGAGCGTGATGAGGGCCGGCGTTCCCGCGGTGGCCCAGATTTCCAGCAGGAAGTTGTGCGGGTCCGAAACGGTCTCGCTGGCCTCGGGGAGTTTGTAGCGGGCAAAAAAGCTCTGGAATCGCCCGGGTCCGACGCCGAGGAGAGGATGATCGAGAATCATCGCGGCAGTGGAGCGCCAGTACTCGATACGATACAGAAGTGCCTTGGGCGCTTCGCTGAGGACTTCGGCATCAAGCCCGCCGGCGATAACGACGGCCAGACCAATGAGGACGAGTAGCCCCGCGGCAATCGCCGGGATTTTCCAGCCGACTTTGAAACCGTCGCGCCGGCCGTACAGCAAGAGCAGCACGGCTCCAAAACTTGCCGCGAGCACGGCCGTGCGGCTCTTGGTAAGTAGTAGACAGCCCGCTACGAAGAGCGCCGTAATCGCGGCGGCGACGAGCGCGCGGCGGTTGCCCCCTTTGCTGATTTCTCCCAAGCCGATGCCGGCGGCCACGATCAGCCAAGGCGCGAGAAAGCCGGCCAGCGAGTTGGTCAGCGAAAAAGTGGAAAGGGGCGCGCGGTCGTAGAGGCGGTCTTCCAGATGCTTTCGCTCCAGCGACTGCTTGTCGGTGCTGTAGCCGGCTTCCTTTAGGAACTTCACGGGGTCCGCTTTGTAGGCCTTCTGAAAGGCCGGCTGGCTGACGAAGTACTGGTAATAGGCGTGCGTGGAAAGGCAAATCGCCAGCGCGACCATCACGGCGACAACGGCTCGGCTTTGCACGGCGGACGTGACAAGCTGCCGCAGCAGGAAAGCCCCGATGCCGTAGTTCACCCAGACCCAGAGCGTATTGAGCGCGGGTCGCCCTCCGCCGCCGCTATGGCTCATCACGACCGCGCTCAACGAATGCAGCCCGATCAGGACCAGCGACGCATTCAACGTCCAATCCAGTCGCAGCGGTGGGACCAGTTGCGCAATCGCCGCGGCGCTCCAGCAGCCGAGGAGGAGACACCAGAGCATTCCGAGCGTGACGTGCGTTCCTTCGGGCGTGGCAGCTTCGCTGGGCAAAAGGGGTGTGGCGACGAAGAGCGCGACCACGGCCGCCAGCAGAATGCCGGGGACATGCTGCGCCAGCGATGGAGTCGCGGCTGGTTTCTCCTTGGAGCGCTGCTTGGACATTACTCATATAGTAGTCCGCTCACTCCGTGAGCGGACATACCGGCACACGGAGTGTCCCGGCTACTTCTTGATGGTGTGGCGAGCGGTGGCTTCCAGAATGCCGATCAGCGCCAGGATGCAGCCGACGAGGAGCATGATGATGATGGCTCCGGCTAACTCCACCTGGTGCAATAGCAAGGCCGCCAGTCCGCAGGTGGCCGTGGTGAGGTAAACGGTCAGGACCGCCTGCGTTCGCGTCAAACCTAAATCTACGAGCCGGTGGGAAAAATGGTTCTTGTCGGCCTGAAAGGGGCTTTTGCCAGCCCGCAGGCGAATGAGCAGGACAGTAAACATGTCATAGAGCGGCACGGCCATGACCACGACCGGAGCGAGGATGGCGTGCCGCTTCGGCGTCTGATAGCCGGCGTACGTGGCGAGGAGCGTGGCGACGGCAATGCAAAAACCGATGAAGTACGCGCCGGAATCTCCCATGAAAATCCTGGCCGGGGGCTTGTTGTGCCAGAGGAAGCCAAGGATCGCTCCGACCAGCACCAGCAGAAATCCCGCCACGAAAAGCTGGGGGCGATTCGTTTGCGGGTCCGGGTTCAGAAGTAGCACCGCGGCGAGCATGGAGGCGGAGATGGCGGCTACTCCACCGGAGAGGCCGTCCATGTTGTCGAGCATGTTGAACGAGTTGATGATGGCGACAATCCAGAACACGCTGAGAAGTCCTGTCACCCACGGCATGTTCATGAACGCCGTCAGTTGCAGGTTCTTTACGAAGAAGACGCAGGCAGCGGCCACGCCGAATTCGACGCAAATCCTTACTTGCCAGGAAAGACCTTTGCGGTCGTCGAGCAGGCCCAGAACCATCAGCACCGTGCCGGCGGCCAACAGAATCCAGAGGTTTCCCGACTGATTGACGACTCCCGACAGATGCTCACGGGCGAAGTCTGGAAGGATCTTTGCAACGGCTGGCACGTTCATCGCCAGGACCAGCATCAATTCGCCAACCGCAAAAGTGCCAACGACACCCAGCCAGATGCCGATGCCGCCACCGAGCGGCGTTGGCAAGGTATGCACTTTCCGCTGCGAGTTCGGCTGATCCATCAGGCCCAGTTGCGGAGCGTAGCTCCGTATCAGCCGCGTGGCGATAAGCGCGATGAGCAGGCTGGGAAGAATCGAGCCGGCGAGGAAGAGGAAAAGTTGGCTCGTGGACATCGCAGGAAGTCATTCCTCAACTTAGTAGCCTGCACACTCCGTGTGCAGGCCCGCATTTCTGAAATACGACGCTCACGGAGTGAGCGGACTACTATACCTCCGGCGCAGATACTCCCGGCAGCGGGTGAAGAATTCATGGTAATCGGCCCGCTGGTAATCGGGATAGGTCCACGGGCGAGTTTTCCATTGGCCTTGGTGGAAATAGAGCGTCCCTTCCGCGTAAATTCCGTCCCGCAAGTAGATGCGGTGGTCTCGGTCCTTGGTGGAAGCCAGCACCAGCTTGGCCTCCGTCAAATAGCCGGGGTCCAAATTCAGCGGCCGCTGCTCGGGATGGTTCATCACCTCCTTGTAGAGATCTTCCAGTATGTTCGTGTTGAGCTTCAGGCTCGCCAATTCCGCCGGGTCAATGAGTCGCTCGAACGCCCAGAAGGTCTTCTTGAGTCCTTCGCCCATCGAGGCATCGTAGTAATGCGTCTCATGGTGGTCGAAGAGTTCGCTGGGGAGAGCAATTGGTCCCCACGCCTGCTCGGCTTGCTCTTTGCCCCACTGAAGCGCCTCGGGGTGCCGGCTGAAAGCAGCACACAGGAGCAGAACGCGACGGCGAGGAGCGATGGCACCCATGTCTCATTCGTCATTCGTCATTCGGACTTCGTCATTTCCTAATACGCCTTCCCAAACACCGCTCTTCTCGAACTCGGCTTGCCCGTAAAAATACACTTCCCCTCTTCCGCCGGCTGGTCGAGCGGAATGCACCTTATCGTCACTTTGTGCTTCTTCAGCAGCTCGTCCACTTCCGCCCCTTCCGTGAAGTGACAGTTGGCAAAGCCGCCGTGGATTTCGGGCTTGTCCTCGCTCTGGGGGGTGAACCAGGCGAGGAAGTCGTCGAGCTTGTCGATGGTCCGCGTGTTGTCCTCGCGGAGCTTCAGCGCCTTGGCGAAGAGGCTGTCCTGAATCTCCTTCAGCCGCTGGCCGATGGTGGAAACGAGTTCGGCTCGGTCGACTCCCTTTTTCTCTCCCGTATCGCGGCGGGCGAGGAAGACGGCATTCTTGGCGATGTCCTTGGGTCCAATTTCCGCCCGCAGCGGCACGCCGCGTTTGACGTGATACCAGTTCTTCTCGCCGCCGCGGATGTCCCGGTCGTCCACCATCACGCGGACCTTCCCATCGGCGTAGTCCTGCGCCTCCAGTTCTTTCTTCAAGCTATCGACATACGGAATCACTTGCGACTTCTCTTCGTCGTTGCGGTAAATCGGCAGCAGCACGATGTGTTTCGGCGCGAGTCGCGGCGGCAGCACCAGGCCGTCGTCGTCGCTATGGGTCATGAGGAGCGCCCCGACCAGCCGCGTGGAGACGCCCCAGGAGGTGGTCCAGGCGTACTGCTGCTGGCCGGCCTGGTCGGCGAATTTGATTTCCTGGGCCTTGGCGAAGTTCTGGCCGAGGAAGTGGCTCGTGCCGGCTTGCAGGGCTTTGCGGTCCTGCATCATGGCTTCGATGGAGTAGGTATCGACCGCCCCAGGGAACCGCTCGCCGGCGGTCTTTTCCCCCTTGATGACCGGCATGGCCATGAAGTCCTGGGCGAAGTCGGAATAGACGCCGAGCATTTTCATCGTCTCTTCGCGGGCCTCCTCCGCGGTCGCGTGGGCGGTGTGCCCCTCCTGCCAGAGGAACTCCGTCGTCCGCAGGAACAGCCGCGTCCGCAATTCCCAGCGGACGACGTTGGCCCACTGGTTGATGAGAATCGGCAGGTCGCGGTACGACTCCACCCACTTCGCATACATCGCCCCGATGATCGTCTCGCTCGTCGGCCGCACAATCAGCGGCTCATCGAGCAGGGCGGCGGGGTCGGGCTGCAATTTGCCGTCCGCCCCCGGCTTCAGGCGATGATGCGTGACAACCGCACACTCCTTGGCGAACCCCTCCACATGGTCCGCCTCCTTCTGCAAAAAGCTGAGCGGGATGAAGAGCGGAAAATAGGCGTTCTCATGCCCCGTCGCCTTGAACATCCCGTCCAGCACCCGCTGCATGTTCTCCCAAATCGACCAGCCCCACGGCTTAATCACCATGCACCCCCGCACCGGCGACACCTCCGCCAAATCCGCCGCCTTGATGACCTGCTGATACCATTCGGGATAATCGTCGGCACGGGTGGGAGTGATTGCGGTTTTGGCCATGGGTAAGGTACACTATTGCCTGTAAAATCCACGATTAGGAACGAACGGCATTCTAGGAGTCGTAACAAAAGGCGACTAGGGCAGGGTTCGGGCACGCAGCACTCGCAGGTGACGCTTTGAAAAAGAGTCTCAGCACATTCTGTCTGATTGCATCTGTTTTAGTAAATGCGGCCATTGCCGGATGTGGCAAAAACTCGTCAAGTACCGTTCCGGCCAAGGGATCGTCAAGTGCCATTCCGACCAAGGAACTGTCCAGAGAATCAATCGAATATCTCCGTGCTTTGGCAAATCTCAAAGAACGGACAGTCGATCCCAAGGAATTCGAGATTACTCCGAAGGCTCTGGAAGTAATCAATCGAATCGCCAAAGAAAAAGATGCGGGGCCAATATGGTGGGTTCGCATCAGATTTGTTGCCGACGATTTCTGGGGACTTGTTCCGGACATGACTATCTCCCAACAGCCGCCAGCGCCAGACGAAGCATCGTTTCAAGCGACTGGAATTGGAATCAAATATCTACGCGAAGACTATCCGCTTATTCAGGGTGGACAAATCAAGTGGGCCGTGAAATACGTGCATGAAGGGTTAGATTTAGGATCGCCAAACCAGACGCCCGAAAATAAGAAAATCGCAGAGCTGCGACAATCCGATGGTCGAATTGAAAAACTGACCGAGCAGTTATTGGCTAACCCCAATGACGCACTTAAGTACTGTTTTCGGGCACGTGATTGGAAGAAAAAAAGCGACAATGCCAAGGCATTATCGGACTACAATGCGGCGGTTCGATTGCAACCAGAGGATGCGTTTTTTTTGTTTGAGCGCGGCGAGTTGCACTGCAAACTGCTGTCCTTCGAAGCGGGAATTCAAGACTTATCAAAAGCGGTCGAGAGTTTGCATTTTGACCCTATGATTTGGCGCAGCGAGGATGAATGGGAAGGCCGACTTGCGGAATGGAGCAGCGACCTAGCATGGATCTTCGCAACATGTCCAGATGAGCGATTTCGTAACGCAGCCAAGTCGGTTGAACTTGCCACCAAAGCATGCGAATTCACAAAATGGAAGTCGGAAAGATCGATTCGCACCTTGGCGGCGGCTTTTGCGGAGAAACGTGATTTTGAGATGGCCGTCAAATGGCAAGAAGATGCGTGTGTTCGCGTTTCCAAAGAAAAACGGGCCAAACAAGAGGCTATTTTGAAGGAGTATCAAGCCGGCAAGCCTCATCGCGAGGACTTTTCCAAATGGGAATCGGCGACGTTCTAAAATCAACTCTTCCTGAGACCGCTGTCGAGCCACCTGGATCCGTTGGGAGCTGAATTGTGTGAGCCGGACAATCCCCGTATCTCTTGGCGTTGCAGCGTGCAAAGGTTCAAATTCTCTTGAACCAAGCTGACCCATGAGTTCGCGGGCTCAGGTAAGGGCCAGGTTCATCAGCGATTCGGATCAACCCCCAGTTTTCGAAGTTGTTCCGAGAGTTGCTCGGCCCGCTCTCGTTCCTTCTCCGCTCGTCGCCGCTCTAATTCAGCCAGCTTCTGCTCCTTGTCCGCACGCTGTCGCTGGATGTCGGCTTCCTCGGCGAGTTCAAGATAGGTGACAAATCTTCGCCCGTCGGGACGGAAAATCTCCAGCTCATCGGCAGTCATTTCGAAGCGGATGCCCAGCCGCGGGCTGACCCAGCCGGCCATGTTCTCGATCTCTTCGAGAATTGTTCCTCGCCGCAGGTAGCCGGCAAGCAGATGCTTGTCCGGATCGTAAATGTAATATTCTTCAACGCCGAAGCGGTCGTAGAAGCGGAATTTCCGTACGATCTCGTTCGGACGGTTGCCGGGTGAATTGACCTCGAACACGACCTGTGGGCCAATTCCGCCCTCGTCCCACTGGCGGTAGGACCCGCGTTCTCCCTTGGAGCGTCCGAACACAACCATCGCGTCCGGAGCCGCGCGCGTGGCGTTGTCCCCCTCCACGGGATACCAGAGCAGATTGCCGGCAACGAAGACGTCGGGATTCTGGACAAACAGGGCGTCCAGCCCCCCCTGGATTGTCATGATCCAGCGGAATTGCAGCGTGTTGTCGGACAATGGCTCACCATCATCTTCGGGATATTCAATCGGTCTTTTTAGGGCTGTCGCGTATGCCATAAGTCGTCCGCGGATAATTCGATCCGTCTCTCATTGTATACAGAATAATGCGCTCGGCGACAGAGCAACTCAAGAAAGCTTGCACGTTGCTTCTCCCGCCTTTGTCGTCCCTCCCCACGCTGCTAAACTGCACACCTTCTTCTTGACTCTTCCATATTCGTAGCCGGCACACTCCGTGTGCCGGCATGTCCGCTCACGGAGTGAGCGGACTACTTTGCCGTCTGCCCTGACCTCTGCCCTCTAACCTCGGCCCTCTCCCCCATGCCCCGCCGCTACGTGAACCAACTTGCCGAACGAGATTCCGTGGACCAGGTTTTTCTGGTTGCCGACAAGCAATTGCGGGCGAATCGGCAGGGGAATTTTTATCTGCAACTGCGGCTGGCGGATAAGACGGGGTCGATTACGGGGATGCTGTGGAATGCGAACGAGAAGCTGTACGGCTCACTGGAGAATCAGAATTACCTCCGCGTGCAGGGATCGACGCAGGTCCACAACGGCATCCTGCAAATGATCGTGACGCGGGTCGAGCCGGTGCAAGCGAGCGAAGTGGAGGAGAGCGATTTTCAGACGGTCAGCTCGGTGGAAACCGACAGGCTGGCGGCTCGGCTGGCGGAAATGCTGCGCGGCGCGAAGAACGTGCATCTGCGGAATCTGGCGGAGTGTTTTCTGATGGACGAAGCCTTCATGGCCAAGTTCACTGCCGCGCCAGCCGGCGTGAAGAACCATCATGCGTACAAAGGGGGCCTGCTGCACCACGTCGTCAGCCTGATGGAGGTTTGCGTCGTCGTCGCGCCCAAGTACCCCGAGCTCGACGGCGATCTGCTCCTGCTGGGGGCGTTTCTGCACGATGCGGGCAAGATCGACGAGCTCACGTATGACAAGGATCTCGGCTACAGCGACCAGGGGCAGCTCATCGGCCACGTGGTGATGGGGGTGAGCATGGTCGAAGAAAAAGCCCGCCAGGCAGCGGCCCTTGCCAGCGAAGAATTTCCCCGCGAACTGCTGCTGCGGCTGCAACACATGGTCGTCAGCCATCACGGCGAGTACGAATTCGGCAGCCCCAAGCTCCCGATGACCCTGGAAGCTATCGCCCTGCACCACCTCGACAACCTCGACGCCAAACTCTACTCGGCCGTGCAGGCCATGAAAGAAGACGTGAACAGCGAGAGCAGTTGGACGAGCTATAACCAGGCGATGGGGCGGAAGTTCTTTCGGGGAGGGAAGAAGGAGTAGGCAGAAGGCGGCAGTTGCTAGTGGGGCAAGCACGCAAACGAGGCACCCTGATTAGGTGGAACATTACAACTGATACACTTTCGCAGATTCTCATTGACCGCACAAAGCCCCCAGTTTATCACTAGTTAGAGTGTCTCGATTCTCTCCTGGATTTTGCAGTGAGGGTTCTATGTGCCGGTATCTTGCCGCTTTGGGGCTGTGCTTCGTCTTGGTCGCTTCCGCTCATGCCCAAAGGCCGGCGTACAACCCGTACGCGAAGCAAACCGAGGAAGACCTCGCCGCGGTTCGTCCGGACGGCAAGTTGAACTGGCCGGCCTTCTTCAAATCGAAGGCGATGGAGGACCGCTTCAAGGTCTACTTCGCGCAGGGCTCCTGCACAGGGACCAACATGCGGATTGTGAACGCGCTGGAGGCCAACAAGGTGGTCGTGAACGACCTGCCCGAAGAGAGCTTCCTGGGTCTGGCGGGCAAGGTGAGCGCGGGAACGGTTGCGATGGCCAGCGAGAAAGGGGTGCCGATGATGGTCGTTACGCATCCGGCTGGCGTTTCCAAGGTCAGCATCAGCGGCAAGATGAACCCCGCTGATTTGCGCCCGGGAATGATGGTGAAATTCTCCGGCCGGGTCGACAACCACGGCAAAGGAGTGAAGCCGATTGACAGCCTGGAAATCTTCACGCCGGACGCCAAGTTCAAATGGAAGGCCATCATCACGGACCGCCAACAGAACATCGCCGCGACGGTTCTCAAAGTCGAGGGCTCGCTGCTCCAGGTGCAAGTTCCCGCCGGCCGCGTCCGCAAACTCACCTTCCAAGTGAAAGAGAACCCGGAGATTATTGTTACCGGTTCGACGCTCGACTTGATTTCCGCCGGCGATGAGATCTCGACCAAGGGACTTGTCTACCTCAGCGGCGAAGGAGCCGGCGGCGTGCCAGTCGTCTTCGCCAGCGAAGTCATCGTCAAGAAGGCCTTCGCCCGCGACCGGGCGGCGGAAGTCAAGGCGGAAGCAGAGTTGGTAGCCAAAAAGTTGGCGGCGAACGCGGAAGAGAACTAGACGGTTGCGGCTGTGCAGTTCCTACAGCAATTCCTCAATCGCCTTGCCGCTGCTCAAAATCGGCGTCGGCCTGCCGGTAAAGTCGATGAGCGAGGAATGCGGGTCGATGCCGAGATGGCGGTAGATGGTGGCCAGCAAGTCCTGCGGTGTGAGCGGCCGCTCGATGGGATATTCCGCTTTGGAGGTTGTCGCGCCGATAAACTGTCCCGTCTTCCAGCCGCCGCCAGCCACGAGTGCCGACTGGGCCTGCGGCCAGTGGTCGCGGCCGATGCAGCCATTGGCGGAATTGATGCGAGGAGTGCGGCCGAATTCACCCACGGCGACGACGGCGATTTTCTTCGCTAGCCCCCGCTCGTGGATATCCTCAATCAGCGTGGTCAATGCCGGGTCCATGTCGGTGGCACGTAATCGCATCCCCTTCGCCATGTCCCAGCCCGGCTGGGCGTTGGCATGGTCGTCCCAACTGAAATACAGCGGCATGCCGGCTTTGGGGGCGAGGGCGTCAATGCTGATGACGCCGGCTCCCGCTTCGGCCAGACGGCGGGCGAGCAGGCAACTTTGACCCCACAGCGTGCGGCCATAGCGGTCGCGGAGCGAGGCGGGCTCTTTCTCCAAATCGAAGGCCGCGGCAACTTGCGTGCTACTGAGAAGTTGAAAAGCCTGCTGATGGAACTTGTCGATTCCCTCCATCGAGCCGGAAGAATCGAGCGTCCGTCGAAAAACGTCGAATTGCGAGAGCAGGCCGTGGCGGTCCCCCAGCCGCGAACCGTTGAGGCCGCCATCGACGCTCAAGTTCGGCGGCTTGTATCCCGCCACCGTCGGATCGCCAGAATTGAAGGCGTTGTGACTGACCCCCAGGTACGCCGGCCGCGTCATGAACGGCTTGTTCGGAATGCCGATATACGGCGGCAGCCCACCGGCAGAAACACCCCGCAGGCGGCTGGTCACCATGCCGAAATCGGGATGCTCGCTGAAGGCGGTCGAGGTCGGGTCCGCTTTCGACGGCGTCTTCCCCGTCAGCACTTCAATCGAGCCGTCGTTGTGCGACGCCATCTCATGATGCAGCGAGCGAATCAGGGCATACTTGTCCGCAATCTTCGCCAGTTGCGGAAACAGTTCGCAAATCTCAATCCCGGAGACGTTCGTGCTAATCGGCCGAAAAGGCCCGCGGAACTCCACCGGCGCATCCGGCTTCATGTCCCACGTTTCCAATTGGCTCGGCCCGCCCCACATCCAAAACAGAATGACCGCCGTATCCTTCGCCGTATCTTTCGTCCCCGCCGCCGCTTCCCTCGCCGCCGCCAACTGTGCCGCAGTCAGCCCGCCCAAAGCCAGAACCCCCGCGCGCAAAAACTCGCGGCGTGAAGCAGGACCGGGGCAGGGGAGGGGAGATCGCATAAGCGGTAGTTTACATGATGGGACGGGGTGCTGGCTATCTGATTTCTGTTTTCCAGGAATTGACCCCACCGAGCTTGCCTCGGTTGGTGAAATGATTTTGCACCAGAAGAAGCTCTTCGGAAATCTTGCCCCCGCCGACCTCGCGTCGGTGGAGCAAATGATTCCAGGCGTGGGAATCATCCGTTCCACCGGCACGAGGCCGGTGGGGACGAGTCAGCTTTCCCTCCCACGCTAGTGCAAAATCATTGGCTCCACCGAGACAAGCTCGGCGGTGGCCGAGGCGTCACTTCACCCCCCGAAGGAACTGCTTTGATTCATGATTCATGCTTTCTCGTTTCCGCAGATCCATTTTTGCAAAGTATGTGCTGTCAACGACTTACGACATATACGGCATGAATCAGGCCCCTTTCTTGATTCATCGGGTTAGCACCCTCCCGATTTGTTTTTCAACGGGCGCACTCGCCCGCATTTCTCACCGGCGAGCGGCTTGCGTAAGCTTGCCGGTGATTACTCGAGAATCCCACGCAACCGCTTTTCCACACAACCAGATTGAGAAATCGCACCGTCCGCGAGGCCTTGTCTGCCGACTCCACCGGCTGATCCTATTATACCAATGTCCAGTTGCTAAATTGGCACCTTTCCAAAACTTTGTTGGAAATTCTGGGCGGGGCCGGGAGACTCTGGCGGCGATTGTGGCATATCGCCACACCGAGCAAGGCTTCGTGCGAGAAGATTGCGAGGGGCTCGCGGCGGTCTTGCCCCTCTCAGAAATCGAAACGGAACTCCCGCTGGCGGAAATCTACCAGCGGGTCGAGTTCACCCCGGAGCAGGAGTAGAAAATCGAAACCGCCGGGCTCAGCTTCTGGAGGCCGCGGATTACACAAAGAGCTTTGGCTGCTTAATGCTTTGGGAAACGTCAACTGTTTCCCCTGCCTCAATTCGGTCGTAAGTCTCGCGGAGATTTTCAACTGCCACGCCGCTCGGCATAAACCGGAAAGCAGACGCCGCCAGATAGTCAGCCCGCTCGTCGAATGCCAGCCAGCGTCGGTCTTCGGCTTCCGCTACCATTCCTGTCGTGTTTGAACCGGCAAAGATGTCAAGCACAAGGTCGCCGGGATCCGTGAGGAAGCGAATGAAAAACTCAGGGAGCTTCGCTGGGAACCGAGCCGGATGCGGTGTAACGCCAATCGCCTTGCAAGCGGTGGTATATTTTCCATTCGATTCCGAGTTGGGAATTTGAAGTAGATTCGGAGGGATCGCACCTCCGTTGTCCTTCCCAAATTTGCCCGTTATATCGTGCCCTGACGGTCGTTTGGCGGGGTCAAAAAATGCTGCCGGGTCTTTGATGAGGAGCTTCATCCGGTCGCTGTATTCGGCCAGCACATTCGACACGTTTGCCTTCGCCCACGGGCTGCGGCCAAACCACCATACGGTATTGACCGAGTCCTTAACTCGCAACTTTCGCTTGTTGACCCATTCAATCGGGCTGGGAAGTTTTGATGGGTTGTGCCAGTAGAAATCCTCGTTCAAGACAAAACCGAGGTCGTCACAGAAGCGAATCGGAACACGAAAGTTATAGAGGCTTCGCGTGGGAGAGCCGCGTTCATAGGCCCCGCCGAGGTCGACCACGAAGCTGCCGTCGTCGCAGAGCTTCTCGTAAACCAAAGCCGCGAACGAACAGAGCCAGTCGATGTACTCGCACTGTGCTTTGTTGCCGTATTCCTTCTCCCTGAGTAAGGCGAAAGGGGGACTCGTAATGACCAGGTTGATGCTTTTGTTCGGCAGCTTTTGCAGCAACTGACGGGAATCACCGCAGAAGGCAGCGCCCAGTCGCGTGGTGTACGCCGATCGACCCAGGTCAGGTAAGTCGCTTTGCCAGTCCATAGTCATCCTCAATCACGCCGTCCGTCCCGCTATCTATAGAGTGTGGCGTCACACCCGTCAAGGTGCCATGCTCGGACGCATGACTGCGAGGAAAGTCTACCGGTCTGCACGCGAAACATTCGCCATGAACATGCGCCGGCGGCGTAAAGACGCGGGGCTGTCTCAGGAGGCGTTTGCTGACCACTGTGGGCTTCATAGAACCTACATCGGAGCTGTCGAGCGGTGTGAAAAGAATGTCTCCATCGACAACATGGAGCTGATAGCGGCTGCTTTGCAATGCCCTCTCAGTGACCTCCTCGTCCGCGAGGAGTCGTAAAGTGGAGCCGCATCCGGACCTGAAAAAGCTGAAAAAACTCTGGCCGACGATTCAGAAATTCCAAGAGCTCACCAAGCTACACGGGATAGGCGATGTATTTCAAGACAACGGAGGCAAACTTCTTCAGGTCATTCTTACAACAGGACTCGAAGTTATCCGGTCTCGCGAAGGCAATGATGCGAAAGACAAAGACGGTCGAGAGTTTGAGCTGAAATCAGTGAACACAGAGCTAACCAAGAGCTTTTCGACGCATCACCACATGAATCCGGTTATCATCGCCAAGTACCGGAAAGTTGATTGGGTGTTCGCGGTCTACGAAGGAATTGAATTACAGGAAATCTTCGTACTTTCGCCGGCCGACCTGGAGCCGTTTTATGCGAAGTGGGAACAGAAATGGCACGACGATGGCGGGAAAGACATCAACAACCCGAAAATTCCACTGGTCTACGTGCGGGCGCACGGGAATAAGGTTTATCCTCCCGGTGAACCACAACCAACGGTCGCTGAACTGACTCAAGAGGCAGCGCAAGAAGGCGGACCGCAACTCATTGAGAATCCGCCGCTCAACGAAGATAAACCAACCGATGGGGATATTCACTGAGGAGAGATTGTCAGACCTGCCGCCTCCGGGGCTCGTCGTATTTGACCCTCTTACCGCGAGTTTTTCCTGAGCCCCCTCCCCGCCAGTGCCCCCGTCGGCGTGCCTTCAAAAATCGCCGGCGTCCCGGCGACGAAGACGTATTTGAGGCCGGTGGAGTAGCGGGCGGGGTGATCGTAGGTGGCTGTATCGACAAAAGTCTTGGGGTCGAAGACGGCGATGTCGGCGGCGAGGCCGGGGCGGAGATAGCCGCGGTCGGTGAGGCCGAGGATGTCGGCGGGGAGGCCGGAGGAGCTGCGGATGGCCTGGGAGAGGGGGAGGACTTTTTCCTTCAGGCTATAGAGGCCGATTTTGCGCGAGAACGTGCCGTAGTTGCGGGGGTGCGGCTGGTCCTGGTCGGGGATGCGGGCGGAGCCGTCGGAGGCGGTGGCGACCCAGGGGAGCTGCATGGCCATCCGGACCTCTTCCTCGTTCATGCCGAAGTTGATGACCCGCGCCCCGCCGCGGCTTTCGATGTCGAGGACGAGATCGGTCACGGTTCGTTTTTCCGCCGCGGCGATTTCGTCCAGGCTCTTACCGACATACTCCGGGTTCGGGCCGAACGAAGCGATTTGAATCCGCCGCTTGACGGAGAGGGCCTTGTCCACAGCCGCTTTGATTTTCGCCCGCGACTCTTCGTTCTTCAGGCGTTCCTCAAGTTTTTTGCGGCCCCCTTCGCCGGCCCAGGTGGGTAGGAGCGTGGCTTCCAGCGAGGTGGAGGAGGCGATGTAAGGATATTGGTCGGCAGTCACTTTCTCCCCTTTCTCACGAGCCTTTTCGATGGCGCTCACGGCAATGCGAAGTTGGCCCCAGGCGTCTGAACCGGAGGCTTTGAAGTGGGAGATATGGACCGGCATCTTCCCCTCGCGGCCAATTCGCATCGCCTCCTCGACCGATTCGACGAGTTGCAGGCTTTCGTTGCGGATGTGGCTGGCGTAGATGCCGCCGCGGCTGCCGACGACCTTGGCGATTTCGATCAGCTCCTCGGTCTCGCAGAACGTCCCCGGGATATAGATGAGGCCGGTGGACATTCCCCAGGCTCCTTCCTGCATCGCCTTTTCCGCCAGGTCGCGCATCTTGGTCAGCTCTTCCTCGGTCGGCTGGCGATTGACGCGCTGCATGACCGCTTCCCGGAGCGAGCCTTGCGGCAACAGGTGGGCGACGTGCGTGCCACTGCCGGCGGCATCGACCTTGTCATAGAACTCCTTGACGCGGATCGGCCCGCTGCCGCAGTTGCCGGTGACGATGGTGGTGCAGCCCTGGGTGAGAAAGTTCACGTTGCCCCGCGTGGCGGGCGCGACAATCGGGCCGTCGCTGTGATTGTGCAGGTCGATGAAGCCGGGGGCGATGACGAGTCCCGTGCAGTCGATCTTTTGCAGGATTTTGCCGAGCGGGAATTTCCCCACGGCGACAATCTTTTTGTCCTGGATTGCGATATCGCCGAGGATGCCTTCCGCTCCGCTGCCGTCGAAGATCGTGCCGCCGCAGAGGACTATGTCGGCATTGATGAGGGCGTCTTCGGCGGTCGTCAATGCTGTGCCGAGAAGGAGCAACATCAAGGAACCGGGACGCACAAGGGCGCGGGGGATTTGCAGAATCATGGCGGCAGAATGATGAAGAGGAGGGAATGGCAAGAAGATGGTTGGCAAGAAGATAAGAGAATCGAGCGAGGAAAGCAAATTTGGGTACGGGTTCGCAACGAAGAAGTGTGACAGAAAAATGGATGACAGAAAGATGAAGAGAGGGCGGTGGATGTGCTTGTGGCGTGACCACCAGCCATCGGATTCCCATTTTTCTGTCTCTCATTCTTTTGTCAAATGCATTTTCCGTCCGGCTGGTTGGATTGTCGGCGGCAAAGTCCTACAATGGCGGCGTCTCGTCCCTTCCACCTATTTTGGAGAGTGCCATGAACCAGCGCCCCGCTATTTCCTGCTCGGATTGTGAAACGAACTTGGGCCGCCGCACGTTTGTGCGGGCCATCGGCGCTACAGCCTTGGCTGCCGCGGCGGGACCGGCTCTGTTTTCGCGTTTTGTTCATGCCGCACCGAGTGAGAAGAGCGAGGCGGAAGGGGCGGTCGCCCGGCTGTATGGCTTGCTCAGCGACGAGCAGAAGAAGACGGTCTGCTTTGAATTTGAAAACCCGCTTCGCTCGCGGATTAGCGCCAACTGGCACATCACCAAGCCGGTGATTGAAAGCGCGTTCTACACCAAGGACCAGCAGGCCCTGATTGACGAAATCGTGAGGAAGGTCACCAGCCCCGACGGCTACGAGCGGATCAAGAAGCAGACCGAGTACGACGACGGCGGCCTCGGCTCGTACAGCATCGCCCTGTTCGGCACCCCCGGCAGCGGCAAGTTCGAGTGGGAATTGACCGGCCGCCACCTCACCCTGCGGGCCGACGGCAACAGCACGGACAAAGCCGCCTTCGGTGGTCCCATCATCTATGGCCACGGCGACGAAGATCCCAAGGAAAACCTGTTCCACTATCAGACGAAGCAGGCCAACGAGGTCTTCAAGGCCCTCGACCCGAAGCAGGCCGCCAAGGCCCTCATCGCCAAAGCCCCCGGCGAAGCCAACGTGCCGCTGCAAGGGGAGCAGGGCAAATTTCCCGGCGTGGCCGTCAGCGAACTTTCCGCCGACCAGAAAAAACTGGTGGAAGATACGCTCAAGATCCTCCTCTCTCCTTATCGCACGGAAGACGTGGATGAAGTGATGGAAATCCTCAAGAGCACCGGCGGCCTCGACAAGCTGCACATGGCGTTCTATCAGCAGGAAGACCTGAACAGCGACAAACTGTGGGACATCTGGCGTGTGGAAGGGCCGAGCATGGTCTGGCACTTCCGCGGAGCCCCGCACGTCCATGCGTACATTAATATTGGGGTGAAGGGGTAGGACTGGCGTGAATCAAAACTCGTAGGATGGATTTCCCAGCCCGTCCCCGATGACCGCGGACGGCCATCCTACGAAAGGGTTCACATGGTTAATCGTCAGCTCAGTTTCAGCAGGCCGTTCGCCGCTGGCCCGATGCCCAAGCGCGGGACAAGCCGTGTTCCCCCTGGCTTGCGCAAAGTCTCCGTGTGATCGCGTCGTGATGGGTAATGCCGATTTTACTTTTGGGCCTGCGGCTCGTAGGGGACAAGCGTCGGATCGATCCCGGCGTGGGGCAGTTTGTCGGGCAGCACGCGTACGGCGGTGGTGACTTTGAGCGGGAACGGAAAACCGGAGTCGTAAACCAACTCCGCGAAGAATGCCGTCCAGCCTTCGCCGGGAACATCCACCTTTGCCAGGTACGAGCCGTCGGCCGCCGCGGTCAACTCCCGGCTGGTGAAGGCTTTGCCGATCGTCATCAAGCGGAAGTCGCGGGCCTTCGGGTTGGTCGCTTGCCAGATGTTGATTTGCTTTGGTCGATCCTCGGTCGTCACGCGGATCGAGCCGTCCTTCTCAAGCGTCCAGGCGTACCGCGGACGCGGCTTGCCGGACAGGAGCATCTGGTAGTAGGCGATCAGACTGGACGGTGCGTCGCTCCCCTTTAGCGAGTGGTCGGCGTTGGGCACGTAACGCAGCAACTTCTCGCCCGGCAGATCGGCGAAGTAGAACTGCGACGAGTCGGGGCAGAAGAATTGATCGCCCGCGGAGTTGATCACGTACTTGGGCATCGTGAACCGGTCGCGATAAAAGTACGGGTCTTCGATACGCAGCAGCTTGGCGAGCGCCGGGTCGCCGGTCCGTTGCAGGATGCGGTGCTCGTAGTAATTGCCCACGTCCTCGGTCCAGAAGCCGTAAGCCTCCGCATGATGCCGAATGGACGGTTCGACGTTGAGCACGTCGATCACGATGGGGACGATCGCCTCCACGCGCGGGTCCACGGCGGCGGTCATCCAGGTGGTCCAGCCGCGTTTGGACGCGCCGGCGACGACGAACTTCTCGATCTTGACGCCGCCTCCTGCGTCGCTCGCCAACAGTTCCTGAATGCAGTCCATGGCCCGGACGACGCTCTTGACCATCGGCAGCCGAGCCGGCCAGGTCTCGTCGCCGGTCTTGAGGTACTGGTCCCACGTGTAGCCGATCAGGTCATCTTCCTTGCGCGGCTTGCCATCGCCGTGAAACACGAGCGGTTGATTCGGCACCATGCGCAGCTCGGCGACGACCGCGCCAGTCGACTTAGCGATCTGTGCCGTCATGTCGTCAGCGCGTTCCGGCATCGCCCGATCGTTGGCACCGCCGGCGATCATCAGGAACGCCGTCCGATGCGCGACTTTCTCCGGCACGACGACGGTCAGCCAATGCTCCCAGACCGTGCGGTCCACGTCGGCCTGGGTGCGCCAGGTTTGCGATTTCAGATGCACCACGAACGTCCGCGACGGATTGCCTTCGACGGTCTTGGCGATGCGCCAGGAATAGGTGTCGTCTTTCTGCTTCACATACCTGTCGAGCGCCGTCTCCTGCGCCAGGGCCACGGTCGCGGCCAGAACAAGGTTGGTCAGTACGGCGAGCGCCATCGCTCGCCACGAGGGTGAAGACCCTAGCATGAATTTCTCCGTATTCAAGTTCATCAGTTGGGTTGACATTGTCTGCTTCGCGCCACCGCCTATTTAAGATGTCACGTTTCACGCTCAACGCGACTTCGTTCATCTTGGAGCTGGGCGACTCGATCCACGAACAGGCGGACCGCCGAGCCAGCCCGCCGCATTGTTCCCATTTTCCAGCGATACAATCCATTCGGTCCCGAGAGGCCTAATCGCTCGGCCACGAGGTCTGGCCTCGGACCGACTTTATTTCACTCGTTCTCGCCAGGCTCGCTTTCACTTGGTTGTTAGCAAGAGCTTCCCCATATTGGCTGGTTCGCCCCGTTTGACCGTTACCTTGAAGGTAGAAGTCTCCGGATCGCTGTAGCGGTCGTTGAGCTTGTCCGGGCCGCCATAGGACATGGTCATCAGATTGACCTGCCCCCACATGAACGTGACCGCGTAGGTTCCTTCGGGAATGCCATCCCCCGATTCGTAGGTGGAAACCTTGAATTTGCCTTCCGCATCCGTGTTCGCGGTGGAAAAGGTGGGTTGTTCTTTGTCGACTCCGTTGGCGTTGGTGAAAAAGACGGCCAGTTCGGCAGCCGGCTGGCCGTCGACATAGACCTGGCCGGTTACGGGGAAGGTTGGGGTGCGCGGCGGACCTTGAGGCGAACAGCCTATCGCGATCGCCAAGAGAATCGCCACCGAGAAAAGACGTTGAAAATGGTTCATAAGTAGGAGAACAGACTGCCTAATAAATCCAGGACAAGTCGCATTACCCGTGGCGAAAAACCGTTAGTCGGTCAGCGTTACGTCGTTCTTGGCGCGAGTGATCCGGCGGGCAATATAGCTTTGGCTGGCAGTTTCGGAGATGAACTGCACGGAGGCGTCTCCCATGACAAACAGAGCGCCGCCCGGATGCCAGCTATAGAACCCACCGCCCCGGAGATTGGTGCAGTTGATTGCGAAGGGTCCGCCGTTCGCGGGCACGACACCGTTGTAGAGGGAGCCTTGCAGCCAATGTTCACCGTTCAGAAAATCCCCCCAACCGCCGCCGTTCAAGTTTCCGAAGACGCCCAGGTTGACGGCGACCTTTCGACGATAGATCGTGCTGCCCCCGGTGCGCTCCCCCATCAGGAACGTATTGGAAGTGCCGTCGGTCATTCCCCCCATGTTGCCGCTGCCATCGCCGAAGAGTCCGCCGGGTAGAATCGCGCCTTCGCGACTGCCCCCCGCGTTATTGAGATAGGCGATGTTGGCAAAGGTTCCGCGAACTCCGGTAGTGATTGTGTAGTCGCAGGGGGCCGCCCGCCAGGTGAGTGTGAGCGGGGGAAGTCCCGGCCCGCCGGCATTGGCGGGGAGAATGCCATCGTAGGTGCGCTTGGAAATCGAATCGGGCGAGGTGGGACAGACGAAGCCGGGGAGCGGAGTCGAGATAAGGGCGATGTTCTTTTGGGCCGCCACCACGTTATAGCCGAGCGCGCCCGCTTCGTTGAACGGGGGCACCCTGGTGTCATATTGATCGTAAATAGGGGACTGTTCCAGATAGGGAAGAACAGCAACACCCCAGGCCTGGGCGTTAAGCCGCGCGTCGACGAAGTAGCCGAACGGGAGTACCCGCTGCGTGTCATGATAGGTGTGAAACGCGATGCCAATCTGCTTGAGATTATTCTTGCAAGTCGTTCTCCGCGCCGATTCGCGGGCAAATTGCACCGCCGGCAGGAGCAGCGCCACAAGGACGCCAATGATCGCAATCACCACGAGCAGTTCAACCAGCGTAAAACCTTTCCTCATGGATTTCATGGCTCACCCTCCAAGATTAAGGAATTTTAAACATTTCCGCGACTTGCCTGCGGGGCAACGTGTGCCGGAATCGGCAGTTACTGGAGGGCTATTATGCGCCTCGCGCGAGAAATGTCAATAAAAAATGCCTTTCCCTGTTGAGAAAAATAAACCGCTAGGCATCAGACCTCGGGGAAATCCGTGGATGAATCCCCGACAGCGAATGTCGGTTCTTGGCCAATTGGCCAATATCGCTAGACGTGGGAATGGATATTTCCGTTGTCATCATAACCTCGCGGATGCGACTGGTGCCATTTCCAGGCGGTGGCCACGATGGATTCGATGTCGGGATAACGGGGCTTCCAGGCGAGATGCTTTTGAGCGCGCGACGAATCGGCGACGAGCTCGGGGGGATCGCCGGGGCGGCGAGGGCCGAGCAGCTCGGGAATGGGGTGGCCTGTGATTTTTCGGCAGGCGTCGATGACTTGTCGCACGCTGTAGCCGCGGCCAGTGCCGAGATTGAAGTGGAGGCCCTTTCCCGGCGCGAGTTTTTCGAGGGCCAGCAGATGGGCCTGGGCTAGGTCATCGACGTGGACATAGTCGCGAATGCAGGTGCCGTCCGGCGTCGGATAGTCATCGCCGAATATCGCAATCTGTTGCCGCTGGCCAAGGGCGACTTGCAGCACAATCGGAATCAGGTGCGATTCGGGCGCGTGGTCTTCGCCTAAGTCGCCGTCGGGACTAGCGCCGGCAGCGTTGAAATAGCGCAGAGCGGCGAAGCCGAGGCCGTAAGCATGGGCGTAGTCCGCAAGCATTCGTTCGACCACCAGCTTGCTGAAGCCGTAGGGGTTGATGGGGAGTTGCGGCTCATCCTCGGTGATGGGAATTCGCTCGGGAGCGCCGTAAGTGGCGGTGGTGCTGGAAAAGACGAGTTTGGCCACTCCGGCGGCCCGCATGGCTTCCAGGAGAGAGAGCGTGGCCGCGATGTTGTTGCGGTAGTACTTCGCCGGGTCGAGGACTGATTCCCCGACGAGCGCGAACGCCGCAAAGTGCATCACGGCTTCAATGGCGTGCTCTTTCAGCGTGCCTATCAGTCGCGGCTCATCCGCGAGTTCCCCCACAATCATCCGGCCGGGAAGCGCCGCCGCGCGGTGGCCAACCGAAAGATTGTCGTAGACCCAGACGTCGTGGCCGGCCCGCGCCAGCCAGCGAGCGGCATGGCTGCCGACGTATCCTGCCCCGCCGGTAACGAGAATGTTCATAAGTCTCTTTTATTGGCCGCCGCTCGAATCCGCAAGCGGATAGAGCGGACCTGCCCCCTATCAGTCTCCAAGAGAGTAGGATGCCACAAGCTCGCGCAGCATTTTTTAAAGGAATTCCATGCGAATCATCACGTACAATTTGCGCTTTGGCGGGTCTGGGAAAAGCCATTGGGCTAAAATCCTCGAGGATTTCGACCCCGATGTATTCTTGGTGCAGGAATCGTATGATCCAATCGAGCATTTGCCACCTTTGATCCACGGCGACCGACATCGCTTCGCTTCCTGGAGTTCCGTATCGGGACGGAAGTGGGGTAGCGCAGTCTACGTGAAGAATCGACTTGCTAGTCGGATTCAACTTCCCGACTTCCACGGACATGTGGCCGGCGTCAAGGTTGATGGGTCGGTATTCCCAGCATCGGAGCGGCGCTCGCTTTTCCTTTTCTCGGTTCATGCTCCGGAGCGGGGCACCTATCAGGAATCGGTCAACTCCATCCTTGACATGATTCAAGACAACCGAGGTGACAGTGATCTAGTCATTGGTGGCGATTTCAATCTCACGGTGGGTGAACGACACGAATCGGAAACAATGAAGACGACGGAGGCTGACTCGGCGATTCTGGCCCGATTACGAGGAGCTGGGTTTGGCCTCGTGAGCGCTTGGCAATCGGCAAATGCAGGACTTCCGCTGCCACAAACGCTACGATGGTCGCGCGACAAGCTGCCGCCGTACCATTGTGACGGCATCTTTATTCCGGAAAGATGGACGACCCGAGCACGATGCACGATTCTTTCGGGACCAGAGTGGGACGGCCTGAGCGACCATAACCCAGTAATGGTAGAGATCGAGTAAGCCACGCGTCTCAAGGCCGTTATCCGCCCCGACCCCCCCGGATGAGACTGGGATTGTGCCTTTCGCTCCGCGAAAGACGTCAATTCAAGGCTTCTCGCCATAGAACTTCCAGCTCGACTTGAACTCTTTGGTCAACGGCTGTTTGGTCAGGCTGGCGCGGATCAGCTCGACGGGAGCGAAATTCTCTTTCAAAACGGCGTCGTGAAACTGGCGGTTGGACATTTTGCCGTCTTTCACCAGATCCTTGTGCAGAGCTCGCAGTTGGAGGCCGCCGAGCATGTAGCCGGCCTGGTAGAGGGGGCCGTAGTCTCCCTTGAAGCTGCGCCGGACTTCGCCGGCGGCGTTTTCCCGCTCGTGGCCGACCCGGTCGACGAGGAAATCGACGCATTCCTGCGGCGTCATTTTTCCCAGGTGAAAGTTGAGCGAGAAAATGATGCGGGCGCAGCGGTGGCTCCGCCAGAAGAGCATGCCGATGCGGTTTTCTGGCGTCTTGGGAAAATCGAGATCCCACAGCAGCATTTCCCAGTAGAGGGGCCAGCCCTCCACGATGAACGGCGTGCGAAAAAGCTGCCGGTAGGTGCGGTAGCGGTCCCCCATGAAGCCTTGCAGGTGGTGGCCGGGAATCAGCTCGTGGTGGACGGTGGCCCGGGCGAAGTGGCGGTTGTTGCCACGCAGGGTCATCTGCTTCTGCTCGTGGGTCATGCCGCTGGTGGGGAACGAGACGCTGATGACCTCGCCGCCGGTGAAAAACGGGTTCACCAACTGTCGCTCGCGGGGCATCATTTCCATCCGCCAGGTTTCCTTGGCCAGCGGCGGGATGGTGACGAGGCCCTTGGCGTCCAGAAAATCGATCGCCTCCTGAGCCAGCTCCTTGATGAGCGCGGGCTGCTGGCCGGGCTGCACGTGGTCATGCTTGACCTTTTCGAGAGCCGCTTTCCAGTCGTCACCCAGGCCCATTTCATTCGAGGCTTTTTTGAATTCCGCCTCGCACCAGGCGAACTCCTTTTCGGCGAGTGAAATCAACTCCTCCGGCGTGTAAGGGATCATTTCGTAGGCCAATTCGCTGAGGAGCGCCTCGCGGCCGATGGGGTCGCCGACGATGGCCGTCTCATCGCCCGGTTTGATGCCGACGACCTTCTCGCGCAACTGCGTGGCGTAGTCGCTCAGGGCCTTGTCAGCCTGCTTGTACGGCTCGGCGTTCCACCAGGTGAAGAGCGGGTCGTAGTCCGCGTAGAACGTGTTCCAGTCCTTGAGCGTGCCGCGGAGGCTGTCGAGAGCGACCGCGGCGCGATACGCGGTGACTTTGCTGGGCTTGCTGGAATTCGTCGATTCGCCCTTTGAATCGCCAGAGCTTAGAGCGGCATCAAGGATTTTCGACGACAGGTCAATCTGCTTCTTGAGCTTCGCCAGCGTTTCGGCGGCCTGGGGCGAGTCCAGCGGGTCCATCCGGCGGCGGGATTCTTCCAGGTCCACAATCGCCGCGGCAAAGGGAACGATGGGGCCAATTTCTTCCCGCCGCTTGGCAATAATTTCCAAATCACGCAGCTCATGCTCCAGATAGTTCTTGAGCAGCAGATAGTCAATCTTGCCATCCTGGCTCATATTGTCGAATGAATGCTTCTCCAGCAGCCCAAGCCACTGCAGATAGAACTCCCGCAGGCGGTCGTGCCTGGCGAGGGACATCCTGACTGGATAGGTTCGCTCGACACTCCCCAAATCGGCTTGGTAAAGCTCAATCAGCCCGCGGAGCTCGCTGGGCGGAAGGACGTCAATCTTGTCCAGAGGCGCGATGCTTTTGGGCGGGACGCCGGGGAGGATGGAGGCAGTGGGGTCGGCGGCGAGGACTGCGCTTTGCAGAGCAGCAGCAGCGCTCCATGAGTGAAGGGCCGCCAGGAAGAGTAAGTGGATGCGGTTCACGGGTGGGGTTCCAGGTTGGTAGCAAAAGAGTATCAGAAAAAATTCACGACCAGTCTTCAATCGTCAGACCGGGGATGGCGGCAAAGTCGCTGTCCTGGGTGACGAGGGTGCAGTTGCCGAGAGTGAGAGCGATGGAGGCAATCTGGATGTCCATTGCGGGCATCGGCCGGCCCGAGCGACGCAAAAATGCGTAGACTCGGCCATATTCTTCCGCTGCAGCGCGGTCAAACGGCCAGATATAGAGTTGCCGGACGGCTTTCAACAGTATCTTTCGATTTCTGTCTCGTGTTGCACTGAGTTCGACTCCGCCTAGCAATTCGGCGAAGACGGGAATGCAGATTCCAATCCTCGCTCCCATTTGAGAAAGCTTAGCCGCGTGCTCCTTAACTGGACTCAGTCCATGCATGAAGGCTTGCCCGGGAGCGGAATCCAACAAATACTTCCTCATGGGGTCAATCCCATGTCTTTGGCAACCGCTGCCCGCGAATAGTCGTCGATCCACTTCTGTGCCGACTTGATTTCCGCCTCATCTTCAGGTGTCAATTCCAGCGGCTCCATGGCGTTCCATTCGGCAATGAGTGCCGCAATTCCTTCTTTAGTGGTGGGCCAGTCGGCGTCACTCATTCCGAATGTCTCGGGGGCGCAAGCCACATGGTTTTCCTCCTCGAGTGCAGGAGGCAATATCTCCACCCGCACTCCCTCCGGCCAATCGACCGGAGAGTCAAGTTCCACATGTCCGCTCTTATAGGTGCCGTGAATGATGCTCATGGAATCCTCCGAAGGTCTGGATTACCCAATTATACCATCCAGTCTGGCGATTCTCGCATCCTTTGCTTACCCCGCTTTCGTCATCGCCACGCGATTCACCGCCACGAGGATGGCATGCACGGTCGCTTCCACGGTGTCGGTGCTGACGCCGCGGCCGCGGAAGGTTTGGTTGCCGTATTCGACGGTCAGGTTGACTTCCCCCAGGGCGTCGTGCCCGAGCGAGGCGGAGCGGACCTGGTAATCGACGCACTTGAGCTTGATGCCGGTGATTTTCTCGGTCGCCAGGAAGGCGCAGTCGATGGGACCGTCCCCGTCGCTCAGTTCCTCGGTGAATTCCTTGTCGCCGTGGCGGAGCGTCAGCTTCACGCGAGGCTTGTGGCCGGAGCCGCTGGTGACTTCAAAAGCGATGAGCTGCCATTCCTCGCGCTCGGGGCCGTGCAGTTGGGCCTCGATCAGGGCGATGATGTCGCCGTCGTAGATTTCCTTCTTCTTGTCGGCCAGTTTCTTGAACTCGTCGAAGACGCTTTGCAGTTGCTCGCCGGTGAGTTTGTAGCCCAGCGAGCGGGACCGGTCCGCCAGGGCCGCCCGGCCGCTGTGCTTCCCCAGCACCAGGTCGGTCGCTTTGAAGCCGACGTCTTCTGGCGACATGATTTCATACGTCCGCCGCTCCTTGAGCATGCCGTCCTGATGGATGCCCGCTTCGTGGGCGAAGGCGTTGCGGCCGACGATGGCCTTGTTCCGCTGCACCTGCAGGCCCGTGATGCTGCTGAGCAGGCGGCTGGTGGGGACGAGCCGCGGGGTGTTGATGCCGGTGACGCATTGATAATGGTCGAGGCGGGTCTTCATCGCCATGACCACCTCTTCGAGCGACGCATTTCCCGCCCGCTCCCCAATGCCGTTGATGGTGCATTCGATTTGCCCGGCTCCGTTTTCCACGCCGGCCAGGCTGTTGGCGACCGCCACCCCCAAGTCGTTGTGGCAATGGGTGCTGATGACTGCCTTGTCGATGTTCGGCACCTTGTTTTTCAGCATCGCGATGACGCTGCCGTATTCCTGTGGCATGGCGTAGCCGACGGTATCGGGAATGTTGACCGTCGTCGCTCCGGCGGTGATGGCGGCTTCCACGACCTGGCAGAGAAAATCTCGCTCGGTGCGAGCGGCGTCTTCGGGCGAGAATTCCACGTCGTCGCAGTAGCTGCACGCCCGGCGGACCCCGGCAATGGCCCGCTGCGTGATTTCCTCGCGGGTCATTTTGAGCTTAAATTCGCGGTGGATGGCGCTCGTCGCCAGGAAGACGTGAATCCGCGACTGCGGGGCCAGCTTGAGGGCTTCCCAGGCCCGGTCGATGTCCTTGTCGTTGCAGCGGGCCAGCCCACAGATGACCGCCCCGCGGACCGAGCCGGCGATGGCTTTCACCGATTCGAAGTCGCCGGGGGAAGCGATGGGAAAACCCGCTTCGATGATGTCCACCCCCAGTTCCACCAGGGCAGCCGCCATTTCCAGCTTTTCCTGCAGGTTCATGCTGCAGCCGGGAGACTGCTCGCCGTCGCGGAGCGTGGTGTCGAAGATTTTGATGCGGCGGGCGGGAGAAGTTACGTTATGAATCGTCGTTTCAGACATGAGAAGTTTTCCTGTTTTCGAGAGCCAATTTCATCGTACCCAAAGACAACCTGCCGCTGGTCGCAGCTACCGGCCTCATGCCGGCGCGCTAAGAGGGAGGGCTCTCTCGGTGGGGTAGGGTTGCAGCCTGCCCAGTGTCTGAATATTTTTCTGGCTAACCACGGTGATTTCCAATTCCTTGTCTGGGCAGGCTGGAAGCCTATCCCACCTACAAAAAAACCCCGCGGCTGAGCCGCGGGGCAGGTAGTTTTAGTTTTCACGTGAAAACACCACCCCTACGGCTTGCCATGGGCAAGTAGCAGCCCGAGCGAGAGTAGGGAAAGGCGAATCATGGAAGGGGTGAGTTGCAAAAGTGGTTTGCAGGTATATTTCGACTTTACAACGTGCATTTCTGAAGGTCAAGCCGAAGCAGAGAGAATTCATGCCCACCCTCGAACAACTTCTGGAAACCTTCCGTCGGATTGAGACTCTCCATTCCCGCACGGATGTGCATGGCGAGAAGGCAGCCGCTGCCGAGGCCATGCTCCGCATCCGCCGGCTCCTGGCGGAATATCAGGCGGCTGACCCGCCTGTTGAATACCGTTTTACGATGGAGCACGACTGGTCGCGGAAGCTCTTCGTGGCTCTGTTGCGGCGTTACGGTCTGGCTCCATACCGCTATTCCAGGCAGCGCTACACCACCGTCATGGTTCGCGTCCCCAAGTCATTCGTGGACGAAACGCTGTGGCCGGAATTCTTGCAGTTTTCCGACGTGCTGGAAAAACATCTGGACGAAATCACGGAGCGTGTGATTGCATCGGCCTTACAAGGAGACACTTCGGACGCCGCCGTGGTTGCTGGCGCTCCGGGATTACCTGGGCCAATCCACTAACCCTCGTTTACACGCCACAATCCCCCTGCCAAACTTACTGGCATCAGCGCGCATCGTTCCTCACCCCCCCGGAGCCCTCCCCATGAAACGCTTCCTCGCCTGTCTGCTCGTCCTCTCCCTTGCTGCTGCGAACTCCTTTGCCGTAGAGAAGGAGGTCAAAAAGGACGCCAAGGACGACGGCTTTAAGACCATCTTCGACGGCAAATCGCTGGACGGCTGGAAGGTGAATGAGAACAAAGAGAGCTTCAAGCTCGCGGATGGGGCGATTGTGGCCAACGGCAACCGCAGCCACTGCTTCTATGTCGGTGACGACAAGCCGTTCAAAAATTTCGTGCTGGAACTGGAAGTCCTGACGAAGCCGAAAAGCAACGGCGGCGTGTACTTCCACACCAAATTCCAGGACGAGGGTTGGCCGGCCCAGGGGCACGAATGCCAGGTGAATAACGCCCCCGACAAGGACCCGCAGAAGACTGGCGGCGTCTATCACGTCAAAAAGGTGCTGGTCGCCCCGGCCAAGGACGACACCTGGTTCAAGTACACCATCACGGTCGAAGGAAACCACGTAGTCACAAAAATCGACGGCAAGGTCGTGGCCGACTACACCGAGGATGCCGCCGCTCTCGACAAGGACTCGAAAATCGAGAAAGGCCGCCGCGTAGGCAGCGGCACCTTTGCCCTCCAGGCCCACGACCCCGGCAGCACGGTGATGTACCGCAATATCAGGGTCAAACGGCTAGGAGAGTGAATTGGGCCAGGTTGCAGGGGTACTGGGTACTGAGTACTGGGTACTCCGTACTTGTTGCCCCCCGCCTTTCCCCGAATTATCATAAAAGGACTTTCAACCACGTACTTTTTGAGGAGCGCCCGTTCATGGCTAGGAGCTTTTTAGCCCACTGCTTCGCGCTGGCCGCGCTGGGGGTATGCATCCCGGCACTGCACGCGCAGGATCATCTGCTTGACGATTTGTACGGCCGTGGCGTCCACGCCTACTTTTCGCGTAATTACCTGGATGCTCACAAGCATCTGTCGGAGGCGGCAACCAGCGGCTCCAAGGATCCGCGGGTCTACTACTTCCGGGCACTCGCGGACAATCGCCTCAAACGGCCCGAGGATGCCGCCGCCGATTTGAAGATGGCGACCGAGCTCGAATTCAATGGGGATGCGCCCGTGCAGGTCAGCAAGGCTCTAGAACGGGTGCAAGGATCCGAACGGCTGATGATTGAGGACACGCGGCGCAAGGCCCGTCTCTCCATCCGCAACGCTTCGGAAGAGCGGGCCAAGATCCGCTACGAGAATCGGGTCAAGGCGGAAGCCCGCGTGCTCCGCAGTCCGCCGGCTGCGGGTATTGGCGCTGCTCCGCCGGTTGTCGTCCCCGCCGTTGGTGTTCCGGTTGCCGGTGCGCCGGACAAGTCTGATCCCTTTGGCGCTGAAGCGCCGGCACCGTTGCCCGAGGCTCTTCCTGGGGCCAAGCCTGCCGCGGAAGTGCCCGGCGCGGAGCCCGCTGTTCCCGCAGTGCCGGCCAAGCCCGCGGCTGATGATCCGTTCGGTGATGCTCCCGCCAAGCCCGCTGCTCCTGCTGGCGAAGTTCCTCCGGCTGAAGTTCCTGCCGGAGAAGTCAAACCGGCCGGCGCTGTCGGTGAAGCACCCGCTGGCGGCGGCAAGGGATCCATTCTGGGCAGCTTCCGCCGCGCCTTTTCCAAGGCCGTTCCTGGTGAAGTGAAGGGAGCTGGCGCCAAGCCACCGGCTGAAGGCGAAACGCCGATTCCCAAGGGAGATCCGAATGCCCCCGATCCGTTCGGCGATGCTCCCGCCGCCAAACCCGCGGCTCCGGGAAAGGCCCCGGCGGACGCTCCGCCCGCCGTACCTCCACCTGCCAAGCCTGCGGCGGATGATCCTTTTGGGGATGATCCGCCGGCCAAGCCCACTGGCAAGGCTGCTGCGAAACCCGCCGAAAAGGCACCGGCCGAGGACGACCCGTTCAAGTAGTGGACGCCTACCAAGAATAGTACTCATCTCGCTCCGCGAGATGAATCCTCACGTGGAGCGTGAGGAGTACTTTCTCCCCGCCTGTAATTCGCCCACCTCTCCGCTGGAAAGGAGTCGACCTGTGACTCACGCGCTCGCCTTGAGCCGACTCTGCTGTTTCGCCGTTTGCCTGGCCGCCGCGCCGTTATTCGCGGCACCCACCGTCACCAGCGTCTCCGTTCGCGGTTTGACCATTGGACAGCCCACGACCATCGTCATCGACGGCGCGGATTTACTTCCCGATCCGCAGTTGATTCTGCCCGTGAAAATCGCGGCAATGACGGTGAAGCCCGGCGCGACTGCCAATCACGTGGAACTCGATTTGACCGTGGATGCGAGCGCCGCGCCCGGAATCTATCTTCTGCGGGTCGCCAGCGGCAAGGGGATTTCCAGCCCTCTGGCGGTCGGCATCGACAAGTTGCCGCAAATCGCGTTCGCGCCGCAGATCGCTTCGCTCCCCGTCGCCATGCACGGCAGCCTGGCGGGGCCGCAAGTGCTGAAGACGACATTCACTAGCACTAAAGGAACCAGCATCGTCATCGACTGCGAGGCCCAGCGCCTGGGGAGCAACCTCAAGCCGGTCGTTCGCCTGTACAACGAACGGGGGACGCAACTGGCCTGGAGCGCGCCGAAGACTTCCATCGGCGGCGATGCCCGCTGCGTCTTGGCATTGCCGGCGGACGGAACGTACGCGGTGGAAGTGCATGACCAGCTTTATCGCGCGGGGATGCCCGCTTTTTTCCGTTTGAAAGTTGGTGCGCTGCAATACGCGGACATCTCCTTTCCGCTGGCGGTTTCGCCCGCCTCCAAGACGCCGGTCAAGTTCGTCGGAACCAATCTCACGGCGACGGCGGAGCTGGATGCTACCGCCACCGCTTATCCGGGCGAACGCGGTGCCTCTCTCCCCACGGCGGACCAGTTCACTGGCGCTGCGCCGCGTGTCATTGTCAGCGAACATCCCGAGCATGTCGAAACGCCACCCGCCGCCGGGCAATTGCAGGCGTTGGGGGCCAGCCCGGTCGGCGTCAGCGGCGCGATTTCCGTGCCGGGCGAAGAGGACAAATATCTGCTGGACGTGACGCCGGGCCAGAACCTCCGCTTCAATGTGACGAGCCACCGAGTGGGGACGCCGCTGGACGGGGTGCTTTCGATTCGCAATGAGCAGGGGGCTCAGCTTGCCGCCAATGACGACCAGCCGAACTCCAGCGATCCGGGGTTGGATTTCGTCGTTCCGGCCGGCGTGATGAAATTGCAAATCGCCCTGGCGGACATGCAGAAAAAGGGTGGAGCCGACTTTGTTTACCGGATTGAAGTGGCCGATTTGGGCCGGCCCGATTTTGACCTCTCCGTGGATGCCGCCAGCCTGAACATTCCGGCTGGAGCGACGCAGATCATCCCCGTGGAAATTGAACGCCGCAATTACGGCGGCGCGATTGAGCTTTCCGTCAGCGGTTTGCCGGCGGAAGTGAAGGTGGAAGGGACGAAGGTTCCAGCAGGGGCCACCATCGCGATTCTGTCCCTGACCGCGCCGGCGAATTTCAAGGCGGCTGGAGTGGTGCGGATTTTGGGCAAGGCCATGGACATTCCGGCGCCCCTCGTTCGCGCTGCCCGGACGGAAGACGTGGCAGGGGGGAAGTATCAGCCGCAGTTTTTGGATGAAGTCGGGCTGTCGGTCGCGGAGCCCGCGCCGTTCGGAATCGTTTGGGCGGGCACCAGCGAGGATAAACTCCCCATCGGCAGCAAGCTGGCTGCCACGGTCCAGTTCACGCGGGCAGCGGGTGTGGCCGGCAACATTCGGTTGAAGCTGCTCTCCACCCAGCCGATGCCGCAGAAGAAGGCGGAACAGCCACCGCCCGCCAAGCGGAAGCGGGGAAAGCCTGTGGCAGTCGCGACGGTGGACGACGTGGATCGTTCGCTTCGTCTGGAAGGTATGCCCCTCTTTGCCGCCGATAAACCAGACGGTGTCGTCAACATTCTCGTCCCCGGCGATCTGCCGCAGCATCCGTGGGATGTCGCTCTCGTCGCGGAACTGCTCGGCCCGGACAATCAAACGGTCGTGGCCCGCGTCGCCGCGCCGGCCCGCACGCTGCCGACCTCCGTCCCCTTCACCTTGGAGCTCACCAGCGCCCCGAAGGTCGACGGCAAAGCCGGTGTCGGAGAGACCGGAAAATTCGTCGGCAAACTCAACCGCCTGGGCGGCTTCAATCAGCCGGTGACGGTGACGCTGACGAATTTGCCCAAGGAATATCCTGCTCCGAAAGTGATAGTACCCGGCGACAAGACTGATTTTGAGCTGGTCGTCGCCTTCCCCTTTGGCGCGAAGCCGGTCGAGCTGAAAGACGCGAAGCTGCTGGGAGTCGTCGACCCCGCCAAGCCGGATTCCATTCGCAGCAACGAAGTGGCGGTGGTCGTCAACGTCATCCCCGGCGAGAAGCCCCCTGCTGAGCCGCCGAAGGAGATTTTCGAGGACGACGAGAAGTTCGTCGCCCTGCTAACGGAAGGGGGTGGCCACGCGACGATCGAACCGGCGGACAAGATTTCCGGCAAGGTTTCCGTGAAGGTTACGCCCGATCAGAAATTCAATCCGAACCTGCCGGGCCTGCAGGTCAAGATTCGCGAGAACCCCGCCGCTGGCGAGTTCCGCTACATCCGTTTCGCCTGGAAGAAGAAGGGGGGAGCCGCCATCTGCCTGCAGCTCAATCATGACGGAACCTTCGGACCCGGCGGTAGCGGCAAGGAAGGGGCCAAGTTCCGCTACCACAGCGGCCCGGAGGAAGTCTTCGGCGGCTCACTGGCCGTGGGCGACAAGCTCCCCGAAGCCTTCGTCGTCATCACCCGCGACTTGTTCGCCGACTTCGGCGAGTTCACGCTCAACGGCATCGCGTTGTCGGCAGTCGATGGCGAGTTTGCCCTGTTCGATCAGATTTATCTGGGGAAGAACATGGGGGACTTTGAGCTGATCAAGCCGGCACCGTAGTTCGACGAGTCAAAGGGAAGAGGGCTCACACGGGGGCACCGAGGGGGAGGAGGCGGACGTGAACGAGGCGCGAGTGCGGACTGTCGTTGCGGACTTTAGTACCAAGTACTCAGTACTGAGTACTCGGTACTCTCTCCGCCTCTCCACTCTCTGCGTCTCTCTGTCTCGGCTCGTCCTCCTTGCGGGACTATGCATCGTCGCGCAATCCAGCGCCAAAGATTCCCGCCCCAACATCCTGTTCATCATGTCAGACGACCACGGCTACCAGGCGATCAGCGCCTATGGGAGCAAGGTCAACAAGACGCCGCACATCGACCGGCTGGCGAAAGAGGGGATGCGGCTGGACCGGTGCTTTGTGACAAACTCGATTTGCGGGCCGGCCCGGGCGGTGATCCTGACGGGCAAGTACAGCCACCTCAACGGCTACACCGTGAACGAGAAGGTCTTCAACGGCCAGCAGCAGACGGTGCCTAAGCTTTTGCAGCAGGCGGGGTATCAGACGGCCCTCATCGGCAAGTGGCACCTGGGGAGCGACCCGACCGGCTTCGACCACTGGCACATCCTGCAAGGGCAGGGGCCGTACTACAACCCGGCGATGAAAACGGCCGGCGGCATCGTGAAGCACACCGGCTACACCACGGAGATCATCACGGACCTCACGCTCGACTGGCTGGAAAAAGGGCGCGACCAGGAGAAGCCGTTCTTCCTGATGTACCAGCACAAGGCCCCGCATCGCAACTGGCAGCCGGGGCCGAAGTATCTCGACCATTACAAGGATGTGGAAATCCCCGAGCCGCCGACGCTGTTTGACGACTACACCGGCCGCGCTTCTCCCGCCCGTTTGCAGAAGATGTCCATCGCCAAGGATCTGACCGACGACGACCTGAAGCTCACGCCGCCCAAGGGGCTCAACCCCGAGCAGCTCGCGGCGTTCACCAAGGCTTACGAAGACGAAAACGATTTTCTCAAGCGGGCCCGCTTTACGAAAGAAGGCTTCATCAAGTGGAAGTACCAGCGGTACGTGAAGGACTATCTCCGCTGCATCGACGCCGTGGATGAAAACGTGGGCCGCGTGCTCGATTACCTCGACAAGTCCGGTCTGGCCGAGAACACGCTCGTCATCTACACCTCCGACCAGGGCTGGTATCTCGGCGAGCACGGCTGGTACGACAAGCGGTGGATGTACGAGGAGTCCTTCCGCACGCCGCTGCTCATCCGCTGGCCCGGCAAGATCAAGCCGGGGAGCGTGAACGCGGACATGGCCATGAACCTCGACTTCGCCGAGACGTTCCTGGAAATCGCCGGGGCCAAAATCCCCGCGGACATGCAGGGGAAAAGCCTGGTCCCGCTCCTGACCGGCAAAACGCCGGCGGACTGGCGAAAAAGCGTCTACTACCACTACTACGAATTCCCGCAGCCCCACCACGTCCATCCCCACTACGGCATCCGCACCGAGCGCTACAAGCTGATCCACTTCTACACGATCGACGAATGGGAGCTGTTCGACCTGGAGAAAGACCCGCAGGAAATGAAGAGCATCTACGCCCAGGAGAGCAGCAAAGCGATTGCGGAGGAATTGAAGAAGGGACTGGAGGAGTTGAGGAAGGAGTACAAGGATCAAGAATAGTACTTTTCTTGAGGCCCTATTTCTCCAGCTTCACGACGTGATACCCCTTGGCCTTCAGCTTGATGCGGAACAGGCCGTACTTGGGGCCGATCTCCGCGCCGCGGGCGGTGGCAGAGGTGATATAGAGGGTGCCGGCATCCTCGCCGCCGCCGAAGACGCAGTTGGTGGGGTCGCCGGGGGTGGGGATCATGGCGAGCTGCTTGCCGCTGGGGCTGAAGACGTAGATACCCGCCTTGTCGCCGGTGCCGGCGGTGGTGTAGATGTTGCCGGCGGTGTCCAGCGTCATGCCGTCGATGCCGCGGCCGGTGACGAAGTCGTGCAGGATTTTCTTGTTCGTGAGTTTGCCGGGATGCTCGATGTCGAAGGAAAGTAGGTGCCGGTTCCCTTCGCCGTTGTTATCGGAAACGTAGACGTGCTTGCCGTCCGGGGAAACGAGAATGCCGTTGGGCTTTTGCAGATCGCGGGTGGCGACGGTGGTGGTCCCGTCCGGCTTGATGAAAAAGACCGCCTCGAAATCGAGTTCGCGGGGCTCCGAGCCGACGTAGCGCGGATCGCTGAAGTAGACGTTCCCCTCGCTATCGATGGCCAGGTCGTTGGGGCTGTTGAATTTCTTTCCCTCCAAGCCGCCGGAGAGGGTCTTCACCTCGCCGTCCTTCCCTCCCTGGATGCCGCTGGTGATGGAGATTCGCCGACTGCCGCCGGTGTTCGCTCCCTCGGCGGCGATCAGTTCGCCTTTCTGATTGAACATCAGGCCGTTGGACCGTCCGCTCGGCTTGCGGAAGGGCTCGGTCTTGCCGCTCTTGGGATCGTAGCGATAGATGGCGTTGCCGATGTCCGAGAAGAAGATCGAGCCGTCGGGCGCGAGGGCGGGGCCTTCGGTGAATTCACCTTCTGCCCAGAGTAGCTCCAACTTGCTCCCCGCGGGAACAATCGGCTCCGCCGGTTTCTCCTCCGCCACTGCGCAGAGCACGCACCGCAGGCCGATGGCATCGTCTTGCAGGCTGGCCTTCTCCACGCGGCGATAGCTGCTGGTCAGCTTGTCGGCAGCGTCTTTCCAACTGCCGCCGCGAAGAACACCGCTTTCTGCCGCGGTCTTTTCCGCAATCGTCCATTCCCACAAATAGCCATGCGCGTCGTACAGCCCCCAGCCGTTCGGCTTCTTCGCGCCGACGGGCGGGTCATTCCCGGAGGCGTTGCCGGTATGCCAGGCGTAGTCATTAATGTCCTTGGCATCGTCGCCGAAGGAGTACTTTGTCGCAGTCCCGGCCCGCGCCGTATACTCCCACTCCTCTTCCGTGGGCAGTCGAACTTCTTCGCCGGCTTCAATCAACTTCGCCGCTCGCATTAGTTCGGTGGCCTTCTTGCAGAAGGCATTGGCCTCCGCCAGTGAAAGCATCTCGACGGAGTTCCGCTTCCCTTTCCACTTGCTGGGGTTGCTCCCCAGCACCGCTTCCCAGAGGTTCTGCGGGATCTCGTATTTGGCGATCTGGAATTTTGGTCCCAGGGTGACTTCGCGGGCCCTTTCTCCTTCGCCCATCTGGAAGGACTTGGGGAATTTGCCTTCGCCGGGAGTGACGGCGATGAATTCCTCGCGGAAGGTCTTGAGGAGTGCGGTCTGCTCGGCGGAGAGTTCGGAGACGGCTAGCATGGAAACTAGGAGAGCGGCGAGCATGGTTGGCTCCTGGTTGGTCCGCAGATTTCACGGAAGGACGCAGATGGGAAATGCAAGTTGCGGCACCGCGTGGACGCGGTGGCTAAGCTTGCGACGCGGTAGAGAGGTTGCCTTTGCGGAAGGCTTCGGCGAGCGCTTTGGGAACCGAGGCTTCGGCTTCCACCAGTTTGGCGCGGTTCTCGGCGACTTTGGCTCGGTTCTCGTGCTCGGTGGCAACGGCTTCGGCCCGCCGCTGTTCGGCTAGGGCGCGGGCCACGCGCGTATCGGCTTCGGCGGCGTCGGCTTGCAGGCGAGCACCGAGGTTCTCGCCGACGACGACGTGGGCGATGTCGATGGAGACGATCTCGAAGGCGGTCTGGTTATCCAGGCCGCGGTCGAGCACCGCGCGGGAAATGCGGTTGGGGTTGGCCAGCACTTCCTTATGCGAAGCCGCCGAGCCGATGGAGGTGATCATCCCTTCGCCGACGCGGGCGATGATGGTGTCCTCGGTCGCCCCGCCAATCAGCCGGGCGAGGTTGGTCCGCACGGTGACGCGGGCCTTCACCCGGAGTTCAATCCCGTCCTTGGCGATGGCGCTGATGGTGTCCGAGCTGCTCCGCCGCGGGTCGGGGCAGTCAATCACCTTGGGATTGACGCTGGTCCGCACGGCATCGAGCACGTCGCGGCCGGCGAGGTCGATGGCGGCGGCCTGGTCAAAATCGAGGGGAATGCCGGCGCGGTGGGCGGCGATAATGGCGTTCATCACGTTCATCACGTTGCCCCCCGCCAGGTAATGCGCCTCCAAACGCTGCGTGCTGATGCCGCTACGGCGGTTGATGTCGAGGCCCGCTTGCCCGGCCATGATTTTGGCCCGCACGATGACCGCGGAGTTGACTTGGCGAAAGCCCATCCCGATCAGGCTGATCATGCTCACGTCGGCGCTGGACATGTAGGCCTGGAACCAGGTCTTGCCGTAGGCGGCGAAAGCGATGAGCAGCACGAGGCCAAAGATGCCGCCAATGACGACCACGGCTCCTCCGAAGAGCAACCAGCCGATGCCGGAATCGGGGTCGAGATTAGGCTGGGCCAACAGAATGGGGAGTTGATGCAGCATGGTGCGATGTCCTGAGCACAGATCTTGGGCGATGGTCCACTTCCAAAGGAAGTGGGGTTATCTTACTCCGCGGCAACCGGGGAAGGAACTACTCAATCCAGCCGCCGCCGAGCACCCGCTCGCCGTCGTAGCAAACAACCGCCTGGCCGGGGGCGACGCCGTGCCGCGGCTCATCGAATACCACCCGCAGGCGGCTATTTGGCATAATCTCCGCGACTGCCGGGGCAGAGGGGCTGTTGTAGCGGATTTTGGCCAGGCAAGGGAATGAGCCGCCGGGCGGGTCCGCCAGCCAGTTGCACTTTTCGGCAGTGAGCTCGCTCCGAGCCAGATCCTCCTGCCGGCCGATGACGACGCGGCGGCTCTCCGGCTCGATGCGGACGACGAAGTAGGGCTCCCCCATCGCCACTTTCATTCCCTTCCGCTGGCCGATGGTGAACCGCTCGATGCCTGGGTGGGTGCCGACGACACGGCCGTCCGTGGTGACGATTTCCCCCGCGGTGCTCTTGCCCTTCTGTCGCTGCCGTACAAACTCGTCGTGCTTGCCGGAGGTGACGAAGCAGATTTCCTGGCTGTCCTTCTTGTCCGCCACGCGCAAGCCGACCTTCGCCGCCAGTTCTCGAATCTGCGGTTTGAGAAAGCCGCCGACGGGCAGCAGCATCCGCGGCAAGAGATGCTTTTTGATGCCGAACAGTACGTACGACTGGTCCTTTCCATCGTCGATGCCACGGAGCAGGGCAGGGGGGGTGGCCGGCGTCTCGGACGGAATCAGCCGGGCGTAGTGGCCGGTGGCGACGAACTCGGCTCCGACGCTGTCGGCGTAGTCGAACAGCTTGCCGAACTTCAGCCAATTGTTGCACTGCACGCAGGGGTTCGGCGTCCGCCCGCGGGTGTACTCGTCCACGAAGTAGTCGATGATTTGCTTGAACTCCGCCTGCAAGTTCAGGGCATAGAACGGGATGTCGAGCTTATCCGCCACGCGGCGGGCATCCTCCGCATCGCTCGCGCTGCAGCACCCCTGCTTGTGGTCCGCCCGCGGATTGAAAATCGGCAGCGTCAGTCCCGGCGAATCTACGCGGCAGGCCTCCTGCGCCTCCTCCCCGTGCCGCATGAAGACCCCAATCACCTCGTGCCCCTCCTCCCGCAGCAGATACGCCGCCGCGCTGCTATCAACGCCGCCGGACATGGCAAGGACGATGCGGGACATGGGGGAGGAGTGAGTGGTGAGTGGTGAGTGGTGAGTGGTGAGTGGTGAGTGGTGAGTGGTGAGTGGTGAGTGCTATGCAACATCCACAGCCCCTGTCCGTCGATTATACTGCTTTCAGCTTTGCTCAACCCGGTGTCCGATTTTGCTGCCTCCATGTCCAACCCCTACCAGTCTCCCTCGAACTATCCTGGCTCTCAGTATCCGCAGCAGCAATATGGGCAGGGGGACGCGACCGGCGGGGTGATTCCGTATAAGAACCCCTACGCGCTGATTGCGTATTACGCGGGAATCTTCACGCTGCTGTGCTGCATTTTCCCGATTCCGCTGGGCATCGCGCCGGTCGTGCTAGGCATCATCGGCTTGCAGAAGCGAGCCCAGAACCCGGTTATCAAGGGCTCCGTTCACGCCTGGATCGGCATTGTGCTGGGGGGACTTTCGACAATCGGATCGATCATCTCGATCATCGTGGTTGCCACCGCGCTCGTGAATCAGCGATAAAACTGGGCTCTCCGCCCGGTTGCATCTGTAATGATTGTCCGGCTCGCTCTGGCCTGGGTGATTCCCAAAACCCAGGGAATTTGTGGCCTACAGTTCTCTGTTCCTGCGCGCCAGCTTGGAATCGACGTTTTCGCGGGACAACGACTATCGAGGACCGAAATGCCTATTTGTGAAATCGCACCGCGCGGGGATGCAGCGGGCACGGAGGATCCGTTGCCGCGAGTATTGCTGGTGGAGGACAATCCCGGCGATGCCGAGCTGATTAGAATCCTGCTGGAGAGAAACGGCACCTGCCCGCTGGAGGTGCAAAGCGCCACCCGACTGGATCATGCCAAAGCCCGACTTCGAAATGAGACATTCGCCGCGATTGTGCTCGATTTGGGGCTGCCCGATTGCCAGGGAATTGAAACCCTGCGCCGCATCCAGGAGGATGCCGGAGGCGTCCCGATTATCATTTTGTCCGGACTGAATGATTTTGAACTCTCCACGCTGGCGGTCCGCGAGGGGGCCCAGGATTATCTCAGCAAGGGGCTGTTGTGCGGCGAGTTGCTCGCGCGTTCCCTCCGGTTCGCCCTGGAGCGTCATTCCATCCTGACGGAAGCCACGGCCGATTCCGTCAGAGACGAGCTGACCGGACTCTACAACCGCCGGGGATTCATGACGCTAGCCGGCCCGGTGTTCAAGACGGCCAGCCGGTTTGCCAGCGACGCCACGCTGGTTTATCTCGATTTGGACGGCCTGAAGCTGATCAATGACTTACAGGGACACGCAATAGGGGACCAAGCGCTGCGGGAAACCGCGCAGACCCTGCGCGAAGTTTTCCGCGAGTCCGACATTGTGGCCCGCTTGGGAGGTGACGAGTTTGTCGTCCTGGCGCTAGGCGGCCCCGACAACGCTCCCACGATCCTGAAGCGGGTTGAGGCGCGGATCGCGATGCGCAACGCACAGTCTGACCGGCGATACGAGCTGTCCCTGAGCGCCAGTGCGGTTCCCTATCTGCCCCAGCGGCATCGGTCGATTGAGGTCCTCCTGCAGGAAGGGGACCAATTGATGTACCAGCAGAAGCGGGAAAAAAAACTCTGCCGCTCGGCGTGTGTGCAGGCGGTTGGCCAAGTGGCGGTCTGATTTTCCTTGATCCTGCCGCCGCGGCGAAAGTCGGCTCAATCGCTCATGGAGAGTCCAACGCACAGCCTGAACGCTTTTTCGTGGCAATCGCTGCGCGCCGCCGCGGTCTGGCTGGGCCAGGTTCTGGCGCTGGCAGTCGCCTACTACGTGTTCGGCCGGTTGGGGCTCTTGCTCGCCATTCCTCCTGGTTATGCCACCGCGGTCTGGGCGCCGGCGGGCATCGCGCTAGCGGCGGTGCTGAACCGGGGCTACCGACTCGCGCCGGGAGTCTGGCTGGGTTCCTTCACGCTGAATCTGTTCATTTCGCTGTCGGCCGCGCCGGACGGCGCCCTCGTGTCCGCCCTTGGCATCGCCGCGAGTATCGCACTGGGGTCGATGTTGCAGACCTTGGCCGGCGCGTGGCTGATACGGAGGTGGGCCGGTTTTCCCAATCCGCTGGCGGGTGTGCAGCAGATTGCCGGGTTTCTCGTTTGGGGAGGCCCGGTCGCTTGTTTGATCGGCGCGACCTGGGGCGTCTCCACGCTGGCCCTGGCGGGCCTCGTTGCGCCTGCGGAAATGGCCTTCAGTTGGTGGACCTGGTGGGCGGGGGACACTATCGGCGTACTGTTGCTGACGCCGCTGGCGGTCATTGCCTGCCCGACCTGCCAGCAGTCGCTCCGCCGCAAGGTCACCGTGGCCTTGCCGATGCTCGCCACTTTCGCCCTCACCGTCGTCGCATTTGCCTCCGTCCGCCATTGGGAGCAAGAGCGGACCAGGCTGGAATTCGAGCAGCGGTCCTCGGTCTACGCCACGCGGCTGCAGCAAAGCTTCGACAAATACCTGGATGCCCTGGATGCCCTCGAGCGGCTATTCACCATGAGCGAGAAGGTGGATGTCCACGAGTTCCGCAACTTCGTCCTACCCTCGCTGACCCGCTATCCGGGCCTGGTCGGCTACTCCTGGAATGTGGCGGTCAAGGATCAGGACCGTGCGGCGTTTGAACTCGCCGCGCGCAGGGAAGGTCGCAACGACTTCCAAGTCCGGCAGCAGAGCGACGGCCGTTTGGAGCGGGCAGCGAACCGCGACGAGTACGTGGTCATTCGCTATATCGAACCCCTGGAGGAGAATCGTCCGGCCCTCGGAGTCGATGCGCTGCATCTGCCGAATCGGCGAGAGGCGCTCCTCCTGGCCCGTGACAGCGGCAAACCGGCGGCGACCGGCAGCGTCAGCTTGGTGCAGCGCGGCCAACGCCAGGACGGGCTGCTGATCTTTCACCCGATCTATCGCCAGGGGGCACCGCGGGAGACTGTCTCCCAGCGGCGAGCCAACCTGGAAGGCTACGTGGCGGCCGTGCTACTCATGGGCGAAGCCGTGAGTGCCAGCTTGCAGGGGCTGGACCCCGACGACATCGTGCTGCGAATCGAAGAGACGAACCAGGCCGGCGAGTCCCAAGTGCTGTATACAAATTCAGTCTCGGGTCCGATTTTAACCCCGGACGTGAAGACCCAGGCGAGCGACCTTGGATACAGCTTTGATTATCAGGTGGTGGGGCGCACCTGGACGTTTCGCTTCCTGCCCACCCGCGCTTATCTGACGAATCATCGCCCCTGGGGTTTGTGGTTAGTGACAACCGGAGGCGTGCTGTTCACCAGTCTCTTGGGGGCATTCCTGCTCGTCGTGACCGGGCAAAGCGCGAGGACCGAAGAATTGGTCGCGTCTCGGACCGCGCAGTTGGCTGAAAGCGAGCAGCGGATCAAGCTGGCCCTGGAAAACTCACGGCAAGGTCTCTGGGACTGGGATATTGCCAGCGGCACGGCCATTCTGGACGACAATTGGGCCGCCATCCTGGGCTACGGGCCGGGTACACTTCCCAACCATCTGACGACCTGGGAGGAATCGCTCCATCCCGACGATAAGGCGGCAGTTTACGACAAGTTGCAGGGGCACTTCGAATCCAGCGCCAATTTGTACGATGTGGTGTATCGAGCCAAAACCAAGAGCGGAGGCTGGATTTGGGTGAATTCTCGCGGCTGTGTGCAGGCCCGCGACCTCCGCGGCAAGCCGCTGCGGATGATGGGGACCATCCAGGACGTCACCGAGCGAAAACTCGCCGAGGAGCAACTGGCGGCGCGGGCGGCGGAGTTGTCCCGCTCCAATGGCGAGCTGGAGCGATTCGCCTATGTCGCGTCGCACGACCTCCGCGAACCCCTGCGCATGGTGCTCAGCTTCTGCACCCTGTTGCAGGAGCGATACCACGGCAAGCTGGACGACCGGGCGGACAAGTACATTGGCTTTGCCGTGGACGGCGCCAAGCGGATGCAGATGCTGGTGGATGACCTGCTGGAGTATTCCCGGGTGGGGCGCAGCAAGGAGCGCATGGAAAGCGTGGACTTGCACGCGGTCCTCGACGCGGCCCTGGCCAACCTGAAATTGGCGATTGGCGAGAGCCATGCCCGGCTGTGCGTGGATCCCCTCCCCTGGGTGCGCGGCGACGAGCTCCGCTTGACTCAAGTGCTGCAAAACCTCATCGGCAACGCCCTCAAGTTTCGCGGCGGCGACCCTCCCCACATCAGTATTTCCGCCCAGCGCGAAGGGAATCACTGGCGGCTTTCCGTGCAAGACAACGGGATTGGAATTGACCCCCAGTACTTCGAGCGGATTTTCGTCGTCTTCCAGCGATTGCACACCCAGGCGGAATATCCGGGCACGGGCATTGGACTGGCCCTCTGCCAACGGATCCTGGAGTTGCACGGCGGCAAGATCTGGCTCGAATCCGCGGTCGGCCGCGGGACCACCTTTCATTTCACTCTCCTCCCCGCGGAAGAGACATCACCAGAACCCCTTGAAGGTGCTCCATGCCCCACCGAACTCGCCACGGCATAGCCAAGATCTTGCTGGTGGAGGATAACCCGGGCGACGTCCTGCTGATGCAGGAGGCCATGGAGGATGCCGGCACCGTGTGCCGGATCGAGGTTTTGTCCGATGGAATTGCGGCCGTCGCTGCTCTGCGACAGCAGGCCGAGGGCCGCGCGCCGGATCTTCCCGCTCTCATCCTGCTGGATTTGAACTTGCCGAAACTCGATGGACATGGAGTCCTGCGAGTTCTCAAGGCGCATCCCACGCTCCGCCGCATCCCGGTACTGATCCTTACCTCTTCGCAAGCCGAGCGAGACATCGCCTTGAGCTATGAGCTGCATGCCAATGCCCATCTCTGCAAGCCGGCAGACATCGGAGGGTATATCGCGCTGGCGAGGATGATCGATTCGTTCTGGTTGAAGACGGTCCTGCGGTGCAGCCCGTCGCTCGTTTGATCGCCGTCGGGCTAGTTCTGTTCTTCGATCCGCGGAATGACTTTGCCGTGCGGGTCGATCTGACGGCCGGCGAGCTGCTGGTCGAGCTGTTGCTGGAGATCGGGATCGAGGAAGTGTTCCATTCGTTCGGCCGGCTCGTGTAAGTGGTCGGGAGGCAGGTCAAAGTTGGCTTCCAAAAAGGATTCCCACAGGCGGTGGGCTCGGACGATGTTGCGGGCGGATGTGCGGCCACGGCTAGTGAGTTCGGTGTTGCCGTTGATGTTGGTGGAAACGAGTCCTTTTCGACGCAGTGATAGCCCCGATATCCAGCCGATAAGACCAGTGGGCAGAATCGCCTCGCGGGTGGTTGCAAGTTGGGAACCAACCGGCAGAGCAGCCGCCTCTTCCGCCCGGTAGAGTTGACCGATGGTGTCTTCGCTGGCGATGCGAATGGAAAGGCCCAGATTGCGGAGCCAGCGGCTGAGGAGGCCGTGGCGCGGGGCGAGGAAAACCGCGGCGGCAAACTGAACACCCGCGACAACGGCCATCATGCCGGCCACGCTGGTGTTCAGGGCCGTGGCCGCGAGATAGCCGAAAATGGCGCTGTGGGTGGCGATGATAAGCGACCAGATGAGCATCTCCCTCAGCCGGTCGGTGAGCAGGCCGGCGGCAGCGGCGGGGACGATCATCATCGCCACGACCAGAATCGAGCCGACCGATTCAAAGGAGGCCACGGTCACGCCCGCCACCATCCCCATGAGCAGGTAATGCACCAGCCAGACCTTGATTCCCATCGCCGCCGCCAAGGCCGGATCGAACGAGACGATTTTCAGCTCCTTCCACAGGAGCGCGATGAAGCCGACCGTCAGAATTGCCGCCGGGACGATGGCGAGCAGGGCCCGCGGCACATAATGTCCCAGCAGCAGCACGCGGCGGTCCCAGGTGTAGAGGAGGTCGCCGTACAACACGCAGTCGGCGTCGAGGTGGGCCCGCGGCCCCCAGAGCTGAATCAGGATCACGCCCAGGGCGAACAGGGAGGTGAAAACCACTCCCATGCTGGCGTCCTCGCTGACTTTGCCCAGCGAGTGCAGCGACTGCGTGAGAAAGCTGGTCAGCATTCCCAGGGCCATCGCCCCCAGCATGATGCCGATGCCATAAGGCTGGCCGGTGAAGAAGAATGCGATAGCGATGCCGGGAAGCACGGCGTGGCTGATGGCATCGCCAATCAAACTCATCCGCCGCAGCACCAGGTAGCACCCCAGCAGCGAGCAACAGCCGCTGCAGAGGATGCCGATGCCGATGATGCCGAGGGTTTTGGGCGTATCCTTGGGGCTGAATTCCAAATAGCGGAACCAGATGCCGGCGATGAGGAGCAGGACTAGAAAGTAAACGGCAGGGAGGAGCCAGTCGGGGGAGAGGCTGCTTGTGGAGCTGGCGCTCGTCGTGCGCGCGGTCGTCGGCCGGGCTGGCTTCGTCGGGCTCAGTGTGGAGGCGCTCATACCGCGGCCTCCTTCGTAGGACGGAGCACTGCTCCTTCCCACTCCGGCCAGCGGCTCTGGGATTTGAGACGGGCGGTCAGGCCGGCGACGATGGCCGGCTCCACATATTGGTCCACGCTTTCGCTGGCGAGATTGGCCACGGAGCCGGCGAGCTCCGGATACTCCGTGAGCAGCTCTTCCCACAAGCGCTGCCCGCGAGTCACTTCCACCGCCCGGGCCAGGCCGGCGGGGGTGAAGCGGAAATCCTCCGCCTCGATTCGCTCGACAAGTCCACTGCCGGCGGCATTGGAAATGAGACCCTCGACCTGTCGCGGCGACCAGGATTTGCGGGCGAGCAGGTCGGCCGCGCTGACGCGCGCTTGTCCGGTACGAGATGCAACGTCGTAGGTGGCCAGCAGCAACTGACGCTGTCCGAATTCGCGCTGGAAGCGGCGATGCTCCAGCAGCCGGACAATCGCGCCGCGGCGAGTGCCAAAAAGCATGGAAATGAGAAAGATGGCGGAGCCGCTGAGGACGATAATCGGCCCGGCGGGAAACACCGAAAACAGCGCGCTAAAAACAGTGCCGATGAGCCCAGTCAGCAGGCCAAACGCTCCCGCGATGGAGAGCAGCCAGCCCAAACTGTCCGTCCAGAACCGCGCCGCCGCTCCCGGCAGGATCAGCAGAGCGGCCATCATGATGATGCCCACCGCCGGCAGGCCGATGACCACGGCCACCGCAATCAGCGACATCAGCAGCAAATCCAGCCAGTAGATCGGCCAGCCCAGTGAGCGGGCGAAGCCGCTGTCGAAGGCGACGACCTTGAATTCCTTGTAGAGCAGCAGCACCACCGCCAGGCAGAACAGCGAGGCCGCCAGAATGAGATAGACGTCGGGCCGGGTCATGCCGGCGGTCTTGCCCAGGATGAACGACTCCAGCCCCGCCTTGCTGCCGCTCGTTGTTATGTTTTGAATGATGCGGCTGAGGGCGAAGCCGAGGCCGGGGAAGACGGAAAGGACAATGCCGATGGCGGCGTCTTCCCGCACGCGGGTCCAGCGGCAGAGGGCGGCGATGATGACGATGCCGAGCACGCCGCTGGCCAGTGCTCCCAGCAGCATGAAGGTCAGGTTCCGCTGGCCGAGAATGAGGAACGCCACGCACACTCCCGGCAGCGCTGCATGCGCGACGGCATCGCCGGTCAGCGCCCGCTTTCGCAGCACCGCGAAGCTGCCAACCATGCCCGCCCCGGCTCCCAGGATGCTCACCCCGAGCAGCACCACGATGGTGTTATAGGCGAGAAGCTGCTCGATCATGGGGCCGCGCTCCCCGCCTTCAACGCTTCTCCCGCGGCATCGAGAATTGCCAATCGACCGCCGTAGGTCTTGCGAAGGTTCTCGGGCGTGAACGTGGTCTCCACCGGTCCGCTGGCCACCAGCCGCATGTTGAGCAGCGCGACCCAGTCGAAATATTGCGGCACCGTGCGGAGGTCGTGATGCACGGCGATGATCGTCTTCCCCTGCTGCCGCAACTCACGGAGCAACTCGAAGATGATTTGCTCGGTGGCGGCATCCACGCCGGCCATCGGCTCATCCATGAAGTAGATTTCGGCCTTCTGGGCGAGAGCCCGGGCCAGAAACACCCGCTGCTGTTGCCCGCCGGAGAGCTGGCCGATCTGCCGCCGCTCGAACTGCGAGAGGCCCACTTTCTCCAGGCACTGCCGGGCCCATTCCCGCTCGCCATGCCCCGGCCGCCGAAACCAGCCCAGCCGGCCGTACGTCCCCATCAGCACCACGTCCAGCACGCTGACCGGAAAATCCCAATCCACGCTCTCACGCTGCGGCACATAGCCGATCTTCTTCCGCTGCGTGGCGACCGGCTCCCCCAAGACCCTCACGGAGCCGCTGGCCATGGGCAACAGACCCAGCACGGCTTTGATCAGCGTGCTCTTCCCCGCTCCATTGGGCCCCACGATCGCCGCCAGTTGCGGCTTCTCCATGATGAGGTCCACATCCCACAGCACCGGCTTGCGCTGGTAGGCGACGGTGACGTCGTGGATGTCGAGGACGGGGGACATGCTGCGTGGGGTAGGCTTCCAGCCTGCCCGGAATTTATTAGGGCAGGCTGGAAGCCTACCCCACCTTTCTACTTGAGTGCCTTAACGATTGTGTTGACATTGTGCCTCACCATCCCCTCATACGTCCCGTCCTCCGTCCCCTCCTTGCCCATCGCGTCGGAATAGAGCTCGCCGCCGATGACGACCTTGTGGCCGCCGGCGCCAGCGCCTTCGATGAGGGAGCGGATATTCTGGTCGGAAACACTGGTTTCCACAAAGACCGCTTTGATCTTGCGTTTGGTGAGGAAGGCGACCAGGTCGTTGATTTGCTTCACCCCAGCTTCGCTCTCGGTGCTGATGCCTTGGATGCCGCGGACCTCGATGTCGTAGGCCCGGCCGAAGTAGCGGAAGGCGTCGTGGGCGGTGACCATCACCCGCTGCTCCTTGGGAATCGTGGCGATCCTCGTCTTGGCTTCCTCGTGCAACTTCGCCAGCCGCTTCTGATAGGCGGCTGTGTTGGCTTTGTAGTCAGTGGCGTTCGGCGGGTCGAACTCAATGAGAGCATCGCGGACCGCCCCCGCGGCTAGGCTCCAGAGTGAAACGTCGAACCAGACGTGCGGGTCGTGCGCACCGTCGGATTCCAGAATCTGATCGTGCCCAATGCCCTTCTCCGCCACGGCGACTGCCGGCTTCTCGCGGGCTAGATTGACGAAGACCTCGGTCATTTTGCCTTCGAGGTGCCAGCCGGAATAGAAGACGACATCGGCATTGCTCATCAGGCTCAGATCGCCGGGCGAGGCTTTGTAGAGATGTGGGTCCACGCCTGCTCCCATCAGGGCTTTGACTTCGACATGCTTGCCGCCGACGTTGCGGGCCAAGTCCGCCACCATCCCCGTCGTGCAGACAATCTTGATGGGATGCTGACCGGCAAACTTATGCACGGTCGTGGTGGCTTTGGAGTGCTCCTCCTTGTCCGCCGAGCCATTGGCTGGCGGCGAGCAACCGGCGAGGGGGAGCAGAAGAATCGCGGCAAGCGAGGAGAGAACCAGCGAAGAAATTCGGAACATGGCAGGAAATCCGCGTGAGCGGCGATTGTTTTTAGTGGTCGAAACTATTATTTTGATACATCAAAATCATCGGCGGAGCAAGGGGGAAGGCACGAGGAAACCTGGAAAAACAGCCTGAAGAGGCAGAATGATGGCAGCAGAATGATGAAGAGGGAACGAAATGACAGAAAAATGGAAGCCAGAAAAATAATCGCAATTACGCTCCCTCGGACCTCGACTTCTGCATTTTTCTGTCTTCCATTTTTCTGTCAATCCGACTTGGTCCTCGCGCCTCCCCATCATTCTGCTGCCGTCATTCTGCCTTACCTCTTCTTCCGCTTGGACTTCCGTTTCAGCGGCCGGTCCACTGCCGCGAGCTCCTGCGCTCGGAAAAAGGCATAGATGAGCATGCCCACCGCCAGCAGGGAGATGACCGCGATGACCTGGTACTGTCCGTTGTCGCTACGGAGTGACCCGTAGGCCACGCCGGCCGCTGCTGCGAGATAAAGCGCCGGCGTGACGGGATAGCCCCAAGTTCGATACGGCCGCTCGGCTGCCGGCATTTTTTTGCGGAGGACATACACGGCGGCGACGGTGAGCGCGTAGAAAATGGTGCCCCCCAAAACGACGAAGTCGGTGAGGGTGCCAAAGGCGTCCTTCGGCGACGTGGCGATGCAGAAGACCACCACGATCTGAAACAGGGACCAAAAGGTTTGCGCCAGGATCGCGTTGGCGGGAGTCTGGAACCGCGGGTGAACATTGCCGAGAGCTTTGGGAAACAGGCCGTCGCGAGCCATCGAAAAATAAATTCGCGGCCCGGCCAGCAGGTTCGAGTTTAGCGCTCCGAACGTGGAGACCATCACCCCCAGCGGCGCGAGGATCGCCAGCCACTTCCAACTGATCCAGCTATCCGGCTCCCGCTCGGCCAGCGTTTTGAAGACGTCGCGGGCAACGGCGTCCGTCTTCTGAACCTGATCGATGGAGAGGACGGAGTGGTAGCTGACGTTGGCGAGAACATAGATTAAGCCGACGATCAGCACGCCGATACCCAGCGCCAGCGGAACATTGCGCTGCGGCTTCTTCACTTCCTCCGCAATCGGGCCGATGTTGATCCAGCCGTCGTACGGCCAGAACACGGCGAGCATCGCCAGACCCACTCCTTTGAAGAAATTGAAATTTGGATCGGTCGGCCAGGTCATCGGCGCGGGAGTGATGCGGGACGAGCTGCTCGCCAGCCAGGGGCCGATGATAATCAGCCCCAAAAAGCTGACCTTGATAATCGTAGTCAGATTCTGCACCCACGCGCTGGACTTCGTACCCACGATGTTGACCCACGAAAGCAGCAGCACCGCGGCGATGGCGAGCAGTGCCTGCGAAAAATGCGACAAGCCGGGGTGATCGGAACTCTCGCTGAGCCGGTCCGCGAGCCACTGCGGCGCATACCCCTGCTGCTTGAGCGAGACGAGAAAGGCGTTGAAATAAATGACCGTGCCGCAAGCCAAACTGCCCAGCGAGCCCGTGCGGATGATGGAAAACTCCGCCCAGCCCCACAGAAATGCCGCCGGCCGCCCATAGGCCTCGCGGAGATAGACGTAGGGGCCACCCGCTTGCGGCAGCATGGCGGCGAGTTCCGCCAAGGCCAGCGCCCCGCAGAGCGTGACGATGCCGCCGACAATCCAAATCGCCATGATCAGGGCAAAGCTGGGAACTTGCTTATCGATCTCCGAGACCTTCAGAAAAATCCCCGAGCCGATGATGCCGCCGACGACGATCATCACGGCGTCAAACGGGCCGAGCACGCGGGGGAGCAGAGCCTTGCTAGGGCTGGCATGGGGCGTTGCGGAATCAGCGTGGGATTCGGCCGGATGGGGCTGCGTCATGCATCACCTGGAAAAGGAAGGATGGCGCAGCATAGCGAGGCCGCTGGGCCGCGGGCAAGCTGGCGAATGTCGCGGCTAAGTCCTTGTGCGGCTGCGTGTTACATAATTTCGTAAAATCTTTTGCGGAGGTCTTGACGGTGACAACCGTTATTGTGAACAATTGGATATATCAAGGCGAGCGGCCCGCGTAAGCGGGCGGGTGAGTTCGTACGCCGGGCGGGCCGTTGCCCAGGTGCCGCGTTACCGGCCAGCTTACGCAGGCCGCTCGCCCCCCCCCTTTCCCCAGGAGCACTACCATGTCCGCGAATGCAAAAAACGGCGGGAAAAAGCCCAAGAACACTTGTTTTGCGGAGGTCCGGCCGCAGTTTGCCAAGGTCCCTTGCCGGCGGGATCAGCGGGCTTACAAGCTGCGAGTGGCGGGGCTGACGCAGGAGCGGATTGCCCAGAAGCTGGGGTGCTCGCAGCCGACGGTGCATCGGGGGATTGGGCGGATGGAGAAGTGGGTGGCCACGACGCTGCCGGAGGACCGGGGGGAGTTTGTGGCGACGGAGAAGCTCCGCCTGGCCTTGCATCGGCACGAGACGCTGCTGGAGCATCTGCAGCGGCGGGCCCTCCGCGATTATCGCCGCTCGAAGCGGCCGGTCCCCGTGGAAAAGGTCGTGACGCGGAAAGTCACCCGCACCAAGGGGGACGAGCAGACCGTGACCGACGAGACCCGCACGGAGAAATGCAACAAGCCGCAGCGCTGCCAGGTGGCCCTGCTGAGCTATGCCGGCAAGGTCTCGCATGAGCTGGCCGTGATGGCGTCGGGTTGGATCGGCCCCGGCAACGGCATCATCTCGATGGCCGAGGTCATGGACCCCGAGGAGCGGGACCGTTGGGACCGGACGGTGAAGAACCGCGAGGCGACCATCGGCCAGTTGGAGAAGAGGGTGGCGGAGTTGGAAGCGAAGGTGCAAAGTGGGGTAGGCTTCCAGCCTGCCCAGGAGCCCGACCCCCTCGCGCGGCAATCGGGAACCGGTGCCGAGCAACGGGAGGACGAGACCGGGACCGAACAACAGACCGGCGCCGAACAAGGTCAAAGGCCCAGGGGGACGGGAGTCTTTGGCGGCTGTATCTTCCCGTTGCCACAGTCGGTGACGCCAAAGACTCCCGACCCCGACCAATCGGGTGTATTAAAACCGGCGGACGGCAGCCCTGTTGTGAATGAGATTTCGTCGCCCGGTGAAGTCGCAACTCCCCTGGCGACTGTCGTTTGCGACCAGCCGCTGAATACCTCCGAGGCGGCTGCGAGTGGGCTGCAAAATGTGAATAAAACCCCCAGTGGGGTAGGCTTCCAGCCTGCCCAGGAAGAAGGTCCGGGCAGGCTGCAAGCCTACCCCACCCCGCCCGAACCCGAGGAGAAGCGGCCGCGGTGGGAAGACAAGTACCGCCAGGAGGCCCTCGACTATCACTGCATGATCCACGGCATTCCCCCGCTGGAGCTGCATCAAGTGACCGGCATCCCCGATCCTAAGACCATCAGCCCCAAGATGTGGATGGAGCGCGGCTATCCGTACATGATTTACTCCGACCGCAGCATCCCCAGCAAACGC